>NZ_JACYVZ010000005.1 GCF_014857925.1 Cysteiniphilum marinum | reverse complement strand
ATGTTTGCCTGACATAATTTTTGTTATCTTGTGAATGATATTTAACTATGCTGGTTACCATATTTCATTTACTCAAAACCGGCAAAGATAAATGTCGCCGACCGGCAAAGATAATTGTCGTTCAATACGCGTTTCTAATTATTTTTATATACCTGTGGGATCAATATTTACGCTGAGCTATCCACAAGCAATTATTCAGGCAAACGTTGAGTTTGCATGGTTGGTTTATGGTGTACAATATAGCGGTGTTGATGGCGGACTATATAACCCACAGCGTCAGGGTTGGGGTCTTAATAGCTCTTTTTTAGCAGGGAGTAATGCAGTAAACTTTGCATGGCTAGCAGGCCCATTTGTTCGATACTGGAAAATACAAACATCAGAAAAAGCAAACGGGAATCAATATGCAAACTGGTATGAGCCACAAAACCAAACGCTTATAGTTGGGCTAATGCTATCATTTAAGTTTTAAGTGGTTGTTTCCATTTTGGAAAAGACTAAAGCGGTCAGTTGACAATTATCTGATTAATGTTTGATTTGAAAAACTTTTAATTTTCATGCCAAGTTTACCCTATAATTTAGACTGTTTCTTCTTAAAGAATCCTGAACAGCTAAGGTTACAAAAAATCTTTTACTTTGACCTAGTTTATTAGCAATATCAATAGCCTTAGCAATACTTATGCTTTTTCTGTTATGTTCCAGATCACAAAGGTAGCTCCTTGAGACTCCAATTTTGTCTGCAAACTCAGATTGTTTTAAATCATCATACTCTGTAACTCTTATTGTATGTATAGCTTCTCCAATACTTAATTCATCACCCAACAATTCATCCATAAATTTACTAGCGTCAACATTCATATTATCACCTCAGTATTTATGTTTGTTAATATCAAAAACTTCTGCAATTTCAATTGTATTCTTAGATGTTTCAACGTAAAACGCCCTATAACCACCATTTAACCTTACTGATCTTTGATTTTTTCTAGTGCCAAACAAAGGTTCATCATGATACCCCTTAATTTTTCTAACATTGGCAATGCCCAACATTTCTACTTGCTTAATCCATAGCCGCAATTTTCTTTGGACTTGATTTGGAAGTTTATGTACTTTCTTTTGAGCATTCTTAGTTAATTCTACTTTCTTTACCATCACTCAATACATTGCAAGTAATTCACAATTTAATTGTACACTTTTTTAGTGAACTTTCAAGAGTTTATAAAATAATAAATACTGGTTTAACTTTTTCTAAAGCAAATCAACTGCTTTCTGTTTATGCTCTGGCGCTAGATGTGCATAACGCAATGTCATTTTGAAATCTGAATGCCCAAGCAATTCTCTCACGGTTTCTAGGCTTTGCCCTTTCATGATTAATTGACTAGCAAAGTTATGCCGTAAGTCGTGAAACCTGAAGTTCTCAACCTCAGCATTTTTAGTTAGCGTTGCCCAGGAGCGCTTTATATTATCTAAGCGCCCGTGTGTGACTGGTGATTCAAAAATAAAATCATCTTTTTGTTTGTTCTGAATTAAGTCCATGATGATTGCGCTAATTGTTGGGTGCATGGGTATTGCACGGCTTTTCCCGCTTTTAGTTGTCGTCTTATCCAGTATGATTTGATTTGCAGTTAAATCGATATCTTTGACTTTTAGACTGAATATCTCCCCTCTGCGCATACCTGTATAGTATGCCGTTTTAACAATATGTTTAATGTACTCTGGGGCATCTTCTAGTGCCTTGAAAAATCTTTCTGTTTCATCTGCCGTTAAATACCTGATAATGCCGTCATTTTCTTCTTGAAGCTTTTTAAACTGTGCAAATGGGGTGCTTTCTATATAGCCAAACTCAACAGCTCGCGAAAACGCTGATTTTATAATTGTTAACTTACGATTAATACGCGCATTGCTTACGCCTTTTTTTTTCTGATCTAGCACCCACTTATGCAACATGTCTTTTGTGATTGCGGGCAAGGGCGTTTTTTCCCATGTCTTGAAATCACTTAAAAGCACCAACGCAACCCAATATGCTGTTTTGCGATTAGCTTTAAACCAGTCAATAAAAAATGGCACATACTCGCCAAAAGTAATTTTGCCCTTGTGATTGCGGCTGTTTTTCTCTTTTTGGATGTCAATGCCTTGTGATAATAAACCCATTAAGCGTTGAGCTTCTTGCCTTGCTTGCTGCAACGTGATCGAACCATGCCGCCCGATTGTGTAGCGCATATATTTTTTTTCACTGTTCAAGTAACGTAAGCTGTAAAACTTTTCATTACTAACATTGACGCGCAAAATTAATCCTTTTGTTTCTGTGTCTGAGTAATCGACTCTAACATTTTGTGCTTTTAAGTTATCAATAGTGGATTTGGTGAATTTAAGTTTTGGCATGGGGTGAATTTGGGGTGGTCTGTAATGTCATTTATATCGACATAATATTATTCATAATGACATAGTCAAGTCTTACAATACTTAAAATCAATTTAATTGACATTATACAATCATTGATGCATGTTATAACTGCCCTCCGGAGCCAAAGGTCGGACGTTCAAATCGTCTCGGGTGCGCCATACTTAAAGCCTTCTAGATAAAAGCATTAAGTCGTATCAGATTATATCTAAACTAATACAGATGATTTATTTAATGTCCCACAACGCTATTCTTATGATGCATAGAAACATACTCAGTTAATACCTGACGAATCAGCGGCTGATAGCTTATGCCTTTTGATGAAGCTATGTGCTTCAAGTCGTCAATAAGATCTTGCTGTAGTCGACAGGAAATTAATTTTAAATTAAGCCCCTTGTCAGCACTTGTTTTAAAAGGCACTGCATGTTCAATATCTGTGCCTAACTTACCTTCATCCCAACTTGTATCATTTTCAATGTCAGCCAATATATGGCGATCTAGTTTTTGTTGTTTAGGCATTCGTAAATCTCCTGCTCTCTTGCATTAGGTTCATAAGATGTTTTCAGAACAAGATCATCTTCAAATTCAATAAACACCACCTTCAAAAGTCTCCCCGTATCGGTTCTGGCTAAAAACCACTGTGTCGGGGGAATGGTTCTATTTTGTTCTCTATCATCTATCAGCGTGCAACCTTCTCTGTTTATAAAACATTGATGGACTTCACTTATTGTTACTTTATGCTTATTCCAAAGCTTTTCTTTAATCTTTGTAGTTGCTACTAACATTATAAGCACCCATCACGCTGCCTGTATATCTATTATATATACAAAATAAAGTAATGCAAGAAATCGTGATTGAAGCAATCAACAACACTTTGCCTATGCTCCAAACCGGAAATGCCGTTGTTATCTCGCTGCATCATTAGTCTTTGTATGTATCTTGACATTTTAGTTACATTGACATTTCTAAGGTTCGATAAGCGCTAGAAACAATAATGCTTTGCATGATATTCCAATATTGATTCAGTTACTGTATGACAAATAGATGCAAGAAATCAACACAATGTATTCAAGCTTGCCAAATAGTCATTCGTTGTCTCACGATTATGCTCGGCTAGTGTTCTTCTTATGTTATGAATAACCTCTTTATCATTATACGCATCATCTAAATCAACATAGTCTGCATGGTAATCACTATCAGCATATCGTGATAATTTTTCCATGAATTGGCCAATATATTGATAGTCTTCATTAATTGAGACTTGTACTTCATTGCTATTATTATGAAAAAATTCACGCACTTTAGCTATGGTAATACCCTCTCTTTGATTAGCAAATTGCTCACGTACTTTAGTCTGAAAAGCAATTTCTTGCGATATCCGTCCATAACGATTGAGTGCTTTTTCGAATGACTTAGCAATCTCATATCCTTGGTTAGTTGATGATATTAACCTATCGCCATCATTACGGATAAGCCCAACATCCTCACCCAAAACAAGCATTCTCTTTGACGCATCTTCCATTATACTTTTTACCCGTGTATCTAGCTCAGCAAAGCACGTCTTAATTTTCTTTAAATTTTGCACTTGGTCAGCGCCAATATTTATTTCTTTAGTAAAAATTCTATCGCCATACTCTTGCACAATAAGCAAAATAAAGTTCAATAAAGGAACCTGTAATATTAGATTAATTTGCTTAATTGCAACAATCAAATAATTAGCTAAAAGCTCTAAATGCAAACGCCCATCAGTGGTAACAATATTGCTACCAAAACGAAATGAGATTTCTGAGCTCGTATATATATTTTTCTTCTTTTTTGCCTCTAAGAACCTATCTAAGACATTCGCCATCAATAAGTCAAAATTCTCACCTTTTCTAAAGTGGGTTGTATTATTTGGCGTGTAATTATAAATATATGCCTTGAAATCATTCTCAATTTGATTACCGGCTTCTTTTACTAAGATATCCGTCTCATTATACAGCTTAAGTAGCTTTTTAAGTCGCTCCTCTAGTGTTTCGCCTCCCTCTTCATTTTCAATAGGCTTTAATAAATTTGATAATTCTGTAAATTTCGCTCTAATCTTCTCCTCGTGTATTTCTTTGATACAGTAAACTCTAGAGAAAAATCTTGATAAATTTTCAGTGATTTCATTTAACGTATTTGTACGTTGTACAACCTGCTCTTTGTATTTTTCTTTAATCCCTTTTAGCTCATCTTTTACAGTCGAACTAGCCTCCTTATTCATTGCATTTTGATCAATCTGCTCAACTGCATATGAAATAGCTTCTGCTTTGGCCTTCACATATTTTGAATCCTTGTGTAATATCTCCCAGTTTTTATTCAATTGATTAGGATAATCTTGCCGGTAAACAGTTGTTATTGCGTACATAATATATTTATTTTTATTCAATAGATTTCTTTCTCTTGATAATCTATGAGGAACTTGGGCTATTGATGATTGAGAATTTTTAGAAGGCTGATAATCGTCAATAATTTCCACTTTATGTTTCTGTTTACGAATAATTGCATCTTCAAATAATATTAATGCTTCTTTACTAAAACTTTGTTTATCAACCTCTGCTGTTCCTCCTTTACTCATTCCGTCATATAAATATAGTAATTTTCGGTAAGGTGATATACCATCTCTATCTTCATCAACTTTAGCTGTTGCATTATTCACTGCATGTAAATATAGTAGATCTTTTGAGCCTAAGATTTCTTTGAAATGTATGAGCTTTTGCTTTGCCACATCGATATTGGATATAGAAGTTCTATATTTTGCAACATGACACTTTTGATCAAAATTTTTAATAAAGCCGCCCGCTAAGAAAGTACTTGAAAGTGTAAAGTTCTCTGCCAATCTTGCCGCTGATGAAACCACATTTTTGGCTGCTTCAAACTTTGAATAATAACTGCGTGTTAAAAGATAAGTATTTAACTTACCAAATACTCCAATCCCTTTGTTATATAGCTCAGCAAACGCCTTGTAACAGTCACCTTCACCTCCCCCAAGAGGTGACGTTTCGGTAACATTACTTTTTGTCGTTAGTCGCTTCCATAGTTTAAGTCGATTTAAAAAACCTAAAAGCGTATGATAATCAAAGTTCTTACTGGCAAGTTCCATCAAATATTCATAGTTCTCCATACATACCCACATACGCTCAGGGGCAGCACCTTTAAAGTAATTATTGCCGCGTTTGGCAACAATACGCAGGTATTGTTCCAATGGTTTTGCCAAATACACACAGTATTTGGTATAAATACTTGATGAAATAGGTGTTTGAGCAGCTAGGTAACGTCCAGACACAGAATACATATTTTTCTTATTAAACACATCATTGAGTAGATCAACTTTTAATTTACGCCAGAATAAATAACCTGTGGATTTGGCATCACTAACCTCGAACCCAGACATAATTGGCACGGTTGACTGCGAATCACGCCCTCGATAACTTTCCAAAATAGGTAAGAAATTCTTTTCCTTAATGCTTAAACCTTCTGACTTATTTAGTCCTAAGCTAATAGATGTTAACATGGTCACTTCTCCAAAAGATTAATCATTAAATTGCTTCAAGTTTTAACGCTTCTAACTTAGCTTTAAATGCGTTTATTACTTCGGTATCTTTTTCAAGTAATTGAACTCTAAAGTTCTCTGAATTAATATTATCATTATAACCTAACGCATTAATCACTGCTTTTTCTTCTTGCGCTAATACAGTACTTATACCTCCTATCGATGATTTTGCATCTGACGCCATTGCCGCACTGGTTAATACTTTCAGCAATCCGCCTTTTGATAATTTACCAGATACCAGCTCATAATAATTGACAATACCTTGTTTAATGTGATCCAGTACAACCGTATTTTGTAATGCTAAATTATTCATTGCCGAAACTGCTTTATTTTGCTCATTGGTCATGCCAAGAGTAGTTTTTAAACCTTCCGTCACTGTACTTCCTACCGCATTAGATTCTGTTGCTGCACGGATTGAGCTCATAGTGACACCTGTTTTTTTATAAAGTCCTAGTTGAATCATAACTTCCTTATTGCGTGTTTTAAGCTCTGCAATTAATTTCTTGGACATATCAGTGATAGAGTGAAGCTCACTTTTAAATGCACCTCTTTGAATACCTTTTAAGTCTTTTGATTCATAGCCATCAGAAATACGTGTCATCAATTGTGTCGCCGTCTGTAGTTCTGTCGTTGCACGCTTGATAACATCAATACACTTCTCACCAATCAATGCAATACTACTATCACCAAACTCCTGGGCATAATCACGATAAAAACGGATTAATGCAGTGTAAAGGCCAAAACGCACATAACTAAACACGAGTTCATATACTTTATCATGCAATTTATTTGCATCTGCATGCCCTTGGAATGATTTACGCACACTCCCTGTACGAAACTCTCCATGTCTCATTGTATTACGTTTACCATGATCTAACTTCAAAACATTTGAACTATTTGCATTAGGCACCAGTTTTACCCAATCTTGATGTAACTCACTTGTCTGTCCAATCACACACTTTTCTATAATTGCATAATAAGCATCTCGATGAGCTATATTCGTCAGGGTTACTTTTTGTAATGATTGAATAATGCTATGCGCACGCGCTATGGTGAATTTATAACCAACCTGCTTTTCATCACTGTAATTTGAACCTGTTTGCATTGCCACATGGGGTAATAGCCAAGTTAGCTTTTCAATAAGCTTTTTAACAGCAGGTGAGCTAATTTTTTGCTGTAAAAGTTCTTCATTAAGTTCAATTGCTTCTAGGTTTCGAACTGCTGCTATTGTTTCAGATGATTTCGCAAGTGACGTTGAACGACTGTTTTGGGGAATATAACGTAAACCTGCTTCAATTGCTGGTAATTGTTGTTTTATTTCAGCTCGAATAATATCTGCTGAAGATAAAAATTTGTACATCCCTTCCAAAGAAGCTTCATTCATAAATAAACTTTCATCAAGCTTAGACACCAAAGATCGAGTGCAATAATATGTGCATAAACTTTGCACCTGATAATAAGCAACTGCGAAAATATTTTGAAATAATTGCTTTACAATACCTTCTAGTAAATGTTTTGCCTTACCATTTATATAGGTATCTTCATAAACCAACATATACCAGAGATTAACCCTATCAGCAAACGTACTTAATGTATAGTAATCTAAATGCTGCTCAGAAAGCTTGGTAATATAATCAATATTCTCATTTAATAACCATAAATAATCTTTCTGTGAGAACATCTTCACCTCTTTTATTGATACCGAGGATTCTTTGATTTGCTCACTATCATTACTGGTATAATACTTTGAAAACACTTGCATTAGCTCAATAGCATAGGCTGAGAAATTGCTTTCATGCCCAATATTTTGATACATAAACACACTTTGTCTTCGTAGAATCTGCTCTAGATTTTGCCGTGTCATATAGCTATTTAAACGAATTTTTAGCGTTCCAATTAAAGGGACCGTTTTATACGTATCGCTTGGATCAAAATACATTTGTGGATTGGGTAAAACATTTGCTTTTTGATAGAGCTGAAAGATAAGCTCCATCCCTGTTTTTTGATCCACTTCTCTTTTCTTAAATCCGCCACTTCTTAAACCTGCCCAGTAATATTTTTTACTTGACACCCCTGTTCTTGAAACATCTTGCGTTAAATCTTGCTGTAGTTTATTAACTGAATTATTTTTACTTGGCGATACATCAGGGGATAAACTCTCCAATGCAATATTAGTTGCTTTATTGGTTACTGCACGCTGAGCACTTTGTTGAGCACTAGTCTTAATGTGATTCCCAAGGCTTGTAACCACTGAACCTCCGGGAACTAAAGTACTAAATAATCCCATAACTTATTATCCTTTTATTGCTTTCCTTAAACTAAACTATCAAGTTTTCAGACATAAATTATGGGGGAGCTCTACCTATTTTGTTGTTTTTTAATACATTTCTTTAGTTCGAATATGCTCTTTGACTTTAGACTTGTAAAACATTTGCAAGAAAACATCTAGTTGTTGACGGTTATCAAATCTAAATTTATGCCGAATTGCATCAACTGATTTTTCAACGGTTCTAAGTGAACGATTTAATGTATTTGCAATCTGGCTTGCACTCATGCCAAGCGCAATTAGTTTGATATAATCGACGTTTTTGTTTGTTAGGTAATACTCTTCTTTGAGTTCATCATAAGGAGAGAATGTACTACTTAAATCATAGTATCTATGCTCTTTGGACATTTTTTCTGTTGTAAAATAATGTACTCTTTGATGTTTAAAATCACCTTCCCTAAATTGACGATAGAAATACAAAACGGTATCAAATAGTTGATTAAATAGTTCCTGATAACGATACCTACCATCGTTAACTCCAAGCAAAAAGCAATGACAGTCTTTACAGACACCAAGATCGTACTCAATGACAATAGGTAAGAAACCATGCTCACGATGAATAATCCGCTCATAAGCTGCTTTACTTTCTTGACAAAAGCTCTCTAAACGATTGTAAATAGGTTCAACGCTATTAATCGAATAAACTTTATCCTCTTTCCATAGTTTCTTTAACACATATGAACGAATAAGCCTTAAATCTGACGATAGCATAAATATAGAAAAGTCTGGCCATACACGCAAAAAAGTATAGTTTCTGACATTTAATTCTGGTGCAGTCATATTAATAATTCGCTTGATAGGCTCAGTATTAGCGATTGAAACACCACGCAACTTTGCATATTCTTTGGTATTGATAATCAACTTAATGATATCATTATTTAAAATCAACGTGTTACACTCTTGTTGCTCCTCAATATCAGTCATCATAGCATATAATCACTTATTCACTCATTGATCGTTTTGAACAAGTCAGAGTTTAGCGTTTAAAAGTCATTTAAATCATCAAAGTCATGATCAGCATCTTCAGCTGAAGCCAGATTATAATTCTCTGATATTTGCTGATTCTTCTGAGTATCTTGCATTTTATTATTGTCACTCAGTATTGTTTTAGAACTTACGTTCCCTGCTGTGAGTAACAGCTCTGGCGCCATTTGGTACTGCTGAGATAAAAGCATCCACTCAACGGTGTTTTGCTGCTCCTGAGTAAAGCTCAATATTTGTGCCAGCGTTTCCACATTAAGTATTTGATAAAGCGCCAAAAAGGCCTCTGGGAAATATTCTCTGGGATCAAAGTGCTGTAGTATATGACTAACATCTGCATAAACCACAGCTGCTGCAAAGTGATTTTTCTTTTCAATCAACTCTGTGAGCAACTTAATTTTTTGTTTGAGTATTTGCCATTTTTGACTGCCTTGATCCATCGCATCATTACTTAAATGATTTAAGGATGAACTTTGATTAATATCTCGTTGCTCAATATCATTATGTTGTACATCAACTGCCACACTCTCCTCTTTCAGCTTAATCTTATTAATTTTACGTAATAAGATGGAATAGTCCTCTTCAAAGTTTAATTGTGTTTCAGCAAAGCATGTTTTCAACATCTCCATGAAGTGACTAAATGCATTGGATAATGTTTCTTGTTCCATCTTTGTAATTGCGATAGGGCTTGCTTTTTGCAACATTTCATCGATCGTTTGAAAACTCCACTTATATACACCTTTGAATAGTTTCATATAGTTATCTTGTGGAGAGATCATCGCCAGTTGATCGGCAAAAAATGCCGTGAAGTCATCAAGTACGGTAGATACCTCAGTAATATTAACAGTTCTTAATTTACTAATTAGCCAGTAAAAAATAACACGTATATCTAAAATTTGTTCTTCTTTCAGCACCTCAAATGCTGAGGTTAAAAGACGCTCATAATCCAATGACTCAATATGTGCTTGTAAGTCAGAAAGCTCCGCCAAACCAAGTCTTCCTTGGATAAAATCTATCTCTTGTATATTTTTCATGTTGATTTTTTCTCCTTTAATCTTGTGTTACTTGATTTGCCATCTGACGAATTCTTGAAGCTTTCATGGTAATGTTACTTGAAACCTGTGCCTCAATATTAGATCCATCAATCGTAAATGAACTACCACCAATATTAATTTCTAGCTCTCCATCCTTAAAAGTGAGCTTGCTGCTACCAATCTGAATAGTTAATGACTCAAGCTGCATTGTCATATCACTACCGCTTAAAAGAACCTTTCCCTCTTGATCCATGCTCATCGTTGCAACAGCACTTCCTGAGGGCTTTACCTCACTAATCATTTGCTCTGTTGCCGTATGTTTGATATTTGCCGCTGAGCTTGTAACCATCTCCTCTGACAAATCAAGCACTTGCGACACTGAAGCCGAAGAAGAGCTTAATGACAAACTAATATTATCGATCTTTTGAGCGATGGATGAATTATTATCTCCTGACATAACGACCTCTTAACTATAAATGAATTTTAACGGTTTCTTGATTCGGATTTTCTACCGTTACATCGACATTACATAATGCACACTTCAGTGTACTGCTACTGGTAACCACATCCTGACCATCAGCATCTATATTGTTAGAAGCATTTTCAAATGGCATAAAACTCATCATACAAAACGTTGGCAGCATACCTTGAGTTGCTGAGATATAAGGGTTTGAACTATTATTGCAACATTGGCTAGGAATAAAATTAATAAATGCAGCATTGTCCATTTGTGTGACCATTGTTTTACCAGGTCCATAATTAATACCCGTTGGTGGTTTGTTAATGATAAAAGGCTGCAATGAAGATGGGCATTTTAAGGTTGCTCCTGCTGCAACACCCAACTCTGCTTGAGCTGGTAGCTCTTGATAGACGCCTAGCGCATATTCAACACATGCTAATGCGATAGCTAATGGCGCGATACTTGGCCAAGGAATGCTCGGAAGTGCGATAAGATTTGGAATTAAACTTTCTAACATTCCCAATAAATCAGGCAACTGAGGTAAAGATGGAATGGTTGGTAAATTAATGTTTGGCAATGATAAATCGGGCAAGTTCAATGAAAATGGAAAAGGAAAACTCACAGCCGACATACCAAATCCAGACCAGGTCGGCAATAGTGATGATAATTGATTTATCAAGGAATTAATTTCATTTAGAAGTGCGCCCTGACAATCTTTAACTGAATTTAAAATTTGTAATAAGGTAGCAATAATCTGATTAAGCAGATCAGACAGTCCACTAAAGTCAGGCAAGCTTGGAAAGTTCACACTAGGAAGCGATGGTAAATCAAGATTAATTGCGGGCATTACAATATTGGGAATTTGTGGCAATGACAACGAGATATCAGGAAAAGGAATATTAAATGCCATTATTGGTAGATCACAAAGTGACTGATCAATACCACCGATTATAAAAGCCAGACTCATGAGTGAAGATAAGTCAGCACCACTTGGAATGTCTGGCATTTTATCCGTTATTTGTGCGGTAAGTTCACTTGTACCAAAACCTGAACTTAAGGTAGCAAGTTTCTGATTTATATCATCTAATTGCCCCGAAACATTAGGCGCTGTTGGCATCTCATCCAAGGCCTCACCTAGTAATGCATCGGTATCTGGCATTTGCGGTACATTACTGATATTTGCC
This sequence comes from Cysteiniphilum marinum, assembly GCF_014857925.1. Taxonomy (GTDB): domain Bacteria; phylum Pseudomonadota; class Gammaproteobacteria; order Francisellales; family Francisellaceae; genus Caedibacter; species Caedibacter marinus. The sequence continues at coordinate 127,823 of NZ_JACYVZ010000005.1, read as the reverse complement.
AACGGCAAAAGCTGCGCATTGAAGCCAGAAAATGCATTCTCAAGATCTGAACCTGAGGAAGAAATAACATTATGGTAATCAGGCAATACCAAACCGTTGCTAAAGTTGGCAAGATTGGCTTGATTAAACTGCAATGGCTGAAATCCATTCTCAAGTTGAGAAACTGCATTTTGATAGGTTTGATCTACCAAGCCATCGTAGGGATTGGCTAAATTTACTTGCGTATAATTCTCAGGATTAAGCGTACTTAATTGTTGATTTAAACTTGCTTGTTGCATAGCAAGCGTCTGCTTTGCTTGCGCCTCTAATGCATCGTAACTATATTGCGATTGTAATGCACTTAAAGTGGTATTTAAACCCATCAATTGCGTATAGGTAGATGAATATTCTCCCTCTATATCGGCCAAGCTCATTCCATTGACCATTAGGCTATTGAGATTAGCTGGCATGACAGAATCTATCTGTGGCAGACCTTCATTCAAGCCGGTTAAATCAGGTAGTGATATAGCAGGTGGTGCTAAAACTCCATCAAGACTTATTTGAGATAAGCCTGCTGCTATTTGATCAAATGGTGAGCTTGTTGGCATGGCAGGAAATGGCATAGATATCGCAGGCATCTCATTACTACTTAAGCTCATTAAATTAGATAACTCTGCCTGATAAGCACTTAAAGCATTTGCCGTATTTGCAAGGGGGTTACTCTCGAGTATATTGCTACTGAGCAAATTGGTTCCATCAGTAAGTAAATCGCCAATTTCTGGTAATTGCGCTTTAATCTCTGGTTGCTGCAAATCACTACAACAGTTGATTTTACCAGCTAATGATTGCAGCATCGTGTTTGCTTGACCTAGTTTGTTAACACCCTGATTAAAAGGATTGTTAATATCATTTGCTAAATTGCTTACATTAGTATTGATTGTGTTATTTAAAGATTGAAACGCTGAACTTGCTTGATCAACTGTATTGACCTCTTGGTTAAGAGAATTGCTCAAATCACTTGCTAAATTATTTACAGTATCATTAACGTTATTACTTGAGCTTTGCGGTAAGGATACCGTGTTTGGGATCAATACTTTTTTGCTGCCAACAAGGCTTGAGGGCACCAGTGTAGCAAGTTGTGCACTCATTACCTTATTGCCAGCACTATCACTCATCTCTTTTAGCCCTTTGAGAACTTCACCTAGTTGAATATTTTTGGTTTTTGTCAACTGACGCAATTTGCTAACTGTTTTTGTTCGAGTTTTTGAGTTATCATCTGCTACTTGTTTATCTTGTATTGGCTGTGTTTCTTCTGTTTTTTCCAGAGCTTTAGCAATATTGTTGCTATCTGTTTGCTTAGGTAAATATTCCGATTCGGGAATAGACTGACCATATACTGATTTGTAATCTTCCTGAATATCATCTATTTGATATTGCGTTGATCTTAGGTCTAAAATATTCGACCTTAATGTCTTAACCTTCTCAAGATTGCCTGCTTTATATTCATTTTGAACAATGCGCTCAATAAGCTTATTTTGTTCATCAACCTTCTCTATAAGTGCAGATCTTGATTTCTTTAAAACATTGTACTTAGCATTATTTTTGTCAGTTATCGATGATAATTTTGTGGCTGATGATAATGAGGCAGCATGCTTAGATAGTTGTTGTATTTCAGATTGGGCTGATTTTACATTCTGTTGTTGTAATGCATCCAATGTACTATTTTGCTTGGAAATTTGTGATTGTACTGCTGTAGTATGATTGTGTATTGATGACTCTAAAGGCTCACTTTGCTTATTTATTGCCATTGCATTACTTGCATCTGACTGCTCATTGTTTGCACTTGGCTTTTCTGTCAGCTTTTTTTCTAACTCAATATGAGACTTTATCTGATGCTGTAAAATGGTTGTATTTTTCCCAGCTTCTTCAAGGAGATTCTTTAAAGGTGCCTTCTTAGCATAACCACCAATTGTTTGCACATAACTAGAGAGTCCTTGATAACTTTCTTGCAAATGATGCATTGCAGGCGCTCTAACCTCTAAATCATGGGCTTTTGCACAATCTTTAATAGCCTTGGCAACGCTTTTCTGGCGATTTGGAATTACATTTTCCGAATTATACTTGTCCTCAAAAGACTGATTAAATATTGCTGAATCCGGACATTGATAAAGCTTATCCGCAGAAAGAGCAGTCAGAAGCTTATCTTGATGAAAAAGCATTTTATAAGGCGTTTTGTCAATATCATGAAGGGGTGAGTCTGCCTCAAACTCATCATATGTTTTATATCGCTTCAAAAGCTCGCGCATTTGATCAGTAACATTGCCCACCACTTTCATATAATGCGCTCTCTAATTTATATCCACACTGGAAGCTGTTACATTTAAGGTGTGAGACTTGCCAGAAACGGGTAATAGATAAGACCATCGCTCGGCATCTATCAATGCTTTATCCAAAAAGTAAACACCCAGATATTTGCTATTTTGCTCTGGTGATATTGTAATCTTCTTTTCTTGTCCAGGAAAAACCTGATAACTTAAGAGCTTTTGATCTAACATTTGCTGATAGATATTGTCTTTAGTTTCAGCCATATAATTTTTAACATCATCATTTGTATTAATCACCACATAAAAACTATGTCCAGAGTTAACATTTTTTCCAACAGAAATTGTCATAGTTTGCTCTGGCGCTTTATTATCAGGAATTTTGTCTGTACTAAAAATTGAACACCCTGAAAGCGATGCAATACTACAAGCTAGAACAAGCAACTTAATAAACTCTATTAATCTTTTTTTCACTGCAATCCTCCAGTTATTACGTATTTAGAACACCATTATTATCCTTCATATAGCACCATCAAAAGTACCGTATTTATTCGGTAATACGCTTTTCTAAAACTAGATAAAATGGTATTTAGCAAAAATATGCAGATATCCATTCATTAGCATATAAGCTCACAAAAAGGAATCCACATGACCACATCAAGATCTGCTTTAAATCAAATTGTTAATAGAAACTCTTTTATACGCAGCTTGGTTCATTGCAAAAAGGTGGAATAAGCATTTATCGAGTTTTTATAAAATGATTTGGTATTTTTAAATAGCTGTAGAAATAGCATCCTTATGGTAATACGCCATCTTAATATACTTTTAAATAATTAATAATTATGGAGAAATTAATGCAGTATTATATTGGTATGTGTTGTGGTATAGTTTTTGATAGAACAAGATCAGATGAGATTGTGTCAGGTAATGGGCTTGGAATAGATAGAAACGCAAACAGGTTCAATGCAGGAGCTTTTGGTGGTATCTATAACGGATGTAAGGCAGTATTTGCTGTATCTAATGTGATTTTTGGACATTATCATCATGGCACCAAAAAAACATTCAATAAATGGCTAAGAGATATTCAAGTTAAATCCGCATCTAATCCAGTTACTATTTTAATAGGCTGTCCTGGTGATACTCTAGGTGACTTTGAATTTAGTCAACTTGAAGATCAAATTTCACAATCAAAAGTTAAAATCCAGACTATTATAAGGATTGAAAACTCTCAAATGAAAAATGTGGCTTCAACCCACATTAACTCCAAAGAAATTCACCTTCGAGATCTATCAGGAAACCTTGTGTATACTTATGACTTCTCGACAAAAAAATCTATTCAACATAAATTGGTTTCTGACAAAACATCTCTGTTGGAAAATAAGGAAGAAGATAAAAAGTTATGTTGTATTATACTATGAAATCAATAGGGAGAGCTACTGACAGCATTTGTATCGATCATTTTTGACTCAATAGCAAATATTATATATCAAACCCATATTCAAGATTCAAAATAGCTTCTTCCTTTTGAGCTATTTAATTATTAACTTGTTGCGATACCAGATAGCTTCCAATATTCAAAAAATATAATAGTATAGCAGTCAAAACAAAGACTATAATCGCCAAAATAAAAGGAAGATTAACTGATATATCTAATAACTTCTCACCAAATAATGATGTAATTGCTGAACCTGATGTAAATAGCGAAACAGTAACACCCATTACCCAGCCTTGCTTCTTATCTGAAACTGAATGAGAAAACATACCCAACATATTGGTATATGCAACACCAAAAGCAAGCATAAAAGCGCCTCCAAATATAAGGATGTCATAACTTTTCCAATTAATGAGCAGTAAAAGAAGCATTATGGCCATAACTGATAGATTTATAATCACACACTGCTTTTGTTTAAAATGTTTTTGGAATAATGGAACTAAAAATATTGTACTAATTGCCATTGCAATTCCTAATACAAGCATCATCAAACTATTCATAAAAACATCATAATGATACTTCCTGTACAAATAGACTGGTAAAAATATGTAGAATGTATTAAACGATATTTGCATTAAAAAGAATACAACCGATAACTTGAGAACATTCTTATTTTTAAAAACACCATAAAATTGGGTTATTATCTCAGTTGGTTTGAAATAATAACTACTTTTTTCCAACTTTGTTTGATCTTGATAAGTTATTAAGAGAATTAGAATATTAATAGCAATTAATATTAACGTCAGATAAAAGGGAAGCTGATCATTAAACCATAAGCATAAGCTTTTATCAGATAGCACTCCTCCAATAATAGGCCCAGCTATAAGCCCCAAAGAAAATGCAAACATGATTAATCCTAAATTTTTAGTACGCTCTTCTGTGCTGCTTACATCTATAATGGCGGCCTGCGCAATTGGTTGACTACCTGCTGTTATCCCACCAACAACCCTGCCAACGATAAGAAGTAATAAACTATTAGACGCAATTGCTAACCCTGTTAATCCATACCCTATGAAAAGACCAACCAAACAAATCAGTAACACACGTTTTCGTCCAATTTGATCTGATGTTTTAGCCAAGTATATTGCGCCTACAAACCAACAAATGAAAAAAATTGCAATGGTTATCCCATAGTATAACTGTCTTGTATCTGTACTGGTTCCATATGCTAAAAAATGCGTTTGTGGATTCATAATAACAGCACTCAAAACAGGAAATAATATCCCTATGCCTAAGGCATCAATAAAAACAACAAGTAGCAAAGCAAAAATTGACTTTCTCATATAATAAAATTACCTCAAATTAATATTGTAATGGTGTGCTAAATTTCTTGCGCCAGCATTGATAGCTTATCAACCGTCGCTGATTTTAATGAAATATCAACATTAACACCTGTTTTAGGAATCATCACTTTCCATTTACCATTTTGTTGATTAGCTGCATAATCCTGTAATAGTGCAAAACCATTAACATAATTTTTACTGCTATTATAAACCTGACCATTATTAAGAATAATTCCTACTTTTAAGGTAAGTGGCTGCCACCAGTTAATTTTCGCTTTTAGCCAACCAATATCTGTATTGATGCCATAGAATGTTTGATTATCAAAATTTACAAATGCATATTTTATACCCTGTCCTTCAGACGTAATATTGCGATATTGATCAATATGTATTTCAGCAGGAAGTGACTGCGGATTACCCTTGGCATCCTCTAAATCTATTATTAGTGATTGCAATTGGTTAATCGCATTAATATCTGCAGTATCAATTGGACAAGTATTTAAATAGGTGATCTTTTTACAGACATACTCGCCACTGTCATTTTTAATTAAAAATGGTGAGACTAAATCAAAGTAGCTTTTATATAGACTTGACTGCCCCAACAACAGATCATTTAACATTCTTAAATTCACCGTCATCTTTGCAGCCGGAGAAAATGGATACATCCTAGCAAATCGAGTTGACAATGCCGTAGTAAATTTTTGCCATTTTTGTGCCAATTGTTTCTCAATAAGTTTAACACCATGCCTTACGACCATATGTACCGGAGATAGCAAACTGTCAATAAGCGATTGTGGAATATTCTGCTGTTTCAGGACTGATGACAACATTTTACTATACGAGTTATCACCTTCAATTAGCTCATTTTTAGTTATTTTTATAATCGCATTACTCGGCTGTGATAATTCAGTAGCTAACTCTGATAAAATATCAACATATTGCTGTCTTAACTGCTGATTACTCAAAAATGCATTTAAAGAAGTGAATTGATTGCTAATTTCATTAGTGAAGGGATAATCTTTCATTAACACCTCTTTAGTGTTCTCGTTATAAAATGAATAGATCAACTGCCAAACTTGGATAGAACTTATCTGCGTCAAATAGTTTTTAATTCCTATTAAGTATTGAGGCTCTCCTTTAGATTGTTGCATTAGCAGATTAGACATTAAGTTAGTATATGTTTCGATATATTGATTGGTATAATGATCAACAACTTGCTTCTGCCAAGTATCAAGCACATTCATATTAGCTTGTTTCCCAAGCGATGCACTGAGCTTCTTATAGTCACCAATAATTTTTACCACATATTGATCTAGCCCCTCTTTAGTATATATCAAGGGAATGGAATAATTTTGAAAGCTCACCAATGTACTATCTGATTGTGTTTGCTTTAATATGTCATAGTTATTCGCACTTACGACCATTGCACTAATGGAGTTAACTCTTGCCTTTAAAAGGCTTTCAACCATTTTTTGTTGTAATGGTGAGTCCATATGTTTTTTAAGATCACCAACCATCAATTGTGTTTTATTGAGCAGGGAAACAACCTGACTTAAGGAATCAATTGTACTTGGCAAATCCAAATAGTTTTTAAAGGACTTCACTTGAATTAAATCATTTAAATGCTGGTAATCTGATTTGCTAATCTGTGTTTTAATTGATGGAATATGTGATTGTTGAGGGTAAAGCATATGTGTCAGCCAATTATCTGTATGTGATAATGACGTCAACAAATTCACTTTGACCAAAGGCAAAAATTCTTGCTCTATAAATCGCTGCCAATCATTAATCGTCACTGAACTTGAAGATAATAAATACTTGAAATACGCATCGCTAATTTTCACTGTATAATTATCGCTACCTGTTAATGAAGTATTACTGTTTACAATTTTCCCCAAATCTGAAGCATCAAAGTTAGCCGCATAATTTAAGACCGTATCAATTTCATTAGCATTTAAATCAGTTATTTCTTGCCAAACATATTTATTTTGTTGAATGATTTTTCTAACGTCATCATGATTTGCCACGAATAAATAAGACATTAAAATTCGCGTTGTTTCGGTTGGTGTTTTAGCAATAAGTGCTTTCACCTTGGATAAGATTTCTTGACTATACGCCCTATTTAGCACTTTAGTAATATAGTATTGCGGTAGTAGGCTAACCCCATATGCTGATGGGTCTGATGCCAACTGATCACGATATGCTTCTTGGAGTTGACTGATATCTAAAGGCGTGTCGGCATAATTAATATTATTTGAAATATCATCTACTTGTGCTTGAAATCCAATCGCATTTGCAAGTAACACAGAAGAATAAACAACACCAATAACACCAACACCATAGCCACTAACCGCAGGATAATTGATATTTATTCCCTTCTTATCACCTGATAATACAAAGCTGAAGATATTTTGTTGATATGATGTTTTTTGACGCGGCATATATAATAGTAAATTGCGAATACTCTGTGGTGAATTGGATATAATCGCAGCATAGTAATGCTCGACACTATTTTGATAGGTCAGCACCTTTTGTAAGAAGTTATGGATTTCACCGACTTTTTGAACATTATAACCGACTGCCTTGATAATCTCAGTTTCATGTTGCTCAAAGTATTGTAATGGTAACTTTACCCATTCCTTAACCATCAAATTAGCATCTGAAACTCTCTCTTCCGAAATCGTTTTTATCGGGATGTATTCACTGACCATTGACAGCTTTTGATACGCATCATAACCCTCAAGATTTTGCATTGAAAATGACAAGCTCACAATCGGTTGAATTTCTAATTTTTGAGCAAAAATATTTAAGCTAGATGCCACAAGCATTGCTTTTTTCTGTGTTAGATCATCTAGCTTATCGTGAACGACAACAATAGGAATACGCTTTGTTTTTTGAGATATCTTCAACCAACATGCTTCTAATGCATCAAAATCAACTTGATCTAAATCATGCAACTCATGGATAACAAAATTGTTTGATAAATAAAAACAAGAATCTTTATTAATACTTGATTTATTTCCCGCAATTAGCTCTCCTAACCCTGTCTCATCAATTACAAATTGATCCTGAGCAAAATTAAGTAATAAATAAGGTTGTTTATTGGATAACCCTGGATAAACATTTGCAGGTAATCTGCTGAGACAGGTCCTTAATCCTTTAAGATAGCGATTTTTTGTCGATGAACGAAATATACCCTTTGAAATTGAGACAATAAAATTAGCTAATTTTTTAATATATTTCTTATACCTTCTCCAAAAAAGGAGCAGCACAATAATAACAGCAACAATTGCAATTGATGACCCATAATTTTTCAAAAAAGTTAATAAAATACTCATATGCATTACCTCTTAATCTGTCAATTTAAGTGTGAAGCCATCTTTGTTGATTTGTAGCGTTTTTTTACCACTATCATTGTTTTGCTCAATATATAGAGCACTATCTTGGCTATCTACTTCATAACGTATTGTTGCTTCATTTTGACTACCCCAGTTTATACCCGTCACCTGCGCTGTTTCAGATGCAAATATGTCTGAGTTAACATGGTGTATAAGTGATCCTGAAATCTCTATGTATTCACGATGCAAATCAACCCATACTTGTGTATTATTTCTTAAAGGAAAATAAGCTTGGCTTAATAAATTATTAGGCTTAACCACTGCGGCAAAGCTGTTACTTGCCTCATCGTCAGCAAGTAATAAACTCGGCAACTCAATATGGTACGACATTTGATCATCGCTATAAGGTGTGAATCGATGATAGCTCGTATTATCCGATGGCTGCTGTGAAATATCTGATGCAGTTTTGGTGGCGCCCTGATAAACTGATGTTGCATATATGTCATCTGTTGATGCATCGTCTTTTATCACACATGCTTGCGCTTTAAATGCTGTCGTTTTTTGATATGCAGGTAAGTCTATTGCTGTTGATTTATCAGAAATAAGTGTTAATTTAGTTGCAATATTGAGCGGCATTTTCTGATCTATCATCTCATTTGTTAGGCGACTGTGACTGTCAAAAGCACGATAGTCTTGTAGATCTTGGTGAAACTTAAATTCAAAAGCAATTGCTGTTATACGATAACTGTCATTTAACTCGTTAGCATATGAGTCAAAGAAACCATCTGGGAAACTGAATCCACTAACAGGGTAAAGTGGCAACTGCGTCGGTAAATTGCCAAATTCTAACTGTATTAGGTAAGCAGATGAGTCTTCATTTTGTTCCTTTTTCTCAACATAATTAACATATTGCTGATATTGATTTGGAATTTGGTAATAACTAGGAGCGACTCTTGAAAACACGTCATCAGTCAACCCCCTGTCTATCGATGATAGTTGTGATTTCGGCAGCGGATAACTGATATTTGCAATATTACACTTCCCTAGTGCTTGTTGTGTATTTAGTAATAGCACTTTATCTAGTTTATGTGTATCGGGAGTAGATAAAGTGCCATTACTAACCTCATACTGACCAGCATAGGTTTCGACCTGACTGCTGATAAAGTATTCTTGCTTGTCATAATTAAAATAAAGCTGTAGTTGGTAATCATATAACCACTCTATCAAGGAGTTATACAATCCAAACTCAATACTATTAATACATATATAGGGTTGCTTATCTTGAGTAAATTGAGTCAGCGCATCATCAATTTCAAGCTTGACGAGATTTGAGAATGCTGAAGACATTGAGGTTATAACATCTTTATAAGTGCTGTCTTGAAAGACCTTGATTGTTTTAATTTTCTTGGCAATGGCAGCTAAAGGGTCTGAAAATGTAAAATTGAATACTTGATTTGCCTCATATACTTCACACTGCTGTTGGTCTTGAAACTGATTGAACTTGATTTCAGATAAACTCAATAAAGTGCCTGGATTTTTTGATAATGGATCAAAAACTGCCATAAGTTTAATTGTATTGCTCTGCATTGGCAGTGTATTCGCATTGGATAGCTGTATATGATCTCTGACCTGCAATATAAACTCTAATGCAAACATTCCTCTATTATTTAAAAGAAAACTTAAATCTTCATTCATTGAGTTTTTAGAGGATAACGTAAAACTAATTTTACCTTCAAAACCATATGTTTTAAGATTAAATACTAATTGATCTATATACTTGGGCGCAATAACAACACCATCGCCTTGTGTCTCAAAACGATCATTCAACGGCTTTACTACTAGTGATAATGCATCATAATAGACCTTGCGCTGTAACGTGTTCGTATTATCGAGCATAGCCTTACCTCAGTATTAAGAATAGATAGCTACTACAAACAACCGCAATACCTAAAATTGCGGCACTTATGTAGTGTGATTTAGTTAAAAATCGCTTAGACCATCGCGATTTAGTTGACTGTAGTGTTTGATGTATAGACAAACTCTCAAGCACATTTTCATAGCCTTTATTAATAACATCGCATCCAGATTCATTCTCAATCATCGTTTCAAGCGTCTTCTCATACAGCGTAATATTATATTGATTGGCAAGATGGTATTTCCCCTTAAAACCTTCTTTTAATAGCAAGTTGATCTGTATTGGAATAACAATCGGAACTTTGACTTCTTTAGCCAAAATAGCATCAATCATTCTGAAGAAATGCTCTCCACCATCTCGTCTTTGAAAAAACTCTGTTTGCAATGACTCCCAGCTCGCTTTGGATAAACTCATATGATTAAATAAATATAAGTTCACTTTTTCATCACAAAAACTGACCAATGGAAATAGAATATAAAATAGAATGCTCTCAGAATATTTCTGTTCCAAATTACTTTTAAAACATTCTATTTTTTCTACTAATACCGTGCGATAGATTGTTAGATTATCAGTGGCTTTTTCTTTTTCTAGCTCTGGATGAACATACTTTTTAATGTCTTGTGCTTGTTGAACAATATCAAGCCATAGCATCCATAATGTTTGATGATCCATCAGAAATTCCCCATATGCTTCTTTTTGGCAAAATGTAATTTAAAATGAGATAATGTTGAGCGTTACTCTTTATCTTTTGGTTGTTCCTCTATATTTTCAGCACTTTCTTCACCCTCAATCAATGCCGTTGTATCAGCCACATTAGCTGCTTCTTCTAGAACTTTGGGCACATGCTTATTGGCATTTAATAAGGCATTATATTCCTCAATATTAACCAAGGATTTTTTAATTATTTCTTTATTCTCAGCATTAGCAAGCATCTCGCGAATTTTCTCTTGAAACGCTCGATTGTTATCAAAGGTTGTCTCAAAATTTGCAACAATCTCTTTTAATCGTAATAACTTTTTAAGTGCAGGAATCTGATTTGCCAAAGACAATGGACTAAAGGCATTGATATTCTTAAGTTGTAGATCAATATCAAGTCTATCTGTTTGATGTGGCGTAATTCTATTATTGACACTAATCGTTTTACTAATATCTAGCTTTGACAATACCGCATTAACGCCCCCCTTACCATTTAATACTGTTCTATCATAATATGATTTTTTCATCTCCTTAGACTCACCAAGAGAGAAGTCACCCATAATAAGAATCTTAAGTGGTAATTCTTTTTTCTTTTTTTCATTATTTGCCGAGACAATATCATAAGTAATATTAACTCTAGAGCTTGGAATTTTTTGCTTATACGACATGGTTTTCTCCTGAGTACGTCAAGAATTTAAAGGAAAATATTTAGCTGCATCCCCCTAGCAAAGCAACTTATGCAACTAAATAAAATTTACGTCATTGATAACAACTATCTAGGCGTTGGCAACCTTGAAAGATTGAATATTATTAGGTTGTCTTGTTTGTACGTGTATAGTTGATGACACATCTTCTGAATAGTTACCGCCTGTAATATGTATTTCAGCAAGATTACCTTTGTCATCAGGAATAATCTGGATATTATCCTTAGCTACTCTAAACTTAATGGCATCATCAACTTTAACACCATAAGTAAATGTCATTTCCTTATTATCTAAGATAATTTGATTCTCATTAAGCTCAGAAATTTCAAACTCCATGACAGGTGTGCTGCCCATATTATCAAGCTTATCTGAAATTGCTTGACCCTGATTATAAGTAATATAACCAGACAAAGACACTTGTGCATCAGTTTGCTTTGGATAAAGAGGAAATGTTGCCTGCGTGATTAGAATCGGTGCATCTTCTGTTGTCCCCAATTCAGAACCACCATCTTGAGCAGCAAACTTATCATCTGCAGCAGTACTTGCAAATGAAAAGCTCTTGGCATAAAAGCGCGCAGCATGCGCAAGCTCTCTATCTCCTGTGTGTCCTTTTATCCACGCATTATGTACAGAGCTAAACGTAACATGACCATTTGATATTTGCACATTTTGAGAACTTATTACTGACATATATAGACTCCTTTTCTTGTTTTATTGATTATTCTTATTCACTATCAGATTCAGCTTCATCGCTTCCCTCACCAATCGGTAATTTGGTTGCAAGACGCAGTGAAACATCAATACCCTCTAGTTGAATATGTGGTACAAGATCAATTGAGCAACCATACCAACCAAGTTTACCTGGTTGCGGTTCAACTTTGACACTTGCCTCTTTAAACGGAAAATAGGCTAACGTCACATCACTTGGATTAGATGCTATCGTTACAAAGCCATTTAACCAATCTGACAAAAAGGTTTGAACTTTTTCCTGATCATAGTTCGAACCAATTCTGTCTCTCACCATTGATTTTACATAATGCGCAACACGAGATACTGAAAGCGTATATGACAGGTTAGAATTGGCTTGAATACTTTCCATTAAATCTAAATTCTCCAGATTGTCGGGAACGAACTTTGCTGATTGAACGCTAAAAAAACATCCACCTTCGCCACGTTTATCTCCAACAAAAGGGATAAGACCCGCTTTAGAGAAAGCATACTCTTGGGAGTCTGATATAAAGTACTCAACACTCCCTGTTTTTTGCTTATAATTGCCAATTTCAAATTGATACGTTGGGATATCTTCAATCAATCCGCCTCCCAAAGGACCACGAATATACTGGCACCAACCTGTTTTTTTGAATGAAGTAATAATATTTCGTGCCAACAACCCAGATGAAAAACCCCATACATAAGACTTTTGATCAAATGGGTTATTAAGCTTTTCACGGAAAAAGCTAACCGAATATTGATTCCTTGATCCATATAGCTCAGTTGAGCTATCATCATAAGGACGTCTAATTAAATATCGTGGAAAAGTCATGCCGACATAGGCAGATTCTTCTGTTTTTCTAAATTGATTCCACATTTTAAATTTAGAACCTTCTAATAATCCTTCTAAATCCTTAACCTCATCAAACTCTTCAAAACTACTATAACCAAAAAACTCAGGTCCAATATTGCTAATAAAAGGCGTATGTGCAGATCCTGCAATCTTGCCTAAATTAGATAGCACAAAGAAGTCATCATACGTATTTTGAATATCAAACATGCCAACACTAAGCGCATAAGGCTCTCCACCATATTGATCATATTCATCCCGATAAATACGTTTGAATAAATTTGAACCAGTAAAATCAGCACTGTTTAACTCAAAATCATCTAGCAACTCTTCTTTGGTTAATTCCAAAAGGCAAATTTCAATATCTTTTTCATCAGCTGCTTCATGGAATATGTCACGTAATGATAACCAAATAGACTCAAGATATTTGAAGTCTTTATTTTGAATAATCTCATTAATTTGCGCATCCACTAACTCATCAATTTTTAGCTTAATCCGAGACGTAACATCCTTGGAGAAAAAACTGCTTTTATCATCTGACATTACTAAGGTTAAAGCCGTTAGAAATTCTTGTAGCTCAGACTCTTCTGTGACATTTTTCTTATCAACGGGAACAACATCATTAAATTTTGTCGACGAAATTAGTTCAGAAATGTCACCAGTTACATTTAAATTAGCTGACTCTACTAATTGGATAATTTGATCACTCATATATTACTCCTATCATTGGACTTGAGTGCATTATGTTTGTTTTTCATTCCCATCGTTACCGCATAAATACGGGCATATTTTGATTTATAGCTAATCACATGCCCTACCGTACTCAAACGGTAAATAATCTTTAAGTAGTTGACTATTATTTATCTTATTAAACACTACAGGGCGACATTATGAATATTCACTGGCATAACGGAATGGTGCTTTCAGCACAAGCATTTACGATTGATGATCAGATCAAAACAGCAAATAGTAATTGCAATACTTTATTGGCAACTGATTTGATCGAAAAAGATATCTTTATCTCTTTGGAGTATGATGAAAGCGCACTTACTTATAATCGTTTTGTTCTTAATAACTTAACGCTTTTATCTAAAACCGGTGAGGTGATTACTCACGAGAATTTGAAACGATGTAATCCAGTTGATTGTTTTAGCTATAACTTAAGTTTACTCGGTACCAAAGAAGAAAATATTAGTTTATATTTACATCTAACAAAACAACAAAGTCTATTGCATGATACTGAACAGTTAGAAATCAACGGCTATCAGCTACTGCTTGATATAAAACCGACACATAATGAATGTCTGGGTATCAAACTAGCTCATTTCAGGTACAACCCCAATAGTTTAAAATGGGAAATTCAACAAAATTATATTCCTCCCGTTTTTTATTTAGATAATCTATTCATGAGCCCAACACGTTACGCCATGCAAAAGCTTTTAGAGAGTGTTCAAAACTTTATTAGCAAAGAGTTATCTGCTCTTGCAATCACTGAAAGCACGACAATTACAATGCTTAACTTTATTAAGCAGACCTGTTTTTATTTAAGTTATGAGCTCCAAAAATTACAGTTGGGACAAATGAGAATACGTATCTGTGATATTTACGAGCAGTTTTATCGTCTCTATGTACAAATTTCTTTTATTAAAGGCATCGAGAAACCCAAAAAACTGTATTTAGATTTTAATGACTATTATATGAGCTTCCAAAATCTATTTGATGCCATTGCTGAAATTTTCTCACTCAAGCTAAATCATAAATCATTTATCAACAGTGAATTAACAAATTTAGCTAACACATATCAATTCGCACTTGATGAACGTGCTCAGCTTGCACGTGATGTCTTTTTAATTATCAAACGAAAAGATCTATCAAAAACGCTCGTACAAGATGACCTTTATCTTGCAAGCAAATCTCGACTTATTCACATGAAAAACCTTGCTGTTTCGGGCATTACACTAACTCATTACAAGGGTTCACTTAATGAACAACAAATTGATTTGAGTGTCTGTCAGGTATTCAAACTTGAACTTGATCATAATGAATGGCAACACTCCATTAATGAGAAAAGCTTATGGGTCGAAATCAACCCAACATTTGATGATTGTATTTTGTACCTTTATCTTGATCTGGCTCAAGCTTATGTAGAGATATCTTAGGAGACACCGATGAAGCATAGCGAAAAAGGCATTGATAAACTTGATTCTAGGGATCAAGCAAAACATTTAGTCGAATCTTTACAAGATCTTTTAGCCAGTCATTTTAAGACCTTATCTCAAAATTTTGAACAACAGGTTGCTCTGGAGCGAAATGCTTACTATATCAAACAATACCCTTGGTTTTTTCGCCATACGCCTTTTATATACCTTTGTAAAATTAAAGCTAATAGCTCTAACTTTCCTAAACATATCGATTTTTCTCAACGTTTTCATTTTAGTGATGGGTTAGAAAATTGTGAGATGAGATCCTTAAACAATCAAGAACTGCATAGTTTTGAGCTTTCTCAATGCCAAATCAAAGACCATAACCTCTTTCTTGACTTTCAAGCTTCCCATACATGTGACCTACCTCAAACACTATGTTTAAATCTAATTAACTCGAATATCAACCCGTCATATATCATTTGGCTATATCAACTTCTGAGTGCAAAAGACTTCTGCTATGTGAGCACAAACAATCATAATGCCATTAAAGTCAAGCATGAAAAAAGTGCTTTAGCATCTCTTAACTCATTTGAAAATTTAAGACTACGTTTAAATCACCCTGAAAAAATGCAAGAGTTGAATATTCCTATACCATTCAAGCAAATACAAACTAATCAATTTACTATTTGCTTTGAGCTTGAACCTAATGAGGCAAAACTCATAGATGTAGAGATTGTTCAAACACTTATTCATACCAATATTTTCAAACTTGGCGCCCTTAGTCCCAATAACTCAACTTCACTATCAATTGGTATTGATAAAAGTAAATACCCTATCCATTTTGAGGATAATCGAGTTCAATTGCAGTCATTACTTGAAATCTATGACGAAGACTATAATGCAATTAATGATCGTTATTACTCACTTCACACCAGTGACTATAAAAGCTTTTCACTTTCTCTTGCTCATGGTTATATTGAAGATGTTTTGGACAACATTATTGAGCCTCAGCAACGCTGGATATTATCAACACTTTGCTGCTATAGCTATCAATTCAAAAAACAGCGTCTTTCTCATATGCAAGTCAATTTACAACACTATCATATTTCAACAATGAAGATTGAGTACATTTCTCACATACCTTTTGAATTTGCTGATCTTAATAAAGTTGAATTACTTGATACTTTACGCAAAAACCATCAGCAGTTAAATTATGGTGATATCAAAAATATTTGTCGAACACTTAAACTTACCAATTGTCATGACTACTTTATTAATTATATTTCGCAACTTGATCAACTCAATCCAAAAAATACTTGGCAAGCTTTTAAAACTTATGATACCAAAGATATACAGCAATCATTAAATCAATATTTCTCACGCCACCTTCAACGTTTTATTAAACTTAATCAGGTGATAAAAATATGATTAAAAACAAGTCGCAAATGCAAAAAATTGCTAGAATCCAACAATTAATACCCTCGATGTCTCCTGAGCTACTAATCGCTGCACTTTATTTAATTGGTATCAAAAAAGAAACTATTGTCTTTCGTCGCGAGTCACGTACTTTATCTATTCATCCGGGCTTTACCAAAATAGAATGGATAAACGATAAAGTCTATATTTATGCGAACTTAGCAACAATTGATAGACGTTTATATGACTCTTGTACCCAACTCACCCATCTAGCACCCACCCAAACACAACGTATCGATCAATTGATTGATGATTTTCTTCGTGCTCATTTTCTTGGTGTATTCCCCTGCTTGAATCCTTCAGTTAATACAACAATTGAACAGCTTTTCTTAAATAGGCTATCACAATCACCTTCAAAAATACTTATCGAAACACATGTCAAACGTGTTATAGACTTTCCATCTAAAGTAAACGTAAGTTATGGTATTCAGCCTCAGTCAACAACACCAAATCATTTACTTGGTAGAATAACAGCAAACGCCAAGAACTTTCATGTTATACCTGTGGTATATATTGCGATTTCAATCAATACAGGATCTTCTATAGCAAAAGCACAGCAACAATATCAAAGGCTTCACAATAAATTAAAACAAATATTAAAGTCATATCAGCTTAAGCTTGAGATCTCTCATCCACAAGAAATCACCTACTTAAGAAACAAAAAGTTAGGTCAAGATAGTTTAATAGAATCTAAATACTCAATTATGCAGACAGAAGGTATCTCCGATTAAAGGTCTTAATCTTATAATATAGTTCATACTTGTTATTGCATGAAAACTTCACTTTAAGACGCTCAATATAATCATCAACCGTTCTTTTTGAAATTTCAAGCTGCTGAGCAATATCACTAGAACGTATGATATTGTCATAAATCATCTGAAAGCACTTTCTTTCCAAAGAAGTTAAAGGAACTATCTCAGCTGACTCCTTTGTATCTCTTTGCTGTACTTTGTCTGCGTAAAATAATGTGCCACTTTCTAGTTTGTTAAACTGACTATGAAATAGACTCAATTTGGGCTTAATATTATTTTTATTTATGTCGCCAATAGAGTTGACGATAGTACTTTGCAGGTAAACCTTATTATTTAATAAATGATATCCAAACCATTTACTATCAACCCCAACACATAGAATAACAATATTATCAACATCCATGTGAGTTATGATAAAAAGCATATCTAAATTATTTTCAATCGAATTTTCTCGTGCAAAGTGACAGTCTGAATAAAAGAACTGATCTGGCAGATTGGTGACTTGATCATAATTTAAAAACAGTGAGGTTAACTCTTTGTATTCTGTTTGAGCGGCTAGTTTTATATTTAACTCTTTAATGCAATGAAAGGTTGTTTTTGTTTTAGTGACATGTATCAATGCCATGCCCATTGTATGATGGTTTTTTGCTATATTTGTTAGCTCTGGTGAAAGCAAACTTTTAATATCCATAATATACCCTTAAAAAATATTCCCGAACACATTATGTATAATATCCACTCTAAGCACTTCTGCGCATGGGGGAGGTATACCCAAAGATAATTAATTATATATCGCTCGTAAGTCATTAACACAGCAGGTTTGATGGTGAAAATATTGTAAAATGGTTCGTGAGCGATAAAAACCCATACCCTTTTAACCACACAATTGTTACAATACTGGCGATTTTCAACACGCACTGGATTCTTTGTAATCATTTTGGCAGTGCATATACAAACTAAGGGATAGAATAATGGATCGTAATTTAGCATTAGAAACAGTTCGTGTTACCGAGGCGGCTGCTTTATCTGCTTGGCGTCAAATGGGTCGAGGAGATGAGAAGGCTGCTGATCAAGTTGCTGTTGATGCTATGCGTCGCGCTTTAAATGGTCTGGATATCGATGGCACTGTTGTCATTGGTGAAGGTGAACGAGATGAGGCGCCAATGCTTTATATTGGTGAGAAAGTCGGCAAAGGCGGACCTAAGGTTGACATCGCACTTGATCCACTAGAGGGTACAACCATTACTGCCAAAGGTGGGCCTAATGCCTTAGCAGTGATTGCAATGGCAGAAGATGGTGGTTTTCTAAACGCCCCTGATGTTTATATGGAAAAGATTGCAGTAGGTGGGCATGGTATGCCGGCAGATATTATCGATATCAATGCAACACCTGCTGAGAATTTGAAAAACTTGGCGCAATTTAAAAAAGTCCCTATTGAAGCGCTAGTTGTCTGTATATTAGATCGCCCACGTCATGAAGAGATTATCCGTCAAGTCAGAGAAGCAGGCGCACGCATTGCGCTTATTGGAGATGGTGATGTTTCTGCAGTCATTGCGACAGCACAAGAAGATACCGGCATTGATATGTACATGGGCACAGGAGGGGCACCCGAAGGTGTTCTTGCCGCGGCAGCCCTTCGTTGTTTAGGTGGACAAATGCAAGGTCGCCTGATCTTTAGAAATGATGATGAAAAAGCACGCGCCAAGAAATGGGGCATTAATGATTTAAATAAAATCTATCATCTGAATGATCTAGCCTCTGGCAATGTATTGTTTGCTGCAACAGGTGTTACCGATGGACAGATGCTCAAAGGTGTCAAACGCAAAGGCCAATTTGCACAAACGCATAGCCTTGTTATGCGCTCACTATCAGGTACAATTAGACATATTGAAGCTGAGCATAACTTCAACTTCAAGAAAGGTTTTGAGCATTTATAACTTTAGGTAAAACATGCTTTCACACAAACAACTACTCATCTTTGCAGCCATTGCTAAACATGGCAGCATTACCAAAGCATCGGAGAGCTTAAGTCTCACGCAACCAGCATTAAGCACGGCGCTATCATCACTTGAGACACAGCTTGGTGTTAAGCTTTTTGATCGCATTGATCGCAAAATCATACTCAATCATCATGGGCAACAGCTTTACCCCAAAGCAATGGCACTTTTAGAAGCTACTGATAAGATTGAGCATTTTTTCAAGCACACGCAAGCACTGATTGGCAGCTTGCATATTGCCGCAAGTAACACGATTGGTAATTATATCTTACCGACACTTATCTCTTCCTTTAAACAACAGCACCCTGAGGTAGAATTATCTCTTAGCATAAGTAATAGTGAACAGGTTATTGAATCAGTGATTTCACATCAAGCAGATTTAGGATTCATTGAAAGTACCAGTTTAAGCAATCAGACCAATTGTTTTGCCTTTGCTAAAGATGAATTAAAACTCTTTGTGCATAAAGATCATCCTTTAGCCAAAGAAAAAACGGTTGATATTAAAACACTTAAAAATCACCCATTTATTCTCAGAGAAAAAGGCTCAGGCAGCCGCACAATTATTGAGCAAAACATGTTGCCATTATTTGATTATCAATTGAATTTATTCTTGGAGCTTGGCAGTAGTGAAGCCATTATTCTTGCGGTATTAAATAGCAACGCCATTGGTTGTATTTCACTATCTGCTTTACACAATCAATCAAACATTCACATCCTTGAATGCCCTGAAATGAAACTTGAAAGAGACCTGCTTATTGTGCAAAATAAACGCGCGCACATCTCAGAGCTTACCGAAGAGTGGCTTGACTGGGTTACTAATAAATAATTTCAATTCAACACATAAGTTTTAAAAAATTTTATTTATATAAGAGTCCACATAAACTAACACCATAACAATATTTAACAGGTGTTTATCATGACTCAGAGATTACATGGTTTTCTAGAAAAAATCCCAACACCAATGGCTGGTTTAGCCCTTGGTATTTCAGGTTTAGGTTGGTGTGCTGAAAATGCATTGCCAGCTAATCATAGCTTACAAATCGCTTCAGCAATTATTGCTAGCATTTTATTATTATTTGTTGCTGCTAAGTTTATTGTTTGGCCACAAAAATTGCGTCAAGACCTTGCCCACCCTGTTGTTGGCAGTGTTGTACCTACTTTTGCCATGGCTTTAATGATTATCTCCAACAGCATTAATTACGTAAGTCATCTTGCTGCTGAACTTGTATGGGTTTTTGCCGTGACTATTCATTTGCTCTTTTTAGCGGCATTTATTTATCATCGCATGCGTGAATTTAAACTACACCACATGGTACCATCATGGTTTGTGCCTCCTGTTGGCATTATCGTTGCCGATGTTGCTTTCCCTGGTGGTGTGCTACAACCATTGGCAAGTGCGTTATTATATTTCGGCTTAATCAGCTATGCCATCTTATTGCCGTTAATGCTATATCGCGTGATGTTTACGCATGAGATTCCTGATGCAGCTAAACCAACCATTGCGATTTTTGCAGCCCCTGCCAGCTTATCATTAGCTGGCTATTTAACGGTTACTCAAGACCCATCCCCTGTTATTGTCATGCTATTGTTTGGCATCGCGATATTAATGACTGCAATGATCTATTTAAGCTTTGTTAAATTAATGAGCTTAAGCTTCTCCCCTGGGTTTGCGGCATTTACTTTCCCAATGGCTATTGGCTCAACTGCCTTATTTAAAACCGCTTACTGGGCAGAGCATATTTTAAATTTAGCACCGCAATATGTTAGCCAAATCTATTACTTGGCAGTATTTGAACTCATTATTGCTGCACTCGTTATTGGTTATGTTGCTTGGAAATACTTCTATCACCTTGTCATTGAGAACCTATTTGTTGCTCAAACTGTTTCTTCTACTAACTAGCATCCAATTAATGGCAACGACAACATTCCAACCCGCTTTGATTGTATAAGCGCCGGCTGAGCGTAAGTCGAAGTCTCTATGAAGTGTGAATTTTCTATACTTACCCACTTCGACTGATACTCAGTGCATTGCTTCGATTTATGCTCTAGGCACAATGAATAATTTAGTATTATCCCAATTAAATTATCTCTAAAAAGCATCAAAAACCGTGATCTTCGACTATATTAAAAGCACAGCATAAAACGGAGTTTAAGCGTGCACATCAAAAACAATAGTCGCCTTACCACCAAATTATTGCTCGCTGCATTTATTATTTTTATTGGTATGGATTTAATTGATACAACGATCATCAACAATATCCTACCTAAAATTGCTAAGTCATTTGATATTGAACCAGTCTATCTTAAGTTTGGTATCAGTGTTTATATTCTGGTACTTGGCGTATTTTTGCTGATGAGCGCATGGCTTGCGCAAAAAATCGGTTTTAAACGCACACTGATCTTATCAGGCACAGGCTTTGCCCTTTTCTCCTTTCTTTGCGGAATTGCACAAACTGATATTCAGTTTTTCATATTTCGTGGCTTTCAGGGATTATTTGCTGCTTTTTCCGCACCTGTAGCATCCCTTGCCTACCTTGAGTATTCTAGCAACAACCAGCATGCTGCTATTTCACTCTCAAGCTATTCCGTGCTCTTAGCCATTTTGGGTCAGGTCTTAGGTGGTGTATTTGCTTACATCTCTGCAGATTCATGGCGCCTTGCCTTTTATATCAACGTCCCACTATCAATGCTCGCTATTGCTATTGTTTGTATTTATTTTCCCAAAGAGGCTGGCATTAAATCGAATAATCCCTTTGATTACAAAGGATTTATCCTCATTGGAATAACCGTAACCGCACTGTTTGCTTTCAGTGAAGTAGCAACTTTCCGTGCGGTACCGATATCCCTTAAAATACTCATCGCATGTATTGCTATTGTTTCTTGTCTTTTATATATCTATTTATATAAGAAAATTGAGACACCATTGATCAACTTTAACGTTTTTAACAATCGCCCTTTCTTAACAGTGTTTTTAATTATTTTTATCAGTCGCTTAACCACTTATTGGGTATTCTTTGCTTGGCCTGTCATACTGTACTATCTAAGCACATTAAATATGATTTATATTGCGACAATGTCCGTTTATCTAATGATTGGCTCCGTCATTGGCAATATGATCACCAAGCGGATAAGTACTACCCCGAACCTTAAAAAGACAGTTACTTTAAGCCTTATGTTAATGGCGATTATGCTTGCAGTCTCACCTGTCTTTATTTTGCATTTTAGCTATCCGTATTTCTGTGGTATGGCATTTTGCTATGGATTTGCACTTGGCTTATTTCAAGGTTCATCTAATGCCGCATTATTTGCCACCAATGATAGTGACAAGCGCGCACATATTAATACATTGAAACTCTCAGCAGGGCTTATCTCTAATTCTTTTTCATTGGTACTATTTACCGTGCTTTATAATATTATTCGCACAGTCAGTATTGATCTGCATTGGCTTGCTTTTTTCGTTGATATTGTTGTGAAGATCTCAATCATCACAGCAGCTATTCAACTAATGCTTGCGGCAGTTATGTGGTATACCCATCGTAAATCACTTTCAAGTAGATGATAAGAGTTGTAGGCGATGATAATATTCCAGTCCGCTTTGATTGTATAAGCGCTGGCTGAGCGTAAGTCGAAGCCTTTATTGATGTATGATTTTCCCAAGTGTACCCTTCGACTTATGCTCAGGGTACGATGAGCCGTTTTTGGCTAAATATTTAGTCTTAGCCGAATTGTAGAGATAGTGTAGACTACAAATAGAGATAATTACTTATCTGAATCGTTATAGTAGGCGTTAACACCTTTAAGAATTTTAAGCGCTTTTAAGCGCGCTTCCGCTTCAGCTAGAATCTGACGCGCTTGTTCGACTTCTACTTTGTCGCTATCGCGCGCTTTCTTTAATGCTTCTTCGGCTTGTTGACGCGCCTTCTCAGCAGCAGCTTCATTAAGATCCTTAGCACGTTCCATCACATCAGAGAGAATAATCACTTGATGTGGCTGAACTTCTAAGATGCCACCAGAGATATAAAGCGTATCTTTTTCATTATTTTCACGTTCAATGCGGACGACACCAGGTGGCAAGGTTGATAAAAGCTGTGTATGACCAAAGGCAATACCCATCTCCCCTTCCGTGCCTCTGAGGCTTACCATTTTGGCACGCGCCTCATAGACTGAACCTTCTTGACTCACCACATTGACTGTAAGTAGTTTATCAGACATCACTGATACCTCTTAGATTGACTTTGCTTTTTCAATCGCTTCTTCGATGGTTCCAACCATATAGAAAGCCTGTTCAGGCAAGTGATCATACTCACCCGCAACAATCGCTTTAAAGCTTGCAATCGTATCTTTCAATGGCACGTATTTACCAGGGTTTCCGGTAAAGACTTCCGCCACATGGAATGGCTGTGATAAGAAACGTTGGATCTTACGTGCACGTGATACGGTTAATTTATCTTCTTCAGATAGTTCATCCATACCTAAAATTGCAATAATATCTTTTAGCTCTTTATAGCGTTGAAGCGTTTGCTGAACACTGCGTGCCACTTCATAATGCTCTTGACCAACCACTAATGGATCTAACTGACGAGATGTTGAGTCTAATGGATCAACCGCAGGATAGATACCTAACTCAGCGATTTGACGTGACAATACGATTGTTGCATCCAAATGCGAGAAAGTCGTTGCAGGTGATGGATCTGTTAAGTCATCCGCAGGGACATATACGGCCTGAACAGAAGTAATTGAACCTGTTTTTGTTGAGGTAATACGCTCCTGCAATACACCCATTTCATAGGCAAGTGTTGGCTGATAACCAACGGCAGATGGCATACGTCCTAAAAGTGCTGATACTTCTGTACCTGCTAATGTGTAACGGTAGATGTTATCGATAAACATCAATACATCACGGTTCTCATCACGGAAGCTTTCAGCAATCGTCAAACCTGTTAATGCCACACGTAAACGGTTTCCTGGTGGCTCATTCATTTGCCCGTAAACCAATGATACTTTATCTAATACATTAGAATCTTTCATCTCATGATAAAAGTCATTACCTTCACGTGTACGCTCACCAACACCCGCAAACACAGAGAAACCACTATGCTCTTTAGCGATGTTATTAATAAGCTCCATCATAGTAACGGTTTTACCAACACCAGCTCCACCAAACAAGCCAACCTTACCACCTTTAGCAAATGGACAAATAAGGTCGATTACTTTAATTCCTGTTTCAAGAATCTCAGCACTTAACGCTTGATCTTCAAATGCAGGCGCTTTTTTATGGATTGGCTGTTTTTCATCAGACTTGATTGGTCCACACTCATCGATTGGGTTACCCAATACATCCATGATGCGTCCCAAAGTACCATGCCCTATAGGCACTGAAATTGGCGCATTAGTGTTTTTGACTTCCAAACCACGCTTTAAACCATCAGATGAACCCATCGCGATACAACGCACGACACCGTCACCGATTTCTTGTTGTACTTCTAATGTTAATCCTGTTTCGTTAACAATTAGCGCATCATAAACTTTTGGCACATTATCGCGCGGGAAAGTTACGTCAATCACCGCGCCGATAATTTGGCTAATTTTACCCATACTCATTTTTATGTCCTCTTAAATTTAAACTGCCGCAGCACCGGAGACAATCTCCGCGAGCTCCTGCGTAATCATTGCTTGACGTGCTTTGTTATATTGCAACTTCAGTGAATTAATAATATCACCAGCGTTATCAGTTGCATTTTTCATCGCTAGCATTCTGGCTGCCTGTTCACACGCGAGATTCTCAACCACGCCACAGTAAACTTGTGACTCAATATAACGCACTAACAACACATCTAATACGCGCTTAGCGCCTGGCTCATACAAGTAATCCCAATGCCCTGTAATCGATTTATCTTCTTTTACAGCGCCTTCTTTCGGTTTAAGGATCGGTAATAACTGCTCTTTAGTCGGCTGCTGTTTGATGGTGTTGACAAACTTATTGCTAAACAGCATTAAGTTATCAAGCTTATTTTCATCAAATGCTTTAACCATTACCGATACGGCACCAGTAATTGAGCTTATCGTGTCACCATCGTGAAAGTTGGCAACAGAGACGATATTGACCTTACGTAAACGCTTAAAAAAGCTTTCCGCTTTAGAACCAATCAAGCATAAATCAACTTCAACTTTCTGCTCTTGGTAATGCCTAATCGACTTTAATACCTCTTTAAACAAATTAATATTCAAGCCACCGCATAAACCACGATCTGTTGAGATAATTACCATACCAACACGTTTAACTTCACGTTCTTGGAAGTATGGATGTGTATACTCCATGCTTGCACGCACAACGTGATGAATAATATCAAGCGCATAATGAGCGTAAGGTCTTGCTTCTTCCATACGATCACGCGCCTTGCGCATCTTACTGGCTGCAACCAACTCCATCGCACGCGTAATTTTCTGGGTATTCTTAACGCTGTTAATTTTAGTACGTATTTCACGACTACCAGACATGATACCCTCCTATTACCAAGATTGCGTTTCTTTGCACTCTTTGATCACTTTTTCAAGTTGAGCGGCAATCTCATCGTTATAGTTGCATGTTTTATTGATCTCATCCATCAATGCTTTATGCTGACTTTCAGCAAAAGCATGCAATGTGGACTCAAATGATCCAACTTTGCTTAGCTCAATCTCATCTAAATGGCCTTTATCAACAGCATATAACGACAATGCCATTTTAGCGATGCTCAGTGGTGAGAATTGCTTTTGCTTCATCAATTCCATTACACGCTCACCACGCTTTAATTGCGCGCGTGTTGCATCATCTAAATCTGAGGCAAATTGTGAAAACGCTTCAAGCTCACGATATTGTGCAAGAGCCAAACGTACACCACCACCTAGCTTTTTAATGATCTTAGTTTGCGCTGATCCACCCACACGCGATACTGAGTTACCTGCGTTAATCGCCGGACGAATACCTGCGTTAAATAAATCTGTCTCTAAGAAGATCTGACCATCGGTAATTGAAATCACGTTAGTTGGAACGAATGCTGAAATGTCCCCTGCTTGTGTTTCAATAATTGGTAATGCAGTTAATGAACCTGTTTTACCTTTGACTTCACCGTTTGTTGCTTTTTCAACGTACTCAGCATTAACACGTGCTGCACGCTCTAACAATCTTGAATGAAGATAGAAAACATCCCCAGGATACGCTTCACGCCCTGGCGGACGACGCAACAATAATGAAATCTGACGATATGCCCATGCTTGTTTTGTTAAATCATCATAAATGATCAAAGCATCTTCACCGCGATCACGGAAATACTCACCCATCGCACAGCCAGCGTAAGGTGCTAAGTATTGAAGTGCTGCTGAATCAGCTGCATTAGCTGCAACAATGATCGTATGCGCTAAAGCGTCGTGTTCTTCTAATTTACGAACAACTTCAGCTACTGATGACGCTTTTTGACCAACAGCAACATAAATACACTTCACACCAGTATCTTTTTGGTTGATGATCGCATCGATTGCTACTGCTGTTTTACCCGTTTGTCTGTCACCGATAATCAACTCACGTTGACCTCGCCCTATTGGTACCATCGCATCAATTGCTTTAATACCTGTTTGCACTGGTTGGTCAACTGATTGACGCCAAATCACGCCAGGAGCTACTTTTTCAACAGGTGAAGTGACGTCTGTCTTGATGTCACCTTTGCCATCGATTGGATTACCCAACGCATCAACAACACGACCTAATAAGGCTTCACCTACTGGCACTTCTAAAATACGTCCTGTGCAATACGCTTTTTGGCCTTCTTGAATATGCTCATAATCACCTAAAACCACGGCACCAACTGAGTCTTGCTCAAGGTTAAGGGCTAGGCCATAAACACCACCAGGCAACTCAATCATCTCACCTGCGGCAACTTCATTTAGACCATGTATTCGGATAATACCATCGGAAACAGAAACGATAGTACCTTCTGTTTTTGTTTGTGGCGCATTGTCAAATTTGGCAATACGCTCTTTTATTAATTCACTAATTTCTGCTGGAGTAAGCTGCATAGTCTTTATTCCTATTAATCTTGTTTAAGCTTGTAGCTCGTGCTGTAATTTTTGAAGCTTGCCTTTGATTGAGCCATCGATAACATGGTCCCCAATCTCAATTGTTGCTCCACCAATTAAACTCGCATCAACTGCCACGTCAATTTCAATTGCGCACTGATATTTTTGCTCAAGTTTTGTTTTTAATTTTTGAATTTCTGCATCAGAAGTTTCAAATGCTGTCGTGATCTTGGCTTTTTTTGCTTTCTCATCTTCAGCTTTATGCAATAAAAACAACTTATAAATCGTTGGTATCACTGTCAAACGATTATGCTCTGCAGCCAGTTTGACAAAGTTTTTACCATGCTCATCAAGCACGTCTTTTAAGACATCAAATATCAATACGGATACATCTGACTGAGAATAGGCAGGATTATCAAGCAACAATGCAACCTGATTATCTGTCACACATTCTGACAGATTAAGTAGCATATTATTCCAGTTTGCAACGGCATTATGTGCTTTAGCATACTCGTAAGCAGCTTGCGCATAAGGTCTTGCAATCGGCGTTAAGTCTGCCATGATCTTACCTCTTAAAGTTCAGCTGCCATTTCTTCCAATAAATGATTATTGGTCGTCATATCAATGTTTTTACCAATAAGCTTTTCAGCACCAGCAACTGCAATACCTACGACTTCTTTGCGTAGCTTTTGCTTCATTGCAATCATATGTGCTTCAGCTTCATCATTAGCCGCTTTACGAATACGATCTGCATCAACACGTGCTGCTTCTTTGGCTTCTTCATCGATTTGCATCGCACGCATATTCGCTTGCTCAATAATTTTAGTCGCTTGCGCTTTTGCTTCATGAATTAGCTCTTGTGCTTTTCTTTTAGCAACTTCTAGCTCTTTTTCCGCGCGATCAGCGGAAGCCAAGCCATCAGCGATCTTTGCACGACGCTCATCCATCGCCTTTTTCAACGGTGGCCAAACGAACTTCATGGTAAAACCGACAAAGATGATAAAAGTGATCATCTGGCCGATTAGGGTAATATTAATATCCATGATTTCTCCTTGTGGATATGTTCAGGATTTATCGTTAATTATGCACCTAGTGCTTTTGTTGCAGCTTCTGCTAAACCGTTAATTGCTAATGGGTTTGCATATAAAACCAAGAAACCAATTGCGATTGAGATTGCCGCGAACGCATCAACGAAAGCCGCTACGATAAACATGCGCCCCAGTAACATACCGCTTAATTCAGGTTGACGTGCCACACCCTCTAGGTATTTACCACCTAACACACCAAAGCCGATCGCAGTTCCTAATGCAGGTAAAGCAATCAATAACGCAACGGCAATTGCTGTTAGACCGTTTAATTGACCTAGTACTTGTAATGACATTTCCATTTTTTTCTCCTTAGTTGGTTTTGTTTTAATTCTTAATTCTTAATTCTTAATTCTTAATTCTTAATTCTTAATTCTTAATTCTTAATTCTTATTAATGGTCATCTTGTGCAAGATTTAAATAAACCACTGTTAGCATCATAAATACAAACGCTTGAATTACGATAACTAAGATGTGGAAAATCGCCCATAATCCGCCCAATGTCCATTGAATCCACCACGGCAATAAAGCAATCAAGATAAAGATCAACTCCCCTGCAAATAAGTTACCGTACAAACGCAATGATAATGACAACGGTTTAACGACTTCATCAATAATTCTAAAGGCGATATTTAGTGGGAAAGCCCAGATACCAAATGGTGCACTTAAGATTTCTTTTAGCAAACCAAAGCCGCCTTTAGCCTTAAGGTTATAACCAATAATCAAAATAAAGACGCTCAATGATAACGCAAAGGTTAAATTAGGATCAGCCGTTGGCACGATTTTGAAATACGCATCAGGGGAGCCGCCAAACCATACGATTAAACGCCCTGCCAAATCTACCGGAATCAAATCCATAAAGTTCATCAATAATACCCATACGAAAATCGTAATCGCAAGCGGGGTAACAAAGTCACGCTTATGATGATAGGTGTCAGCTACTGCGCCATCGATCCATTCACATATCAGCTCAACCCCATTTTGGAACTTACCTGGGGTATCTGAACTTGCTTTTCTTGCTGCTAAATACATTAAGCTTAAGAAAAACAC
Source organism: Cysteiniphilum marinum (assembly GCF_014857925.1). Taxonomy (GTDB): domain Bacteria; phylum Pseudomonadota; class Gammaproteobacteria; order Francisellales; family Francisellaceae; genus Caedibacter; species Caedibacter marinus. The sequence continues at coordinate 97,978 of NZ_JACYVZ010000005.1, read as the reverse complement.
GCCCAATACAATACTGACTATAAGGGTGTCTAAGTTTAGCGTCCAGAATGAAGAATCGCCCAAGCTCACCTGCCAATGGTGAAGATGGTGTCTTACATATTCTGAAGAAGTTAAGCTTTCTCCTGCCATATCACTCTTCTCTTATTCGTTTAGGGTTTATTTTAAATGGGTTAACTTCATAAAAAGCGGCATAAACCACATTGCCAGTTGCAATACCAAAAGCCCCGCAATATACGGCAGAAACTTCGGTTGTACATAAATTGCAATTAACACAGTGCCCACAGCAACCATGACTAATTTTGCAAACTCACAGGCATATAAAATGCACACTTCTTTGAAAGGATGATATTGCGCTTTGCGCAAAAAAAGACGTAATAAAAAAACAACATTGGCTACAAACATCAAACACGAGCCTAGCAGGAAACCAACGGCATAGCTTTTACCCCATAAAAGACATAGCAAGCTCCCTAGGATCACAAGGATCATTTGGAAAGCAAAAAAGTGCCTTTTATATAGTTTTCGGTTTGCTAGCATCGTTAGATTTTATCCCTTAATTTTACGCCAAGCAGTATATAGAGCGTAAGCTATCGGCGCAAGCGAAAAGTGTTGTTTTTATGTAAAGGCTATTAACACAAGCACACGACTCTTTTCTAATGCTTTGAGTTCTGAAAAAGTGACAATAATAAGCAGATGATAAACACAATCCAAGGAATAACTATCGTGACTTCACCCAGTAAAATCGCAAGTTGTGATTTCTTCAACATCGGAAAGTAATAAGCCAAGGTCATTGCACAAACAATGGCAACTATTCCAATAAAAAGCGCATAAATAGTGATTTTATCCAGTCTTTTTACCAACATACTGTACATCTCCACCAACCCTGTTTGAGCGTTAAGTATGCCGAGCATTATTGGTTATGTCCAGTGTGTTATATCTTATTAATCAATGAAATCGATCGCTTTTTGTAAGCGTGAAATAACACGCTCTTTACCAAGCCATTTCAATGTTAATCCAATATCAGGCGAATGCCCAGAGCCGGTTACCGCAACACGCACTGGCATGCCAACTTTCCCCATACCCAGACTTAACTCGCTCGCAGCATCCTTTAATAAATGATGGAGTAGCGTCTCATCTTGCCAGCTGTTATCATCTAGCTCACTTGCTTTGTCTTTAACATATTGAAGCACACTTGCAGCAGCTTTAACCAAATGCTTAGTAGCAGCCTTTTCATCAAACTCATCAAAGTCCCGATAAAAGTACGCAGATTGCTCAGCCAACTCTTTTAACGTTTTTACTTTTTCCGCCATCACTGGAATAAGCACATCAAACGCAGGGCCATTATTAATATCTAAGCCTTGAGTTTGAAAGTGATAAGTAAGTTCTGTTGCAACTTCTTGTGTTGGCAAATGACGCATATAGTGCTGATTAAGCCAGTTTAATTTTTCTGTATTAAACGCTGAGGCCGAAGCATTAATATCATCTAGCTCAAAATATTTCAAAATTTCATCCATGCTAAAGACTTCCTGATCACCATGCGACCACCCTAAACGAATAAGATAATTAATCAGCGCTTGTGGTAAATAACCCTCTTCTTTGTATTGCATCACACTCACCGCACCATGGCGTTTAGAAAGCTTTTTGCCATCATCACCTAAAATCATTGGTACATGTGCAAATACAGGCACTTCAGCATTTAAGGCGTGATATAAATTAATCTGACGTGGTGTATTATTAACATGATCATCACCTCGCACCACATGGGTAATTTGCATATCGCTATCATCGACAACCACACAAAAATTGTATGTCGGTGCGCCATCTGAGCGCTTAATAATTAAATCATCTAGTTCACTATTGGCAATCGTGATTTCGCCTTTCACCGCATCAACCCAGCTCACCACACCTTCTTCAGGATTCTTAAAACGAATGACATGAGGCTTTGAAATATCTTGCTCACTAACATCAAGGTGGCGACAATGCCCATCATAGCGAGGCTTTTGTTTATTTGCCATTTGTGTTTCTCTTAACTGATCCAAACGCTCGCGCGAGCAATAGCAGCGATATGCTTTGCCTTCTGCTAAAAGCTCATCAATAACCTCTTGGTAACGATCAAAATGCTCAGTTTGATAGTATGGCGCACTATCGGCATGTAACCCTAACCAATCCATACCATCTAAAATTGCCTGTACAGCTTCCGGTGTTGAGCGTTCAAGATCAGTATCCTCAACACGCAGTACAAATTCGCCGTTATTTTTACGCGCATAAACCCACGAAAAAAGTGCGGTTCTTGCCCCACCAACATGCAAATACCCCGTAGGACTCGGGGCAAAACGCGTTTTTACTCTTTTAGTCACGTACTTACCTATTTACCTTAATTTATTTTATCTTTAATCAAAAAAAACGCTGACTAGTGTACTGGAAAACACCGTCTGAATAAACCATGATGTTATTGCTCTACTGAGATCTTTCTAGCAATAAAACTGGTTGATTTAACCTCTAAAATTTCAACTTCATCACCGACCTTGGCATCCTCGACCAAGACACGCCATTCAGTATCACCAATTTTTGCCTTGGCGACACCTGAGTAACTTCTTTGCGTGATCACAACAATCCTGCCGATATAACGCCCTAAACGATCATTAACATCAAGCTCGATATTGCTTTTTTGCTTGCGCTTCTTTAAAGCATAATAACCCAACAACATCGAACTTAATGCAAAAATACCAGCAAATAACAATTGCCAATTGATTGGCAGTTCAGGATAAAACCACATAATCACCCCCAGCAAAAGGGCTGATATCGCAAAAAACAAGAAAAACATCGTTAAAGTAAAAATCTCAATAATCAGCAGAACCCCCATTAAAATCCACCAATGCCAATATAACATGTTCTCTCCACCTTAATTTGTTATGCTTTAACCTGCATTGACTTTAACAACTCACTGATCCCACCAACAGAACCGATGATATTGGATGCCTCTAATGGCATCATAATCGTTTTACTATTATCCGATGACGCAATGGCACCAACGGCTTCAATATACTTTAATGCAACAAAATATTGAACTGCTTGAATATCCCCCTTAGCAATCGCATTAGAAACCGTCTCAGTGGCAACTGCTTCAGCTTGCGCTGTCCGCTCACGTGCTTCAGCTTCACGAAATTGCGCTTCTTTATAACCTTCAGCTTCTAACGCTTGTTTCATTTTTTGTGCTTCCGCGGCAAGAATCTCGGATTGTTTCTCACCTTCAGCCTTTAATATGGCAGCTTGGCGCACCCCTTCAGCTCGTAAGATTTCAGCGCGCTTTTCACGCTCTGCTTTCATCTGCTGCGCCATTGCATCTAACAAGTCACGTGGTGGTGTAATATCCTTAATCTCAACACGGACGATTTTAACACCCCATGGATCCGTTGCCTCATCTAGGACTGACAATAGCTTGGCATTCATAAAGTCACGATTCGATAACATCTCATCCAAATCAATCCCACCTAAAACCGTACGGATGTTTGTCATGATTAGGTTCTCCAATGCTAAAGGTAAGTCATTGATCACATAGGTGACCTTTTTAGCATCAAGCACCTGAAAGAACGCAACACCATCAACTTGGACACTGGCATTATCACGACTGATCACCTCCTGCTGTCTGACATTGAGCACTGTCTCTTTTAAGCTCACGCGACTACGCACGCGATCGATCAATGGGAAAATGATATTTAATCCCGGATGCAAGGTTTTATAGTAGCGTCCAAAGCGCTCCACTACAAACTCCGATGCCTGCGGTACTACTTTAACTGAGGCAAAAACAAATACAATCGCTAAAACAATAATCACGATAGGAATCAATGAGTGAAGTGCCATTTTTAATACTCCTGTAAATCGATATTTCACTTAAGAGAGTGTAGTCATTTTCACTTGATTTTCCAAGCATTTGTAAGTAAATCACCTTGATTTGTTTTACAACCATAAAAAACCATCTACACTAAAGATCATAATCATGTACGATATATGTTTGTTTATGGATACTATTGCAATTATTGATGATGAACGCGACATTCGCGAAGGTCTTGCCAGCTACCTTCAGCAGCACCACTTTGATACTGCAGTGTTTGAAGATGGCCTAACCTTTTTAGATGATTTTCAAAAACGTGATTTCTCCTTGGTGATACTTGATGTGATGATGCCTAAAATCGATGGTCTTGAGGTCTGCCGTGAGCTAAGAAAAAAATCTGGCATACCTGTGATCTTCTTATCGGCAGCTGGAGAAGCATTTGATCGCATTTTAGGACTTGAAGTTGGCGCGGATGATTATATTAGCAAACCCTTTAATCCACGTGAGGTGCTTGTGCGTGTCAAAACAGTCTTGCGCCGTCGTGGCAATACGAGTAATAGTACACATGGTGCGATTGAAACAAATGATTGGGTGATTTCCCCCAATAAGCCCACATTGACCTACCCTAATGGTGAAGAGATCAAGTTTACACCGGCTGTTTATGAGCTCTTTGAGTATTTATATCAGCATAAGGGTGAAGCTGTTTCGCGTGAGCAAACCTTTGAAGCACTCTTAAAACGTCCCTTTGAAGAGTTCGATCGCACGATTGATATTCGCATTAGTCGCCTACGCAAAATGCTTGATAATAACCCTCAAGATGGTACAAGCTATATACAGACGATTAAAGGCTCTGGCTACTTATTTGATTTAAAAGACTAAAGATATGAATATTAACCTTCGTAAAGTCATCCGTAGTCAAAAGAAGGCTTTTCATATCGGCATAAGCTGTGCATTTTTTTTGATTTTATTACAATTTATCACTTCAAGTTATTATGTTTATTCTGGGATCAACTTTCAGCGTTCAGCCGAGATTAAAAACTATGACCCAGCAAAACAAAACGACATATCAACCTTAAATTTATTCGACCTTGCCAATATTGATGGTAATGAAGATAACTATATCCATGATCGCTTTGCTTTTTATTCTACTTTTCCTTCATGTACCTCGCTAGGAATCAGTCAACTTTTAACCAAAGTTGAAAAGCCAATTCATAAATGTGAAAGTTTCTTAAATAGCAACGGTACTTGGCTTAATGTGGTTTATTATTCAAAATTCCAACTTAACACGCCTGTAAGTATCGTCTTTGGCGTCGTTGTTGCTGTATTGTTTTTATTTATCTTGTTGTTCCTTATTCAGATCAAATGGAGCATTCCTTTTTTTGAGTTTCAGCGTTTTGCGCAAGACATGGGACTACGGCTTGAAGCCACCCCTATCCAGATGAAACACGGCATTTTCGCCAAAGAAACGGCTGACACTTTTAACTTTATGCAAGACCGCATTAACCACGTATTAACTTATCAAAATAAGCTACTTGCAATGACCTGCCATGATATTAGAACGCCATTGGCACGTATTCAAGGACGCCGCTTACAAGATCAAAGTGAGCTTTCTCTTAAGGATCAGCGTGATATTCATGAAATCAATCATATGCTTGATGATCTTGTGCTTTTCTCTAAAGAAAACTGGCTAAGTGGCATTCAATTTGAACAAACTAATATTTGTGATTTTTTTGATGATTTGATTGCCGAGTACATCGAGAACAATAAAAGCGTACGTCTTATCAATCAAATGGATGATGATTTAGAACTTGATCTTAAGCGACCTGCATTTAAGCGCGCGATTAATAACATTATAAACAATGGACTAAAGCATGGCTCCGAGGTAATCATCCGCTTACAAACTCATTTACAAGAATCTGCCAAACCAAAATTAGCCATTAATATTCTTGATAATGGTCCTGGTATTCCAGAAAACGAAATAAATAATATATTTACCCCTTTTTACACCGGATCTTCTACAAAAAAAGGAAATGGTTTGGGACTGTCCATTACCAAAGAAATTATTGATATTCATCAAGGAAAATTAGAGGTTAGCAATGCTAAAGATGGAGGACTTAATGTTCAGATTATCATCTAGAGTTTGGCAGATTAATGTATTGTTGCTGCTTTGTTGTTTTATCTCTTCAGGTGTTGCTTTTACCTTATACTCTGCTTTTATCATTCAAAAAGTTGCCTTAAATGATGTGTATTACAACAGTCGACTGTACACATCTACCTATCATTTTTTGCTCGTAAGCTTATTTTCAATCGGCTTTTTTTTGCTGCCCTTTCTCAATATCTTTTCAAGAAGATTTGATCACAAACGCCTATTAGTTATTTGCCTTGTATTACAATTTATTTCGATACTGATACTTTATCATCACTTGAATTTTATGAGTCTTTTGTTTTCTGCTGTATCCATGTCATTGGCCAATATTATCTTTGTTGTTATTATTTTAAATTTATGGGCAGCAGCCCCTACGCAATATCGTTTTTTTATCATCTCAATCACTTATGCGATTAAAACGGTAATCCTCACTCTCTTCTTCAATGCCACCTACAGCTATAACCACGCCATTGATAGTCCTTATTTTCTATTGTTTTGCGCCATGTTAATTACTCTTAGCGCTGTTAGCTTACTGTTTTGCAACTTAAATATTCGATATAAGACGACATATCACAGTTATACGGATCATTTATTTATTAATATCTTTTATCTTATGCGCCATTCTCGCGTCTTTTTCAAAACAGCAGCAATTGCCATTGTTATCACCGTAGTATTTATTTACCTAGATAAAATGAAGTTCCAAGCACTTGCAAACTACAGTGACCACTTAACACCTGATCTATTTCTACAAACTGCTCCCATCAACCTCTTACTGGCAACGATTATTTGCTATATCGCTAGCGTCAAGAAGCTTAAAACTCAGCTTGCTATTTTGCTTATTGTGATCTTTTGTGTGAGTTCCATTATACTGTTAACGATGCTGCATTTAAGCAGTGATACGAGCATTAATTTATTCTTTAGCTCTCTGTTTATTACTGACCAAACCATAGCCTTTCTTGCTTATGCTTTTATTATTGGCATTTGTATCGATAAATTACTCAATGAGTTCAAACGCAGCCAACTATTTGCCTTTAGCGTCTTTTATGTATTAACCGGGGTTATGGTATGGACTGTACTTCAGGTCTTAAATACAGTATTTTAATACGAATGACTATATAATGTATATGCTTACTTTAATTTACCAAGCTGTGCTTTTGCTTTGTCTGCCACATCCGCATGTGGATATTTGTCAACAACGCGTTGTAAATAGGTTTTGGCAGTCTTCATGTTACCTTTGCTTAATTCCAATAATGCCAAGGCATAAGTCGCATCAGCAATTTTAATGCTTTTTGGATAACGAGTCACAATTGTTTTGAACTGTGTATAAGCATCATTAATATCACCATTAATAAGATATATTTGACCAAGTAGATACAACGACTCTGAGTAGTGCTCCCCATTATAATATGCTTTGAGATACTTTTTAAACAAACCTTCTGCATCTTTATAGTTCTTGGCTAATAGCGCCTTGTTTGCCTTATCAAAGGCTGCATTATCTTGTTGCAACTTAAGCTCTTTGGGCGATGGTTTATTCACTTCAGCCTTTAAGCTTTCAAGCTCTTTTTCAAACGCTGCAAGCTTCGTTGATACCACATCATTTAGTTGGCTTATTTTATAACTATTCACCTCAATCTTGCCGCGCAAATCATCTAATGTCTGACTAAAGTTTTGATTCTTTGCATTAGCTTGTTGATTTATCAAATATTGCACCTGATTATTCAACTTAGTTGTTTGCAATTGCAATGCTTGGATATCTGATTCAACACTTGCAAAGTTGACACTAGGCAGGAGAGTAATTGCCAATATGCTCATACCAAGAGTTTTGGTTTTCTTAAATCTAAGAAACATATGCATTAACCACAAGTTTGTCCAAAGTCAAGCTCAGCACGTCGATCCAAATAATAGGCATGCTGCTGTGCTTTGGCTTTTGTCATCTCACCATAGAACTGTGAAGGCGCTGCCACAGGTTGCGATTTGCCATAGCTTACCGTACATAACTGATTGCCATTAACCCCTTGTTGCAACAAATATTGACGCACGCTATCCGCACGACGTTGACCAAGATTTAGGTTATATTTCTCGCTTCCTCTTGGGTCAGTATGCCCTGCCAAGCGCAGTGGCTGGTTATATTCCAACAAATAACTCGCCACTTGATTTAGACATGTTTTGGCATCATTAGTTAATGCCGTGCTATCAAAGGCAAAGTAAACTATCTTGCATGAGCTCATACTATTTAACGCAGCAATCATTGCTTGTTGTTGTGTTGGCGTATATTGTCCAATATTGGCAATTTGGCTTTGTAAATCTGCAATACTCTGACTATCTAAACTACCTGCTTGTCCTAAAGCATTCATCTCTACACCACTGCCATGCGCTGACATGCCCGCACTGCCCTCAGGACCAATACCTTCAATCGGTGCTTGGCGTTGTGAAGCACATCCTGCGATCAATAATACTGACAAAACGCCTGCTGCTGCCAGTGAAGTCGACTTTTTAATTCTTAATTTCATTGTATTTCCTTAAGCTTTTCATTATTTCTTTATTCGATTTGTCTTTTATAAATCACACCATTAAACAGCCGGTGACCATGCCGGTGATTGAATGGCGCCTTGTGTGTTAGATGGTAAGCTAATTTGAACCTTGCCGTCAATCGACACCATCGCCAGATTCGCACCTCCTGAAGGTTGACCTTGTGCATATATAACCATATTGCCATCTGGTGATACACTCGGTGATGAATCCATTGAGCCATGCGTTAACACCGTAAGTTTCTTATCTCTTAAATCGACCTTGGCAATCTGCGTACCTGAACCACTGTCTTTTTGATACATAAACACAATACTTTGACCATTTGGCGTATATTGCGGATCAAACGCCTGTTTTGCACCATACGTTAAGCGCTCTGAGGATGGATATTTGCTATTAATAGCTGTTGTATAAATCTGTGGATTACCACCACGATTTGAGACAAAAGCAATCTCTTTGCCTGTTGGCGAGAAAGCTGGCGCGGTATTAATACCGTTTAAAGTCAATTTCTTATACAACTTATCATTATTTAAATTCATTAAGTAAATATTGGTATTCTCAGAGTAACCTTGAGATAGCGCCATTGCCAAAGTTGTGCCATTCGGTGAAAATGCGGGCGAGCTATTGATCCCTTGATAATTCGCAACTTTCTTACGCTCACCGCTATACACACCAATCGTATAAATTGCCATGCCACCCTTGTGATAGCTCACATAGGCAAGATATTTACCATCTTTCGACCATGTCGGTGACATAATTGGTTCTTTGGTTTGACGTAACAACACATGCGGATTAAAGCCATCATAGTCAGACACCACAAGCTGATAAACGGCCCTTTTTGCATTATAAGGATTCTCAACGTCAACATAAGCTAATTTTGAGGTAAAATAACCTTTGCTGCCGGTAATCGCCTCATAAATATAATTACTAATGGTATGGGCTAATAGTCGCAATTGACTTTCTTGAAGGTTAGTAAACTTACGCGCACTTAATACCTTACCACTGAGCTTACTGGCTAACTCATAGGTGATATTATAATGCCCATTGTTTTTATCAATCTGCCCTATAAATACATAATCTGCCGACCATTTTGACCAGTTGATCTGCTGTACATTATCAATCTGTTGTGGGAAGCCCGATGTTTGTGATTCAATACGCCCAGAATTGCGAAGATCATCAGCAATAACCGCTGCAATGCCATCTGGCAGCTGACTATTTTTAATCGTTTGCCCATTAAATGGCATCACTGCCACAGGAATTTGCGAAGACACTCCCTGAGTAATATTAATGGTCAAACGCGCCTGCGCTGAGCAGGTCACTATCAATGTTAAAAAAAGCAGCCAATATATTCGTATCATGTTGCGCATATTTATTACCCTTGTTGTCCAAATTTAAAATCAATACCTTGTGCAATAAGCTCTCTTGCGCGCGCATCTTGCGGCAAGCTTGGCGCTTGTGCATTCTTAAATGCCAAGAGTAATGAGCGATCACACTGCGTACTACCGCTAGAAACTGAAATCGTGGGATTACTCCCTGGAGTAACCATCACTGTTGGTAAATGATCTGCACTTATTTTGCGACAGTCATCCATTATCCACACCGCTTCAATTCGCGCCTTATAAGCACTAGCGTAGTCTTGCAGTGCTTTCTCTGTTGCATTTTGCGCATGAGCCTCCGCACTTTGCGCATTTAAATCATTTAAAGCAGATTGCCTTAAGGCATCTAACGCGGCTTTACGCGCTGCAGCTGCCTTTGCTTCTCTTGCTGCTTTTTCTGCTTTTTCCTTTTCCTCAGCTTGTGCTTTCAATGCAGCTTCTTTTGCCTCTTTTTCTGCTTGAGCTTTCTTGGCTTGGGCTAATTTTTGAGCCTCTTGTTGCGCTTTTAACTCTTTTTCCTGTTTTTCCTGTTTTTCTTTTTCTACTAAAGCTTTTTGCTTTTGCACTTCTTTAGCACGCGCCTCTGCCTCTGCTTTTAACTTAGCTTCTGCTAATGCTTTTTGTCTGGCAGCTTCTGCCGCTTTCAATTGCTCTTGACGCTTGATCTCAGCAGCATGTGCTTTTGCAATCTTCTCTTCAATCGCTCTGATCTTTTGCTGACGTTGTTGTTCTTTAGCAAGCTTTTCTTGTTTTAGTTGTTGCTGCCTTTGATCAAATCGAGCCACTTGCTGATCGACACTTTCACTGGAAATCGCCGTTGCCTGAACAATCTCTTTACTATTCAAAGTCACAACAGTACGACCTCCTGCAAAATTAAGCGTGTTCTTTTTTGTCTGCAAAACACTGGCTATGATAATTAAGCCAATCACTAATGCCACATGCAGCAAAATAGAATAGCAAAAGCTCAAACGCTCAGGCGTTGCCGTTGCAGCCACATAAAGCCGCTTAATACATGCCTTTAGCTGATTAAACTTGTTTGATTGCTTCGACTTATTGGTCATAAATACGTCGCTTACTCTTTAGGATCATCAGTAACCAATCCGACACTCGCCACACCTGCTTTTTGTAGCAACACCATCGCTTCAACCACTTGGCCATAGCTTGCATTTTTATCACCACGCACATAGATCTGCTTGTTTTTATCTTGCGCTAAAGTCGTGCCCACTAACTCACTTAACTGACTTGCCGTTAATGCATTTCGCTCTTCATTGCGATTTATAAAATATTGCCCTTGTTGATTAACTGTCACAATCAATGGTTTTTGATCAGAAGGTGGGATTTTCTTGGCTTGTGCTTGTGGTAAATCAACCTTGACACCTTGGGTTAACATCGGTGCCGTAATCATAAAAATGATTAACAACACTAACATGACATCGATATACGGAACGACATTAATCTCAACCATGGCCTTACGTTTGGTGCGACGCGAGTTTCTTCGACGCATTATGCTTCCTCGCTTATCTCAGATTTATACGCTTCACGATAAAGCAAAGTACATAACTCATCTTGAAAGTTTTCATACTCAAGCAAAACCCCATCGACCAAGCGTGAATAACGGTTATAACCAACCACTGCAGGAATTGCTACAAATAGCCCCAAAGCCGTGGCAATAAGTGCTTCAGCAATATGTGGCGCCACCATCGATAAAGTCGCTTGTTCAACGCCGCCCAAGGCGGTAAACGATGCCATAATACCCCACACAGTTCCTAACAGACCAACATAAGGTGCAATTGAGCCAATCGTGCCTAACAATGAAATCTGATGCTCAAGCTTCTCACTTTCTTGCATCATTGCTACACGCATCGAGCGTTCAACACCTTCTAAGACAACATCACCATGCAATGCTCCTTGTTTACGTAAACGCATAAACTCACGAAAACCGCAGCTAAAAAGATACGATAATCCTTGGTTTTTGTGTTTATTATGTTGTAACTCTTGATAGACTTTATTGATATTGCCACTTGACCAAAAGCGCTTAGCAAAAGCTCTTGCTTCGGTTTTGGCAGACTTTAACACCTGATAACGCTGAATCATAATCGCCCACGACCAGATAGAGCCTACAATTAAGATTAAGATAATTAACTGCACAACGATGTCAGCATTTAACACCAAATGCCAAAAAGACAAATTATTGGACACACAAGATCCTTTCAAACTTAAGTAAAATAGGTGCTTTATTGTATTATGATTACATAAATTACCAAAGGAAATTACGGCGAATTTCTTTTAACGAATGGAACCAAGCTTAAATTCCCGAAAATGACGATTAAATTGAAATATTCTTCACTCAGCTTGTTTCTGCAACTCCCACAACCTGTTTAGCTCATCAGCATCTGTATCAAGCATACTACGATCTTGCGCTTTGAGTACAGCTTCCACGCCACGAAAACGTCTGGCAAATTTCTGGTTTGCTTGACGCATTAACGCTTCAGGATCTGCTTTTAAGTGTCTTGCCAGATTAACACAACTAAAAAGAAGATCACCAAGCTCCTCTTGTGCTTTGTGTTGATCATGCAATAGCACCTCTTTAAGCTCATCTACCTCACTTTCAAGCTTGGCAAAGACATCCTCTATTTTCTGCCAATCAAAACCAATACCTGATGCTCTGGTTTGCATTTTTTTGGCAATGGTTAATGCTGGAAGATTCAAGGCGATACCATCAAGCTCGCTGTTTAATTTGCCACGTTCACGCCGCTTTATATCTAGCCATTGCCGCTCTAAGGCTTCAACATCTTTGATATTCCCTTTGGCAAAAACATCCGGATGACGAACAATCAACTTTTGCGTTAATGCATCAACAATATCTTCAAGATCAAATAGTGATTGTTCTTTAGCAATTTGCGCATAAAAAATCACTTGGTTTAACAAATCAGCCAACTCATATTTCACTGCATCTGTTGCGTGATTTTCTATTGCATCGACTAACTCATAGGCTTCTTCAATCGTATACTCTGTTAAGCTTTGCCAGGTTTGCTCTAGACTCCACGCACATCCCTTATCTCTATCACGCAGCGCTGACATGACCTCCAAAAGATCAGTTAATTGATATTTATCCAAAGTTTTAGAAGACATCTTTACGCGCTCTTAACTCACAAAAGGCTGTTTGTGCATCGATGATATTGGCATTGGTTTGGCGCAGTATTGCTTGAAGTTCATCTTCATTGACTCTAAAGAAAATATTCATTTGATTCTCATCAGCAAGTGTTGTAATCGGTTTATCCTCAGGTGCTATATTTGTCACTTTGTCAAACCATTGACGATAATAATCATCTTGCGGTTGAATGGATTGCGCAAAAGACAAATTATTTTCAAAATAATCATGCGCCGGATACAGCTTTGTTGTTTCAGGCAGTGATCGAAGTTTCTCAATGCTGTGATATAAACGCACTACATCTGCCGTACTATCTTTGACATTACCAACACCTGCGGTAAATATCGTATCCCCACAAAAAAGAAGCTCTTGTTCTGGAAAATAGAAACTAACATGAGAAGCAATATGCCCAGGACACGTAATCACCTGACAATTTGCCGTATTAAAACTCAATTGCTCACCATCTTTGACATAATGATCAACTGGATGCCCACGGTAATGCTCAAAATGCGCATACACAGGGATATTGTACTTTGCTTTTAGTGCTGCTACTGCTGCGATATGATCACCATGATCATGCGTAAGTAAAATCGCTTCTGCCTCGATATTTTGTTCATTTAAAAACTGCTCATAATGCGCCGCCATTGTCGGGTCAATAATCAAAGCTTTATGATTAGCGTCATTAACAAGAAGATAGTTATAATTTCTAAGTGGGTTATTTAAATACCAACGTTTAACATATATCATAAATGCTCCAGTAATAGTTGATCACGCAGCGCACGGTATTTTTGCGCTTGATTTGGCATCGATTGCTTATAGGCTAATCGCTCTTTTGCTAATAGATATTTCAACTGCTCAGGGACCGTTAAAGCACTTTCATGCACTTTGGATAAGTTTGCAGCAATAAAATCATCATCTTGATAAATCAAGGCAAAACTGATGATTAAGATATTCAAGCTTTGATCATCTTGCTTTATCTGTTTAAGCCAGCATGACCGCACAAACTCATAGGCAGCATTATCCTTTGCAAGCTCTAAATATAAGCTAATCAATGGTTTATCAAATGACGCAAGTAAGCGCTTTTGCATGCGCTCTTTAAATTCGGTCTTCGGCACCAAGCTATATAAACGATTGAAGTATGCATACTCTGCATCAAGCGTCAGCTTATGTATCCGTGGCACACTCTGCCAGATTTCATTTAAATCACGTAAGGAAATAGCATGACTAAATAACTGCTGAAATGCATTATCAATCGTTAATGATGACAAAACGCGCTGATGCTTTAACAGTGTGTTTTTCGCATCAATAATTCTTTTTTCAGCCAACTGGCTATTGATTAACACCTCAATAATTTCAATGCTATTTGGTGAGTCTTTGATTAATGCAAGCAACAAGGGCATCGCTTCATCAAATGCCTCGACTTTATAAAAAACCATTGCTTGATAATAACGCCAAACAAATGTCTTTTTATTGGCTTTACTTGACGCATGCAAAATACTTTCCAGCTCCCCATATTTACCTTGTGCTAACAAACCTTGCCAATACAACATCACCAAGCCATCGCCCACTACAGGCATCTTGAGCTTTGCTAACGTGTATTTTTTTTCCAATAGATGATGGTCTCTTAATAAATATGCTCGTTGCATTTCAACCAACTTATAAGTCAATCTATCACGCCTACGTACACGCAAACCTTGCCACCACGCTTTGGGGCTCAACAACACAAGCCTTAAGAGATGGTACAACAGTCCAAGCACACAAAAGAGTGCGACGATCAATACCACAAAAAGCCATAATGGTAATTTGATTAACGTATCTTTGACAAAAAATGCAACAACACCAGGGTTAGCAACCACCCATAAGCTAATCAATACGGCTAATGCACAAATCAGTACCAACCAGATAATTTTTTTCATGGCTGATTACCTTTGGTTTGAGTTGTAGGAATATCTTTACCTGAAAGACTGTCCCCTTTTAATATTGCATGAGTCAATGCATCAATATCGCTGTTAATCGCATCGGTATTAACCGCCTTGATTGCTGCTAAAACAGTCATCATTTTCTTGCTTGAATCATCCGCTTTAAAATACTGCTCTAGTGTTTGTTTAAACTGTGCTTTCACTTCAGAAAGCATCTGTGCGTTATTATTAACCACCGCAAGTTTTAACTGCCAAATCAGTTGGTATAGCTCTGCTAAAACTTTCATTTGTGCATGTTGACTTAATAATAATTGATCTTGTGGTTTGATTTTCTCAACTTGGATAAGTGATTTCATTTGTTGCCACGAATGTGATAACGCACTCTGCCAATTATTCTCCTGATTCATGTCATTGACATCATTATTGTCTGAGTGATTATTTTTAACCAAAGTCAATGGTGACCGAATGTGTAAGCTTAATAGTAATTGTTGTAACTTATTAATTTTAGCTAAGCTTTCATCAATGCTTGGTTCATTATTAATTTGCGTCATCAATGTATCCAAAGCAGGCATCCATTTCGCCGCACCATCAACATTCATCAATAAAGTTTTTGCTTGATTTAAGAAAAATAAACTTTGCGCTTTACTGCCTAAAACTTGCCAAGCTTGTTTGGCAAACTGCAGATTGATAACAACAGCTTGTTTATGCATTTGTTGGATCTGTTGGCTTAATTCTGAACTAGGAAGCAAATAGCTTTGTTTTAGTTGTGCGACATTTTGTGATAGTTGTACTTGATTAAGCTGATTGGCTTTTAGCGCTTCAGTCACGGTGCTTTGCTGACTTGCTTGCTTTGCTTTAAGATCATCGATCATCTTGGCTTGATTATCAAGTTTTACCGTCTGCGCATCTAATTTACTTTGTAGAAGCTTCGCTGCTGTATTATCTGTCTTAACGGGTTTTGTCACCACTGATTCAAGTTTTTGCAACGTTTGGTTATAGCTTTGCTGCTTATATAGTGCGAACATGCTCGCAGCCAAACCTAAAACCGCAAACACAAATACCACAATAACAATAGCAACATAGCCTCGCCAACAACTTATCTTACTTTCCTTCTGGGCTTTCTTGAGCGCTTCACCCTCGCTTTTAGATTTGTCAGCGATCAAGCTTCCATTATCTTTCTTTGCATGAACTGTCGCTTCGGCTAAATCAGCGTCGTGATCCTCGTGGCTTCTTTTTTCTGACATGCTGTCACATCCTCTTATCTCAGCTTAATGATCTGTGCTACAAGCTGATCATGGGTTAAATTCTCTAACAGATATAATTTAACAAAACCTTGGCGTTTAGCCCAGTCCAACATTCGCCTATTTGTCACAGTAACCGTACATTTTTGCTGCCAATCACTGAAGACCTCAAAAATGGGCATTGAAGCTTTGAGTGCATCAAAGCTTGTATAAAGTAAAGCTCTAGGATATCTGTTATACCAATCAATCTGCTGCAGTTTCCTTAGCAATTCCCTTTTATCACAAGCTTTTCGCTCATAGCAATCGATCAGTGAAAAACTTGCCGCTTGTTGTTGTAGGACACTGGTTAATAATTCACGCCCACCTAAACCTTTAATCAACAGGAAATGGCGATCACTTATCGACTGATTAGTATCTGACAAGATTGCTAACAGATACTCTGAATCGGCTTTATCAGGATAGTGCGCTTTGACACCACGCTTATGTAAGGCTAACGCTGTAGCGCTTCCAATTGCCCAAATAGTCGCATGAGCAATTATTGCCTGATCAGGATCAGCACTGAAAAATGACTCTACTGCATAGGTACTGGTAAAAATAATATCCGTATATATATCAGTTGGTATTTCAAAAGGAATATATTCAATTGTGAATGGCTCAACTGCCAACGCGTAAATTTCGTGAAAACAAAGTGTATCAACCAGCAAAGAAGCTTTTGGTTCAGGTCTAAAAACAATAACCTCAGGCGCTAACATCGACATATTTCTGTGCCGTATCGTAGATATAGTTAATCATTGCATGCAGTCCATTGTTGCGCGTGGGACTGAGATGCTTTGCCAGACCAATCTCGCTCATAAAATCAGTATCTGATGATATAATTTCTTTTGGCGTTGATCCGCTATAGACTTTTAATAACAGTCCAATTAAGCCTGAAACAATTGCTGCATCACTAACTGCATAAAACGTAAGCCTGCCATCATCCAAAATGGCATCAAACCACACTTGCGACTGACAGCCTTTAACCATGTGCGCTTCATCTTTTTTATCCTCTGGGAATGGCTCAAGATTTTTGCCTAAACCGATAAGATAGGCGTATTTATCATTCCAGTCATCAAAGAAGTCAAAATCATCAACGATTGCCTGTTGGCGGTTTTTAATTGTTGTCATCATCTATCCAGTAATGTTTAATGGCAAGCCTTGTACTCAAGCGCTTAACCACACATGTCTATTCTTTAATTTTCTTCTCAAGCACCCCAACCATCACCAAAATAAGTGCCGAGATTAAAAACGTCAAATGCAGTACAACGTACCACAGTAACTCACGATTCGTTAATTGTGGAATATCTAGAAATTGTTTTAACAATGAAATCGATGAAATCGCTACAATTGAACCTGCGATTTTAAGCTTAACTCCGGTATGTGATAGACGCTTGATCCAAATTGGCTCACCAGATTTATGCTCAACATCAATTCTTGAGACAAAATTCTCATAACCACTGATAATGACAATAACAATCAGGTTTGCGACCAAAACAGTATCACAAAGTGTCAATCCTAGTACAATTAACTCATGTGGCTTAAGCGCATTGATACTCGTAAATAAGTGGAAGACTTCATTCGCCATTTGATAGACAAATGCCAAAAGAACTAACACTAAAATAAGATAAATCGGCGCTTGAATCCAACGACTGGCAAAAACAATACGCTCCAAAAGAACTTCGATGTAGCTCAGCCTGCCATCTCTTTTATTATTTGACATTTAGAATATGCCTTCTGTTAACATCATATTTTACTGCTGCTTTTAGTCGAAACTTTATCGGCCGTTAACCACTTATTAATCGCATCGATATCTTTATAGCTAATTACACCCGCTGTATTCTTAAGTGTTAGTAAGTCATTTATATAAGCGTATTTCGCCTGAGCATATTGCTGCTGCGCTTGGAAAAGCTGCTGTTGCTGTTGCAATAGATCAACAATTGTATGCGTTCCAACTTCATAACCTGCTTTCATTGCTTTCACAGACGCTTCTGCCGCAATAACTGCCTGCTTATAAGCTTCCACTTGTGCAATATCAGATAACACCGTCAAATAAGCTGTTTTTAGTTGGCTCTCAGTCTCTCGCTCGGCTTCTAATAAAGTATACTTTGATGCTTCTTTGGTATATTGCTGCTGTTTTAATGACGCATAATCACTACCACCGTTTAACACATTCCAAGACACACCTACACCAACAGATGCATTATTACTTGCTGAGGTGTAATTAGTATTTTGATAATTCAACGCTCGTGATGCTTTGGCCGTCAATGTTGCTGCAGGCAAGAAACTACCCCACAAACCACTAACGCCGGCCTTAGCAGCTTCTAAAAGGAACTGATTCTGAACGATGTTATAGTTTTGTTTTAAGGCAATATCTAGCCATTTGTCCATATTATCCGGATCGGGTTTATCAAATGGAAACTTAGTACTTAAGTTTTCAACTGAGGTAACTTGTTGACCGATAATTTGGCTTAATGCGGCATAAGATGTTGCCAGATCATTCTTTGCCTGAACTGTCGCCGCTACAGCCTGTTCATATTGTGCTTTAATTGCCTGAACATCCGTAATGGCAGATAACCCAACCTTATATTTCTCTTGTGTTTGGCTTAAAAGCTCTTTGTTCCATGATTGGTTTGCTTGTGCATACGCTAGATTGTCTTGTGCTTGCAATACTGCAAAGTAAGCACTGGCAACATTGGTAATTAAACTTGCTTGCGCCATGACAAAGGTAATGGCATCAGCTTTTGCCTGATAACTTGCGTAATTATAACCACCCCAAGCGCCCCAGTTAAAAAGTGCTTGCGTTGCCGTTAAGCTTGGTGATTGTGTAAAGTATTTTGACTTAGCTCCTGTAGATGCATCAGCAGTTGAGCTGTAATTGCCTTGCGCGTTATAGCCTAGCGTAATATTGGGCAAAAGGGCGCCTAATGCCGCAGGCACTGCCTCTTGAGTAGACTTAAATGTCGCCTCAGCCGCCAAGTATTGCGCATTTTGCTTTTGCGCTAACTGATAAATACCTGATAGGTTTTGCGCTTGTGTTTGTGACACATCCGCTGCAGTAGTAGTTGTTTGTGTTTTTGCCACAGAATCTACAGGCTCTGCTGATGCATATCCCAAAAAAAGCAATCCACTCATCATTATGGTGATTTTTTTCATCTATTTACCTAACCTTTTATCATTATTACCTAAAATTGAAATGTCTCATCCTGCAATTTTTGCCTTATTTGCCCTACTGACTTATAAACATCAAAGGTTGACATTTGCTGGTAAGATCCATCTGCATTCTTTTGTACCAAAACAGCCTTAGCATAGCTATCTTTTTCAAGAAAGTACAACATTCTACCATTGGCAGCGAGATATTTTAGATAATCCGTAGGCTCTGACTTTTGCATCTCTTTAACAATCACTAAGTCAAACACATTATGCTCTTGCAGCAACTGGTTTAAACCATCTACATTATTTTCTTTGTTCACATGATACTTAGCATTGTAAACGCCTATCGTTTTTAATGCATTTTTGACATGGTTTAACATATCTTCATGTGGATCGACCACATCAACCAACTTGGTAAGCTTTGCCAAAAGTGCAGTTAAATAACCACTACCACAGCCAAGCTCAAGTACTCTTTCATGCTTTTTAGGTTGCAGCAATTGTAGCATTTTAGTCACTGTTTGTGGTGTCAATTCATATTGATGGTGATTAAGCAGAATCTCAACCTCTGAATAGGCTACCTCTTTATAATTACTAGGAACAAAAACCTCACGCGGGGTGTCAATAATCACACTGAGCAAATCACCATACGGCACACCTAAGGTACGTATCTGCTGTTTGATCATATTCTCTTTTGCAAGCTCTATATTCATGCACAAAACCTTTTTATTTTCTTTTTCTTCTAAGTCTTAATCAATTTGATCATGAATAGCTTAGTTACTTTCACTCTCAAGTGAAGCGCACTATACCACAATTTAGTGCTGGTTATTCTAAATGCATTAGTTAAGATATTCAAATACTGTTAGCGCTTATTATACGAATCCGCGATACTAGATTAATTTCTAAATTTCACTAATTTTATCTGGACAGATCACAACCACACATGTATCGTTACACTAATACAAAAATTTGGTCGCATGATCATGGAATCCAACTGGAAAAACTTAGTTAAATTATTACAACAGACAAATGATGAAACTGAAATGACAAAATTATTGGATTTTTTGTTCACACTCGAGGAAAAAAATCAAATATCTAATCGCTATGCTTTAGCAGAGCTTATGATATTAGGTGAAAAGCCTCAGCGTGAAATTGCTAAGAATCTCGGGGTCAGCATTAGCACCGTAACGCGTTGTTCTAACGCATTAAAAGTGCTACCTGACGAAATAAAACAAAAATTCATACAACCACAAAGCAAAAAAGCTAATACTTAAGGAGCGCTTTATGACGATTCAAGCACTAACAAAAGCACATCAATCACAAGTTCAACAACTTTTTGCTGATGTAAACTTTTTTAATGCTGAATGGTTTTTTAGCCCAAGACAGCTCTTTTTTGGCTTTTTTACCAAGAGCAACGAACTGGCCGGCGTTGCTCACATTGAAATCTATCACAATGCTATGATTGTCAAAGCATTAACAACACACAAAGCACATCGTAATCAAAAAATTGCAGCGAAATTACTCGCTCACATTGAAGCGCTTACTGATAAGTTTAATTGTGATGTGTTATATGCATTTACACAGTTTGGTGCCAACTATCTTGAGTGCAGTGGTTTTGAGCAAACAGTTCAGACTAAATTACCACTACAAATACGTGATTATATGTCTAATCACAACTTAAGCGATACAATCATTATGAAAAAGGCTTTACCCAATGTAAAAAAGCATCTAATGCGGCAAGAATCGCTAACAGCTCAAGTTCAATTGAGTCATCTTGTCGCATAAATTAATTTCTTGATTTAAACTGGCTTACTTACTTCCACTCATTGAAGTCACGTACTTTTTCTAAATACCTAACGCCAATCAAACAGCAAGATATTTTTTCACCTCTGTTACAACTTTTTCAACCGCATCTAACTTTGCAACCCCCTTTGCATGATTTGACATTTTCTCAAGCTCGGCACGGTTCATGTCCATTGCACGCACAAAAGCCATTAACTTTTGTGCATTAAAATTCTGCTCACGGATACAAATTGCTGCCTCCGCCTGAACTAGAAATTGCGCATTATGATACTGATGATCATCTACCGCTTGAGCAAAAGGTATAAAGAAAGCAGGCACACCGGCACAAGCCACCTCGGAAACAGTTAGAGCGCCCGCACGACAAACAACAATATCTGCCCACTGATAAGCTGCAGCCATATCACTAATAAAAGGCTCAACTTTAAGCTCACATTTATAATCAAAAGCTAACGAATTATAGACCTCCTTGGTCTCTTCATAGGTTTTCTCACCTGTTTGATGCCATAGATTAACGCAAGCATCCTTTGGTAAGTCACGCACAAATTCTGGCATTGCATCATTTAATATCTTAGCCCCTTGACTCCCCCCTAATACCAAAACATTTAATACATGCTTATAAAAATCATGCTTTTGCTCATGCAACACCTTAATTTCATCACGAATCGGATTACCAATCACCTCAATATTTGACTTTGTTTTAAAGGCACTGGTTGGAAAAGCGCACAAAACTTTACGCGCAAATTTAGCGAGTGTCTTATTGGTCATCCCTGGACGCGCATTTTGCTCATGAATGATTAAAGGCACACGCATAAGGCGCGCTGCTAGACCACCAGGTCCTGCGGCATAACCGCCAAAACCAATAACCACTTTAATTTTTTGTTTGCGAATAACACGCATCGCCTGCAAAACTGCATAACTTAAGCTAAAGGGTAAACTCAGTTTTTTTAACATGCCTTTTTTACGCACACCACGAACTGATAGATAAAACAGTGGATAACGCTCACCGACCAGTCTAGTCTCTAGACCATATTCAGTACCAAGCCAAGAGACTTCGATATTTTGACGCTTAAGCTCATCTGCTACCGCTAACGCTGGAAATATATGTCCACCAGTTCCTCCTGCCATGATAAGTACGCTATGTTTTGAATTATGATTATGCTTCACATCATCCCTTATCTATTTCATCTCACAAATTTTGCTCAATTGTACAGCACATCTTAATTGCAGCAAATGATTATGCGCTACTTTACAGTCAAAAGGTAAGACAAGAAGCATTGTAATATGGTTTATGGCAGGTATACTAACAAGCACTTAAAGTCTGTAAGTGAAATGCCGAAGGAATCCTGCATGAAAATATTAGTTATTGGTAATGGTGGTCGTGAACACGCGCTAGCGTGGAGACTTGCTCAATCTGAGCATGCCACACATATCTACGTCGCCCCTGGTAATGCTGGCACTGAATATGAAGCCAAGGTTAGCAATATTGACATTGCGGTGACTGATATTCCACATTTAGTAAACTTTGCCAAAGATAATGAAATTGAACTAACTATTGTCGGTCCTGAATTACCTCTTAGCCTTGGCATTGTCGATGAATTTGAAGCGCATGGTTTAAATTGCTTAGGCCCCAAAAAGCAATGTGCACAACTGGAATCCTCTAAAGCCTTTAGCAAGGATTTTATGACCAAGTACAACATCCCAACAGCGCGCTATCAAAACTTCACCGAAGTTGACAAAGCCAAGATGTATCTTAAAGAAATGAGTTTACCTGTTGTTATCAAAGCTAGTGGCTTAGCTGCAGGCAAGGGAGTTGTTATTGCCCAAAGCATGGATGAAGCCGAAAGCACGATCGAAGACATGCTTGAAGGAAATCGCTTTGGCGATGCCGGTTGCGAGATTGTTATCGAAGAGTTCCTAAATGGTGAGGAGGCAAGCTTTATTGTGTTGTGTGATGGCACACATGCATTAGCTATGGCAAGTTCACAAGATCATAAAGCACGTGATGATGGTGATAAAGGTCCGAATACTGGTGGTATGGGTGCTTACTCGCCAGCGCCTATCGTCACTGATAAAATTCACCAACAAGTCATGCAACAAATTATTCAGCCTGTCCTTGATGGCATGAAGAATGAAGGAGAAGCCTACAAGGGCTTCTTGTATGCCGGACTCATGATTATGCCAAATGGCGAAATTAAAACACTGGAGTTTAATTGCCGCTTTGGCGACCCTGAAACACAACCTATTATGATGCGCTTAGAGTCTGATTTAGTTGAACTTGCATTTGCCGCATTAAATGAAGAGCTTGACGAATATGAAGCCCACTGGAATCCAGGCACAGCCCTAGGCGTGGTCATGGCAGCTGATGGCTACCCTAATCACTATAATACAGGTGACATCATTATTGGACTTGATCAAATTCATGACACCAATAGCAAAGTCTTTCACGCTGGGACCAAACGTGATGAGGCAAGTATTGTCACCAACGGTGGTCGCGTACTTTGCGCTACTGCGTTAGGTCGCAATATCGAAGAAGCTTATAATCATGCCTATAAATTAGTAGATAGCATTACTTGGCAGAATGAATATCACCGCAAAGATATCGGTAAAAAAGCATTCGCCAAATGATCAACACTAAATACTGTAAAATAAGTAACTGCTCAGCAGATTGTTCATTAAACTATGGGATTTTGCCATTAAAGACATCAAAATCTCATGGTATTTAAGACCATCCACCACAATCTGATCATAAATTTTTGCTGATTAAGATCTATTTATCAGTCAATAGCACTGATTGATTAGATATACTCACTAAGTGACGGCTAAATCAGAGACACTATAAGTAAACACTTGAACGCAAGTCCTTACGAGATACCATAAAACGTTATGAACACGTAAAGCCTTATAAAGCAAGGCATTAAAGATGATAATGAGATAATTTGAGGCGTTATAATATGATTATTTGGTGCGACGGGGAGACTCTAAGAAAACCTTGCAACCATTGAAGTTAAAGTATTTAAAAATTAAATCATTCCGCATGGGTACATTACAGGGGACACTTATCGCAATATGCCCCCTTGCATGAAATTTCATTGACCACCTCAAGTTAAGTAAGTCTCACAACTAAAACCAACATTAGGTGAGCTCAAAATTGAGCCTACCAAAGTTAAGCGTTTTACCGTCTTACCTGACTGGTTTTTAACCTACTCCAATGGCGGAACTTGAATCACGCCTTTTTTAGCGCATATTTAATTATGCTTTCCTCGATAGGTATTTCGCTTTTTGATAGGTTATATTCATCATATTTTCTATTATTGGATTCATATTGACCAAGGTACAAATCTGTACCTTGCTTTAATTGCTTAAATTATGCTTTCCTCGGTAGGTATTTCGCTTTTTGAATACTTTCCCCATTTACATAGGTATACAGAACGAAACGAAATCAATTTTTACAGGCAATGAGAAAATGCTTTTTGCGCATGTCAAACCTGCCAGCATTGAACTGCTTAAAAGTACCTTTAAAATAATATGATTGATTTATATGTCATAATGACATATTCTTATGTAAGAACCTACCAACCAGTATTTAAAACATGCACCTAATCAGTAGAGCAATGCTCATCGCATACTGTGAGCACAATACTCAAGCAACAGAACCTCTGCTTGAATGGGCGTGCAAGATAAAATTATCTACTGCAAAAAGTCTGCATGAGCTAAGAGAGTCATTTGCTAATAGCGTTGACTCAGTGGGGAGGTATACAGTTTTTAATATTGGTGGTAATGCCTATAGATTAATTACTACCATTCACTACAACAGGCAAAAAGTATACACCAGAGCAATTTGGACTCATGCAGAATATAGTAAGCGTGCAAATCAAATGAAGTTATTAAATGGAGGCATATAACGATGTTAGAAACAAAAAAAACACAGCAAGCACTGAGTGTGGTTGCGCCATGGTTTAAGCCACCAACAAATAATATCGAACTAAATCAGCTAATAAATTTATCCCTAGAGCTGGCTGACTTTATAGGTGATAACACTCAGCACGAATATTTACCGATTTTGGAGATAATAGAACGGCACATTGCTGATTATGAAAACATGTATTTGCCCGAGCTTTCGGAGCTAACCACGCCCAACAGATTGGTTCAATTTCTTATGGCAGAGTATAACCTTAAGCAAAAAGACCTTGTAGACATCTTTGGCAATCAAGGAAATGTTTCTAAATTTTTAAATGGACATCGCCAGCTAACCTTAGAGCAAATAGCCAAACTAAGTAAGCGCTTTAATTTAAGTGCTGATGCTTTTATCTCTTGGGATAATATGAATAAGAGTGATTCAGTTCACTAGGTTTAATGGTCTAAATTCTTTGTTAACTGAAATACAAAGAATTTCAACTACTGGCACAACTAAATAATGTAGTCTAAAATTTCGCATAACAACGTGATATGTATTGGAGTATACATAATGAAAAGCATATTGATTTGCATTTTACCCTTTATTCTTTGCTCATGTGCTATTTTTACTGATAAATACACATACAAAAACCCAAACCCTAAAGCACTTACTGAGAATATTAAATGTTTAAAAGAAGGTGTATCTTTTTCCCCTCCGCCAACTAAGGATATTTTAGTCTCCAATATAGGTGATAGTATGTTTGTCTCTTCTAGATATATAATTATGCAACAAAGAAAAATAAATACTCAAAACTTAAGAAATGGTTTTGGCTCTCCTAATCCATCAGATTGGAGTGACACCTACATATACGATGATGGTGATATAAAATCTTTAGTGTTCACAAGCCCTAGCTTTTATGCTGGGATTATTGGAGTTATTGCTAATACAGAAGGCAAATTTATGACAAAAGAGCCATTTGTAGCTGTTAAAGGTAGTAAAAAAGGATGGCGATGGGAAAAACCTAGTAATTCAAGTGATCATTTTTTCTCGATAATAGAAAATACAATTACTGTACAGCAATGGAGAGTCCGCTATTCAGGTTTGAAAAATAATAATCTGCATATCCAAATCATACCACTCATAGGGAAAACCTCTGAAAAAGATGTAATACATGACATATATATTACTAAACAACAGTTCATGCAGGGTTTTTCATTGAAAGAAATATTTATTAAAGGAATCTCAATAAATAAAGACGCATCCATAACCTATACCGTTAAAAATATTAAGAACTATTTTCCTTGCAATAGAGACCCTTAAAGTTTGAGCTTTTTAACAAATAGTCAAAATGGCAAATGGCTTTAAATATGTCAATTAGCAGTGTAATAATACCATGCTATTTGCACTCAAACCCACACTGGCACTGATTAATAATTTTACTATACTCATATCTGAACTGAAAAGTTAGTTAATATTTACGGCTCATACACAAGGATAGGACATGTCAAACAATAGCGATAATACTCATAACTCTATTAAAATCATTCAAGATATTGCCGTCAAGAATGGCTATCTACTTGAATTCGAAGTGTGCCAATCAATTGATAAATTAATCAATAAGCAAGAACGATCAGAAATTAGAATGGGGGAACTCATTGGCAGGGATAACATTGAAGTTGATATCATTGCTGCGTTTTTTGAGAAAAATTATATGATTGAATGCAAAGGAGCTCAAGAAGGAACAAATTTAATCCTTGTCAAAGCACCTAAAAGTATTTGTGATAAAGACAATGACACTACTAAGAGCTATTCCAGTGATGTTGTCTGTCAGCTAGTTACTAAAAAACATAAGCTAGCTTCAGGCAGAGATATCAACTATAGAGTTATTAATTTTAATATTAAAGATGGTCAGTCAGCACCATATACAATTAATGGCAACTTTCATCAAATGAACTCAAATAAATGCTTTGATTCAGCAGACTCCAGAAATAATTTTTATAAAGCACAGCAACAGATATGCCAAACCATGGAAAACTTCTCACCGACCCCATTGATTGAAGGTGATAATAAACCATACCCTTCAATAGTAATCCCTATAATCGCAACTAATGCAGATATATGGGTTATTGACTATGAGACTAACAGTGGAAGCGATATCAATCCAGTGATTAAACAGTATGATTGGGCTATCCATAGAGTAGTAAATAGGAGTCAAAATATAAAAATTATTACAAACTCTGAGCTTCAACACACTTCACCAATTATGCAAGTACTCATAGTTAATAAGCATAAAATTGAAAGCTTAATTAAATTTTTGAACACAAATATTAAGATTCATAATAACAGTGGGCAAAAACTTACAGTACCGACTAGATAAAAGGAACAACCTATGGACTCAGAAAGTATTGGACAAGAGCTAATTGATTATATTAAAAATCACGCTTGTTTACCTGAAGATGCTAAGTATCGCCATCAATATAATGGTCATGGCAGCGATTATAAATGCTATATTGATTGGTCTCTGAAGCATGATGGGTCGCCAAGTACATATTCAAAAATTATAGAGATTATAATATCTAAAGAAACACTCGACGACTACCCTTACTATAAAGATAAGACAAAAGCTAAAAATAAATTAGTCTTAATAATCGATGATTTTATATCTCACTTTAATCCAATAACTTCCCCCTCTCCTTATGTACTCAGACCAATAATACCAATCCCCATTAAAAGCGAAGACATCTGCAATTATTGATAATACTTAAAACTAATACACACAAAATATCACTCACAATCTGAAATTTTTACTATACTTGCGAATACTGTTTCTCTCTCACACAGTCAATAAGGACATCGTTATGTGGATTGCTCTTTTTAGTGCCCTTTTTGGTGCCCTTTTTGGTGGTATCATTGCGCTTATAACCAATATAATACTTTATAAAAAGCAACAGAAAAATTGTGAGCATGTTTCAATTAGCAATAATATCGCTATGATAAATGCTATCTTAACCAGAGTCTTTGAGCTCAAAAAGTATTTGATTAAACTTAAGAATGATCTAAATAATGAACACCAGCGGTCAGACCCTACCAGAAATGTAATCCAATTTGAGACATTAATTCCACCCATTAGCATAGTAGAATTAAAGCTTATGACTTTAAAATACCCAAATATTATTTTGTTATTAAACAGGCTAAACTCATCTATAACAAAATTTAATATAAGCTTAAATGAATACAATAACGCCATTAAAGGGGCGAATAAACTTGAAAATAATGTATGGCATTATAAATGGGTTATGTTTTATCAATGCCTATTAGATTCCACAAATAATGTTATATATTTTTCCATACTAGCGCAAAAGCAATTGGCTATATATGGGGCTCGCACATATGGCAAAAAATTTATTTTAAAAGAAAACAAATACACTGACCAAGGCGATTTGATTCCTCCGCCTAAACCTTGCTGGGAGGAAATAGTTTATTTTCCTAAATCAGACGCTTGCATAAGAGCATTTCAATTTCAATACGGAGCTTATAAAGTCGAGTGTGCTATATCAAAAGAATCTATATAACCCAATTTTTAAGGTACTTCCTAGCCCTTGTAGCAACGCAGGTTTGATACGCGCAGAAAACACTTTCTGCGTGGGTTTTCGGATTACTGGGTGTAGGACTAGGTTACCACCTCTTAAAGGCATATAACAAAAGGGATTAAGGCAATTTCAAACATATAGTGCAATAGTCGATTTAGGCAATATAACCACTTTAAACGCTCTTGCAAATTCAAGAGCTTAAACTTGGGAATATTTTAACCTCTTCATTTCAGAGGTTAAACTTTAATCATTCCAACCCTCACTGGGAGGGTGGGAGAAAAATTAGTTAATGGGTTAGTTGAAAAAGTTGAGATACACAGTAAGTACTACAATGCCAGCACAGCCTTCTTAATGGTTTTTTTATGAAACCCACATATATCAACAATCTCAGCTTCGCTATAACCTTTGTTAACCATGTATTGAATAATGCTTCGTTTTGCAAAAGCCCTTTTATCACGGTGATATTCTCTTTTGCTCACATATAAACGCTGTCCTCCAAACTCATTTACCAATTGAACGAGTACCTCTCTGGGTAAAACCTTCTTAAGCTTTAAAGCTGTTTGTATATATATGGGGATATAAATCATTCCGCGAGCATTACCTTGTGCAAGGTCGCACACTATATCCGCATAGTGCTCACCGATGATATGTTGTATAAGTTTATAACCAATTGATTTTTGAACGTTCATTTTAAGTCACTCCTGTTAAGCTTTAATACTGTGATATGAATTATTTACTGCGTTATTTGCTTAAATATTGGCGTATCCAATTATTCGCTTTTCGTCTGGCTAAGTTAGTGCGTTTTATTGGGCAATCCGCAGTGTAATATTCTTCAATCCATACTTGGCAATACTGTTCGATGATTGCATACCGTGAAAACCAGCGCGTATGGATAAGCTGACTCCTGACATAGGCAGCATCTAATGGTGTTATTCCATATGGTACTAAATCAACCAGTGTTTTTGGTGTTGATTTTTCAGGTTCACCAAAGGGAATCTCACCCCCAAAATTGATGTTTTTTTGCCTTATAACTTCGCTCATTTTTTGTCACCTTTAGCATGGCAAAATGTGTAGATTTTGCGATCATATTATTAAAAATTACGTGCAACAAAAATAGCCGATTTTGTTGCAGCTCAAATAGCATCCAGTTGCAGTTTGTTGCAGAAAAAGTTGCAGTTGCAACAACTATATAAAATAAGGGTTTGAAGCATATTTTTCACCTGTTACTGTTGCAGCATTTGTTGCAGCGTTTTTCGATTTGTTGCAATGTTGCAGCCCCTAAGGGAGTGCAACATTGCAACATTTACAAAAATTACTTTTATTTTTTCACGAAAAGCATGGCAAATTCTGGCTCGTAATTTAATCAAAAACCTCATCATACACCCCTTATAATTCCATCGCATTTTTGACGCTTTTGGATGATTCTAGACACTTGATATCTTTCAAGTTCAAGTTCCTTGGCTATATCTATCTGCTTCATTCCTTCTTGAAGCATTGCCATCACTTTATCATCGATACCATCGTCAAAATCCTCACACACCCAACCGTCACTGGTTAAAGCTGCTTTAAAGGGCTTGGCATCTTCGCCATAAAACAAACGTGCTTTAGTATAACTGACCTTAAAAGCCGCACCATCCTCCGCGCTATAGCCTTCTTCATGCTCAAGTTTTATTACTGTGCTGAGTACGTCTTCTTTCTTACTGGTTCCACGTTGGTCACCGTTCTTATTAGAATGATGGATAAATAAAACCGCTTTCCCTTTAGCTCGTAACTTAAGCGCCCATTCCTGCACTGGTATCCAACTATCTGCTTCATTATCTCTGCCATTACGGCATAAGGTACTGATATTATCCACGATAATTAATTCAGCATCGTTAACTGCATCCTCAATCAAACTGGTGTCCCTTATTGTTGATAAATCTGGAGATATTTTATCCTCTAGCAAATCAGGGGTTATAATGCTTAATGTATCGTCTGCAAGCTTCCTGCCGTTATCAATACTTTTTAAACGCTCTTGTAATGTATAAGCAGGCATTTCCCCATCAATAAATAAAACCTTAGCCTTGCGCGGGGCGCTCCATTTTAAAAAGTTAATACCTGCTGCTACTGCATATGCAATATTTAAGCTTACGTGCGTCTTTCCTACGCCACGCATGGCATATATCATTGCCAAGCCTTGCTCCTCTATTATGGGATACAATAAAAAATCAGCAGGCTTAAGCCGTATATTCAAAAACTCACCCAGCTTTACAGGTGAAATCATTTTCTTTTGCGCCTGAAGTTCTGCCGTTATTTGGTCTGTATCTTTAGTCATTTGGTTAACACTACTCATCCTCGCCCCCTCATATTCAGCATCCCCCTAGCACTGAGCCAATCATTCCAATCTGTGCCTTTTTCACCTTCTTCAAATCGTGGCACGATATAATCACAATCAGCGGCTTCGGCTGCTTCTCTGGCTGCTAACACGCCTGTGTTTTTTGCACCCATACGGTCATTGTCTGCGCATATAACGATTTTATTGAATGGGTAACGCTTACGTAGTGACACGGCAACTTGTTTTAAATTACCCGCATCAAACACACAGTAAACACCATCATTTGGTTGAATCATTGCCCAGCTTGCTGCTGTGGCATAACCCTCTGCAATTAATATCTTAGCGTCCTTATCTTCTCTTACCTGTAAGGGGTAAAAGCCTGCCGCCTTCTTGCCACCCTTGAAAAAGCGTTTATCCCCTTTTGGTGAAATAATTTGTAGCGATTGCAATGACATATCGTCATTAAAGCCATAAATAGGGACGATTAGCGCATTATCTATCCCTTGAAGATGAGGCGCCCAACGCAATCCAAAAGATACAACGCTTTTTTTAACTAAATAATCATGACTATCAAGTGCTTTTTTTGAATTATCTAGAATATACTGACATCTTTTTGCTGCATCTTCTTGCTGCTGCGCAAGTTCTTTTTTTAGTGATTCAGCACGCTCAATAGCTTCATTGTATGTTGTCACTCTCTCTGTATGCGTCATATTATCCATATTGGCATGCCACACATGCTTTTCATGGCTAATCCAATCACTAAACACAGCACATTCCTCGTTAAACATAATTAACCAAGCGGCTTTATTGTCTTGGCCTTTATTTGGTGCGGGGAAACGTATAATCCTGCCTAGCTCAATGCCTTCTGGGGGCGTATGACCGCAACTAACCATAAACTCACGCAAATCCATAACGCACCCCCATGTGATTACAAATAATACGTATTGATAAAGTGACCCGCGACTGTGATGAACAATAATACTTAACTGCCATTTTTTTAGCTCCTGTTAGGTTTTCCTTGAAAGTCGGGTGGTTCAAAACTGCCCTAACAGAAACAGCATGCGCTATTCCCCTAAAAAGGGTATTGTATTTGCGCATCCACCCGACCATACAAAACCATGAGCTAATGAATAGCCATAAATTAAATATAATCGTATTGTGATTATCAAGTTTTACGGACTGATAAGCTCCGCTGTTAGTTTCATGGGTTTTGAAGCCCGACAATTTGCGCTGGCTTTTGACGACCAACACGGCAGAGCTTAGCAAAATCTTAGCACAAAGCCAAGGTGGAATTATTGATACATTTATAAGCGCATAACTGCTTCGCTTTGATTGAATTGTTTGAGCCAACGAAAATAACTGCTGCACTTGTCGAGGGGGCGGAGTAAACAGGGGACTATTAAGCGGGTTCCCTTTTACTTCTACATTAAACTTCTTATTATTTGCCACCATCATTTTTTACCATCCTTGCCATTTCCAGATGCAACTATCTGACGTGCTACATCTTTCTGGCTATCATCAAGATGATAAAAACCTGTGTAAACCTTTACACCGTATTGGTCAATACGTGGTTTTTTTACCATATGGATAACACACCCCTTATTACGCAACTGCCTTATCGTTTCAGGCGTATTCAACCCTGCATAACGGTTTAACTCAAATCTTGATATTTCACCTCTTAAAGTGAGTTCTTCAAGTGTTCTTAATTGACGTTTACTTAATTGAATTTCAGTACTTAACATAGCCTTACCCCTCTTTACTTACTAAGTCATCATGAAAACCTAAATCCAGCGAATACTGCGCTTCATTAACGAGCCTTTTAAACTCTTTTCTAGCTTCCTTTTTGGTTCTTTTTAAGCTCGCACCCACTTTCCCCCAGGCACTACCCATTTGCTTAATTTCATCAATCTGTTTTGATACGGCATTAATTGACTCTGTGAACGTATAGGTATTAACAACACTGTGTAGCTTTTTCTCACACTCAATAAAATACTTGCGTGCCTGCTCACCCTTGTCAGTTTTTGCCATCATTGCAAGACGTTTGGCAAAGTCTATAGTTAATGCAAAATCTTGTGTTTCATTACCGCTCGTCTTAATGACGAACCCCATATAATCTTCATTAACTAAAGCATATTCATTGTTAACGATATTTTTCTTGCACCATCTCGACCAGTTACTAAAATCAAAACCTAATAACTCGTATAGCTCCCTTGCGGACACTGCTTGTTTAAATGCTTTATATTCTTTAATACTAATCATACCTTCACCCCCTTGTTTACTTTGCTATCGCGCGCTTTTATGCGGTTATCTATCCATTGGTTAATGTCTGACTCCAACCAGCCGCTAGAGCGCTCGCTTAACTTAATAGGTGCGGGAAATTTTCCCTCTTTGGCTAATCGATATATTGATGCAGTAGAAAGGCTTGTTTTCTCTACCACGCAAGGCAACTTAATAATATTTGAGTTCATTGTCTAACCCTCCCTTAAATACATGTTTATAAAACTATTACTTAACAAGACATGGCGCCGCGTCTTGTGGTGTATTATGGGAAATAAAAAAGACAAATAAAAAGGGGGTGAATATGGGGTAATTAACCAATCACCCCACATTTAAACCCTTATTAAATAAAGGGTTCAGGTATATTGAAAAAAAATGAAAGTCACTCTACATTTAGTGTTTTTTTGCAGTATCTTCCATGCTTCTTCGTCCAGAATTTAGGGTAAATAACTGCTGCTTCTTAAAAAAGTCATTAAAAGTTGTTTTTGCTAAAGCAAATAAATCTGGTGATGCCTGTGTCAGTATTTCATGAACCTCTGCCTTTGTATGGTTTTTCTTTATCACACCGAGATTTATAGCAACTTTCAAGACTAACTCCCTCTCCGTTTGTTTTTGTACGCTCTTTAAAGCATCATTACCTCTTGACTCATCATTACTACTCTTATTACTTAAACTTTCCTCAAATTCCGCAATATCTGCATATGCAAAGTATAGCTGTGACTCATCAAATATAGGCGCCTCAATATTCATTGAATAAAGGCTTTTTTGCTCGACTTTATATGTGGTAATAATATAAGAATCATTCACCATATTGCCAATACGCAAGCGCAATCGCCCCTCATGCTCAGAATACAACAAATTTTGCACCTGTATTGGGCTATTAGGTAATTCCTCATAGCCAACATAATTTATTAGAGCTGAATATATCTCTTTAGATGTTTGAGCATCTAAAAAAACAGAGCCTACACTCCCTTCATCAATCATAACTTGAACATCATTGATACACTCATGTAGCTTTCTCATAAGCCAAGTATGCAAAAATTCGTCATCTGTCACGGTAACGCCGCTTTCCTCTATATATTCTATGCACTCTGACCTAGCAAATAATAATGCTTGAATTGAACGCAGCCCGATTTTTATATCTCGCCTAAGGTTGCTAATACCACATATCTGAGCATCAATTAAACTGTTACTCAAATCTAATCTAATTGGCTGATATTTTTTTAGCCCGCGGGGGCTTTTCACCAAGCCCTTTAGATTGTGATTATTAATTAAATCAGCAATATATTTGACTGTCGAGTTATTGTCTGGCAGCCCCCACCTTTCAATTAGTTCATGATAAGTTAACTCCAATGGGGGCGGTAAAAATTCTTTTTTAAACTCCATTTGCTTTCCCAAGCATCCACTAGGTAAAACAGTGCCACACTGGTGGATAATCAGCTATTCGGTAGCGAGCCTAGACACTGTTTAAGATGTTGTGATAGTTTAAAATAAAATTGCTGCCTAGGGTAGTAAGTCAGCACTTAAAGATATGTAATACATATGCTCAAAACACCACCCCCATTGGGGGCTTGGGTATTGCAGCTCTTGTTTTAACTTCCTCAATTTGAGGATAGGGGTGATTGAGTAAATCCATTTGATACTAAAATATCAACTACCCCGTTTTAAAATCAGACATATTAACGACATTCTTACCATCTCTTAGGTTATCTAGGTAATCTGCCCATATTTGCATCATTCTAGTACGCTCTTTGATATATTGCGCATGGTTATAAGCCGCTTTTACTTTATTGGATTCGGCATGCGCTAGCTGCAGCTCTATCATATCACCATGAAAACCATATATGCTTGCCATTTCATAAAGTCGTGTACTTGCCATATGCCTAAAACCATGCGTGTCATGCTTTGGCTTATCTCCTTCTTGCATTGGTTCTGCGCTATCTGATGAATGTTTATAACCCATTGCTCGCAATGCTAATCTTAACGAGTTTATATTCACAGGATTATTAGGCTTTTTTGCGCTGGGGAAAACGTATTTTCCATTACTAGAATATAATTTCATTTGCTCAATAATAGCCCATGCTTGCTTTGACAATGGCACCATATGTGCTTTGCGCATTTTCATACGCTCTGGCTTAATATGTATTTGTCGCTCATCTTCGTGTATTTCCTCCCACTCAAGTGCCGCTAATTCACCAGGGCGCAACATCACATAAGGGGCAAGCTTTAATGTCATAACTGTAGTATAAAAACCATGGTAATTATCAATATCACGCAGAAGCTGACCTATATCCTCTGGCTTTGTTACTGCTGCATAGTTTTTGCCTTTTGCTACTTTTAAAACAGGGCTGATGCCCGCTACTGGATTATGGGAACATATACCACTAGCCACACCATAAGCAAAGATTTGATTCAAGTGACCTTTAACTTTATTTCGCTGTTCAAAATGCCCTTCGACTTCAAAACTTTTTAAAAACCTAACAACTTCTGGAGCCTCTATCTTATCAATACTCCTTTTCCCAAAAGTTGGCAAAATGAAGCGATTTAGCCTACTAACGGTTTGTTTGTAATGACTAGCAGAAAATTCATTCTTTTTGACATCTAACCAATAGGCAGCAATATGCTCAAGCGTCTTATCATTTTCTGCTTTCTGTTTGTCTTTATAAGTTTTTGGGTCAACTCCATTTGCAATTAAAGCTCTATATTCCTGTGCTAGCCCTCGTGCTTGCTTTAATGAAACATTGGGATATAAACCAAAGCCAAGCCAATTCGCCTTACCATTTAGTGTATAGCGAAACTCCCATGCTTTACTATTATTTGCTTTAATTGATATATATAACCCATTACCATCATTAACACGATATAGCTTATCCATTGCCTTCAAAGCCTTTATTTTAGTATCTGTCAGCTTCATAGTGTATATTCCAAAGTGTATAGTGAAATGAAGTTTAGCACAAAAATGCCTTATTGCCTTTTCCACTATACACTTTACTATACATTTAAATGCAAGTCCTTATGAGATGCTATAAAACGTTATGAACACGTGAAGCCTTATAAAACAAGGGATTAAAGATTATAATGAGATGATTTGAGGCGTTATAATATGATTGCTTGGTGCGGACGGGGAGACTCGAACTCCCACGGTTGCCCGCTGGAACCTAAATCCAGTGCGTCTACCAATTTCGCCACGTCCGCAAAGACTGGGGTGAACGATGGGACTTGAACCCACGACAACCGGAATCACAATCCGGGGCTCTACCAACTGAGCTACGCCCACCATAAATTGTAATATTGCAGCCTAAGTTGCTAGAGCTGCTTTTTCTAAGTTCGGCTCGTGCCTCACTAAGAAAACCGGTGCTGCGCTGTCCGTGCTCCGCCCGTTCGATCTAAAACTGTTTCACAGTTTCTTAACGATCTCACCCAACTGAGCTACGCCCACCATAAATTCTTTTTAATGGTACGCCCGGCAGGATTCGAACCTGCTACCCTCGGCTTAGAAGGCCGATGCTCTATCCAGATGAGCTACGGGCGCATTTTCTCTTCCGCCATTGACGGTAAAAAATGGTCGGAGCAGAGGGATTCGAACCCCCGACCCTCTGGTCCCAAACCAGATGCGCTACCAAACTGCGCTATGCTCCGAATATTCTATTATGGTGGCCAGAGGCAGAATCGAACTGCCGACACGAGGATTTTCAGTCCTCTGCTCTACCGACTGAGCTATCTGGCCAATGCCGCATATTAAAGCGGATTTACCCAACTCGGTCAAGCACTTTTTTGAATAATTTATTGCACCCGCCAAAAAGGCTACAAACTAGACAAATAAAGGTTTTAGTTGTTTGCATTAAATACAATTTCATGCCCAATCTTGCTGAATTTTGCGCTACAATGCCTTCCATTGATTTTAATGACTAAAAAGGGAAATCCATTATGTTATCAATTATCGTTGCATATGATCAAAAACAAGGCATTGGCATTAAAAATAGCTTACCTTGGAAACTATCTGATGATTTGAAAAACTTTAAAAAACTAACTGAAAACAATTATATCGTCATGGGTCGCAAGACCTTTGACTCGATTGGACGCGCGCTACCTAATCGCAAGAATATCATCCTGACACGTCAAAAAGATTACATACAAGACAAGTGTGCCATCATTCACGATGTTGAGCATATTCTTAATCTAGCCAAAGACAAACCACATTATGAGATATTTATCATCGGTGGCGCTGAGATCTATAGTGTGTTCTTACCCTTTGTCGATCGCTTATACATTACCAAAGTCCATGCATTAAAAGAGGCTGATGCTTTTTTCCCGCAATGGCAAGAAGAAACATTTAGACGCATCGGGCAACGCAGTTATCATAAAGATCAGAACAATGAATGTGATTTTGATTTTGAAGTATGGGAAAGACTTTGAATTAAGTACTAATATTCAAGTAAGCTATTCTATACGCCCATCCGTAAGTCGATATACCTTATCCATTTCGCGAGCGAAGCGCTCGTCATGTGTTACAACAACAAATGCAGTTTTAAATTCATTACTCAATTGATGCATTAATTGCAATACTTTCTCAGAATTCTCAGCATCAAGGTTGCCAGTTGGTTCATCTGCCAAAATACAACTAGGCTTAGTCACTAAAGCACGCGCGATAGCAACACGTTGGCGTTCACCTCCTGATAATGTACCAGGCTTGTGTTTAATGCGATGTGCGAGTCCCACCGCTTCAAGCATTTGCACAGCATCTTTTTGTGCTTTCGCTTTAGCGATATCTTTACGCATCATCAATGGCAACATCACATTATCTTGCGCACTAAACTCAGGCAATAAATGATGAAATTGATAAATGAAACCTAAATGCCTGTTTCTTAGCAAAGCACGTTTATTGGGTGACAATGCATCCATGCGCTTTCCCGCAAGATAAACTTGGCCCTTGCTTGGTGAATCGAGACCCGCGAGCATATTCAACAGTGTGGTTTTGCCAGAGCCAGATTGCCCTAAAATTGCGACCTTTTGTCCATACTCGACACGCAAATCAATGCCATGCAAAACACCAGTTTCAAGCTTACCTTCTTTATAAACTTTATCAACACCTTCACAAAAAATAGCATATTGATCCAATTGTAAATCACTCATAACGCAACGCCTCCGCCGGTTGAACTCTTGAAGCACTCCACGCTGGATAAAGTGTCGCTAAGAAGCTTAAAATAAGTGACGCAATGGCTACATGCACTAAGTCGCTCATAACAAGCTTTGATGGAATAAAATCAATTTGATACACACTTGGACTTAAGAACTGCACATGGAATACCACCTGAATCCAATTAACAATTTCTGTCGCATTAACCGATAATACGACACCTAAAATAATACCAATAATCGTACCAATCACACCAATTGCTAATCCTTGAATAATAAAGGTCATAATAATTTGCCGCGATGACATGCCTAAGGTACGCATAATTGCAATATCTGAACGTTTATCAGTAACAACCATCACCAGCGAGGATAATAAATTAAAAATTGCCACGGCAATAATCAGCATCAAGATAAAGAACATCATCGTTTTTTCCATCTGCAATGCTTGAAAGAAGCTCTTATTCTCATCCGTCCAATCGCGCGCCATATAGAAATCTGGCAATATTTTCGTGTTTAACGTCTCCTTTAAGAACGGTGCTTGATAAATATCTTTGACCCCAAGCTGCAAAGCGCTAACTGAGTTACCCATTTGGAATAGTTTAGCGGCATCATTGATATTAACCAATGCATAATAACTATCATATTGATAACTCACACTAAAAATGCCTGAGACTTTAAACTGCTTTAAGCGCGGAATCATGCCAGCAGGTGTTAGATTTGCTTGTGGCACAATAAGGGTAATTTTATCGCCAACTTTGACGCCTAGAGAGTCTGCTAAATACTTACCCAGAATGATATTAAATTTACCCGATTGCAATGATGACAAACGCCCTTGTTGCATATGCTCAGCAATTGGTACTACTGATCCTTCATACTTTGGATCAATTCCTTGAATTGCCGCAAAGGCATTGGTGGCATTAGCAGATAACATCCCTTGACCTTCAATAATAGGAGCCGCACCTGAAATACGACTATCTTTTTGCTTAAGTGTTTGCGCTAAACTCTCCCAGTTATATAGCTTACCACCTGCTTGGTAGACCTTAACTGGTGGCACCATCATCAAAATACGATCTTTGATTTGTTCATCAAAGCCATTCATCACTGACATTACTGTGATCAAAACAGCAACACCCAACGCAATTCCAATAAATGAAATCGCTGAAATAATCGAAATAAACTGATTTTTCTTTTTCGCGCGCAAATAACGCAAACCAATAAACAATGGTAATGGTCGATACATCTAGTTATCCGTCAAATTAAACGCATCGGCATCATAACATAGTTGCGCTTGATGACATATACCCATCGTAAATCATTTCTTAATGCTGGCTTACAAAGCAGCTTGTGAAGATTTTAACAAGTTAGATAACTGATAAATAGGTAGCAAAATTATCAAAATCAAATCCACTGAGTAATTACGAATTTGTTAATTGTGCAGGTCTTTCTAAGGCCTAGCATTATCTAACTTGAAAGTTCTAATTGCTCATTTAACTCAAGCCAAACAAGCTCTTTTTCTTCAAGCTCAACTTGCACATGCTGATGTGCTTTGAGTAACTCATTGAGTTGCGCCTTATCCTGATAAATCGCTTCATCCTGAAGCTTGAGATCCAACGCTTCTTTTTGCGCTTGCAGCTTAGCCATTTCCTTTTCAACTTTTTTAATTTTGTCGATAAGTGGCTTTAGTTTTGCCTGTAATTGCGCGCGTTGTTGGCGGGATTCTTTTTTATTTTTTGGCGTTTTTTGCGCTTCTTGCATCTCTTTTGTTTCTTGCCTCTCTGATATCCCTGCTATTTTTGGGTCTTTATTATCTACAGCATTGGAAATCACTTTTTGCTTATCTTTTTTCTTTTGCTCAAGCACATATTGATAATAATCTGTTAAGTCACCATCAAAAGTAGACACCTGCCCTTGATCAACTAACCAATACTCATCAACCGTGCTTTCTAGCAAATAACGATCATGCGATATTAACACTAAAGCACCATCAAAAGATTGTAATGCGAATGCCAAGGCTTCGCGCACTTCAATATCTAAATGGTTTGTTGGTTCATCTAGAAGTAGAAAGTTAGGCTTCTGATAAACGATTAATGCAAGTGCCAAGCGCGCCTTCTCACCACCTGAGAAACCACCGACTGCCGATAAAGCCATGTCATTACTAAAGTTAAATCGACCTAAAAATTTGCGTGCCTGCTCATCGGTAATTTTCGCATCCAAACGCTTCATGTGTGTTAAAGCAGAGGCTGTAAAATCAAGCGCATCTAACGAATGCTGCGCAAAGTAGCCGATCTTGAGATCTGGGTGTTTTTTGCTCTGCCCTTGTAATAATGCTAAATCGCCGACTAAGCCTTTAACAAAGGTTGATTTACCGGCGCCATTTTTACCCAAAAGCCCAATACGCATCTCTGGCAAAATCATGGTATTAAGATCACTTAAAATAACCTTATCGCCATAGCCTAACACGCCGTTTTCAAGTGTTAACAAACTACCTGTGGGCATTTTGACATTCTCAGCAAAACTAAAACTAAAGCTTTGCTTATCATGTACCGCTTCAATACGCTGCATTTTCTCAAGCATTTTAACGCGCGATTGCGCTTGCTTTGCTTTGGATGCTTTGGCTTTAAAGCGATTAACAAAACTTTCCAAATGGGCAATTTTCTGCTGTTGTTTAACATGTGCTTTTTGTTGCAACAAGCGTTTTTCATGATATTGCTTTTCAAAAGATGAATAGTTACCTGTGTAACTATCAATGCCTTTATTTTCAATATACAACACTCGCTCAACGACATTATCGAGAAATATTCGATCGTGTGAGATAAGGACAATCGCACCTTGGTAATTTTGTAAATAACGCTCAAGCCACATTACCGCATCTAAATCTAAATGGTTTGTGGGCTCATCTAGCAGCAATATTTCAGCTTGTTGTAATAAAGCTTGCGCTAAATTCAAGCGAATACGCCAACCACCTGAGAGCGATTTCACTGGTTCATGCAACTGCTTTGGTTCAAAGCCTAAGCCATCTAACAATTGCGCGGCTTGTGACTCCAGTTGATAACCACCTAATGCTTCAAAATCAGCATGCAATCGCGCATGCTCTTCATAAGCCTCATCAGCGAGCGCTTGCTCCATTGCCACCGTTAATCGATGTAACTCGGCATTGCCTTGCATAACATAGCGCACAACCGAAGCCTCTAAATCATCGACTTCTTGTTTGACCGTCACAATACGCGTGCCCTTAGCAATCTCAAGTTCACCTTGATCAGCCTGCAAGCCTTGAGCTAAGAGCATAAATAATGAGGTCTTGCCAGCACCATTCGCACCAACAAGACCGATTTTTTGCTTATCATAAATTGCGAAGCTCACATCATTAAATAATGTCTTTAAGCCACGCTGTAATGAGATATTTTGTAATGTAATCAAGCACGAGTCTCCATAAACTCTCGCCACGATTTCACGTGAATTGGCGCATCATGCAATTCAGCCAATGAACGCAACGTTAACTCAGCAATCTGCAAATTAGTAATCAATGGGATATGGTGATCAACTGCAAGACGGCGAATCTTAAAGCCATCAGATACATTATCATCACTGACATGTTGCTGGCGGCGTGGAATATTGATAATCAAATCAACACAATGATCAGCAATTACCGTTTCAACATTAGGCGCTTCTGATTCACTGATTTTATGC
The DNA here is from genome assembly GCF_014857925.1 of Cysteiniphilum marinum. Lineage (GTDB taxonomy): Bacteria > Pseudomonadota > Gammaproteobacteria > Francisellales > Francisellaceae > Caedibacter > Caedibacter marinus. The sequence continues at coordinate 55,905 of NZ_JACYVZ010000005.1, read as the reverse complement.
GTCAATTTCGTTTCAATACCCAAATCACTTAAATATTGATGTGTCCCGGTTGTGGTATAAATTTCCCAACCTTGCTCATGCAAACGCTTGATCTCAGGCATAAGTTTAACCTTCTTATCACCACCGATTGATAGAAGTATTTTCTTGCGTTTAACAAACATCTCTGTCGCTTGCCATGACTTATAAAATGCATCTAATAGATCATAACCAATGCAACCAACTTCGCCTGTGGATGACATCTCAACGTGAGCAACAGGATTCGCACCCTTTAAGCGGTTATACGAAAACTGCGATGTTTTAACACCAACATAGTCAAGATCGAGCGTGTTATAACGCTTTTTCTTATATTTACCGATAATCACTTCCGTTGCGATTTCAATAAAGTTATGTCCTGTGACTTTCGAGACAAACGGGAAAGATCTTGAAGCGCGTAGATTACACTCAATCACTTTAAGGTTATTATCTTTAGCGATAAATTGAATATTAAAAGGTCCTGAGATATTTAATGCTTTAACAATCTTCTTGGTAATACGTTTAGCTCGACGAATCGTCTCAAGATATAGATTTTGTGGTGGCAGCACAATCGTGGCATCACCTGAGTGAACGCCGGCATTCTCAACGTGCTCAGAAATCGCATAAATGACAATTTCGCCATTCTCAGCCACACCATCCATTTCAAGCTCTTTGGCATTATTGATAAAATCTGAAATAACCACAGGATGCTCAGGTGATACAGAGGTTGCCTCTGCCAAGTATTGCTCAAGCGCATCTTCTGAGTAGATTACATTCATCGCCGCCCCTGATAATACATACGATGGGCGCACCAAAATGGGATAACCGACTTTATCTGAGAACTCTTTGGCTTTCTCCAGAGTTGTTACTGATTGCCATTCTGGTTGATCAATACCTAAATCATTCAACATCGTTGAGAAAATCGCACGATTCTCTGCTTTGTTAATATTCTGCGGTGAAGTGCCCAAGATTGGATAACCTGCTCTTGCCAATGGTACGACCAAGTTATTGGCAATTTGCCCACCTACAGAGACAACGATGCCTTTTAGATTTTCAAAATCAGCAATATCTTGTACACGTTCAAAGGTTAATTGCTCAAAGTACAAACGATCAGACTCATCATAATCAGTGGAGACCGTTTCAGGGTTTGAATTAATAATAATTGGCGACTCACCGAGTTTCTTTAAAGTATGAGCAGTCGTCACACCACACCAGTCAAACTCAACCGATGAACCGATACTATAAGGACCCGAGCCAATAATTAAGCTTGCCTCAATCTCAGACGGTTTAACATCATGCTCAATCCCATGATACGTCATGTATAGATAATTAGTCTCCGCTTCAAACTCGCCTGCTAAAGTATCAATTTGTTTAACATAAGGCACAATACCTTGTGAGATACGCCAAGCACGTAAAGCCTGTACATCCATCTCACGGAAACGCGCGATTGATTTATCAGAAAATCCAAGTTTCTTGGCTTCTTTTAACAATTCTTTGGTTAACGGATTGTTTAAATTCTTTAAGCGGTTTTCCATCTCAGCAATCGTATGCATATGGTTTAAGAACCACTTATCAATCTTTGATAGCTGGTAGGCTTTCTCAATATCACCACCTTGCACAAAAAAACGATGCAGCGCAAAGATCCTACGATCAGTGGCGCGTTCAATTTCAAGCTCAAGATCAGGAATCTCAAAAGGATAATCCGATAAATCTGCCGCACCAATGTTAAGCATGCCTACAGCCTTTTGTAAGCCTTCTGGGAAGGATCGACCAATTGCCATCACCTCGCCTACTGACTTCATCTCAGTCCCGATAAAGCGCTCAGCTTTTTTAAGCTTATGCGTATCCCAGCGTGGAATCTTAACAACGATATAATCAAGGGCTGGTTCAAAATACGCACATGTTTTCTTGGTTACTGCATTTTGTAATTCATGCAGGTTATAGCCTAAAATTAACTTCGCCGCGATAAAGGCGAGTGGATAACCCGTGGCTTTTGACGCCAAAGCTGATGAACGTGACAGGCGTGGGTTAATCTCAATCACACGATAATCTGAAGTCTCGAGATTAAACGCATATTGAATATTACACTCACCGATAATCTCAAAGTGATTAGCCACATCAATCGCAATCTTACGTAAGCGATGATACTCTTCATTGTTAAGGGACTGTGAAGGTGAAACAACGATACTTTCACCGGTATGAATCCCCATCGGATCAAAGTTTTCCATATTGCACACCGTGAGCACATTGCCTGCCATATCGCGCACGATTTCATACTCAAACTCATTCCATCCTAGTAGACATTCTTCAATCAATACTTGTGAGGTAGCATTTAATACTTCAGTAACTCGATGCTTAAGCTCGCTTTCCGTTCTAACAATCCCCGAGCCCAAGCCACCTAATGAGAAACCTGAGCGCATCATTAATGGAAAGCCAATTTCCTTTGCTGCGACCAAAGATTCTTCTAACGTTGTCGCAACAAAACTCTTCGCGGTTTTAACATTAATCTCATCTAACTTATCTTTGAAAAGTCCACGATCTTCAGCTTCTTTGATCGTTTGCACTGAACTACCTAGCACTTTGACATTATGCAGTGCTAAAATACCCTTTTCTTCGAGTTTCAGACCCAAGTTTAATGCCGTTTGCCCACCAAAGCTTAGCATGATCGCATCAGGCTTTTCTTTCTCAATAATTTTGGTCACATGTGCTAAATCTAGAGGTTCAAAATATACTTCATCCGCCATGCCAGGATCGGTTTGAATGGTGGCAATATTGGGGTTAACTAAGATAACTTTGATGCCTTCTTCTTTTAACGCCTTAATAGCTTGCGATCCGGAATAATCAAATTCACCTGCTTGCGAGATGCGGATTCCGCCAGAACCTAATAGTAAAACTTTTTGAATATGCTTGAATTGCTCGCGATGATTAATCATTGAAATTTCACGTTGTCCGAGGTTACCTTATTCTAAAGAATTTTTTGTGAAAGGCAATTGACGATTTTTATTTTTATACCGCTCGTAAATCATTCTACGGTGTTCAATGGCGAAGAAGTTTTTGAGTCTTTTGAGCAATTGTATTGCAGGCAATAGTTAGGACATATCAAGTGCTTCCCTTTTCTTAACACGCCTCAATAATGCCAGCGGCCCCCATGCCTGTGCCAATACACATGGTAACCATGCCGTATTTCTTGCCGGTTCTTCTTAAACCATGCAATGCTTTAACTGTCAGCACTGTACCTGTCGCACCTAAGGGATGCCCTAAAGCAATCGCACCACCACAAGGGTTTACTTTAGTCTCATCAAGCTTTAACTCATTGATCACAGCTAACGATTGCGCGGCAAATGCTTCATTTAACTCAAACCAATCGATATCTTCTAATTGCAAATTAGTTTGCTCAAGTACTTTTGGAATCGCCTTAATCGGTCCAATCCCCATAATGCGCGCTGGCACACCGGCAACTGCAAATCCTAGGAATTTCCCAAGAGGTGTCAGATTATGTTTTTTCAAATAAGATTCACTTACCAATACTACAGCACCTGCACCATCAGACACTTGTGAGCTATTACCCGCAGTGACTGAACCACCCGTTGCAAACACGGGTTTAAGTTTAGCTAGCGCCTCAATCGATGTATCTTTACGCGCACCTTCATCGATCTTAATCATTTTTTCGTTATCAACGATCTCGGCTTTCGCTTCATCAGGCTTACGATGATGTACCTTAACGGGGATAATCTCATCATTGAAATAGCCATTTTCAATCGCATGCGTTGCTTTTTGATGACTTTTTAATGAAAACTCATCCTGCATTTGACGTGTAATATTCCAATCTTTAGCAACATTCTCAGCAGTAATTCCCATGCCATAAGCAATCGCGACATTTTCATCTTTAGTAAAAATCTCACTACTAAACGAGATGTTATGCCCACCAAATGGAATCATACTCATTGACTCAATCCCACCAGCAACTGCCACCTCCATATTGCCTTTAGCAATTTCATTGGCGGCAATCGCAATTGATTGCAATCCTGAGCTGCAATAGCGATTAATGGTAAAAGCAGGTACCGAATCAGGCAACCCTGCTAAAAGTGTTGAGATACGTGCGACATTCATACCCTGCTCACCTTCAGGCATCGCGCACCCTATGACGATATCACCGATGTCCTCAGGGTTTACACCTGATTCTTTAACGGTTTCTTTTAAAATATCCGCTAACAAATCATCCGGACGCTTCTTGGCAAAACCACCACGCTTGCCCTTAGTAACAGCTGATCTTTTCGCTGCAACAATATATACTGCTTGTTCAGTCATTTTCTAAAAACTCCTTATTAATTTCTCAATGGTTTACCCGTTTCTAACATATGCTGCATTCTTGCCGCACTTTTCTCAGAAAGCGCCAATTCAACAAAGTTCTCAAGTTCGCGTTTAAGTAGCCAATCTTCTGAAACATAGGTATCTTTCTCAATCTCGCCTCCACACATGGCATCCGCTAAATTTGTCGCGATTTTGTAGTCATGCGCTGAGATTTGATTGCCATCACGCATATTAACTAAAAGTCCTTTAACGGTCGCAATACCAGCCTCACCAAAGACTTTGATTTTTTGCTTTAATGGTGGTTGATAACTAGAGTACGCTAAGAATCGTGCTTTTTCGATTGCAACACTTAAGATTTCTTTGCTATTCATCACCACGGTATCACTCTCACGTAAGAAGCCCATCTCAATGGCTTCATACGCGCTTGTTGCCACTTGTGCCATCGCCAAGTTCTTATAGCGCTTTTCAAAGTCTTTCCATGGATCTTGGGCAGTCGAGGCGCGTTTTGCCATCTCTTTTGAACCACCCCAACCAGGGATAATACCAACACCCGCTTCAACAAGACCGATATAACTCTCGTGTGCGGCAACCACCGCATCACAATGCATCAATGTTTCACAACCGCCACCAAAGGCAAAGCCTTTAACTGCTGCAACCACAGGGATTTTGCTATAACGAAGCTCTTGCGTGATCACTTGATGTCCTTTTTGAATGACATCATAAACAGCTTCTTTACCATGCATCATGAATTTAAAACCAAACTCTTCAAGATTCGCACCTGCAGAGAAAATATCCTGCTCCTGCCAGATAACCATCCCTTTAAGTTTGCTTTCAGCGATCTTAATCGCCTCAGAGATACCTGCTAATACCGCATCACCAATGGAGCACATCTTGCTCTTAAAGCTTAAAATACCGATTTCATCATCAATACTCCATAAGCGCACACCTTCATTTTCATACAAGGTTACACTTGGCATTGTGCTATGCTCACCTAACACATAATCTTTGTGTAGTTGACGTTTGTACACAGGTAATTCTTGACGAGTAACCAGTGCATTATCAGTGAAACTAAAGGATTTATTATCACCATAAACACCTTCTTTAAGTTCATATACCCATTGAGGAAGCGCCTTACTTGAAAGCGTTTTGCCAGATTTAATATCTTCATCAATCCAGCTTGCTACTTGCTGCCAACCAGCTTGTTGCCATGTTTCAAAAATCCCTTCTTTCCAGCCAAAGCCCCAACGAATCGCTAAATCCATATCTTTTGGATAATTAGAAATATCACCAACTAAACATGCTGCATAGTGGAAGCTATCTCTAAAGCACGACCATAAAAATTGTGCTTGCGGATGATCCATGTTTTTTAATTTTTCCAACTTCACTGACCAGTCTTTTTCACTTAGGATCTCAGTGACTGCTTTATCAGGTTTCTGATCAGATAATCGATACGTTTGGCTTTGCAAATCAAGCACTTTAAGACCGTCTTTCTCTTTAACATAAAGACCTTTTTTCGTCTTTTGTCCAAAGGCGCCTTGCTCGATCAATGCGTGGATCCAGTTGGGTAATTGATAGACCTTCTCCCAACCATCTGTGAGCGAGTTTTTCATCGTATCAACAACATGGGCGAAAGTATCCAAGCCCACCACATCTGCCGTGCGATAGGTTGCACTCTTAGCGCGTCCAAGCTTCTTACCTGTTAAGCCATCGACAACTTCCAATGGAATATTAAACTTCTCGGTGTAATAGCATGTTGCCAACATTGAGAAAACACCCAAGCGATTGGCAATAAAGTTTGGTGTATCTTTGGCACGAATAATGCTTTTACCCAATTTTTGCACCAAGAAAGTTTCCAACTGATCCAACACGTCTGGTTTAGTCCCACCATGTGCGATAAGTTCAACTAAAGGCATATAGCGCGGTGGATTAAAGAAATGCACGCCACAGAAATGTGCATGTAAATGCGTTGGTAAACTTTCAGTTAATGACTCAATGCTTAAACCTGAGGTATTGGATGCAATAATCGCGTGTTTTGCCACGTATGGCGCAATGTTGTGATACAGATCTTTTTTCCAATCCATACGCTCAGCAATCGCCTCAATAATCAAATCACAGTCTTTTAACAACTCAAGATTATCTTCATAATTTGCCGCAGTAATATAATTGATTGCTTGTGCTGAACCAAAAGGTTTCGGATTGAGTTTAGTAAGCTTTTTTAACGCGCCATCAATTAACGCATTTGGCGCACCTTCTTTGGCTTTCAAATCAAAAAGTACTACAGGGATGCGCGCATTAGCAAAGTGTGCAGCAATTTGCGCACCCATCACACCAGCGCCAAGGACTGCAACTTTCTCAATGCCTACATGTTGGCGTTTAGAGGGTTCAGGCTTAACCGCCGCTTGAATATCAGCTGACGACTTAGGTGCTTCAGATTCAACAAGCTCATGTCCAAAAACTGCCAAATAACCACGCATTGCCTGATCTTTTGATTGACCTTTAATAGAGTCCCATGCCATCCATTTAGCACGTTCGACCATTTTCAAAACTGATGGGCATTTACCTTCAACATCACCAACCGTTGCTTGCTTATAAAAAGCATATAACTTTAGTTTTTGGTTATTATCAGGCTTAAAATCAATGGTCGCATCGCGTACCGCTTGCACCATTTCGTTAAACTTCTGCTCTAACTTACTTAGTTGTTCCAGTTCACTCATCTAAAAGGTCTCCTTATTTTGACTTTCTTATTTCTTACTTACTGGAATTACGCACTTTCTCTATTTCAACACCCCGCCTCGCAAGCTCATCACCTCTCTTGCAAAGAAGGATGGCAACCACAGGCTAACAGGGTGTTTATGAAATCACAGTTTCTCTAAAATGCGTTACGCCATTTATATGCTCTCAGCTGTTGTTTTTTCTCTGTCACCTTTTTCAGACATCTTATGCATTGCCTCATAGGCTTCACGCCACTCTGGGTGCGCATTTTTAGGCCCCAAGGCATAAGGTGAGAATTCATCGGTTTGAATCACATCATTAACACGCTTCATCACATCTTTAAGTAACGTCACCTCATCATCACTAATGACATTATGTTGACGTGCCTTATCAATGGAATTACTCCAACTGGCTTTTGGTATCGTACCGGCTTTAATCGCCTCTTTGATTTTCTTTTGCACAGGAATTGCAGCAAGTACTGCTTGATAAGCAAGCTCGACACGCCCTACTGGATCCTTGTCATCCTCAGGCACATAACACATTGATTTCATGCGTTGACGTGTTTTATCGTCTTTCAATAACGCTTGCGCCAGCTTATGATCTAAACGGTCATCTGGCTTTTTAAATGGTTTACCATAAGGGAATGCCATGAAACGTAACGTGCCTGCCAACGCCTTATTTGGAAAGTTGGCAAAAATTTCATATAACGCATTTTGCGCTTCATATAGACAATGCTGCAAGCTCCAGCTAACAAATACATCATCAGCGGCAACCTCGCCATTATCTTTATAATATTTCAATACCGCACACGCCATATATAAGTAACTCATCACATCACCCAAACGTGCTGATAAGCGCTCTTTACGCTTAAGCGCACCACCTAAACTCACCAGTGCGATATCATTGACACAGGCATAAACCGTACTTAAACGGGTAATACGTTTGTAATATTTATTGAACTTAGATGAATAACCTTTTGCTGTTGCACCACAGGTAACGCCATACCAAAAAGTGCGCGCTGTATTTTTAACCATATAACCGATGTGCTTTTTCATCAGTTTTGAGAATTGTTCAAAGCCTGCTTTCTCATCTTTATTCATTAAGCTTTCAGACTCATCGCGCACATATGGGTGACAACGCATCGCCCCCTGTCCAAAGATCATCAAATTACGCGTCATGATGTTGGCACCCTCAACGGTAATGCCAACGGGTGTCGCTTGATAACCTCGCGCTAAATAGTTGTTTGGTCCCATAATGACGGCACGTCCGGCATGAATGTCCATTGCATTATTAAGCACATCTCTACCCATTTCAGTTAAATGGTATTTAGAAATAGCCGATGCTACTGAAGGTTTAATGCCCGCATCAACTGCTGCGACGGTAAACTGTCTTGTGGCATTAGCAAGATAGGCAAGACCACCCATTTGTGCAATTTTCTCTTCAACACCTTCAAAGTAACCAATTGGTGATTTAAACTGCTCTCTGACCATACTGTATGCAGATGTTGCAACACTTGATAATAACGTATTAGCCGTGCCACATGCAGGCAATGATATCGCACGTCCAATTGATAAGCACTCAACCAGCATACGCCAGCCTTCCCCTGCCATTTTTTGCCCACCAATAATCCAATCTATTGGGATAAACAAGTTTTTGCCGCGAATGGTACCATTCATAAAGGCTTGTGATAACGGATAAGCACGATTACCAATTTCAAGCCCTGGATGATCATGTGGTAATAGTGCACAGGTAATACCCTCTTTACCTGTATCTCCTAGTAATTGATCAGGGTCATGTAACTGAAATGCCAAGCCAACCAAGGTAGCAATCGGTGCTAAGGTAATATAACGTTTATTGATATTCTCCAAGCGTATGCCCAAAACTTCACGCCCATTATACTCACCCTTGCAAACAACGCCTTTATCTGGCAAAGAGGTAGCATCTGAACCCGCTGTAGGACCTGTTAATGCAAAACATGGTATATCAATACCTGCTGCTAATTTTGGCAAAAACATATCTTTTTGCTCATCCGTACCATAGTGATGCAATAACTCTCCAGGCCCTAATGAATTAGGCACCATCACCGTCACTGCAGCTGAAACACTTTTGGTTGCAATCTTCATCACAATCTCAGAATGCGCGGCAGCCGAGAATCCTTTACCGCCATATTCCTTGCGAATGACCAATCCAAAAAAACCTTTTTCACGAATAAAATCCCACACAGCAACCGGTAGATCGCGATCAACATGTGTCACTTGCCAGTCATCAATCATTGAGCAAAGCGTATTAGTCTCATTATCTAAAAACTCTAACTCTTCATCATTTAATTGAAACTTCTGCAAACGATGCAACTCATCAAAGTCTGGCAAACCTTGGAAAACTTGCTTTTCATACCAACAATCTCCTGCATCTAATGCAACTTGCTCAGTGACCGAAATAGGTGGCATCGATTTCTTACTTGATTTATAGATTTTCTTGATCATCCGCATTTCCTTACTCTTAACTTACTTAATCCAGCATTCTAAAGATCAACGTTAGCTAACCTTTGCCGCAAACAGTCCTAACGGTGACGTTTTTCATGATGCTACAAAGTTATCCCTAAACTTATTGATCCCTTTCATTTCTTTAGCAATATAACAGCGATTTTGTAAAAAATTAAGCAACACCAACCAAAATATTCCCTAAATCATGCAAAAAATATTGCAAAGCAACATAATTAAAGCAATTCGCAGTGAATTTATTTACAACACGCAAGGTAGACGTCTAGAATGTGGCTAAGCTTATTTATTGGTATATTTGCTTATTTAGCTTTTTAGCTTAGCTTGATTATTTTTGCTTTTTTGATTTTATGAAAAAACGGAGAGAAGACACTATGTCAGAAAAACCATGGATTAAACACTACCCAAATGGCGTACCTAGCGAAATTCCAACTTCAACGGAAACATTAACATCAATGCTAAAACAAGCCGCATTGAAGTTCCCCAAAAACGTGGCACTTTCTTGTCATGATCATGACATGACCTACGAACAAGTTGATCATTACAGTAACAAAGTCGCTGCATTCCTGCATTATGAGTTGGGCTTTAAGCAAGGTGATAAGATCGCGATTATGCTACCAAACTTACTGCAATTTCCAATTGTGCTTATTAGCATTCTTAAAATAGGCGCAAGCTTCGTTAATATCAATCCACTATATACCGCGCATGAGATCAAAGAAATCATGGAGGACTCGGGTGCCACCGGCATTTTTGTGCTAAGCACATTTGCTCATTTAGTGCAAGAAGCAAAAAAAGATTTGCCACATGTTAAACACATGATCGCAACGGATCTTGTCGATCTTTATGACTTTCCTAAAAAACAAATTATTCATTTTGTCGCAACCCATTTAAAAGGCATGAAAAGCAAGCATGACCGTTCACAGTTCCACAAGCTAAGTACAGCACTTAATTACCATCTTGCATTTGATGAACAGAGTGTCACCATCTCTTGTGATGACATGGCATGCTTACAATACTCAAGTGGCACTACTGGCAAGCCGAAGGGTACCATATTATTACATCGCAATATTGTTGCTAACATTCAACAAGTATGGCTTTGGATTGGTAAACAAGTTGAGCTAGATAAACAAATCCTTATTGGCGCATTACCGCTATATCATATCTTTGCATTAACGGCTAACTTCTTTACCTTTTATCTCGCTGGTTCTAAACATGTACTTATCCCTAACCCACGCGATATCAAATCCCTTGTTAAAACCATGCAAAAAACACCATTTACCATCTTTAACAGTATTAATACTTTATATGCCGCCCTTTTACACAATGACACATTCCGCCAATCAACATTCCCACACTTCAAATATACATTAAGTGGCGGCATGTCCACAGTTAAACGCATTGCGGATGATTGGAAAGCAGTGACAGGTGTGACCATTCATGAGGCATATGGTCTATCTGAGATGTCACCTGCCGTTACCATTAATCGTTTTGATGATGATGTATTTAATGGCACCGTAGGCTATCCTCTACCTAGTACAGATATATCCATTCGTGACGATGACGGCAATGATTTACCTGCCAATGAGAATGGTGAGATCTGGGTCAAGGGTCCGCAGCAATCTCCAGGCTTTTGGCATTTAGACAAAGTGACCAAAGAGCACTTCACTGGTGATGGCTGGCTTAAAACCGGAGACATTGGATTCTTGGATGACATGGGCCGCTTAACGATTTCAGGACGCTCCAAAAACATGCTCATCGTCTCAGGATTTAACGTCTTTCCAAAAGAAATTGAAAACACTATTTTGCAAATTTCTGCTATTAAGGATGTTGCCGTTGTCGGTGCGCCATCGCACTCAAGTGGAGAGAAACCGTTTGCTTTTGTGGTACTTGAGGATGATAATCAATCGATTACTGCCAAAGAGATTACCGAGTTCTGCTATACGCGCCTTGCCCATTATAAAACACCGAAAGACATTATGTTCTTGGATGAGTTACCTAAGAATCCAGTGGGTAAAATATTAAAACAAGAGCTTAAAGAAAAATATATTTTGAACCCCAAAGAGCATCATTGATTACTGATCACATTCTCTAAATACGATAAGCCAGCCTTGTCATCACTTTTGACTGGGCTTTCATAATCAGCTTCGCCCACAGTGGAAACTCAACACCGCCGGCAAGGGCTGCCTCATCGGCATGTGATTGCTCATCCTTATACATTTGCATCAAAATCACACGTGATTTCTCATCTTGGGTGGGTAATTCATTTAAATGTGCTTCTAAATGGCGCATCACTTGCTTTTCGGTTTCAATCACAAAACCATAGCTTACCTTATCACTAATAAGTCCGGCGATAGCACCAATAGAAAAGGAGCCGACATACCATAAGGGATTAAGTAAACTCTTTCTCGCATCCAAATCATCTAAGCGCGTTTCACACCACGACAAATGATTATACTCCTCCTCAGCGGCATGATGTAAATGCGCGCGTGTTTCATGCTCTTTCGCCACAAATGCCTGCCCTCTGTAGAGCGCTTGCGCACAGATCTCACCAGTGTGATCAACACGCATGAGCCCTGCCACATGTTTTGACTCAGTCGCATCAAGCTCTGGCTCATTCATATCAAGTGCTGGTGTCACTGACATTGGATTTGTTGCGGGCAAAACAACCGACTTCACAAAATGTTGAAGCTCACCTAAACATTGGTCTAAAAATGAATGACGACGCATTGATATGGTTACTCTTTAATTTATTGTAAAACTCATGCTCTGCATATTATACCCATCACAAAACATTTTACAGTATTTTTGCTATTGAATTTCTCGCGCTTTTGAGTGATTGAATTTTGCCAATAGCGAATGCGTTAAGAAACAATGAATAGTTTCATTGTTTTAGCAAATGAGCGCCCAAAGACTCTGTCAAGGGCAGCTATTACTTGCAATTCAATCACCCAAAATCATCAAAAACTTCTTCAGCATTAAGCACCGCGAAATGATTTACGATGGGTATATACCGATCACAAAACATTTTAAATGTCTGGCGGCATGTTTTAGCTAAATCATTTCCTTAACCAATTCAACAAAGGTTTTAATCTTTGGCTGAACATACTGCTGCTTTTGATAGTACATATTGATATTGACCTGAGGTGACGTAAAATCTGGCATTTTGATCTCAACTAAAGCACCACTTTTTAACTCCTCCGCAAGCATATAACGATGCGCTTGGATAATACCTAGCCCATCTATGGCAAAACGTTTCATACAGCTAATGCTATTAACACTTAAGCGCGACTGACACTGTGCGTTTAATTGTGAATCACCTAATATGATCGCATCACGCCCACTGTGCGCTATAACATCATGCGCCCCCAATTGCGCGATGTTTTTAGGTAACCCTTTACGCTCTAAATATTCAGATGAGGCGCACAAAACATAGTCTGTACTACTTAAGCGATAAGCAACCACATCATCCGGTGGCGTCCAGTTAACCCCAAATACAATATCGATATTTTCCTGATATAACTCTGGCATACGCTCCTCAACAGTCAGTTTAACTTCCATACTTGGATATAACTGTAAATAGCGCTTGATAATGGGTGCTAAACTTTCCTCAACGAAATAATAATTACTATTAATGCACAGCACACCTTCTGGATGCTCATCAAAGCTATTAATCAACTGTCCAATGCCAAACCATTCACTTTCCAAGCGCTGACATTGCATCAATAGTTTATGACCTTCTCGAGTGAGTTCAACCTTACGTGTTGTGCGGATTAGCAAATCGGCCTTTGCCAATGACTCCAGTTGTTTAATATTCTGACTAATTGCAGATTTCGTAATCCCCAAAGCATCAGCCGCCTTAGTAAAGCTCATGTGTTTAGCAACTGCCAAAAATGACGCTAATTGTACTAATGAAAAATCGCCTTGAAACATATCATTACCTGTAGTTCATTTGTCCATCTATCTAACTGAGCTTACACACTTTTTCTATTTCAACACCCCACCTCGCAAGCTCAGCACCCCCCTCACCCGTGTAGTTTAAGCTACACGACCTCTCCCTCAAGGGGAGAGATACTAGCGGATGCAACTTATGCTTGATTCATCACATAGCCACTTAAAATAGAGGTTAACGTCGTAAACTCGAGAACTCTAATGATTGCCAATAATCTAGGTACCTTGCAAACAACGCATGATAATCCTCGGTAATATTAACACCCAAGTGCTTTAAAGCACTCATCGTTTTGCTATTTTCTGTGGTAATAAAAGGGATTGTTTCCTCATTATCATAGTAATCAATTAACGGAAAAAGCGGGTTACTTTTGGCAATTTCTCTTAGCTTACTGCGCCATTGATCTGAAGCAATAATCTCAACTGGATGACCTAAATCATTGATAATGCCAAAGATATCAGCATGGGTTATTTGTACGTTATTAACAATATTCCAACCATTGGCTTGTGTATACGGCAATTGTGATAAAGCGACAATACTTTGTGCAACTTGATCAACGGGAATCATCTCATGTTGCGAGCACAGATCAGGTGCCACCCCCATCTCAATACAGCCTAGAATAAAGCGTGTTAAATTATTCTTTTCATAATTGCTTTTTGCGGTGGTTGATTGCCCAGTAATTTGCCCTAAGCGATAAATATCAACTGCAACACCATGTTCTTGCGCCTTCCATAACAACCATTCCGCTGCCCATTTAGTAACGGTATAGCCAAAGCTAATATCAGGGTGAATGGGTGCGATTGGTGGCATGCCTTCACGCGCAATGCTTGAAACACAATTAACTGCTGCATATTTTGTTGAGATAAAGTGAATACGCTTTGGCTTAATATGACAAGCTAACTTAATAATCTCAGCCGTGCTGCCAACATTGGTTGGCGCCATACGCTCATAGCTTTGCAAATGGTGAACATAAGCACCATTATGATAAATCGCATCAAGCTGTTCACTTAATGATTTCCAATCATCATCACCTAAGCCAAGCTTGGTTTCAGCGAGGTTAACGATAACAATTTTAAGCCGTAGATGATCGATATGCGCATCAAATCCATATCGCTTAAGATTAGCATCAAGCTTAGCTTTAGCAGCTGAAAGTGAATCACCACGAATCGCACAATGAATCACTGCCTTGGTATGTCTCATCAGCTCATCAATCAAATGCACACCAAGGTAACCATTGGCACCAGTAACAAGGACTTGAGCATACTCCTTTGGCAACATTTGTGTATTTATATTCATAGGTGGAATATAGCGCTCGATATCACTTAACGCCATTAACAGATTATTGTTTAGTCTTATTTCAGCGGACATTGAAACTCCATGTCAATCAGATATAAACCACATTGTAGAGTTAAACACGCGCTGTTGCCAGTAGTGCATGCTTTAAGTACCTAAAACAATAGTTCCTTGGTAATAATGGATATTCGGGTCAAGCCTAAATATTACCACTTGCGGTCATTCTCGGACTTGATCTGTGAATCTAAAAAACACCTGATAATAGTTGCATAGGGACTTATCATAGCAAAAGCGTTAAAAATAAGTTGAGACATCTATTACCTCTCCCCTTGTGGGAGAGGTCGTGCAGCCTAAGCTGCACGGGTGAGGGGGTAATCAAGGGTCCACTTATTTTGATTAGTTGCTCTAATAGCCTTAGCACTTTGATATACCCATCGTAAATCATTTTGCGGTGTTTAATTGCAAGGCAATTCGTGGAGGTTTTGACAAGTTGGATTGCAGGTAATAGCAAGACTATTACCAAAATTCAACTTGGTAAAAGCACGGGAAGTGTGAAGCAAGAAATTCTGTAAAATGGTTTGTGATGGGTATACATGCTTTGTTAAAATCAAGCGTAATATAATTATTTTTAAATATCATACTCAATATGCAACAATTCTTTATTCAAGGTGAGTCTGGTGTTATTGAAACAGTCGTTGACACACCTAAAGAGAACTTACATCCCACAATAACTGCAGTTATTTGCCACCCACACCCTTTATTTCAAGGCACCATGAACAACAAAGTCATCACCACTATTGCCAAAGCATTTAATAACCTTGGCATTGAGGCTGTGCGCTTTAATTATCGTGGTGTTGGGCAAAGTCAAGGTGAGTATGCTGATGGTATCGGTGAGCTTAAAGACACATTATCTGTAATTAATAATGTCCTTGAGAGAAAACCCAATCAGCAAATCATCCTTGCTGGCTTTTCTTTTGGCGGCTCTGTTGCTTATAAAGCAGCAGCACATTGTGAGAATAGCATTAACTCTTTATTAACCATCGCACCTGCGGTTGTTAACTTCCCACTAGAAGAGCAGCCTGAGCCTAAAATGCCGTGGTGTCTTATCCAAGGCATTGATGATGAAGTAGTAAGTTACACGGCAGTCAGTGAATTTTTTATCCAAAAAACCACAGTGGATGCGACATTTATTCGATTAAATCACGTTGGACATTTCTTTCATGGACAACTGGTTAAATTGAGAAGACATCTTGAACAACATTATCAAAGTGAGATCAAATCATGATAACAACAGACGACATTACACGCATAAAAAACTATCTATTGGCATTACAAGATGATATTTGCGCCAAGCTAGAAAAAATTGATGGCAAGTGTTTTCAGGAAGATAATTGGCAATATCAAAATGGCCAAGGCGGCGGGCGCACCCGCGTATTGGAAAATGGCAATGTCATTGAAAAAGGTGGGGTAAACTTCTCACATATTGAAGGTAGCGAACTACCTAAAGCTATTTTAGCAATGAAGCCTGAGTTGACAGGATTTTCATTTCAAGCAATGGGTGTATCATTAGTTATTCACCCACAAAATCCTTACGCGCCAACCTCACACATGAATGTGCGATTTTTTATTGCTGAAAAAGAAGGGCAAACACCTTTTTGGTGGTTTGGTGGCGGTTTTGACTTAACTCCTTTTTACGGCTTTGAAGAAGACTGTATCCACTGGCATACCATGGCATATAAGTCTTGTAAAGATTTTGGTGATGATGCCTATGCCAAATATAAAAAACAATGTGATGAGTACTTTTATTTACCACATAGACAGGAATGCCGTGGCATTGGCGGGCTATTCTTTGATTACTTAAATGATTGGGATTTTGAAAAATGCTTCTTATTTACCCAATCAGTGGGGGACCATTATATCAAAGCTTATGCACCGATTTTAGATAAGCGCAAAGATACTGTCTATGGTGAACGTGAACGAGAATTTCAGCTTTATCGTCGTGGGCGCTATGTTGAATTTAACCTTGTGATTGATCGCGGCACTCATTTTGGTTTGCAATCCTCAGGACGCACTGAATCTATTTTGATGTCTTTACCTCCTTTGGTTAAATGGGTTTATAACTATCACCCAGAAGCTGGATCTCAAGAGGAGAAACTCTATACCGATTTCCTACCGGTTCGCGATTGGTTAGCCAGTAATTAATGAATCAAGAATAAGTTGCGTTTCACCCCTCACCCGTGCAGCTTAAACTGCACGACCTCTCCCCCAAGGGGAGAGGTGCTAGCTGGAGCAACTTATTTTGGTGAATTCTCTAAATGACACAATGCAACATCTTTGAATATTTATAATTAGATATCAAAACCACCTAAAGATAAGCCTTTACACGTCATCATAAAAATTGGTTGCACATTAACCAGAGATTCACTTGCATTTTTAAAAACTTTTTGCTGTAATACTGCCAGCGGTTAAAACGCGATCAGCTCTTTTTGCGTTTTGATCCGAGAGCCCACTTGATTGCATAGCAAACAAATTATAAGAAACAATTGAGTAAAGATAAATTTAACCCATCCATCAACATGCAAATCAGGTGATTTTGTTGAACATAAGGAGTTAACCATGTTAGATCTTGATATTGAACTAACTCAACATACAAAAACCGCCTTTCAACAGCCAATGACTGAGCAAAGTGATGCGCTGATGCGCAACGTCTATGTTCTCAATGATGATTTTACACCCATGGAATTTGTTCTTGAACTAATGCAAAGCATTTTTAAACTCCATGCTCAAAAGGCTGAGAAGGTTACAATGGAAGCCCACTACAAAGGCCGAGCACTTTGTGGCAGATACGCTAAGGACTTAGCTGAAACAATGGCTTGCAAAGCAATGGAAATTGCACAAAAAGCTGGACATCCACTAATGCTTATCACGAGTAAGGCATAACGCATTTATTCGTCCTGATTAATTTTTTTCTTAAAAACAACTCGATTTAGTAGTTTCGAGTTTTTTTGTGCCTGCAATTCGTCTATTATAAAACGTAAGGATTACAAAACTATCGCAGGTGTCGTATGCTAAGTAAGGAACTAGAACAAACATTAAATCAAGCATTTCAGCATGCAAGAGACCTAAAACATGAATATTTAACTGTTGAGCACTTATTAAGTGCGTTGGTCGATAATGCTGATGCCAAGAAAGTATTAAAAGCTTGTGGAGCGAACCTTCCTGAGCTTAAAAATGTTTTAAACACATTTATCGATCAATCTACACCAAAGATTACCGAAGACGGCAAAGACACTCAGCCAACACTTGGCTTTCAGCGTGTTTTGCAACGTGCCGTTTTTCACGTGCAATCTTCTGGACGCGGTGAAGTGCAAGGATCTAATGTATTGGTTGCCATTTTCAGTGAACAAGATAGTCAAGCAGTAAGCTTTCTTAAGCAACAAAATGTTACACGCTTAGATGTTGTGAATTATCTTTCACATGGTGTTTCAAACAACAATAATACCAATCAAAGCACTCAGCAAACTATTTCCAATGCCCCAACTGAAGAGCAAAAAGAGAAAACACCACTTGAGCTATACGCCGTTAATCTTAACCAACGCGCTAAAGATGGTAAAATTGACCGCTTAATTGGTCGTGATTATGAAGTTGAACGCGTCACTCAAGTGTTATGTCGCCGTCGTAAGAACAATCCCTTGCTTGTTGGTGAGGCAGGTGTTGGTAAGACGGCTATTGCTGAAGGCTTAGCTAAAAAAATTGTTGATAAGCAAGTGCCTGATGTTTTAGCAAATGGCGTCATCTACTCTCTAGAT
Organism: Cysteiniphilum marinum; assembly: GCF_014857925.1. Lineage (GTDB taxonomy): Bacteria > Pseudomonadota > Gammaproteobacteria > Francisellales > Francisellaceae > Caedibacter > Caedibacter marinus. The sequence continues at coordinate 37,324 of NZ_JACYVZ010000005.1, read as the reverse complement.
ATGGGCACATTACTTGCTGGCACTAAATATCGTGGTGATTTTGAAAAGCGCTTCAAAGAAGTTTTAAAACAGCTTCAAGAAGAAGAAGGTGCGATTTTATTTATTGATGAAATCCATACTATCGTGGGTGCCGGAGCCGCATCAGGAGGTGTTATGGATGCATCAAACTTAATTAAACCCGCCCTTGCTTCAGGTGATTTAAAATGTGTAGGATCCACCACTTACCAAGAATATCGTACAATTTTTGAAAAAGATCATGCACTAGCACGACGCTTCCAAAAAGTCGATGTCGAAGAGCCAACAATTGATCAAACATTTGAGATATTAAAGGGACTAAAACCTTACTTTGAAGATCATCATAATATCAAATATACATTACCTGCATTACAAGCTGCCGCTGAGCTATCCGCTAAGTATATTACTGAGCGCTTTTTACCTGATAAAGCCATCGATGTTATTGACGAGCTTGGCGCTTATCAACGCACAAGTGTTAATGCTAAGAAAAAGAAACTCATCAATGTCACTGATGTTGAAAACATGGTTGCACGCTTGGCACGAATCCCTGCTAAAACGGTTTCAGCTTCGGATAAAAGCTCGATGGCAAATCTTGGCAAAGATCTTAAGATGCTTGTTTATGGACAAGATAAAGCGATTGAAGCGATGGTTGATACAATCAAACTAGCCAGAGCTGGTTTAAGAGACCCTAATAAGCCTTGGGGATCATTTTTGTTTGCAGGTCCCACTGGTGTTGGTAAAACAGAAGTAACACAACAACTTGCTAACTTACTCGGAGTTGAACTTTTACGCTTTGATATGTCTGAATATATGGAAAGACATACTGTATCACGTCTGATTGGTTCTCCTCCTGGTTATGTTGGTTATGAAGAAGGCGGACTGTTAACCGAAGCCGTAACTAAACATCCTTATGCCGTTGTACTCTTAGATGAGATTGAAAAAGCACACCCTGATGTTTATAACTTATTACTACAGGTTATGGATCACGGGACATTAACGGATAATAACGGGCGCAAGGCTGACTTTAGAAATATCATTTTGATTATGACAACAAATGCTGGCGCTTTTGAGTCACAGAAAAATTCAATTGGCTTTGCCAAACAAGACAGCGCACCTGATAGCATGGATGCACTTAAGCGTGTCTTCACACCTGAGTTTAGAAATCGCTTGGATGCTGTGATTCAATTTGCTCGACTTTCTAAAGAGGATGTTACCTCTGTGGTTGATAAATTCTTGGCTCAACTTCAAGGGCAACTTGATCAACGTGGTGTCTCACTTGAGGTTGATGATAAAGCTAAAGATTGGTTAGCAGAGCATGGTTACGATGAGAAGATGGGTGCCAGACCAATGGCGCGCTTAATCCAAGAATCCATTAAAAAACCATTAGCTGAAGAAATTCTCTTTGGCAAGCTTGCTAATGGCGGTCGCGCTGAATTGACAATCAAAAACAATAAATTGGTGTTTAAATATAGCTAATTTAAAATTATCCGTAGGGGCACAAATTCATGAATTGCCCCTACCCATGAGAATTGCCCCTACACCGCCATAAATATACTAAGCAATGTAATACTAACAATAGAGAATATAAACATCTTGCGCGCCCAATGTGCTTTATCTTCAGCATTAAATCCTTTAATACTCAATGCAATCCATGCAACGCCTAAGATAAAGGCAACAGCTAAATACAATAAATGAACCTGTGCAACCACTGCTAACATTAAGGTAGCAATAACATATAACACAACAAAAATAAGTGCATTCACTTGGGTGTATAACATACTGCGCTTAAGTGGCAACACCGGAATATTTGCTGCGGCATAATCATCTTTACGATAAATGGCAATAGCAAAGAAATGCGGCATTTGCCAACAGACCAAAATAATAAACAACGTCAATGCGACAGCATCAAATCGATTGGTCACCGCTGTATAACCTATGACTGGCGGTACCGCACCAGAGATAGCGCCAACAACCGTACCAAAGATTGAGCTGCGCTTAAACCATAATGTATAAGCCACAACATAGGCAAATAAGCCAATAGCCGCAATAATGACAGTTAAAGTATTTGTTCCAAGATATAAGGCGACAAAGCCAATAATACCTAAGATAAACGCATAACTTAAAGCAAAACGCAACGATACTAATCCACAAGCTGACGGACGCTTTTGTGTGCGCTTCATCAGCTGATCAATATCGCGATCAATATAGTTATTCAAAACACAACCACAGGCAATGACAAATGCCATACCAATGAGCGCACTTAAAAAAATAATCCAAGAAAAATCACCTTGTACCGCAACAAAAAAGCCACCGCACAAGGTAACGATATTACCGAAAATAATTCCGGGTTTGATGAGTTTAATGAGTTTCATTAACGTTACATGACCATCATCATGCTGTAAAGATTGAACATAATCCATAACGTACCGATAACCAGAATTAATACAACAATCACTGCAAATATGAAGCTGATCATATTCCAGCGTGCTTTTGAGTCTGTACTTAAGTGCAAGAAGAATACTAACTGCACATACAACTGGATAAGCGCCAAAATTGCGACAGAGATATACAGCCCAACTGGAGAAAAGACTTTAAATCCAACTAAGCTAAAAGCAATAACGGTGATAATGATCGATAATACAAAACCAGTGATATAAGTTTTGTATGTGCCATATGCCGCACCCGTTTCATGATCGTATAAATGTTCGCCTGCCATATTAGATTGCTCCCATTAAGTAGACAACTGAGAATACGAAAATCCACACGATATCCAAAAAGTGCCAGAACAAACCTAAGTAGGTTAGCTTTGTTTTGCTCATTGGCGTGATACCATGCTTACGGATTTGGAAAATCATACTCACAATCCAGATTAAACCAATGCTTACGTGCAATCCATGCGTTCCCACCAAGGTAAAGAACGAGGATAAAAATGCACTTTGCGCCCAAGTATGACCTTCCATATATAGGTGATGGAATTCATAGACTTCCATGATGATGAAACCTAACCCTAAGATAAAGGTCACCCATAACCAACCTGTAATAAGCTTAATATTACCTGAATTGCGCGACAACATTGCCAAACCAAAGGTAAAGCTACTCATTAAAAGTAACATGGTTTCAATAAATACAAATGGCAAGCTAAACAATTCTTTAGCACTCGGACCGCCAAATGTATGGGTATGGAATACCGCATATACTGCGAACAATGTCGCAAATAATACGCAGTCACTCATAATATAAATCCAAAAACCAAATACGCTTTTGGAACCATCGTAATGGTGGTGATGTTCACCGTGATGGCTTTCTACTGCTGTAGTACTCATGCGCCCACCTTCTTCATTTTTTCAATTTCAGCTTCAGTTTCTTCAACTTCTTTGGCTTTCACATAATAATCAATGTCGTAATTGAATGAACGTGAAATCACGGAAGCAAGAATACCCAGCAAACCAACACCTGCTAACCACCAGATATGCCAAACAGCGGCAAATCCAAAGGCTAAAGCAAATGCGCCAATCACAAAAGCAACGCCTGTGTTTCTTGGCATATGAATATCTTCATATGGGCGCTTCTCAGCAAGTGGGCGATTTTCAATATTTAGCCCTTTTTTCTTGTGCTCCCAAAAGCCATCCAATGAATCAACTACAGGATCATGCGCAAAGTTATAAAAAGGTGCAGGAGACGCTGTTGCCCACTCTAGTGTATGTCCATCCCAAGGATCGCCTGTTAAATCACGGTTTTTATGACGATCTTTGATACTTACAATAATTTGAATGATTTGCAACAATACACCAATAGCAATCAACATTGAACCAACCCAAGCCACAATTAACCATGGTTGGAAGCCAGTTGACGCATCATAATGATATAAGCGGCGAGTCATGCCAATAGCACCTAAATAATAAAGCGGCATAAAGGCAACAAAGAAGCCGACAATCCAGAACCAAAATGACCATTTACCTAAGCGCTCGTTAAGCTTAAAGCCAAACATCTTAGGAAACCAATAGATCAGTCCGGCAAAGTAACCAAATACCACACCACCAATGATCACATTATGGAAATGTGCGATCAAAAACACACTGTTATGCATCTGGAAATCAACGCCTGGCACAGACAATAACACACCGGTCATACCACCGATAGTAAATGTGACCAAAAAGCCCATTAACCAGTACATTGGCGTAGTAAAGGTGATACGTCCACGGAACATAGTAAACAGCCAGTTAAAGATTTTAACCCCTGTTGGAATTGCAATAATCATCGTCATAATACCGAAGAAGGCATTCACGTTGGCGCCTGCACCCATTGTAAAGAAGTGATGCAGCCATACCGAGAATGCAAGAATCGTAATAACAATACTAGCCCAAACCATTGTTGCATAACCAAATAGCTTCTTTTTAGAGAACACAGAAACAACTTCTGAAAAAATACCAAAGGCTGGCAGAATCAAGATATAAACTTCAGGGTGCCCCCAAATCCAGATCAAATTAACATACATCATTTGATCACCGCCACCACTGACAGTAAAGAAATTTGTACCTATATAACGATCTAAAGTTAACAATGCTAATGTCACTGTTAAAACTGGAAATGCAGCAATAACCAAAACAACAGAACAAAGTGACGTCCACGTAAATACCGGCATCTTCATTAATGTCATGCCTTTACAACGCATTTTAATGATGGTGACAAAGAAGTTAATACCCGTCATCAAGGAGCCTATACCGGATATCTGCAGTGCCCATATCCAGTAATCAACCCCGACCCCGGGGCTAAAAGCGGTCTCCGAATACGGTGGATAAGCCAACCAACCTGTATGCGCAAAATCACCGATTAATAGCGACATATTAACCAAAACCACACCAACTACAAAAAGCCAGAAGCTTAATGAATTAAGGTATGGAAAGGCAACATCGCGCGCGCCAATTTGCAATGGAATCGCAATATTCATCAAACCAAACATCAACGGCATTGCCACAAAGAAAATCATGATCACACCGTGAGCGGTAAAGATCTGATCAAAATGCTGCGGAATCAAATAACCAGTACTGTCGCCTGATGCTAGGGCTTGCTGTGTACGCATCATTGCCGCATCGACAAAACCACGAAACAGCATAACCAGTGCGACAATAATATACATAATACCGATTTTTTTATGGTCTACTGTCGTGAACCATTCACGCCATAAATAGCCCCATTTTTTGAAGTAGGTCAAACCACCTACCAATAACAACCCACCAACAACAATAAAGATAAACATCCCAAGAATGATCAACTGTTGGCTTACGGGTTCCCACAAATACGGGAAAGCTGTGTGCGGATCACTCAACCTTCCAATCAATGCTTCTAACATATTCGTTCCCTATTTATTCACACTTAATGGCTCATTTCTGACATATGATGCATATGTCCCATCATGCCAGGTTTGTAGTTTGGCATCATGTAGTACATAACAATGTCATTAAATAAATTTTTATCAACTTGACCATAATATGTCACTGGGTTATCAATTGATTGTTTTGCCAAATGATCCCAGAAAAAGTCCCAAGTTAGGGCTTTCTTCGATGTTTTAGCCTCACTTACCCATTTATTAAAGTCAGCCTCAGACGTGGCATCTGCGTAGAACTGCATATGTGCAAAACCTTCGCCTGTGTAGTTAGCTGAAAAGCCACGATACTCACCTGGGTTACTTGCCAATAAATGAAGCTTAGTGATCATACCAGTCATTGCATAAATTTGCCCACCTAGTTGCGGAATAAAGAACGAGTTCATAGGTGCTGCTGATGTGATTCTAAAGTTAATCGGATGACCAACAGGGATAACAATCTTATTCACTGTTGCAATATCATATTGCGGATAAATAAACATCCATTTCCAGTCTAATGCGACCACCTCAATCTCAACAGGCGGCTTATCAGACTCTAATGGTTTGTATGGGTTAAGTGAATGTGTTGTCACCCAAGTTACAATCCCTAAAATCAAGATAATCACACATGGAATCGCCCACCAGACGATCTCAAGTGCTGTGCTGTGTGACCACTCAGGGCGATATTTTGAATTAGTTGCAGAGTCGCGATAGCGCCATGCAAACCAAAACGTCAAGAAAATCACCGGGATCACCACGATTAACATTAATAAAACAGCAAATATCAATAGTCTAAGCTCGTGATGTGCAATAGGTCCCTGCGGATCTAAAACACCTGAGGAGCACCCCCCAAGTAACATTGCTGGCAGTAACACCATCAATGCAACAAATGGCTTAGCTAAAGGCTTTTTGCGCTTTGATTTCCTGCCTCCAACATCTGAGAAAGTCAATGGCTTAGCCATCCTTTTCAGTGCGGACACAAAAAAGTACAAGTACTTGATCATATCGATTTCCTTAGTTCCTTTATATCTAGCTAAGTTATTGGAAAATAACTTAGCGCATAGTATAACTATTTTTTTCCTAATTAAAACTGGGATGATTGGGTTTATGGTGAAAAGGTGCTTATCGCATCAGGCATCTGGGCAATTATCAATCAAAAATAGTGGGTATACTCTATTACTCTCCTTGCAACGCCTGCGTAATTAAATCTAGCATTCTTTGCACTTTAGGTTGTGTGTAATTATGTTTTTGATAATACACATATAATAATCTAGGCATTTTGATCTCTGGCAAGATATGGATAAGCTCGCCAGATTGCAGCTCTCTTTTTACAACATAGTCATGCACTTGACTAATTCCCATCCCCACTAAAACAGCTTGCTTAATGGCTAGTATCGAATCCATCTGCAATGATTGATTAATATACTCTGGATATTCAGACCGTATTGGCATTGAACGTTTATTTATATGACCAATAAAGGCAAATCGCTTTAAGTCCTCGACAACTTGTGGCATACCTCCTTGTCTGGCGATATATTCGGGTGTGGCACACAAGACATGATCAGAATCAAATGCTTTTTTCAAGACGATTTCATCTGGCGCCTCCAAGTTGCGTCCAATAACGATATCAATCTCGTTGGCATACATATCAACATTATCCTCTTGATAAAGCACCTCTAATACCACTTTTGGAAAGAGCTGTTGATACTTGGCAATAATCGGTACAACTAAGCTTTTCATTAATGATGGGTTGACCGATAATTTAAGCTTACCTGTTGGTTCATTATGCATCGCCTTAATAACCGATTGGGTGCGCTGCATTGCTGCTTTGAGATTAAGGCAATGTTGGTAAAACACACTACCCTCAGGCGTTAATTCCAAGTATCGCGCATTACGCAAAAACAAAGGCAACTCAAAGGTAGTCTCCAACTGCTTAATGGATTTACTGATGGCTGATTTAGTCAAATGCAACTCTTCAGCTGCCAGACTAAAAGATTTCGTTTCAACGGCTTGCATAAACGCCTCTAAATTAGAAAGATCTTTATATATACTTCTTTTTTTAATTTCAATGCTCACCTGCTTTCTCCCTCTGACAATCAAAACTATTTGAATTTAACGCTCTCAGCTGATCATTATACCGCCAACAAACAACCAGATAATTGGAATTTTAAGAAACGCTTGTTTCAATACACGCACTTATGCATCTGTTTTCTGTAACACGTCTAAAAAACGACTTACTTTGATCGGAGCCACGCCATTATATATCGCATAATATGCATATAACTGATGATGCGTATTTAACTGTGGCATAATTGGTACGACAAGTCCTTGTTCTAATTCGTTTTCAATAATCGACTGTGGTAGCTCCGATATGCCAAGCCCCGCAATAACACAATCCTTAATAGCATTGGTTGAATTGATCTCAAGCTGAGAGCGAAAACCTATGTTTTCTTTTTTAAGCTTCTCAGGGATTGACTTAATGAGTGTGTTTTGCTGCTTATGAATAATAAAATAATGATCGGCTAAATCCATTAAACTTTGCGGCATCCCATGGCTTTTAATATAACCAGGTGAAGCACACAGCATACTGACTGTGCTTAGCACTTCTTCTCTTTGAATGTAATCCGGTAGATTATCTTGATATGGCGCAATATAAATATCAATGCCACCATGAATATCACCCGTAAACTTATTACCTCCCATAATCAAATCAACATGCATTTTCGAGCATGTTTCTTGAAATATAGTGATCGTATCTAGAAAGTGCTGACATAATAGACTTCTAACAACATTGATCGTCAGCACACCCTCTGGCTCTGTTTGCATATCTTCAATATGCGCAGATATATTTAAAATTTCACGTTCAACTTTTATACATTCACGATAAAAATTCTCGCCCTCTGGGGTGAGTTTGAAGTTTTTATGACTGCGCGAAAACAGTGGTAATTCAATCGCATCTTCCAATAATCTAATCGCTTTACTAACCGTTGATTTTGAAACATCAAGCACTTCAGCAACCTTGGTTAATGACTTAAGTTCCACCGCGCGCATAAAAAGATTGATATTGTTTAGCTGATGATAGCTTAACCTTTTATTAATCATCTTATCTAACATTGACATCCTGACATCTTATTCCTATTAACAATCTATGATTGTATATCATAGTCTTAATTGACTTTGATGTCAGGGGTTATGTACAACACCAAGTAAAATCTATTGCAACATTACTTTCAAATTAACTACACCCGTTATATTACTGCCTATATAAGACTTATAATCGCTAATGCATGATGCTCCACAACTATTATTTTTTTGCATTACTGCTGTCATAGCGTAGTTAAGGCTCATCACTCTAGAGGTAACCTCTTTTTCACCATACAATGTACAGCTTGGACTACCATCACATAATGTATTTATTGAAGTTCCATTTAGCTTCAACTTAATTGCAACACCAGTCTTCTTACCTGAAATATATGTACTAATCGTGGCGTCATTATTTAAAGTTGGATTGGCAGCCTTATCAACAACGATACCAACAGAATCATTATAATGAGTGTAATTATCATCTGTACAGGATATGCCGATAGAAAAATCCTTCGATAAAAAAGAGGATCCTGCCGTAATACTATCTAATTTACTCACATCTAACTGTCCAAAATCCACTGTTGGCTGACTGGTTATAAAATTACAACTTCTATGTATATCGGGCATAGTTAGCTCAAAGTAAGTGGGAGAAAGCATAATTGGAGTTTGTTGTATATCAGAATTGTAATCAAAAGCTCCCCCTAGTGAAAATGTTAGCGAGGTTTGTTTAAATTTATCTGATGAGATGGTCGCCTTATAAGGATTATATTCAATCTCTATCTTAACGGGGAAATTAATAACACATGCTGTTCCAGCTACTGTTCCTGTGAGAAAACTACTTACATATCCCACAGACCAAGAAGATTTTACAGCAAGAGAAGGATTATTAGTAAAGTCCATATTACCCCAGGTAACAGACGACCCATCAGTAACACAGGGATGATTGAATGTTGGCATACCGTTTATATATACAATTTTCAGATAATAATGCATACCTAAATCATATTCATAGCTAGAGGAGAATTTTATTGGACTACCTAGATTGGAAGTATTTGGCTTATTCCAAAATAATGCATTTGTATAGTTACTGACTTTCGTAAATGAAAGTCCAGTATTACCAGATATCACATTAATTCCGGTTGAAATGTATAGATTAATACCTTGATTAAAGATCGTCAATGACTCTCCAGGCTTAAGTTGTAATAATTGCGTCTTAAAGTTATTAAGATCTACATTTTCTTTAGTTACTGGTTCATCCGCCATAGAAATATGAAAAAAGCACAAGAAAATGAGTAGAGTAACCGCTCTATAACACCTCATATCAATGTTCTCCTGACAGTATGCTCAAATAAACCTCACCACCATAATCATTAATATAAATCAAATACAGTGGCTTCTTATCGACCAATAGTTTCTTGAACGTGGCTACTTCTGCCGGTGTTGGCTTTAGCGTGGTTTTTTTAAACGGCAATAAAATCTGGGCTTTTTGCATTACAATTGGCTTTGCTTTAGTCACCTTGCTATCGCTATCAGTTGTTTGATCAGGGATTTGATCTGTAAGCCCTAATGAGTTAATAATATATGGACTGTTATTATCCAACACAATGTCATTACCATGGCGCTTGAAGCTAATCTTATCTTTAATCTCGCTATTATTAAGCTCAGGAAGGTCTTTCGGGCGATACATCATCTTGATCTGTGTGTGAATCGCAATTTGCAGTCCACTTTGTAAGTGCCCTTTCTCTGAAGCATTGTCCGTAAGATCCAGCTTAGGTGGTGCTTCTTGAAACTCTAAATAAAATAGACTCTCACGATCTTTCGGCAAATTCGTACTGGGAAGCTTAATAATATGCAGAACAACCTGCTCATTTTTAGGTGGCACGACTGTAAATTTTGGCGAAATCAAAAAATCATGATCAATTGCCCCCTTAACTGTTTGCGCTGGATTATTAGGATCACTTGTAACCACCCAACTTTCCAAACCATACGCATTATCTGGATCATTGTTCTGAACATTAACCGCTGTAAACTTATCTCCCTCATGATAAATAACACGTGTTGGCACGGGGGTAACGTGCGCAAAAGACTGTGAAAAAAACAAACTGGCAATAGCAACCCATTTAACTGTTTTCAAAAAACTTAACATAACTTGTCCTTAGCATTTTTATTTATCTTTTTTGCATCTAGATTTAGCCAACTATAGTCTAAATACTAGCATTTGTTCAATGCCGATCATTATCAATTACCCTTTATGAATAATTTAAATTAAGAACAGCTTTAGCGCTTAGCGTAGTCGCGCTCGACCACAATCCAGTAAGCTTATTAGCGTCTGTTGCCTTACTTGTGTATGTTAACTCCGGCATAAGGTCTATTTCATACTGATCTGTCCCTGCTGCTTTTGTTGTAATTGCTCCTGGTAATGACGTTGTTTTCGTAAAATCAAGGTATGCAGGTTGTGGGCTTGCATTTTTATCATCTAAACGAATTCCTAATGGCGTAGTAGTGCTGCTGCTAGCATTTACTAACATCAATACATCATGATACGTTGGGTCCACATTAGCTGTGCTATCTGCTGCATAATTCACAGTCGGGGTCGTACCTCCACTGCATTTTATAATTTCTTTGATTTCTGTCAGCGGCTTACTCATTCCAATATCTGCAAGATTAACTTTTTTCCCTGCACTCGCATCACTCGCATTGTATAAGTATAATTCACCCATATCCTCCTTTACAGTTTTCCCACTACCCGAGCTAATTGAGCATGTACTTGCTGTCACTTGAGCAGTAAAATTTACGGTTACTTGATCAGAGGCATATCCTAAGCTTACGGTTAAAGCTGCCAAGGCTGTTGTTATTGTTGCTATATATTTTTTCATCTTAATTCTCCTGCTGTGTTGTTTTGTATTTTTAAATGGTTATTTGGTTATGATCTAGCTTGCTGATCGTTATCGTATTAACAAGCTTATTCGTTGTAGTGTCTAGTTGCATATGATCGCCCTCTTTGACAGTGTTGAAATAATATAAATTGCCATAAACATGCTCAGCAATTTCCCCGGTACGTGTATCAATCAGCTTACTTACATCGGCATGCTTGCTCTGATCGAGCTTAATAAAGAGTGGTTGACCTACTTTTGCTTTGAATTTGCGATATAAGATTGCTCCTTGCACCGGTACCGCATACGCTTCATGTGTTTCTAACACGCCATTTTGGTGCTGTGTATCGCTTAACAAAATATCATTATAATAGTAAGGCATTAGGCTGTTGTATAAACCATAGCCATTATGATTGGTCTCAGTTAAGCCATCAACGTTAACACCCGATACACCATCCGTATCGATCACCGCAAAGGTATCATTGGCATATTGCATAAACTGCAATCCTGTATAGCGCGTGTAAACCACACCGCCTGACATACTGGCTGATGCTGAATAATTACGCAAACTCTGCATATTGCCATTAACATTAATGTTGGCAACATTAGTCTGTTGAGATACGCCAAAATTAACACTGTTGTTTTGATTACCTGCTTGCTGTAATTGTCTACTGTAGCTATAGCCGATATTAGCTGATGTTTTACCCGAGTCTGAACTTATACCATAACTAACATTATCGTTAAGCGCTTGAGACGCCATATCATAACCTGTACTGTTATTTAAGCTACCGCCATGCTCACCAAAATTAAAGCTGATATTTAAACTAATGCTGCGATTTAACTGACCTTTATTCACACCGTTAAGCACTTTTGACTGATCATAAGAAATACCATAGTTAAAAACTTGAAAGGACTGATTTAAGCTAATATCTGCCGTTAATTCATTGTCATTTGACCACTGTTGACTGTATGAAACATTGGCATTTAAAGACATATTCCAAAATAGGCTTTGTGAGATATTGAGACTAAAATTATTTTTCTGCCCTGAATTGCCATCTGCTGAAAAAGCCCTTTGTGAAAAGGCTTGATCTATACCGACATAATGACGTGTTTGATAAAAATAGCCAACGACATCAAAACTACTACCCATATTAACAAAGCTTTTATCATAACTAACTTGCGCACGCAGACCACTGTATAACTTACGCGCTCCCTGAGTAGTTTTTGCATTGAACATCGAACCTGAAGTCACGAGATTAAGCGCACCATATTGACCGAGGTTAATCGAAGTACCAACACCCTCTGCAACATAATCAGGGTTGACGAACACACCAACATAAGGCGAGAGATAATTGCTAAGACCATAGTGCACTTCAGCCTCTAAAAACTCCGCTTCCATATTAGTGTGATACTGCATTAAGCCCATATTGGCATCATACATCACCACGCCTGGATAAAGCGCACTTGAAACGTATTGAAATGGGATGGTTGATTGCGTCTTATTCCCACTATTATCTGTGACGATCTCAGTAATATCACCAAGGCCTGCAACGGCGTTATAGTCATTGATTTTATAAGGGCCTGGGTTTAAATGTGTTTTATAAATCAACTTATTATTTTGATATAATTCAATAGTAATTGGCGTACTTGCAACCCCTTGTACAACCGGCTTAAACTGTTGTTCATCTTGTGGCAGCATTGCAGTGTCATTATTAAGGGTTGCCCCATAAAAACTATTACCACTAAAAATATTACTTTGAATATTGTTATACCCCAACATTAAGCGACTACGCCAACTTGGAATCACCGTTGTTGCATAGGTATAGGTAATATTTGAATTATTTTGCGTTTGAGATGTCGCATTTGATTTATTATAACTTGTCCCTGCACTCATATTAGAATACAGCTGCCAACGTCCTAGGTTGTAGTGCAGCTGTGCTGAGCCAAAAATACTCGCATTATCGTTATCAAAATCATGGTTAAGCGAAGTATCAATATCATAGTTCATTACACCGCCTGAGATGCCAAACTCCCATAACGCAGGTGGAGCTGTTACACCGGACTTCACATCATAGACATAAGATTGTGGTACTGAAATATTAATAGTTTGTGTCATATGATCATAGGTATAACTCACATACTGAATGCTCGCTTTGCTCAGCTGATATTTTTCGCGTTTGAATGCTTTGAGTAATATTGATTTGGCGTGCATTTTATTGAGCATTTCACCATTTAACTGAATTGATAGCTCATTTGTTTTAGGATTTTGCATGACATTAACGCTATATTGCCCCAAAGATTTATCATTAAGTCGAAAATTCAACACTTGAAAACCAGGGACTAATTGACCTGATAACATCTTGGCATCTTGCGCTGAGAAATCATTAAAAAAACTGGTATCGAAGCCTAGGTCTTTGCCTTGCGCCAAGCTCACGCCTGCACACGCCGAAAGTATACAAATAGATATTATTTTTTCTTTCATAGCATAAGACCTCATTATTGCAGTGACTCCCCAAAAATAAATAATCACTTAGCTCTACTGATAATTTTTAAATCTAAATTTAAAATTTTTTTTCATCGATTCGCTGATGATAAAATATGATTACAATTACTTGAATCTAAACACTTCTCACTTCAAAAGGCACCGATGCGTATAAATGATTTACGGGCATAATATAACCATCTCTATCGGCAACGATGGCAACACGATAGGTGAGGCTTGTTTCCGCCGCACCTATGTGTTTTATACGGTACGGTTGTACCGGCTCCCCCCCTATGGCTTTTTGATTATTCTTACCTAGTATCTCTAGCGCAACACCTTTGTGTGCATTATCACCAACATAAGCTAAACTTCTTGATCGCCCATAATCAAACACCGTTGATATCTCATGAGATAAATACTCTGGACAATTCTTTAAACGTATATCAAAGGATTTAATTTGACCATCAATAATATCACCATACTGGTAAGGCTTATAGCTCATGAATTCATCAAAATGAAGATCGCTTGAACCGCTATTATTATGATCATAATCAACGTCAATCTGGCAAAAAGTCTGCTTGATTGTCGCTGAGAACTGTATCACTGTAGTTGCATGCTTTTCTTGCGCATAACCACACTGCGATATCACAAATAATACAGCAATTAATTTCCTCATTTTGACTCCCTAATCATATTTAAACACCACCCAATAAGATGGATATCAATCAAATTTAGATCAATATTGAAATCAACATCAATCTCTTGAGGGTATTATTCAAGCAATAACCATTTATTGCAAACAACTATTAGGAAACACTTGTTTCCATATCAAACAATAAGCATTGAACTTCAAAAACAAACAACCATTAGTGAATTAGCGTTGACTTTTTTTCGCTGGAGATGGTTTCAGATATATGAAATTATAGCTCTGGGGAGATGATATAGTTTTGCTATTTCATATCACTTTACAATTAAGTCTCTTTGACTTAAACATTAGATATCTTCGTTAGGTGCCCTTTGCAAATAATTTGCAGATGACATTGCGAGATATTTTAAATATCAAGTTCAAGATAAAGTCTTTAAGTATTTTGAAGATTTTAAAGTATAAATTAATGGGGAAATTATGAAGAAAATCAAGTATCTATTTGCCATGCAAGTTGCCATATTGTCTAGCCTGTCAACTGCTTATGCATCAAGTGACGTTAGCCAAAAGCTTAAAATCTATAACACGGGATATAGCTCTTCCGGAATTGAATTAGGTCAGTCCTCCGGAGATCTTCCTGATGGAAACTACCATGTATACAAAGGCTCATATAATGATTTTCAGCCCACATGGCTTAACTCTACTTCAGAAAATAACATGGCTTTTCTTGCAAGATATAGCGCATATGGTATGGATGCAAATGGAGTATCTCCTTTAGAAGACGGTAACATGGGGCAAGGCTTTTACAAAAGTGATGCAAGAAGCTTGGTTTCAAGAAATGCCACATATCCTTATGGTGAAATTGTTACCGCAGACAAAGGAAAGTATGTGTACTATGTTGAATTCAATGTTCCAGACAAACCTGAGCAAGATCAATATAGCTATAGCATAGCAAGCTCTAAGCTAGGCTTTGATATTAACTCAATAGATCCTAGTGTTACAGTAAGATTAACTAAGGTTGTTCCAGAGGCCACTAAAGACGGTCAAAACACATACAGCTTAGCATCTCCACTTAAAACAATTCCATTAACGATTACTTCATCTGATAGGAGTACTGGTGTTGGCGCACATGTCGATTTAGATAATATTATCAAATACTCAGGAACTTACATCCTATCCTTTGAAGTGGATCACCAGTTTAGTCATTTTTGGCCATGGACAGGCATAACTCGCAAGCCAATAGGCATTTATGTTGACAAGATGGCTGGTTCTGTCACTTATCACCGAGGATATGTCACACCTAGCAATGATGTGACAGTGGAAATAGTTAACAATACACGTAGAACAATTCATCCTTTAATTGGTCAATTTTATGGTGCTCATGGGCATTTGCCAAATTATCTTGGCCCAACAGTAACAGTAAATGCTCATAGCACAAAAGATTTCACTTTTTATAGGCATGGTCCAAGAGGGAAAATGACGCATTCTTTATTCCAAGGAACTTGGTTACAAAACTGTGGCATAAGCCCTAACTCTGTGCCTACCTATCTGGATGGAAAGTTATCTGGTAAAGTTACCGGTCTCATCAGTAAAAGATATGTTTGTGCAATTGGCTCAACATACCATTTCAAAAAACCAAATGATGTTAAGAAAATCATATACACCATGAGTGAAGGAATGTGGGGTGGCATTGGTCATTCAGGAGATCATGTATCAAGAATTGATGAGATCTCAACAAACCCGTAGGTTTTGGAATATATCACTCCTCATATTTTAAACAATAGCATGATGCTCATTTAATATTAACCCTCAGCTAGAAGATGCGGGGGGAATATAAACTAATGGCACTACCTTAAGCGCCGTCATTACATAGAAACATATTTTAGAGCAGTAATTTCTTGAAGTCAGCAACCACATGTAACCTAGTCTAACTCTTTAATTTCAATGGCTTGTTGCTGCTTTTTTAAAAATAACTTTTGCTTATTCTGCGCCAGAAAAATATACATAACAGGGACAACAAACAAGGTAAAAATAGTACCTACTAACATACCAAAACAAATAACCATCCCCATAGATTGTCTACCAACTGCACCGGCACCTGAGGCAAATACCAATGGTAAAACACCAACAACCATTGCAGCCGTTGTCATTAAAATGGGGCGAACTCTTAACCTTGCAGAAGATAATATAGCAGCAATTTTATTTTTACCTTTTAATTGCTCGTGATTGGCAAACTCTACTAATAAAATGCCATGCTTACTGATTAGACCAATTAACGTAATAAGCCCTACTTGTGAATAAATATTTAATGATGCAAAACCGACATGAGAGCCTTTGCCGATATAAAGCGGTAATAAAGCGCCAAATATTGACATCGGCACAGTAAGAATCCCCATAAATGATGTAATGAAAAAACAGGAAAGGTAAATACGCATCACCTATGGGAAACTTAATAAGCTTAATCGCTTAGAAGAAAGTTGTAATATCCAAGGTTAATGCATTTGTATGTTTATGGTCGTAGGTATCCATATAAGCATACTCAAGGCTCACTAAATTATTTTTAGACAATACTGGGCGTGTGATATAGGCCACATACTCACTTTTAGCACCAAACATTTCTGGTCCCTTGGAAGCATCCCCAGCAATTGGGTATGGAATATTTTGTGTATTATAAGCTTGCTGATAACCAAATGAGAATTGAGTTGACTCACCCAAAATATTTGGCGATGCTGTTGCTTGCAAATACCACGCGCCAAGCACTGAATTATTGCTATAATCTTCCTTGTTTGTCGTGGTTGTAGCACCACCATTTAATGTGTAAATATCATAACCAAAATAGCCTTCCAAGTTAACAACACCGTTTCTGTTATCATTCACTTGCTTCCCTGGTGTGCCGTCTGCGTTGTAGACGGCTTTGTTAACATTGCTTGATGCGCCCATCACACCTAGCCAATTATACATATAACCGATTGTGCCGCCATAGATAAACTTCTGATAGTGACCATCATAAAAACCACTTAACATAAAGTCACCACTTTGTTTATTTGCCTGAAAGTATGCAGCATTTAGGTTGATACCATCTTTATAGAAACCTAAATTAGCAGAAACCACGTTATGATTTGGCCTAAAGAAGCCTTGTGTGAAGCCTGCTGCCCACGGCGCACCATTTGCAAATGAACCAAAGGTTAAGCGATTCTTACCCACCGTTAAGTAAAATGGCGTATCTTTTAAATTACCAAATGTGACAAAGGCGTCTAATATTGTTGGTGTTGAATAACTTGTTCCTGTAATGGTTAAATCTGTTTGAATGTAGTGGCTAAGATTACCTACAAAGTAAACATCCCCCTCATTTAGATATAGCCCTCTCCCTGATTGATATCCATTGGTGAACCCTGGCTTATAATCATTATAGTTACCAGCAACAGTAATTTTATTGCCCCACCACTGCGTGGCATCCCATTCCATTTTACCACCAAGCGCTAGTGATTGATCAGGCATTTCAGCTCGATCTTTTAAGTAAGTCAGCGGAACTTTAGATGAAGATCCTGCTCCAAATGGTGTCATTAAATTATCGTCCCAGAAGAAATATTTACCCGTATCGAATCCTGTAACAGACTTAGCCGCTTTATCCTGAGTCTCAGCTTTTTTTTGAGCATCTTTCTGCATTTGTGCGATCTGTTCAATCTGAGCCTGCAATGATTTAATTTGTGACTGTAAATTAGACATATTCTCTTTAAAAAAATTAAATAAAAGATGCCAGAAATCATACAAATATTACTTCTTAGAAGGGGTTAATTTAGTGAACAACAAGACAAAGACTCAAAATAAAAATCTAAACTCTACGATTTGGCTAAAACTTACTACACTCACTTTGTTGATGGTTAGCAGTCACAGCACACTAGCAAAAGGATTATTACCATCAGTCGTTTACTACCCAACATATGTCTCGAACATACTAATTCCTCGTCTATCTTCCTCAATGGTGACTTACAATAATCAGTTAAATATTTATTCACTAAACAAGGAACATTCCCTATATTTCAAGCTAGGCATACATGATATACGCAGTACAATTTATGAAATTCAAGGAAAAGGACTCGACGCTAACACAAGCTCTGCTGAACCAATTAATCTATTGCAAAAAAAATATCGCATTTGGCCCTGGTTACAACCCAATAAAAACGACCAATGTAACGCTTAGTATCGACCTATTTCTCTAGCTGTGTCCGATTAAAATGGGGAAATAAACCACCCTGTCTACTTTCATTATTTGGAATAAACCAATAAATAACGATTAATCAAATCTTCCCACTACAACTAAAAACACGCCTTAACAAATCCTTCAAATAAGCGATGTCCATCGCGTGGCGTTGAGGTAAACTCTGGATGAAATTGACAAGCAATAAACCATGGGTGTGTTGGAATCTCAACCATCTCAACAAGTTTCTTATCTTGTGATTTGCCACTAATAACAAGTCCTGCATTCTCCAATGCTTCAACATAATTATTATTAACTTCATAACGATGGCGATGACGCTCTTTAATGCTATCTGCAGCATAGACCTTGTGCGCTAAGCTGTCCTTTTGCAAATGACATAATTGCGCACCTAAGCGCATCGTGCCACCCATATCAGACTGCGATGTGCGCATTTCCTTATCCCCTGTTGCCGTTTGCCACTCAGTGATTAAGCCAATTAAAATATCTTGGGCTTTTGGATCAAACTCCGTACTATTGGCATGTTTTAATCCCAATACATTACGCGCATATTCAATCACGGCAACCTGCATTCCTAAGCAAATCCCTAAAAATGGAATTTTGTTTTCACGTGCGTATTGCACTGCTTTGATCTTGCCTTCAACACCACGTAATCCAAAACCACCTGGGACTAAAATGCCATCGACTTTCCCGATAACTTTTTTAACATCACCTTTTTCGATATCCTCTGAGTCAATAAATTTAATATTAACCTTAACATGATTGTGAATTCCGGCATGAAACAGTGCTTCATTTAATGACTTATAGGCTTCCGTTAGACTAACGTACTTACCAACCATAGCGATGGTGATTTCTTTTTGTGGATTGTTAATCTCATAAACCACCTGATCCCATTCGGACAGATCAGCTGAGCGCACATGAAGCCCAAGTTGACTGACAACACAAATATCTAACCCTTGATCATGGTATTTGCGTGGAATTTCATAAATACTTGATACGTCTTCCGCACTAAAAACAGCTGATTCGGCAACATTGGTAAACAAGGCAATTTTACGCTTTTCATCAGCGCTAAAGCTTTTCTCACAACGGCAAACTAAGATATCAGGTTGGATACCAATAGAGCGTAACTCCTTGACTGAATGTTGCGTTGGTTTGGTTTTTAGCTCACCTGCAGCTTTGATGTAAGGCAATAATGTCAAGTGCAAAAACAAACTGCGTGACTTACTCAACTCTTGCGCTAATTGGCGAATTGCCTCAAGAAACGGTAAAGATTCAATATCACCAACCGTGCCACCGACTTCAACAATGGCAACATCAACCTTATCATCAACACCTTGCAAGATTTTAAGTTTAATCTCATCGGTAATGTGTGGAATCACCTGAATCGTGCCACCAAGATAGTCACCGCGACGCTCTTTCTTTATCACATCTTGATAAACGCGTCCCGTGGTAAAGTTATTACGCTTAGTCATTTTGGTACGTATAAAACGCTCATAATGCCCTAAATCAAGGTCAGTTTCAGCTCCATCTTCGGTAACAAATACCTCACCATGCTGCAATGGGCTCATCGTACCAGGGTCAATATTAATATAAGGGTCAAGCTTCATTAAGGTAACATTTAAACCGCGACATTCTAATAAAGTTGCCAAAGAAGCAGCCGTGATCCCTTTACCAAGTGATGACACCACACCACCGGTAACAAAGACAAACTTAGTACGTTGATTTTCAATACGAGTTGACATAAAAGATAATACATTAAGCGCTGTTAATGTTGGCAAAGAATAGCAAAAAGCCCTTTGTGAAGCTAGCTAAATTTATAACATACCTATCACAAAATGATTTACGGTGGATATAAATGACTATGAAGACTTTAATTTGACTATACTAAAGGTTAATCCTCACTACGCTCACTATATATAAGTATATCGCCTGGCTGACAATCTAAGGCCTCACAAATGAGCGCCAAGGTTGAAAAACGTACTGCTTTGGCTTTGCCTGTTTTTAAAATTGATAAATTCTGCTCTGTAATACCAATTTTCTCTGCTAACTCTTTTGAGCGCATCTTACGCATCGCCATCATCACATCTAAATTTACAATAATTGCCATACTTATCTCCTAAATCGTCAAATGGCTTTCTTCTTCAAGCTTTTGCGCTTGCTGCATCACTTTGGCAATTAAGATAACAACCGCTCCGGTGATTAAACTCACAAAATCAATACCTGACAAACTCAATGTTAACACACGCTGCCCAGGTGGATTGGCAAAGCTTAATACCACTGAAATAAGTGCATCGTAAATAAGCCCGCCAATCACCCATGCAAACAGCGTATAACCGAGCTTTTTGTAAGCCAATGCATTGTGATATACAAATACGTTTCCTTGTGAATAGTTTTTAAACACGATGATCAATTGACTCAATCCATACATTACAATTCCTCCTGGAATCATTGATATTAAGAATGCCAACAGCTTTGTCCCAAGTGGCACTGTATCACCATGAATGTACTGCATCAAATCATTACCAATGCCAAGCTGCATAAATAAGCTTGACTGCCCACTAGTTGCTGAGCCCTTGCTAAAGCTTAACCAAAATAAAAAGGTAACAATGGGTATCAAATAAAAACATATTTGAAAAAACCAATAATAACGATAACTTGATTGTCGAAACTTAGACATATTTTCTCCTGAATGATTACTTTTACCACAAATAGGTACAAACAATATAACAACTTAAAACGCATTACTGCAATCATTTTTTTATTGTTTATCAATAATTAATTATTGCTTAGGCATGTGAATATATATTTTAAAACCATACCGCAACGCTAAAAAATATCGTTAATATAAAGCCTCGCTTCAATCTCACATTCACATAAATCTATGCATTAAAAAACACTACAAATATTTTCATAGTCCATTTTATATCGCTAAAATTTGATATTTTTTGATATTTTTCTGCATTTTTTATCCAAAATCATATGATCAAACTTGCATTTTTAACATGCTTTGACTAACGTTGACGGCGGTAATTGTGTTCAAGTTACTTTTGAAATCAAAATGGAAATAAAACAGGAGAGCAAATCATGAAGAAAATTATTGCAACAACTGTCGCTGCTGCAGCACTAATCAGTGGATCAGCATTTGCTGCTGGCGCGCAAACCGGCATGGTGATGGGTGCAAATTTAGGTCTTGCCACACCAACAGGCGCTCTAAAAGGTGATAATTGGATTAATCAATTTCAAGGCGTAAGCTCAACAACTCAAGATAACGGTAATATTGCTGGCGGATTGTTTATTGGCTATGATTATGCACTTAGCCCGATGATGGCCGTAGGTGTTGAGCTGGGTGGACAATATGCTTATGAAGTTACTAAACTCAAAGCATCTGATGCAACTGGTAGCGCATCCCTTAAAGCAAGTGTGATTAGCGTGCCATTATTCTTAACAGGCAAATTTTATATTCCTCATACAGGCGGCTTAAACATATTCGCCAAAGCAGGATATGCTTACAACAGAATTAATGAAACGCTTGAAGCAACTGGCGCTGCTAGCAAAGATAATCATGAAACCCTATGGCGTCCAGTCGTAGCTGGCGGTATTGGCTACCAGTTACAACAATTTAATATTTTCGCACAATATCAATACAACTGGCTGCCTTATAAAGGTCAGAACTCTGGGTTAGGTACGATTTCAGCAGGTGTTGCTTATACCCTTCCTATGTAACAACTATCTCTAATCATTCTTTATCTTAGGCGAGTTTCTGACTCGCCTTATTTTTGTGACCCAAACGCTCATCGTACTCTAAACGTCAGTCGAAGCGATGCACTGAGCATCAGTCGAAGTGGGTATACTTGCGCTATGGCTTCGACTAACGCTCAGCCAACGTAATGTGCAGGGAAGACGATTATTATCACCATATTCAACAGCCAATTTACGCTATGCTTAATGTGATGATAAGTATAAAATAGCCGTTATCTTTAAAAAATGGACTGTTGTATGCGGCATAAAGCACGTAAATTCTTAAGACAAATGCCAGTTGGCGCTGTTAAATTCATCCTTAATCGTTACCGCCCTTATCGCGGTGCGGGGATTAAAACATTACATATTGCTAAAGACTATCGCTATATCAAGGTTGCAATGCCACTAAAATGGCATAATCGTAATTATTTTGGCACACACTTTGGTGGCTCATTGTTTGCGATGACCGATGCTTTTTATCCATTGATGTTGAGTCATATCTTAGGAAATGACTATATTATTTGGGATAAGGAGTCTTCGATAAAGTATATCACTCCTGGCAAGTCAACAGTATACTGTGAGTTTCGCTTAAGTGATGACGATATCGACCAAATCAAGCAACAAACCAATACTAATGGCAAAATATATTTCCAGAAAGAAATTGAAATCCATGATCAAGATAAACAAATTATTGCCCGTGTTTTGCGCACTATTTACATCAAAGACAAGAGATTTGTTAAACCAGATGAAGCATAAGACCGCTTATAAGAGATCATTATTTATAATGCATACCCACTTGGGCAGATGCCTGCCACCGCATAAAATCAACCACTTCTTCTTTGTCTCCCTCTTTTGGCGCCCATGTAGCAAAATCACCTTCGTCAGTGGGCGTAAAAGGTCCTGGCTTTACTTCAAAAAATAAAGCATCTTGACTAATTGCATACAACGCATGCCATGTGTTGGGTGTCATCTCAAACCCCAAAGTGTCCCCATCTGCACCAAGGACAAATTTGTCAACAACAATACCTTGATCATCATAAATAAGCACACCTATTTGACCTTTAAGCGCTATGATCAACTCCCATTTATGCGACTCTGAATGTCTATGTGGGCGAATATAAGTACCCTTTTTAAGGTGAATAGCTAAGCGATTGACTGAGTCTGATAATTCAGGGTGGAAATTATGATGCGCGCGCAAACGCGGTGATTCTTTGGCATTTTGCGCCATAGCAGTCATTAATGCATGATCAATTTTTTTCATATAAATACATACCCTATTTCAAAAGCGTCTTACTTTAAACTTTTGATAAATGCTAACACTTCCTCAACATGCCCTGGCACTTTGACCTTACGCCATTCTTTGATAAGTTTGCCTTCCATGTCAATCACAAACGTGCTGCGCTCAATGCCCATATATTTTTTACCAAACATGCTTTTTTCTTTCAGCACAGCAAATGTTTCACAAAGCGCTTTTTCAGTATCTGCAATCAGCTCAAACGGCATATGGTATTTTGCTTTGAACTTCTCGTGTGAACTTAAGGTGTCTTTTGATACACCAAAGATCGTGGCATTAACTTTAGCAAAATCTTTATAATGATCGGTAAACCCAATACTTTCCGTCGTGCATCCTGGCGTGCTATCCTTTGGATAAAAGTAAATCACCACATACTTTCCACGGTAATCATCAAGTGTAAACATTTTGTTTGAGGTCATCGCCACCTGCGGCAAGCTTATTTTTTCACCCACTTGCAAAGTCATCTTGCATACTCCTTAACTTTCATTATCATAAACACCTGTGTACTTTAACAAAGATAATCTTGAGATAAAGCATGTTACAACAAAAACCTTTTATTTTAGATCCCATCAAAGCTGCCAAAGAAGGTATGGTGCTTAATCAAACCTTTAGTTTTTCACATCTAGCCTCCCTACACGAATGCATCGTCGATGGCACTTATGATTTTCAACTTAACCTTAAATTTCACTTTGAAAACAATAAGCCACTACTTGATGGGCAACTTACTGGCAAGGTGACACTCATTTGCCAAAGAACACTTGAACCTTTTGAATTTCACTTTGATGACTCTGTTAAACTTGGCTTTGTGACGGATGATCGTTTTTTTAAAAACTTCCCAGATACTTATGATCCATACATCTATAAAGACAATCAAATCAATCTTGTTGAGCTATTAGAAGAGGAAATCTTGCTTTCAATTCCGATGATCCCAAAAAAATCACTTAATGATTGTCAAGCTGAACAAAATACGTCATACTATGGCGTTTTTGAAACTAGCGACCCCGAAAAGCAGGACAAACCGAACCCGTTTTCTGCTTTAAAAGAGCTAAAACTTACAAAGAAAGATTAATATTAAAGTAGTGAAATAGGAGAATCAATAATGGCTGTACAGCAAAACAAAAAGAGTCGTTCAAGAAGAGACATGCGTCGTTCACATGATGCGTTAACTGCTTCAGCGCTTTCAACTGATAAAACAACAGGCGAAATGCATTTACGTCATCACGTGTCTGCAAACGGTTACTACAAAGGCAAGAAAGTAGTTGCTGTTGCTTCTGATGATGAATAGAATAACTGCACGATAAGGCAATTATTCTGTATTACTGTGACCAGTTCAATATCTTATAAAATATCTGTTGATGCCATGGGTGGTGACCATGGATTAAAAACCACCATTCCAGCCTGCCTATCTGCGCTGAAAAAATTCCCTGATTTACATATTTGTCTCGTTGGCATTGCCAAAGATATCGAGCAATTTCTAACCGCACACAAAACGCCATATGATACGACACGTCTATCAATTGTTAATGCAAATGAAATTGTCGAGATGGACGAATCTCCTGCATTAGCACTTCGCAATAAAAAAGACTCATCAATGCGCGTTGCCATTAATCTTGTTAAAAGCGACGATGTTGATGCATGCGTTAGCGCAGGCAATACCGGTGCTTTAATGGCAACGTCAAAGTTTGTGCTAAAAACACTCAATGAAATTGATCGCCCAGCAATCGTTTACGCGATTCCTTCGTTAGATCGCAAAACCAAGAAAATGAATCCTGTCTACATGCTTGATCTAGGCGCCAATGTCAACTGCTCATCAGAGCAGCTATTTCAATTTGGCATTATGGGCTCTGTATTAGCTGCAAATCTTAAGGGCACTGAGCGCCCACGCGTTGCCTTGCTTAATATCGGTGAAGAAGAAATGAAAGGCTTAGACAGCATCAAACAAGCTGCCAAGATGCTACAAAACTGTGACCATATCAACTATATCGGCTATGTCGAAGGCAATGATATTTTCTCGGCTAAAGCCGATGTCATTGTTTGCGATGGTTTTGCCGGTAATATCGCCCTTAAAACAATGGAAGGCACAGCTAAACTTATTGCTGATATGTTAAAAGATAGCTTTAACAACAGTATTTTCTCTAAGCTTGCGATGCTCATCAGCGCGCCAGTACTGACAGGACTTAAACGCAAACTTGACACCAACCAATATAATGGTGCGTCTTTGCTCGGTTTAAGAGGTATTGTGATTAAAAGCCATGGTAGTGCTTCAGCTGAAGCTTTTGAAACTGCCATTTACGAAGCAATCAAAGAAATTAAATACAATATCCCGCAAAAAACACAGGCGCAAATTGAGCGCATTATGCAGTCTTAAGGCTAGAACAATGTTTGCAAAGATCACGGGCACAGGCAGTTACTTACCCGCCAAAGTATTACATAACACCGATATTGCCAAAATGGTTGATACCTCTGATGAATGGATCACGCAACGCGTTGGTATCAAGCAACGCCATATTGCCAATGAATCAGAAACCACAGCACATATGGCAATTGAAGCTGCTAAAAATGCAATGGAACTAGCCAACATTCAAGCTCAAGATATTGACCTTATTATTGTTGCCACAGGAACAGCAGATTACATCATGCCATCAACTGCAAGCATTGTTCAAACACAAATAGGTGCACCTTGTTGCCCCGCCTTTGATATTAGTGCCGCATGCAGTGGCTTTGTTTATGCTGTTGATATTGCTAAACAGTATATTGAAAACGGCAGCGCCAAAAACGCCTTAGTTATTGCCTCTGAGCGCATGTCACGTACATTGGATTGGCAAGATCGCGCAACTTGTGTGCTATTTGGTGATGGAGCTGGTGCGATTATCCTAAGCCAAAGCGTTGAAGCAGGTATTATTGCCTCAACGCTTTATTGTGATGGTGAAGGCAAAGATATGTTAAATATCCCAGGGCTTTTAAGTAAAATACCATTTACCCAAGCCCAATATCATGCGATGTTACACATGGAAGGCAACAAGGTCTTTAAAAAGGCTGTTTCTAAGCTTAGTGATCTGGTATCTGATTTATTAACTAAAGCCAATATGTGTGACTCAGATATTGACTGGCTAGTACCTCATCAAGCCAACTACCGCATTCTTGAAGCCACTGCCAAGAAGCTTAATATGCCAATGTCACAGGTGATCATCACTCTTGAAAACCATGGCAACACGTCTGCGGCCTCCATTCCTTTGGCACTTGATCACGCCGTACGTAACAATCAAATAAAACCAGGACAGACAATACTGACCGAAGCCTTTGGCGCTGGTCTTGTTTGGGGTGGGTTTATTGCCAAGTTCTAATATGCCACAAAAAGTCAACTGTAGTTGCCTTTGTCAACGGATCCGTTTTAGCTGTGACGCTAGCAAAGTAGCAGCTTTCTGCCACTGTAGTATTTGCCAGAAATCACATGGCACACCTTTTGCTGCACAACTCTCCATTAAACCTCAAAGTCTGATGATTGAATATGGTGAACAATATTTAAAAAGCTATGCATCATCACATGATCTGCTGCGCATATTTTGTAGTCATTGCGGTAGTCGACTTTACAATATAAGCAAAGATAGACAATCCTATGCCAGCGTTGCCTTAAGCGCGATTGATAACAACAATGCTTTATTTAAAATTAAAGCGCACGTGTGCACTGACACTAAAGCAGAATATTTTCAAATCAATGATTCTATCAAACAATACCCAGATTTCTTCGGTATCAATCGCAAATAACAATAAAGCATACTTGAAAAGCCTTACTGCATCATGCAGAATGCATCTAGTTTAAATTTATACTTTGATCGACATGGGTTTATTTAACCGCTTTAAACGTAGTAATGAACAAAAAATCAAATCTCCTGATGCGCACACTATTCAAGAAGAGCAAATCCAACAAGATGTTGCAGAAGCAAAGCCTCAACAAGAAACTGTGAATGAAGTAAAAACATCAACTGTTTCAATACCCGTTGAAGCAGAAGCTGAATCTAAAGCAAACACTGATATTCAAACCCCTGAGTCATTAGCACCCGCTAGCACAGAGACGCCAGCAATAGACAATAAAGAAAAAAACATTACAGCTGAAACAGCTTACAATGATAAACGTGGATTATTTGCACGTTTAAAAGAGGGCTTGAAAAAAACACGCTCAAAACTCGGTGGTGGCATTGGTGATTTACTCTTGGGTAAAAAAGTCATTGATGATGAGCTAATCGATGATATTGAAATGCAGTTACTTACCGCAGATATTGGTGTTGAAGCAACACAAGAAATCATGGAAACAGTGCGTACTAAAGTCAGTCGCAATGAGCTACAAACTATTGAAGCACTTACCGATCTTATTAAAGAGAAGCTTAAAGAGATTATCACACCTTCTGAAAAACCATTAGTGATTGATAGCGCACATCAGCCATATGTTATTCTAATGATTGGCATTAATGGTGCCGGCAAAACCACAACAATTGGCAAACTTGCGCAGAAATACCAATCCGAAGGTAAGTCCATTATCTTAGCAGCAGGTGACACCTTTCGCGCAGCTGCGGTTGAGCAACTTCAAGTATGGGGTGAAAGAAATCATATCCCCGTCATTGCCCAACACACCGGCGCTGATAGCGCTTCAGTTATCTATGATGCAGTACAAGCAGCCAAATCAAGAAACATTGACATTGTCATTGCTGATACTGCAGGACGCCTGCATAACAAAGATAATCTAATGGAAGAGCTTAAGAAAGTCGCACGTGTCATGAAAAAGCTTGATGATACAGCACCGCATGAAGTCATGCTCGTACTGGATTCAGGTACTGGGCAAAACGCCATTATGCAGGCAGATGTATTTAATAAAATCCTATCAGTTACTGGCATTACGCTTACTAAAATGGATGGCACAGCCAAAGGTGGCGTTATTTTCGCAATTGCTAAAAAGCTTCAATTACCCATTCGCTTTATTGGTATTGGTGAGAAGATCGATGATCTTCGCCCATTTCATGCTGATGACTTTATTGATGCACTATTTAGTAAAGATTAATGCATCCATAGTATTTATCTGGCATACTACCGCAAAAAATAAATACTTAGTTTTCAATGAAACACACTGGACTTTTTGAACGCACAGCCATTCTTGTCAATGATGCTGGTATTGAACGACTAAAAGCATCACATGTACTACTTGCAGGTGTCGGTGGTGTTGGCTCCTTTGCTGCTGAAGCACTAGCGCGCGCTGGCATTGGTGAAATCACATTAGTTGATCATGATGTTGTCTCAGAATCTAACCTTAATCGCCAATTAGTCGCACTGAACTCAAATGTGG
Source organism: Cysteiniphilum marinum (assembly GCF_014857925.1). GTDB lineage: Bacteria > Pseudomonadota > Gammaproteobacteria > Francisellales > Francisellaceae > Caedibacter > Caedibacter marinus. Next base: position 8,282 of record NZ_JACYVZ010000005.1, on the reverse strand, counting down.
GAATGAAAAAAGCAAGAATCATGCGCGAGCGTATTTTGGATATTAACCCCAATTGCAAGGTTAATATTATCGATGGCTTCCTTCGCAAAGATGATATAGAGTTTATATTTAATAAATACTACGACTTTGTTATTGATGCGATTGATAGCCTTGTGTGCAAGGTTGCCTTTGTTGCTTATGCACATAAGCGTGGCCACAAGGTTATCTCAAGCATGGGCGCTGGTGGTAAAGTTGACCCAACACAGATTAAAGTCGCTGACATCTATCAAACAAGCATGTGTAAACTTGCCAAATTCGTACGCATTCGCTTGCGTCGCCTCAACGTCAAAAAGGGGATTCTTGCCGTTTACTCGACTGAGAGCTCATTACCGCCGCTTCCACCCGAGCCTGTTGGTGATGATAGTCGTGACCGTGCTGTTAATGGTACGATTAGCTATATGCCGGCATTGTTTGGGCTAACGATTGCCGGCATGGTGATAAAGCACCTTGTCGGTAAAAATCTACGCGCCAAGCAATAACATACCGCTCACAAACCATTTTACAATATTTCTGTCATCGAATTTCTTTCATTTTTGAGTGATTGTATTTTGCCAATAGTCCTAGCTATTACCTGCAACACAATCACACAAAAGCATTAAAAACTTCTTCGACACTGAACACCGCAAAATGATTTACGAGCGGTATAGCTCTATTTAACCTGCACTGTTTGTTTACCTTTGAATATTCGCGCAACACTCCCTGATAGCGCGTAAATCATGAATATCACAAATAAAGTAATCGATGGATCAATAAAGATAATCGCAATGATAAATACGACAAATACTGTTTGTGTAAAGACTACCTTACCCTTTAAGTCATAGTCTTTAAAGCTTCTAAACTTAATATTGCTCACCATCATCGCTGACAAGTAAAGCGTAATAATCGTTGCAAAAAATGTTACCCATCCTTCAGCAAAAGTGTGTCCAAGTGTGTTACAAAACCACACAAATCCTGCAATGGTTGCAGCAGATGCCGGACATGGTAACCCTGTAAAATAGCGTTTGCTCTCCGGAGTATTATCATCAAGCTGTGTATTAAAACGTGCTAAGCGTAAAGCAACGCATGCCAAATAAATAAATGCCACTGCCCAACCGAATTGCCCTAAATGGTTTACTGCCCAAAAATAGATTATTAAAGCAGGTGCCACACCAAAGGAGACAATATCAGCCAAAGAATCATATTCTGCACCAAATGCGCTTTGTGTATTGGTTAAGCGCGCAACACGTCCATCTAATGAGTCCATGATCGCAGCAATATAAATACATACCGACGCCAGTACAAAATGACTATTAAACGCAGCAATAATCGCATAAAACCCTGCAAACAAACTCGCTGAGGTAAATAAATTTGGCAAAACATAAATACTCTTACTGCGCTGCGTCACTTGCTTATCTAACGATTGATCATCTTTCATCGCATTATCCTTACACGTTACTTTTATTGTCTTTCACGACATTTCTAACCTATTAATCATTAATCTTAGCTTTTTTCACACTGCCAAGCTTCGTTTGTTTTAATAACTTTGGTAAAGGAAAAGTTACCTCTTCCTTAACACCTTCAAAGTCGACAACATAGGCATCGGCAAAGTGCGATTGCAAGAAGCTTACCACTTGCTGCACTAAATACTCAGGTGCCGAAGCCCCTGCGGTAACACCTGCATTGTGTTTACTGACAAACCATTCAAGTTTAATGTCATCTTTATTATCAATCAAATAGGCATCAACACCCTCTTTCTCAGCTAGCTCACGCAAGCGATTTGAGTTAGAGCTATTTTTCGAGCCAACTACTAATAAAATATCAACCTCTTTAGCTAATGCTCTTACTGCATTCTGACGGTTCTGTGTAGCGTAGCAAATATCTTCTTTCTTTGGCGAACTGACTTCAGGATATTTAGCCTTTAATGCAGCAATAATATCTTTTGTTTCATCGACCGATAAGGTGGTTTGGGTTGCAAAAATAAGCCTTGTTGGATCTTGCACATCTAGGCTTGCCACATCATCGACATTTTCAACCAAATAAATCTGACTGTACTCATTCTTATATTGCCCAAGTGTGCCCTCAACCTCAGGGTGCCCTTTGTGACCTATAAGCACACACTCAACACCAATATTACTTGCCTTTTGCACCTCTCGATGCACCTTTGTCACCAATGGGCAGGTCGCATCGTAAATTTTAAGCGCTTTATGCTTTGCCTCTTCCTCTACCGCTTGTGATACGCCATGTGCACTGAAAATACAAACAGCATGATCTGGTACTTCATGTAATTCTTTAACGAAAATTGCCCCTTTTTCTTTAAGGCTTTCAACCACCGCACGATTGTGCACCACTTCATGGCGCACATAGACAGGATGTGGCTCCAATGCAAGCACACGTTCAACAACATCAACAGCGCGTGAAACACCTGCGCAAAATCCCCGTGGGTTGGCTAAAATAATTTTCATTAGGCAAGTTCCTTATCTGAAATTTCTAAGATATCAACATCAAACAAAATTACTTGCCCTGATAATGGATGATTGAAATCAACCGTCACATCATGCTCGTGAATCTCAACGATCACACCAGGCAACTCTGTTCCATCTTTCTGTGAGAAAGCAACGATTAGGCCTTGCTCTAATTCCATCTCTTCTGGGAATCTTTTTCTTGGCACTTCATAAATCATTGCCGGATGTTTTTGACCAAAGGCATCTTCAGGCATCAACATCATTTTGCGATTCACACCCACCTCTAAACCAAGTAACTCATTCTCTACTTTTTCTGAAAACGTCCCCTTACCCATTTGGAATACATACGGGTGATCATAGTTACTTGTATCTTCAGCAATGGATCCATCTTTTAAACGGATTTTAAAATGCATCTTTACAAAGCTATCTCTTTGTATTTTCATGGAATTCCTTCGTTTTAGTTGTGCTTTTTTTGCTTTTCCCCAACATCTAGGCTAGAGTTTTAGCAGGTTACTAACGCGCACATTCTACGAGATTTATAAAAAATGCACAAATACTCCTTTGCACAACAAGCACCACTTAGCATCATTTCATATAAGTTACTGCTGCCTGTTACTTTTTTACTACTCTCCACGCTGCTCATCAAGCCTGTACAAGCCGAGTCTTTATATGAGAAATATCATACCTTTTTTAGTAATTTTTATTTATCTGACATTCCACTAAAGGATGCAGGCAAAATCATTGCTTCATCAAAAGGACAAGCACTTGTTAGCTCTGGCGATACTGTTTATGTTTCTAAAACCAATGAAACACCCTTTTACTACATTTTTTCGCACATCAATAGGATTCCTTACGCCAAGGGCAAGTATGACTATATTTTCAAACACCTTGGCAAAGCTAAATTTATTAGCAACTACCAAGGCACACTGGTCATGCGCATTATGAATATCACCCAAGAGATTAACATCGGTGATCATGCGCTGCCTTCTGATTTAGTACAAACAAAACTACCTAATGATGAAATTGTTGCTGATAGCAATATTAGCGGTGAAGTCACCCAACTAGAGGGTGAAGCTGATTTTGCCGGAACGTATCAGTCTGTCTTAATCAATACAGGACAAAGCGCAGGGCTTAAAATGGGGATGCGTGTTTATTTTGAATCACCTGCTAAAAAAGTTGATGGTTATGCCATCCCAGGGCAGTTTTTAGGACAAGGATTTGTCTATCGACTTGCTAGTCATCATGCCATAGCACTTGTAACTAATGCCAAACAAGAAGTCATGATTGGCAGCACAGTGTTAACTCAACTACCCAAACACCATGATCATGTCAAACATGAGCTTTAGTGTTTTACACACTATCCCTGGTTTTTCTTTTAAACACTATCAAAAACTTGTGAGCCTTCAAGTTAGCATTGATGACTTTCTTGCCAAACCACATAATTATCAACATGCATTAAATTTAAATCATGAAACGATTACTTTTATTCAAGAGCAAAAATTCACCTCATATCTCAAGAAACTTGAAACCTGGCTTCAATCTTCTGATAAACATCATTTAATTCATTTCATTGATACAGCATTCCCGCCACAATTAAAACAAATCAGCGATCCACCATTGAGCCTCTATGCCATTGGCGATATTGCCCTTTTAAACACACTGCAACTTGCTATTGTTGGCACGCGCCAAGCTAGTCTTTACGGCAATGAATGTATCAAAGCGCTTATTCCTAATCTGTTACACGCTAAGCTTACTATCAATAGCGGCATGGCGCTTGGCATTGATACGTTGACACATCAAGAAACACTTAATCAAAATGGCAAGACCATTGCCGTACTTGGCACTGGTGTTAATATCTGTTATCCGACACAAAACCGCAACCTCTATGCTCAAATTCAAAACCACGGTTTGGTTGTTTCTGAGTTTTTATTAGGACAAGCACCTAAGCGATTTCACTTTCCTAAAAGAAATCGACTGATCAGTGGCTTAAGCCTTGGTGTTGTTGTCATTGAAGCGGCGCACAAAAGTGGCTCACTGATCACGGCAATGCATGCTCTTGAGCAAAACCGCGATGTTTTTGCTATTCCTGGCAATATATTTCACAGCCAAAGCCATGGCTGCCATAAGCTCATTCAAATGGGTGCAAAGCTCGTTTGTTCAGCAGAGGATATTATTGATGAGCTAAATCTCACACAAACGCTCAACACATCGCAAACACCCTTTCAACAATCGTTATTACTCACCAACGAGCAACAGCTTGTTTTTGACAGTATTGGCTCAAGTTGCACCACGATTGACAAAATTATCGACACGACCAACTTAACATACGCAAAAATAACTGGCATACTGTTTGAGCTTGAGATGGAAGCGCTTATTGGCGCAGTTCCTGGCGGATATAAACGAATCTAATAAGGTAACATGAACAACAAAGCCCCTATACTACAAGTTCTCATGTCGCTGTTTAGCGATTTGCCCTACTTCGATGGTGATATGGTCAAATTGACAAACTCACAAGAGATATTGCATGAATTGCAAAAAGCAGGTCTTGCGCCACAGGCGATTGAGCAGGCAATTGCTTGGCTTGAGCGCTTTAGCAAATTCAATGACGAACCAAGAGCAGACTACCACCCTGAAACCGTACGTGTCTTCACACCACAAGAAAAGGCGATTATTCCGACAGAAAGCCTGCGATTCTTGCTTGAAGCATACTTAGCAGGTGATATTCAATCGCATGAGCTTGAATTTATTATTGAACAAATCATATCCCTTGGCACGCACACCATTACTGAAGATCAATTCTTATGGGTGTTTGAGATGACCATTGCCAACCAAGAAGATGAGCTTTTTGGTGGATTTATCCCTATCGAAGAAGTATTAACAAGATCTTTTCGTATTCACTAATCATTCCCCTGTTTTCCTTAACATTTTTTATTGCTTTATTTTAGCTATCTAACATTGCGCTTAGCATTTATAAACCTATACTCATAACTGTTACAGCATTATATCAACACAGCAAGGAGCTTATATGTTTAAGGTTATTACCAATAAAGACGGGCAAATACAAGAAATTCAAACCTCCCTTTCCGCCCATGGGCTGATGGACAATCCACTGTTAAACAAAGGTACCGCCTTTAGCAAAGAAGAGCGTGATGCGTTTGATTTACACGGTAAACTGCCAATTCAGGTTGAAAGCCTATCTTCACAACTGATGCGCGTCTATCGCCAGTTTCAAGAGAAAAATGACAGTATCCAGAAAAACATTTTTCTAAACACCCTACATGATAGCAATACAACGCTTTTTTATAAATTTTGCTCACAACATATCGATGAGGTATTACCGATTGTTTATACACCAACGGTTGGTGATGCCGTTGAGCAATACTCTAGCGAATTTAGGCGCCCTGCTGGCGTTTATCTTGCCTATGATGAACAAAAACAAATGGATAAAATCCTTGGCAATATCGCCAAAAAGCAACAGATTGATTTTATTATTGTTACCGACGGTGAGGCTGTACTTGGTATTGGCGATTGGGGCATCGGTGGCATGGATATTAGTATTGGCAAGTTAATGGTTTATATTATTTGTGCGGGTATCAATCCTGCCAATGTACTTCCGGTACAACTTGACGTTGGCACCAACAACCAAAAACTACTGGATGATCCGATGTATCTTGGCGCGCGCCATCCACGTATTATCGGCAAAAAATATGATCAATTTATCGAAAAATTTGTCATGAGTGTTAAAAAGCACTTCCCTAATGTCTATTTGCACTGGGAGGATTTCGGTCGAGATCATGCGCGTGCGATTTTAGAGACCTATCGCGATCAACTTTGTACATTCAATGATGATATGCAAGGCACAGGCATTGTTGCTACTGCTAATGTGATTTCAGCTATCAAAGCCACACAAACTAAATTTACGGATCACAAAGTGGTGATGTTTGGTGCAGGCACCGCAGGCTGCGGCATTATGGATCAAATTCTTGATGCCTTTATTGCCAGTGGCATGACAAGAAAACAAGCTTTGGATCGCTTTTATATTATTGATCGATTTGGTCTTGTCGTTGACGATATGCCTGATTTACCAGACTTTCAAAAGCCCTATGCTAAAGCAAGAAAACAACTCAAAAACTGGAATATTAATAATCAGGAGAACATTTCACTTCTTGAAGTCGTGCAAAATGCTAAAGCCACAATCTTAATCGGCTGTTCAACCGTTAAAGGTGCTTTTAACAAACCGATTGTCACTAGCATGGCACAAAATATTGAGCGCCCGATTATCATGCCATTATCAAATCCAAATTCACACTGTGAGGCAACACCTGAAGATCTCATCAATTGGACTAATGCCAAAGCCATTATTGCCGCAGGCAGTCCATTTGAACCTGTTGTTTATCAAGGAAAAACTTACCAGATATCCCAAGGCAACAATGCCTTTATCTTCCCAGGGCTTGGATTAGGTGCCATTGCCGTTAAAGCAACTAAGATGTCTGATGGCATGATTCGTGTTGCTAGCGAAACACTAGCGAGCTTCTCACCACTGCATCAATCCGTTGACAACCCCGTGTTGCCGCCCATTCACGATGCAACTATTGTCAGCAAAGCAGTCGCTATCGCTGTTGCTAAACAAGCGATTAAAGAAGGCTTATTAAGTATCAAAGCCAAAGAAACTGATGTCGAAAAACTCGTTAATAACGCACAATGGATACCTGATTACTATCCACTAAAAAAACAATAACAACGCCTTAACTCCCTGATTCACCTGCACTTGTTGCACTAATCTTAGTGGTGTTAGCTTGTGCATCAAACTCAATGCTATAGTTTGATTTTTCATTATTCTCACCTAAATCTATCCCCATATTAAGCTTTTGATTTTTACCTGCCTTATCACTACTTGCTTGGAGTGACATCTGTTGATCTGCGCCCCAAAACAAGGACTCAAGCTGAGTCGACGCTTCAATGGGCTTTATAATTTTCGTTGCAATAATACCATCAAGCATCACATATTCAGGATGACATTTCAGCATGATCCTCGTGCCTACTTTCAATGGCAAATGATATTGAGCATGCGTGATATAACCACTAACGGGAACCTGTATCAGTAGATTGCTAAACTCAGGCAATTTAACCCAATACCATGGCTCATCTATTGCTAATTGATCTAAGGTCACTCCGTCAATTGCGGGACTTTTATTTTTATCAACTACATATAAATATTGTGCTGATTTATTACTTTGCTGTTGATTTGCATCTGAGCTGCCGACAACCACACCCTCGGTCGTTATTATTAGCATATCTCTCACTTTGGGCGTAAATGCAAGATCTTGCTCTTTGAGATCAACAAATACATACTCTGAAACAAGCGTATGTGTTGCTGAATAATATCTTTTAAGGTCTGCGGCTTTCATCTTTCCAAGGCAAACACCCTCATTGTTTGCTTGATGAAGACTCATCATCAATTTAAATGAATGCAGTTGAGCAGATTTATCACCGAATAAATTTAAGCTTTCACCATCAGCTAACGGTAAATTCAAATCCATTTGATCAAGTGGAAATATTCGCCCTATAAAGCTTGGCACACTACAGGACACCGCCTGAGTCATTCAATGTAATCTTTAACGCTTTTGGTTTAAATACCATTCTGATCGAGCTAAGTATTTTACGTGGGTTAATGATGATCTCACTAATGGCTTTAATAATAAAATCTACTCCAATGCGCACAATAGAGTATTGAGGATAACCGTGTTTTTTAAGCTTTCTGGGTTGATCTTTTAGCAATATATCTCCTTGTCTATATGCCCA
>NZ_JACYVZ010000049.1 GCF_014857925.1 Cysteiniphilum marinum | reverse complement strand
GGTCAGATCGTTGTTGCATTAGTGGATGAAAAAGAAGCGACTCTGAAAGAGTTCAGGATGCAAAATAGCACTTCAGTTGCTTTGATTCCACATAATGATGCGATGCAACCAATGGTTTATCCTGCCAGCAGAGTGACCATACAAGGCGTTTATCTTGGGTTGCGACTTGATCGCAATTACCTTTGATGTGTGGTGGTGCGATGTATATCAGGGATGAAGAAATACAAAAGATTTATTTCCCTAACCCTAAAGCATTGTTACCTGTGCTAAAAAGAGATGATAGCCTTGTTTATCTGCCGTGGGGCAGACGTGAAAAGCAAGCGGGACAACTTCCTTTGGGTGGTTGGGCACAGTATGAAAGTTTAAAAAAAGGGATCTGGGATAAGTATTTCCCCAGGCACGTAAAAATTATGGTCAATGAGTTTATGGAGCGTGACAAAGCCACTGGTCAGACAAGTTGGTTCAGTGTTACAAAAGGTAGTTATATTCACGGAATTATCGCTCATTTGCAGGATGAAATGCGTTTATATGTGGTAACGATTCCAGCGCATGATAAAGACATTCATGACAGATGGCCGAGGATTATTGTAAACACAAGATAGAAAGTAAAATCATAGAAAATCAAGCAATAAATTTGAGAAAAATTTAAAGGTTTCAAAGCCAGATAGTAGCGTGATATTTTTATCACAACTCCCCTCCCTTCCCTTGCTCTATCTGGCTTTGAAGGCACATTTAGTGCTTTGAAAATCACGTGCTAAGATAGTGTGGTGTTAAACGAAAAGTGGAGAAAACAATGATGAACAGTCAGCGTATTTTGACATTTTTAAATGCTAATCCCAGTATATTTTACTGGCATATTAGTGAATTTGAAGCTATTGATAATGGTGTTCAGGCAAATGCCAGCAACAACCATCGATTAAAAATCATCTTTAAAATAGGTGAGGGCTTCCAGATAACACTTACGCATAAAGGTAAATGCAGAACAAAGATGGTGAAGTGCATTAAAAAAGTTACGCCATTTGATTTACATGATGTCATTACCAATGTCTTAGCATTAATTCGTCAACCCAATGCTGCATGAGGTAATTGCTATGATGTACACAATAAATATTATGAAACTGCTGATGAGGAGGATTTATGCAGAACACTACTATTATCAACGCCGTCAAAAGCTTCGTGAACGGTTATACCAATGTATTTAAAAATAGGTTTGCCATGGAAGATAATCATAACTTTGAACAAGTGCTAGCTGGCACAGAAAAGAAAATGGAGGCGCAATTGATGCTAGATGCTGGTGTGCCTTTATCAATCATTGCCAAAACTCTGGATATGAAAATAAGTGATATTCTTGGAAGATAGGTTTAATGACGTTTTTTTCTGAAGTGCGTTGGCCACATGTTTGATACGGTATTAACCATCTGGTTTCGCTCACTTTCAGGTAGTTTTTCAAGTAATTTCAACCCCGATCTTTCCTGAACTTCTTTGAGTGATACACGATATTTGGCAATATCTTTTTTATTTACTCTGGCATTAGGCATAATGAATGCGATGACTTTAGCACCTTGTATTTTCTCTGGTGCATAGATGACTTTGAAAAAGTAATCAGGGACTGCAACTTTATTGTTACCAATGGTTTTGTGGACTTTCCCCTTTTTAAATACTGGACCATCAATCACCCAAATTGATTTATAAAGATTAGCCCATGAACGAACATCTTTTTCAAGCTGCGCCCAGCCAATACGGTTAAGTTCTGGTTTTTGCGGACTCATGTTACTGAGTAGAAATGACTGTGAAGCACTTTTTGCATTGAAGTCCATTGCAGCATAAGGCGCAAGATGTCCTCTATCGTAACCGCTGTTTTTGTAATCCGAAAGTTGTGACTGATAACGGATAGGAACTGCTGGATCTGGTCTGAAGTCATCATGTCGCTTAATACTGTTGTCAACAGACTTGCCCGTTAAATGATACGCAACCCAGACAGGTTGCTTAGTGGTATAGCTATAGCCAACAATATAGCCATCACGGCACAAGTACTGATCTGTTTTCGCAATATCATAGGTGTTGGTAGATGCAGGGATTCCATATTTCAAGACCCCTGAAATTTAATTTCAGTAGTTTGTGGTGTGGCTGACATTGCAAATGCATTGCCAGAAATAAGGGTTACAATAAGTGCAAGTGAAGTTAAGAGTTTAGTGAACAAAAGTCTACTCTCCCATTAAATTGATTTAGGGGTTCCAGTGCTATAAGCCGAAAAGTGTAAAGATTTTCTGGGGATCTGGCTGAAACACCTTTACTTACAAGAATCGTAGCAGACATTCGGCAAATTGTCATGTATAATCTCTACAAGATTTCAAAGTATAATAAAACTTACCTTAAATCATACTCCTGCTGACAAAGCTTGAAGTAACGAAACATAAGGGTTTTAAGATATAAGTATCTGGTTAAATTAAACAAAATATAATTTAGCTGATTTCACGAGATAAGTTAGACTAAAAATTTTTCTTTACGGTTTTCGGCTTATAACACTTGGACCCCATAGCTCACTGAGTTTTGCTGCCGAGGGAAGCGATTCGATTTTGGTTGACTTTGAAGTCCCAAAATATATTATGAGATTCGAGGCACCCTGTTGATCTGCTAAGGATATATTATATGAATGAAATAGCTATAATTGATGATAGTAAATTAGTGTTAACTGCATTATCTAAAATATTGAAAAATCACGGTTTTTATGTGAGAAGTTATAATTCTTTGCAAGAACTATATCAAGCCAAGGTGCTAGCACACATTGATGCTGTAATTGTTGATTATTGGTTGGAGAATAATTCTGGCATTGAGCTTATTCATTATTTAAATAAACTTGAACCTCCTAAGAAAAATATTAAACAGGTAATTTTGAGTGGTAGCGACTTGAGCCAAGTTAATATTCCAGAATCTGTAGATTTGATTATACAAAAGCCATGGGGTGATGAAAACTTTATTGAAAATTTAAAGCAATTGCTAAGGAAAGAGACTAAATGAAAGGATTAATATTTACCTCATTATGTGGTTTTGTAGAAGAGAAATTTGGTCTGATTTATTGGGACAAATTAATTACAGAAACCGCACCAGGCTCTGAAGGAATTTACACAGCAAGCAAAACTTATGATGATGCTGAAATATTTAGTTATATAGACTACATCAGTAAAGATAAGAATATTCCAGTCCCTGATTTATTGCAAAACTTTGGGAAATACTTATTCTCAGAATTATATGACTTTCATAAAACTTTGATGAAAAATTATAATCTTTTTGATGATTTTATTATGGCAATTAATGATGTAATTCATTTTGAAGTTAGAAAACTGTGGGATAATACAGTTTTACCGACCCTGGAAGCAAAGCATGTAGATGATAGGAAAATTGAAATCTTATATCGCTCTGAGCGTAAACTTTGTTTTCTAGCAATTGGATTAATTGAAGGGGCTGCAAAAGAATATAATGTAACTGTCAAAATTAAACACCCATGTTGTATGCATCAAGGTAAAGACCATTGCTTAATCGAAATCTACAAGCATATGCTATGAATGATGACTTAAAAACCGAAAATAAAGCGTTGCGCTCAGCCTACAAACGAGAAAAATTAGCGCGTCGTGAAGCTGAGAGCCTTCTTGAGGATAAAATTCGAGTGCTTATAGAAAATTCGCAATTAATCAAGAAGCAATACAAAGAGTTGAAGCATGCTCATCATAGAATGAATATGCTACAAAATAAGCTGGTGCAATCTCGCCAAATGCAAATGATTGGACAAGTTGTTGCAGGGTTGTTGCATGAATTAAATAATCCTTTGGCAAGTATTCAAAGTAATGCTGAATTTATTGTAAGCTGTAACGATGAAAAAGAACGATTAGAAATTTACGGTGATATTCGTAAAGGAATAAAAAGGATCGCGACATTGATTGAAAGTTTATCTCTGAAAAGAAAACAGTCGTCAAGTAAGCTTAATCTGATGAACCTTATTCAATTAGCAGCAAAGATTGCCCAATCAAGTGATATAGCACTACTAAAAATTAATTATATAGGAGACTTTTCTGATCTAATGATTATAGGAGACCTTCAAGATTTAACTCAGATTTTTTTAAATATATTCCTAGTACTCTCTGAAAATACTGACGAACCTATGCATGTGAATATTCATGTTAAACATCGCAATAAAGTATTGATAATTGATATTTCAGATAAAGATAAAGGTATAGATATACCGCTTGATAATAGAATTTTTGAGCCTTTCTATACTATGAAAAATCATGTTAAAAGCTCAGGTATTGGCTTATATACTAGCTTTATTATTTGTCAGCAATATCGAGGTAAAATGAAAGTGATGCAAAAAGCATCTACCAAGCTTATCCGGTTAACTTTACCGATTGTTTGTGAGTAAGAATTATGAAAACTAAGATGAAAATAGCGATCATTGATGATGATAGTTTAGTTTTATCTTCATTAAAACGCTTACTAAGGATTGAGAATTATGATGTAACGACTTATGAAGAACCTTTAGAGTTATTAAAAGATTTAGAAAAAGACACATCGCATTATGGGCTGGTGATTTCAGACCAACGTATGCCAAAAATGACAGGTACAGGATGGGTAGCTAAAGCACGAAAGTTTCTTCCCAGTAAATCATTACCTGTTATAATTTTGAGTGCTTATAGTGATTTTAAAGAGATAACTAGCAGCTTTAATCGGGGTGATATTCAGTTATTTATCTCAAAGCCTTGGGACAATCAAGAATTATTAAATCAAATTGATTTTTTATTAAAGTCTCACACCTTTACGGAGTCATCTGTGTTAGCTGCTGATTCTTTCCATGGCATTATTGGTAAATCTAAGTCTATGCAAGAATGTTTTGAAATGATTCGAAAAGTTGCTCGTTCAAAGGTCTCAGTGATGCTATCTGGCCCAAGTGGTTCTGGTAAAGAGCTATTTGCTCGAGCTATTCATGCTGAGAGTGATCAACGTGAAAATCCTTTTGTAGCAATTAATTGCGCAAATCTTCATGCTGATTTATTTGAAGCCCAATTGTTTGGCTACCGAAAAGGTGCTTTTACTAGCGCCGACCAAGATCAAGAGGGTTTATTAAAATCAGCAGGAGAGGGTACTATTTTTCTAGATGAGATTGCTGAAATTCCAATCGCACTCCAAGCTAAACTTCTGAGAGCGTTACAGGAAAAATCATTTTATCCAATAGGGTCATCTAAATCTGAAAAATTTAATGCTCGTGTAGTTTCAGCTACTCATCAAGAACTAGATCAGTGTGTAGCAGATGGTAAATTTCGACAAGACTTATTTTATCGCGTTAATGTTATTCCAATCCAAGTGCCAGCTCTTTATGAGCGAAGTGAGGATATTTTATTATTACTTGACAGACTGATGATGGAGCGGTCTATTTATGCTAAATTTGATAAAACATGTCAGAATTTTTTATTAAAATATCCTTGGCCTGGTAATGTCAGAGAACTGCAGAATTTAGTGGAGTACTTATCAGTAATGTGTATTGATCATCAAATTTTTTCAGTAGAGCATTTGCCTTCCTCAATGCTTGAAAATAACCGACTGGAGATTGATCAACTACAGAATAAATCTATTACTATACAGAAATTGACCGATGCTCTGGAGCGTTGTCGTTATAATCAATCTGCCACTGCGAGACTATTAGGAGTAAGTCGCATGACTATTTGGCGAATGATCAAAAAAATGGATTTATGATAATAACTGTGAAAAGGTTAAAATACGCAAACGTGCGCGATTATTTCCAATTTTTAATCTCTTGCGATACTTGGTGATTGTGCGCCTTGTCAGAGAAGTTTTTAATACGTTATTGATTTGATTCACGAGTTCTTCATCACTGTAAATTTTTCTATAATTTTCTTGTTCTATAAGCTTTATAAGCATCTGGTTAATTGTGTGTTGTGAGATTGGTGTTCCATTTATATCTTTTGTTGCATAAGGACTTAATAACTCATTGAGTAGGTAGTTTTGACTGCTTTTTGATATATGAACAGTTGCATGGTTGACTAATCTAGAAATGGTTGATTCTGATAGACCAGTTTCTTTGGCAATATCCTTTTGTGAAAGTGGAAAAAGTTCTTCTGGAATTTTTTTTTGAATTTTGAAAATAACTTTTGTTATTACTTTCATTGATTGAAATCGATGTTCAAGTGCCGTTAGAAAATGATCATTTCTTCCTTTATGAAAAAATTTTAAAGAATCAATTACTTGTTGACTATCTTTTGTGAGTCTAACTTTTCCATTTATTAGCTCAAGGTCAGTAATATAAGTCTTTGGACTATCATGTTGATCATTTAAGTATTGTTGATAATGCTGGAAAATAACTCGCATTCTCTCATTCTCGGCTGCATTTAGCTGTTGAATTTTCTCACAAAGTAGTTGAAAACGTTTTGAGGGGTGTTTGATTTCTTGGATAATTGCAAGTATAAGTGTGCGAAGTTTTAGATCAAAGTTAGCTTTATCTAATGTTAAGTTTAGTTTTTCAATGAAATCATAAGATCCTGTATCAAAATCGTCTATTTCTCTTAGACGTGCTAAAGCTTTTTTAAATACTGAGAAAGGAACATTAGGCATGGTTCTTTTTCGAAGTGACCGAAGAGACTCATCCAGCATTTTTTTATCATTGAGATTCAAAATAATTTGCTCACAAATGATTTTTTGAAGCTCATCACCTGGTAGTTTTTGATTATCCTCAAGTAATTGATCTAGAGCATTTTCATTGATTGAAGGGTCAGCAATCATCTCAAAATTGATCTCACTGCCTGTTGCAGAATTTGAAAGTAGCTTTAGATAGTATCTGAGTTTAAGGTTGCTACTTGAAAGCACTTGCGTATATATAGGGTGCCGTAAGACCAATTTGATTTTAGGTTTGATTGTATTATTCAGCTTTATTGATGTTTCCAGATGCATAATTCTAAAGAGATTCAAAGTTATTTACTTAATTATTATAGCTATACACATATGTAAAGTCAGGATAGAGATACCAATTTAATGCTTGATTTGAAATTTGATTACTTTTATTGCTAAGCCAGTTCCGGTATTCGATGAAGTATGGGTAAGCTTGGTTGATATTAGCCCTTTCAAGTGGCCATGACCACTCATAAGGTACAATCAAACCAAAAGGATAACCATTTGAATCAATCATTCCATCTTTAGAATTTGAGGTATATAAGTCAATATCTTGTCGAGTATTTAAGACATGTAAGTATGGTCTATATAGCGCTGTGCCAGGAGATGATCGCTGATCACGGATATTAAGTGACGGATCATCTAACTCAATACTAATTTTGGTGATGTATTTTGGTGTCGTGTATGTTGAATTTTTATTCACATTAGCAAATGTCGTCAGAGTTTCTTTGGTACTAGAGAAAATTACTATATCTTCATTTTTTGCATAGTCTACTGTATGCTCATGACCATTTGAGGTATTTTTATAGGTTGCAGTGATGGTTGCATCTCCATTAAAAGTTGGGGTGGTTTTAGTCGTGATATTATGACTGCTTTGAATTGAACCATCTAAATTGAGCATTAACTTATGATCATATCCTGCACCTCTTGCAATTGGTACAAATTCTAAATCAATAGCAGTCAATTCATCATCTGAATTGAAAAACTCTTCTACTTTAAAGTTAACGACCATATCATTATAATCGGCGTCACCAGGACGAGGGTAGAGATCTTCAAAGGCCAATGTTGCATACTCTGTATGAATAGGATAAATACTACTATTTGTTAAGCATTGGTAACTATCTATGATATTTTCTAGCTGAGGCATTATAGTAATGACTGTTTGAGCTAAGTAATGACCTGCGGGGCTAGCAGATATTTGAGTTGTTTGTGCTTTTACATGAATGGTGTGATCAGCATTATGTGCCTTAGTAAGATCAGTATCAATATAGGGTAATTGATTTTCTAGCGTATAAAAAGTAGGTAGATAATGTTTTTTGTTTGAGTGTGTGAGTTTATTTCCTGTTGCAATAATTCTAACAGGACCGTTTGCTAGAACATGAAAGGTATCTAGCCCTTCATAAATAGTATTTTCTGCACCACTAATCATACCGTCTTTAATTTTCATTTCAATATCATCTAAATTTGAAATTTTGGCAAATAAACCTATTGATAAGCAAACTCTAGCTTCATTATTATTCAGAGCATTTGAATGGGCTGTGATAGAAAAGATAGTGAATAATATGAGTGAAGCTAGAGTATATTTGCTAACTGAAAATAGTAACACCTTGCCTTTTGATAGACGCTGAAGTTTCTGGGCATGTTTGGAAATATTCATTAGCTTACCTCTTCATTACTTTCTAAAATACGTGGAGTAATGACAATTAATACTTCTGTGGTATAACTTCCACTACCGTTTTGCTTAAACATTAACTCTGCAACAGGGATATCTCCTAGTCCCGGAACTTTTGAGTTTTTTAGGAAATTTTTTTTCTGGAGTAACCCACCCATAACTAGGGTCTCTCCACTACCTACTCGAATAGTGTTTGAAATTTTATGTGAGATCAGTTTAGGGCTAGTACCTCGTGATGACTGAGTTAAATCGCTCACACCTGCCTTAATGATATCTAATTTAACCATATTATTGTGAGCAAGACGTGGAATGATTTCAAGATCAATCCCATAGGTGAGTTCAAGTGCTCGAACATTACTGTTGTTAGCAGTGTTTGTTGCATTGGGTGTGAACCAGATTGTTTGTGTTGAATTAAAGTTTGCTTTATGGCCATCCATAGTTATGATGCTTGGCATACCTTTCATCACAGCCATTCCTTTGTCTGATAGAAATTTAACTGCCGATAAAAAAGTAATATAGGGATTGGCAATGTTATTCATCATTGACGAAAATTCAACAGTTTGATCTATACCAACATTTGTAATACCAATATTAGTTGCATTGATGCGACGGTTGTCGATAAACATCAACTGTCCCCAATCAATTCCCATTATGCGAAGAGCGTTAGAGCTAACCTCAACAATATTAACTTCTAATAAGACCTGCTCAGGAGGGAAATCGAGCTTTAAAATATCACGTTCTAAGCGCTTTGCAATATTTTGAGGTGCTGTAATTGTAAGATGTCGAGATGTTTTTGAATATGTAACATACTGGCGATAGTAAGGTGATAGTAGCTCTACAATTTCGAGCGGTTTCATATTCTCTGGCTTGTACACACAAGTCTCTGATAATTCATAAATAGTTGGATTATCAGGTCTAGCACTCCCAACCAAAATATACTCTTCTTTTATTTTATGGGCAAAATTCCCTGTGGAAAGAATCATTTTAAGCGCTACAGAAAGAGGTTGCTCTACTATATTTGATGTTACTCTACCTTCAACAGTTTCATCCATTACAATAGGTATTTCTGTCATCATGCTAATTTCTACAAGCGCCTCTCTAAGATCGCTTTCAATTAAGTTAAGTGTGATTAAGTTAGCTTTACTAATATCTAATGTTTTCTCGCTCTCAGAACAGTTTAATTTTGGATTATATTGACGTTTCTTAATTGCTTTGTTTTCACTTGAGTGAATGATCATACGATCACGATCCAATTGATAATTTTTATTATTAGGGTTACTGCCAAGACTCGGTTGCATACGAGATAAAGTTTGTTTGAACGAACCATCTGCTAGACCTGGTGTGCTTACTCTGGGCCCGTAGCTACAAGAAGATAAGCATGCAACACCAAGCATTAATGCTAAAACTTTTATATATTTTGTCATGCTTATCTCCTGAATAAATTGCTTTTTTTTGTATACTTTCAATATCAGAAACACCCGAAATTTATTGCTATGTTTAGTTACAGCGGAGAGGTCTGAGTGCTACTTATGTGAATTTACTTACTATTGATCACGGAAAAACTGGCACATCAAGTGTTATTAATCTCTGTCATGTAGTAATGAGTGTTAAAAATGTCGTGCTATAATTTAATTTCAATATTTAATTTTTCATTTATTTTTTGTTTATTTTTTTTGATTTCCAAGGTGTAAGCGAAATTTTTTGAAATATCTTTAAGTTTACTTGGTTTAAAGTTTTGTTTGAGAATAACCACAGAAGATTGCCCCGGGTGAATCATTTTGATTTGAGGCTTGAACTCATAGCCAATAAGCCATGGGTATTCTTGATTGGATTTAAAACTAATTTGAATAGGCTCTGAATATATGTTCTTAAGTTTTATCACGTTAAAGCTTTTGCCATATTTATTAGGGTGAACTTGTAGTATTGATCTTGCTAAAACTTGACTTGTATTTTTTGTTTCATTCTCAAGGCTTTTAGGAAGCATTGCTTTAGTTATCAGAGCAGTATCTTTCAAATATATGCGACGCTTACCGTATTTTCCTCTAAAACTTATATTATAATTACCGGGTTTCTTGATTTTACGAGAGAGTCCAAAGATCAAAATTTTCCCTTTCGGATATATCAATGCGCCAGGGTATTTTCGCTCCCAACTAGACTTTGAGTTAAGAGGGATTTTTTCAATAAGTTTGTTATTTTCATCTCGGACATATAACTTGCCTGCTAGTACTGCTTGATAATCAGAAAGATTTTCCACATTTGCTGTAGCAAAGAGCTTACCTTCCGAAAATCGTAAAGTTAAGTTATTGACATTAAGCTTTACACGAGGTTTACGCTTATCAATGATGTTGAAGTTAACAATTACGGCGTAACGCACTTTGACTCCAATTCCATTTGCCTTTTTAGGGTCTTTAAGTTCTTCAACCATAACTGTTGCGAATTTACTGCCTGAGGTATTCTGGGGAACATTTATAGTAATAGGTATTTTGATGGTCTCATTATCTTGATATTTATATTCATTTTTCTCAAAACTAAGCCATTGACTCGGAGAGTTCTGTATATCAGAGGGAGAAGTAACGAATGACATATGACCAGTCTCAGCTTGAGTCATATGGTATGGTGTTAATTGTATACTCCCTTTAGTTTTTCCAGATATTGTGAGTTCAAAAGTATGTTTTTTCCCTGGAGTCGAGTCAAAGTTAATATACATTGGACTTACACCAAACTCGCCTGCATGA
Organism: Cysteiniphilum marinum; assembly: GCF_014857925.1. Classification (GTDB taxonomy): domain Bacteria; phylum Pseudomonadota; class Gammaproteobacteria; order Francisellales; family Francisellaceae; genus Caedibacter; species Caedibacter marinus. Next base: position 2,706 of record NZ_JACYVZ010000049.1, on the reverse strand, counting down.
GTAGAAACAGAGAACAAAAGTAGGATCCATATTATTAGATTATGATAACTTATTAATAGTTTCTTCATTATTGACTCCAAGATTTAAAGTGTTAAAAATACACATTATAGAGAAGATACAGTCATAACAATGTTAGCGCTATATCCACCGGCTTTCTGACTCGAAATGTCTCCAAGTTGAGCACGTGCACCGATAACATGACTTGCATTATGTACAGCATCAGCTACAGTATCAAATGAGCTAAATGTCCTTAAAATAGCTGTTTCGTCAGCAGCACCATTGCCACCAAGATCAATGTCATAATTTGTCGGGACCTGATCTGACCCATTAGATAAGTTGGCATAGCTTGAAAGTTGAACATTTACTCCAGAGTTTGCTTCTAAATTATATGTATCTTTTCCTGAGTAGAAAGCATTGGCATCACCATCTACAAAGCCCCTTTCTAATTTTAGTGCAAAATCATCTAAATTAGTGATTTGTGCATATTTACCTATATTTAGAGTAACTGTTGCTTCATCGGTATCGATTGCAGACGCATGACTTAGGTTTAAAGAAAGTAATCCTGCTGATATTACGATTGCTAGTTTAGTCATATTCATTTTATTTCTCCTTAAAGAGTTTATCTTGTTACTATCATATGAATACTCACAGTTTGTGATGTAATCATTTCTATATATGAAATAAGTGTTCCTAAATTTATTTCATTGGATTATAAGGTTAAGATGGGATTATTTTTTTAGAAAACTTGTAACATATGTTACAATTTGTAACTGAAGGGCAGCAATGGGAGCAACACACGTCTAGATATAATCAGCAATTCCCGCTGAGTGTGATAGTCAACTCATTGCAAGTTACCTGGATATTGACTACTCAAATATTTCTAAATCTGGATTCTTAAGACAATTTTTTAGTGACCTTCCGCGGGCTATGGGTGAGTAGACCGACCAAATCGCTTCAGTCAGCCCCTCCGCAGAACCGGACGTGCGGAACTACCGCATCCGGCTCCCGAGTAAATTACATGCTAATGCAACTTCGGTAGTTAGAACATCGATTTAACCTTCCATTTAGTTGGAAAGCCCAATAGCTTTAACCCAATAAGTAGTTGATCCCAGTTGGTTTTGCGTTTCCCGCCCCGTCTGTTCAACCACCTAAGTAGTGTCTGAACGGGAATGGGGTCCAAGTGTTATAAGCCGAAAACCGTAAAGAAAAATTTTTAGTCTAACTTATCTCGTGAAATCAGCTAAATTATATTTTGTTTAATTTAACCAGATACTTATATCTTAAAACCCTTATGTTTCGTTACTTCAAGCTTTGTCAGCAGGAGTATGATTTAAGGTAAGTTTTATTATACTTTGAAATCTTGTAGAGATTATACATGACAATTTGCCGAATGTCTGCTACGATTCTTGTAAGTAAAGGTGTTTCAGCCAGATCCCCAGAAAATCTTTACACTTTTCGGCTTATAGCACTGGAACCCCAAAGAAGCATTATGGGAGTACGATAAAATTATACGAAGTATTTATTTGCTTAGGTACATAGATGATGAAGATTTGAGAGTATCTGTCAGAACCGCATTGAACAGAACTGAAGCATATCACCAGTTAAAGAGATTTATATCCTCAGTAAACTCTGATGCTTTAATCGGTGCTGATGACGATGACTTGGATTTAAACGACGAATGTACAAGGCTATTGTGTCTAGTAGTTATTTATTACAATGCCTACATTCTTTCTGGCCTGGTACTAAGGATCGTTCGCTGAGAGGTAAAGTTGCCTAAATTTCCTAATTTAAAATAGTATTTCATACTTTGAACTTTTTCTGCTAGTATAAGCCATCTGATTTGCCTGTAATGCCCTATGTATTTACCGATACTGGTCATTATAGGAACTTTATAAAGGATAGCTGACATGACAGATAAAATACCAACAGAAATAAGTGCTTCAACATCTGATATGCTTTCATCAGAAGGCACAATTGGTTTATTTCAAGACGTTACCAAGCTGATTGAAGAAGCTCGCAATCATGTTGCCAGAGAGTATAATTCAGCTCAAGTACTACTTTGTTGGCTGATTGGTGAACGCATCAATGATCGTCTATTACAATCCGATCGAGCTGACTATGGTGAAATGGTCGTAAGTTCTTTGGCTGTCCAACTTAAAGTGAAGTATGGTAAAGGTTATAGTCGAGCCAACCTATTTCGTATGATTAAATTTGCTAAGTTATATCCTGATCGCAAGATTGTCTCAACGCTGTCGCGACAATTATCTTGGTCTCATTTTGTGATTATTTGCGGTATTGATGATCACTTAAAGCGAGACTTTTTTGCTGAAATGTGCCGTGTACAGAAATGGAGCGTTCGAGCATTGCAAAAGCAAATTAATGGAATGCTTTATGAGCGTGTTGGTTTAAGCAAGCAACCAGAAGGGGTAATTAAAGCTCAAATTGGTCAGCTCAAAAATAACGGCATGGTTCAGAAAAAGGGTATTTTAGTAAACACTATGCGTGACGAACTCTTCCCATTTTGGTATGCTTTATTCGTACACATGATGTTTAAAAATTTAGGTAACTTATGCGATTCTTTTAAATCGCTGAAAGCCTAGCAAAGAAATGAAGTCAATATGATCAACTTGAGTAAATATTTCAGCAGTTGATTTTCCTTTCATTTTTTCGTTAGCAGAGCGCATCAAAGGGATGTGATTAAGCGCG
>NZ_JACYVZ010000048.1 GCF_014857925.1 Cysteiniphilum marinum | reverse complement strand
GCATTTACGTATAATGCTAAGTTATCTAAACATGAGGGTTATGGGGTTGAGCTAAAGGAAAACAAGAGAGAATCAGATGAATATATCGCTGATCTTTTAAGTGGGGAGGTTGATTCTGAGAAATTGAAAGGGGCTAAAGGGAAATAAATTGAATTAAAATTTTCTAAGAATCCTTGCCAAGAACATCTGAGCTTACTCCATAATACTTATCAAATGTTCTCTTAACTCTATCATGAAAGTTTTTATAAATATAGTGGAAATGAATTCCATCAGGAGGACCTGCACAAATTTTCTTTAGCAAATGCTCGAAGAAGTCGATATTAAACTCATGTGTCTTTTCCGTGATTAAATCAGGACATTCAAATTTAGCCGTTTTATCTAGCACTTCAAATCCCTCATTTTTAGTCATTACTCGCCTATTGATATAGCGGTTAATTTCTGTCGTCCCATCGCTTACATCTCCCGCGATGATAGCGATGATCAAGTTACACATACGCGCCATTTCACCATAAGCTTCATGTATATTAAAATCATTCATAGTAATACTCCAAATTATATAGTTTAAGATTATTTATTTAGTAAACTGTGGCTTAACAATCTGTTTATCTATCGATTTAGGCACAATATCAACGTCCTGTTGTTTGTATTTTTCCGTAATATTTTCATGTGACTTCATCGTTTGAGCTATTGAATCTATATCCTTTTGACTGATAGCTAGGTTATCTTTATGCAGTACATCAATATGCTTTTTAATTGATGATATATCTATATCGTGTGATTTATTGACATATTTAATGACACTTTCAACGTCATTATGTTTTAAATCACCCTGTGATACCATCTTATCAATTAATGATTTCATGCTTTTATCATGCTTTAATAAGTTTTGATAGGCAGGATTAAGCGTTTCAAAAACAGCCTTTACACCGTCCTTTTTAAGGGTATCGTTATAATCCGTTTTGTTATCGCCAATCATGTCAGGTGCTACCACAGTAACATGCTTTCCCGCACGTCTAAAGACATTAACCGCTTTAACAATCGATGAATCAGTCGCAATATCTTTACGGTCATTATCAGCGCAAATAAGCACATTATCTTTAAGCATATTAGGATTGATATTCGCAAAGTTTTCATTACCACCCGCAGCTAAAATATGAACGTCTTTAAAAGCTTGCTTGATAGATAAAGCGGTCACAACCCCCTCAGCTAAGAAAGTAACATTGTTTGACTTTTCATTACCTTTGCTAATTAAAACAGCACTGCCTAGTTTCGTCCCATTCGTTCTTTTGCCAACTTTGAGCTGCGACATTTTCTTGCCAGTGACACGCTCAAGGTATATTGATTCAACAGCGGTTAATTCGCCTTTTTCGTTTTTAAATTGGGCGACTAACGCAGGTTGATATTTACCTTTGACTTCATTGGAATAAACACTGGCATTGTATTTAACATCGGCACCTTGATAATCCTTAATCCCTCGATGCTGTGTTAAGTATTTCTCTGCTAATGTGCCTTTAACTGGGTGTGATTTACTCCAAATTTTAACGGCACGTTCAAACGATAGTTTTTTACGCTCATCATAAGGAATATCCTTGCTTAACGCTTCATGGTTTTTGGTTTCCTTAATATCATAAGCTTCTGGCATAGAGATCATTCTAGCCCCCTCAGCTACAGCGTCAGAGTAGTTTAATCCTTTCTCACGCATGATGAGTGAAATTAAATCGCCATGATCATCGGTATTAGAAAAATCAATATAATGCCCCCTAAACTTACCTGTTAAGGTGACTTTTAATGAAGCACTATCCCGCCCAAAAGCAAGTACCGTATTATTAGAACGCCCCTTGTTTTCTTCACCAAGCAGCCACCTTGCGACATCTTCTGTTCGTTTTTTCAATTCTACCGAGACCTCAGCCCCATATTTACGAATATCAAAACGTCCTTGTGTGTCACAGTATTTAGGGTCATAGACCTTTTCAGCAAAGACCGTATTAGCATATTTTTTTTGGTTTTCAGTGCCATTACTTAGGATTTTTCCTTGTCCTTTTATCGCATTGTTGTGTTCAACGGTATTGCTAGATGATAACCTCACGCTATTTTGATGATGGCTTTTATCTTTGACATTCGCGTTGTTCTTACTATTTTTCTTACTATCTTTCTTCTCCTTTTGTTTGTTCTGTACAGCATAATATTCAGATTCAGCAACATCAAAGTCATCCTTTAAATCTGACATATATTGATCATAATCTTTCATATCAGATTCATTATGCGTTGGCATTATTTGCGTATAGCGATCATACTCATGTAATGAATCACTAATCTGTTGCTGTTCATTATCCTTTTCTTGATGTGTGGCTACTTGATTTTGAGCATAGCTATCCTGTCTTTGCTCGGCTTTTTCTTTTTTGTAACGATCAAAATGCTCAGTTAATGTCACCTCACCTGTTACCGCATGAATCGCGATTTTATTGTCGTTAAACGCCTCTTTGACACGATCTAATAACGCCTCTCTATCATCGGTAAAGACTTTTATATGCCTAACACCCCTTGTGAGCGTTACATAAAGTGAACGCATATTAGCTAAAGGCGAGGTAGATTTTTGTGCTGTAACTACTAACTCTTTATCACTCCCTTGTGATGCCATTGTCGTCATACTCAGGGCATAATCCCAATGTAGTGTTGCTAGATTGTTTTTATCTAGTACAACTTTTTTATTATCCTTTTCCTCATTAACCAATGTAACAAGACCTTTATCTTGATCAATGGACGCAACACGCATTTTGTCTTTAGCATAAATTCCGCTGTCTTTATCCGTTCTCGTCATAATCAATGTTTCATTGACAGCAACCTCATTTTGCTTAACTTCAAACAAACCATTAAAGCGATGATTTGCTTTAGCAGGGGCAAAGTGTGTAAGCTTGTTAGTGCTTAGGTTTCTTAATGACAATAGATTGTTTTTACTATCTACAGCCATGATCTCATAATAATTATTTTGACCTTTTTGCATAACCATACCCGCCTCATAAGTATCAATCGCTTTCATCTTTTCACTCTCAATATTGAGATTTTTAAGGCGATCAATGACGATATTTTTCTTTTCATCTTTGGCAATAACGCCATTGTCTTTGTCATGTTCCCTTACCATTGCCGTGATATAGTCACGCTCCTTGTGTGCATCAAGAACAGTTAAGGTGTCAGCGCGACATTCAGCCGTTCTATTGCCTAACTCGTTAGCGGTATCTATACGCATTTTTTCAATCTTCATGACTTTGTATGCGTTCTTAACCTTTTGAATAAATGCAGGGCTGCCCTCAATCGCCTCAATAGGCTTACCATCAATTAACGTATTAATGGCTTTTGCTAATTTGATTTTGTCATCATTAGATGGGTCAATTTTAGAAATATCGATTTTATCAGGCACAGATTCCACAATATTGAGCTTAAGCTCAGGGGTTTTAAATTCGGCATTATCTCGATACTTCACTTCTCCATGTGACTGTTGCTGATCTAAAAACTGTAATGCTAATTCAGGATTTTTCTTAGCAACCGCATAAACGGCTTTTAAGTAATTGTCATCTTTTTGACGCTGTACCTCATTCATGACCGCTACATCGATCTTGTCCGCTAATACCAGTAATTTAAAAGGCGCACCCGCACCTAAAGATTCCAACTGCTTAATGTCACCAATAAAAACTGCACGCGCATTATGCTTTTCAACAATCCGCATAAAATCAGCAAAATCTTTATTTGAGACCATTGATGATTCATCAAGCAAAAATACTTTGTTTTCAAGCTCGCCTTTAGGTTTATTTTGATGATTCCCTACAAAAGAAGTGCTGCTGTGCTTTTCATCAAAGGCTTTAAGTTCACTTAAAACCTCTTTAGACCGCTGAAAAATCAGTGATTGTGCTGTTTGTGAAGTGATATTTTTATCACTTAATGACTTAACGGCATCATGCGTAGGTGCCAGACCAATAAACTCAATTTTACTGTCTTTACTTTCGTTACTTTCTTTACGCTCGCCATTAGAATGATCAGCCTGTGCACTATCTGAATTATCTGCATTACCACCATGATTCACAATCTCGTCAACATGCTCAATAATATTTTGCGCCTGTTGTAACATCGTTGATTTTCCAGTACCCGCATAACCTTGTACAGCAACAAAGCGATCTTGTGTATTGGTAATCAGCTTAACCGCAGCAATTTGCCCTTTGGTTAGTGATCTACCCTGTGTTATCTCACCATCTAACCCATCAAGATAGCGTTGCGTTTGCTCAACAGTTGCTAAGGGAGCCACTTGCTTCTTGCCATTTTCACACGATGTAATAATTGATCTTTCAAGGGCAATAGCTTCTTTAGTCGTCCATACCATATGATCTTTTGAAGCAATAATCTCACCATCACTGAATTTCTGATTCAATACTTCCATAACATCGCCAAAATCAATGGTTTCTTTATACTCATTCAAACAATGCGCTACAGCATCTTTGACTAAATCAGTATGCTCAAATGCCGCTTGCCTATCAGATAAAACAGCAATGACATGTTCAACTGATTTTGTCATGTGATCTTTGTTGATCTCAATATTTAGCGCAGTTAAGGCATTGCTTAAATCCGTCATTAATTGTTTATTGGTATTGGCATTAATATATTGCGTTACCGTTTTTGCACTTGACCCTAAATGAGCATGAACAATTGACGTGATCACTGACGGCTGAACCTTGGATTGCTTCATGCGGTTTTGTGCTTTCTCAACATCATCGGTGATCAACTCAACGCTACCTGTGGCTTTTGCCATTAACTCACTGGCAACTTCTTTACTTAACGCATATTGTTTAAAACTGGCAATAATTGCCTTGTCTTCATGATGTGATACATAATCTAATGTTCGGGCATAGTCATATTGCAATGTTGATTTCTCTAGCTCGCTTTGCTTAACCTTGATTAGCTCACCGTTTCTATCAACTAAGCTGATTTCTTGATTTGAACGGTCAAAACCATGAACAACATAGCTATGCCCTTTCTTCAAACCGTGTGCTTTTGATTGCGTAATCATTAACTTTTCTCCCTTAATAATTTCCATAGGGCTAGTGGCAATTAAAGTAAATGGGTTGCGGTTAGTTAAAGGATTAAAAGCCGTTTCTTTTACTTCTTTTACTCCTTTTACTTCTTTAGTGACTTGATCACCTTTGAAAAACTGCTCAACTGGATTGCTCGCATCAAGCTTTGTCGTCTTTACCGTGTTATTACTTTGATCAACGCCATTGACCCGATAAGACATAATGCCTTTGCCTTTAACAAAAAAATCAATCCGCTCAACTTGCGTATAGTTTTTTGCCACCTTTGCCTGTTCGGGGGTTAGATAAACACGCTTTTCCATATTCAGCGTCAATATATCGTCAGCCTGTAATGGGTTGTGTGTTTTAACTGATTCACGCACCATGTCATTTAATGCGCTTGCTTCTCGTTTAGTGGCTGCGACAATTAACGTGTTAGCTTTCTCTTGTGCGCTTAATCCGTTATAGGTATTCACCACTTTGTCGATATGTGCCTGATCACGATCTAGTGATTGGCTCCCCTGTGACTTAAGCACATTGACCTTATTGACCTCATTAACTGCCTGAATATTCAAAGATACGGGGCTTTTTTCCTGATACTGCCAGTTAAATTGCTTAATCCCACCAGTCGCTAAGGTTTCAGTAATATTGCCATTGGCTTTTTGCACCCCATTTCTATTTAAAAAGATAATCTTAGCCTTACCTTTTTGCGTTATTTCTAACAACTTCTTAGCATCTTCAACCGATAGCTTTTCAGCTTGATCAACCACGATAATGTCACGCTGTGATAGTCTGTTATTTTGATTATTTTGATTATCTTTCGTGTCACTAGCATGGCGATAAGTAAACCCGCCCAGTGTTTCAATATATTCATGATCTTTGTTAAACAAAAAAGTGTTCTTAACCCAGTCAAATAAACTTTCGGTTTTACGTATCGGTTGTTGGGTATTTCTCGCTAAATCGGCTACGTGATAATGATTCGGTGCTAATACCTTGATACGCTTGCTTTCCTCTTGAGCGCAATGGATTAGCGCATTAATCGCTTCTTTAGCCGAGCCTTGTATATTAATCATATTGGCTTGCTTGGAGCTTGCCATTACCCCCATAATTGCTTGCACATTATCTTTCATAATCGGTAAGGTGCTTATGGCACCCAATCCTAAATTAACCTTAGCCCCTTTGACTTGATTGCCTAGTAACTCATGAACGGATAGCTCTTGTTGCTTCTGTTGATCTGTGGTTAAGGTTTCATTGGCTTTGTCTAATGGAATGATCTCACCTGATTTGATCTTTTCATCAATAGCAGCTTTTAATTCAGCAACCGTCATTGCTTTATCAATCGCAAAGTCATCAATGGCTTTATTTAAAACATCTTGATAACGCATACGTGTTTGAAAACGTGCCATGTGTGACACGGTTAGCTCAACAACCGCCTGAGCAACATCGCCTTGGTTAATCATGCTAAGGTAATCAGCATTACTTTTAACGGTTTGAGCTGCGCCTGTTACTTGATTCAAGCCGTCTTTTACTTGGTGCGATTTATCAAGCGTAACATCTAGTGATTGTTGACCTTGATTAACTTGATTGTTGTTCTTGTTTTGAACATTGGGCTGTGTCGCTTGTTTTTCCTGCGTTTCCTGTGTCTGTTGATTTTCCTTAGCCTCTTTCATTGCTTGAGAACGTGCCAAGACCTCTTTATACAACCCAACCCCATCAAATGCCGCTTTGCGATCTTGCCATAAACTATGCAGATAAGACTTCTCAACATACGCTTTACTTTTGCGTGTATATTGCGCGATTTTGTCAATTGTATTAGCGTCTGTAACGCCAAGCGCAAAAGCTTTCTCAATAATCGCTTTTCTGCGTGTTGAAAAACTATCTAAGAAATCTTGAGGAATATCTGAAATGTTAAATTGACCATTGCCTGTTGCATGTGTTTTATAACCGCATTGACGAACACGCTTATTTAAACTGGCTTGATAGAGTTTACCCAGATAAATATTTAACTTTTGATCATAAAAATCATCAATATTGATTGCCCTTAATTTACCCTCATCGTCCATTGCCATATTAATCGCTAAAGCATGGGTATGTAATTGCGGGTCAAGATCACGAGAGACTTTATGCGTTTCCATCGCATAAATAATTTGATCGGTTTTAACACGCATTAACTCACCTGTGGCTTTATCACGAACACGCATAACGGGAACCAATCGCGCAAACTCAGCCATCGCATCTTTAACCGCAGATTGATGTTCTTTCATTAAACGATAATCACCAAACAATAATGCCATCGCAGATACCGACTTAGGCGCACTAAACACAATATCATGCCCCGCACAACGGACACTATTGGCTTGCCCACCCTTAGCAGCACCTCGTTGTACAGTTTGCCCCATTAAGTGACCCTCTAACACTTGCGCCAGTTGTTCAGAAGTAACTTCTTTGCCTAACAATCCCGCTTTTTCAGCCAATGCCCCGCCCCATTCAGATAAGCTGCGATCTTTGCTATTCTCAGCAATGACATAATCGCCATAGTCATTTTTAATACTTGACGCATCAATGCCTAGCCTTTGCGCTTCCTCTTTTGTCATCAATTCAACATCTTTGACATCAAGGTGCTTTTCTTCATCTTTGTAGTAGTTGGCAATATTCATTGATTGAGACATGTTCGATGTACTCAGTTTTCTTGCTTTAAGCATTGGTAACTCCTTTATGTAAAGTTTGAAAAATGGGTACAAATAAACAATAAGTGATTAAATTTCCTTTTCGCTCACCGTATAAGGATTTGCTTTACCCACATCACTATGTGACTTCTGATTAATTGCTTTAACGTCATCATGACGTGTTTGATTATCTTTGATTGCCCCTGCTGAGCGCATAGCGTCAAGCGTCTTTAAATTCGCTTTATCTTCTATCGGTTCAGCCGTCTTGGTTTGATTTATTGATTGTGTTGATGGTTGATTTAAAGAAGCCTTTGCTCGATGGTTTATCTCTTGGCTATCTTCAACCTTTGATTCAGTTGATTCAGTTGATTCAGATTGTGTTGCTTGCCCAGATTGCCCTGCTGTGTGTACAGACGAGCTTGTGCCGTTATCGGTATTAATGACATTAACAACTTCCCCTGTGGCAGTGTTAAAATTAGCCCCGCCATGACTACGTGCCACTTCATAACTTAACTTATTTTCAAGGGCTTTATTGATCGGCATGTCACGCTCAATAAAACCAGATCGAGCCACCTTATTTGCGCTTAACTCTTTTGTCTCTTTGGACAAGGTTAATTTCATCTTAACTCGTGGTACATGAGCAGGGAGCTTGATATAGACCTCAAGATCGTTCATATCTTGAATTTCAGTATAACTTACTATGCGCTTAGTCCGTCTGGTTGGGTTTATCGAAATACCATCACGCACTGATTCCGCACCGTACGAGCTTGACTCTAACCGTTCAATAACCTCACACTCGCCAAGCTCCTTTGATATTTCATCGGCAATATCCGCTGAGGTTGACCGTAAAAAGACTTGTGTTGATAGTAAATCAAAAATCTCTTGTGCTTCATCACGTCCATACGTTGACCTAAGCTGCGCCTTGTTCTGTATCCCCAAAATACAACTTAACCCATAATTGCGCCCAGTGGCTAAGGTATCAGGCAATGACGTTAAACGGTTTAACTTCATCAATTCATCAAGAATCAACCAAATTCTACGTTGACGTGAACGCTCAAGCGATTTGACATGCGTTGTGAGCAACCCTATCCATAATGAAATTAACGAACGAATCGCCTGTATATCCTTGTCACGTATCACCACAAAAACACATGCCCCTTTGTGATCATTCATCACCCACTCACGAAACGAAAACTTAGGACGTGACGGCTCCTGTGGCAAAAAGCGTAATGCCTTAACATGATTTGTGATAACCGCCCTAATTGTAATTGCTGTCTTGGCAATATCACCGTCAACCAATTGTTCAGCGGGTGTATCCTTTAATACCTCTTGCAATTTTTCTAAGGGATAATTTAAACAATACTGCAACAACGCTTCATACGATGTTTGCCCTCTTTTTTTCATCTCTTGCATCAAGCTTGATAGTAAGTTACGAGCCGATTGCACCCAGAACTTATCCTTATCGGCTTCATCGGGAATTAAAGCCGCTGCAAAGTTATCGTAATCAATTGTTTCAACACATTCATCCCATGCGTTCCAATTAGGGCAGCGAGCATCAAAAGGATTTAAAATAATATCCCCTCTTGATTCATCATAAAAACTTTGTGCATAAGCTCCCCCATCATCTAAAATAACCGCACGATGATAACGTGGGCGAATCTGGCGCAATAAGTCTTTAACAATAACCGTTTTCCCTGTACCTGTTGTGCCATGTAATACAATGTGTTTTACTTCGGAATCATAGACTAAATGCTGTTTCCCAATCATTAATGGTGAAAGTCTATTTTCAGATTTAAGCATTTTATTAACCGCTTTAGGGGTGCTAACACTTGAGCCTCTCACTAACTCCTCACCGCTAAACTTAGCCTTTGTTCTTCTTCTGATCATATACCCCGCAATTAAAAACAAAGGTGTCCATATACTGAAAGGGATAATAAACGCCCAGAATAACTTGTTATCAACCTTGGCAGCTTTCCGACTAAAATAAGGCTCCTCAAATAATTGACGGCTCGTGAATTTATCAGAGATTTCACGCCCATTCTCTAACCCAATCACTTTGACATTTTTAAGCGGCTTATCGGTAAACTTGGCAGCAATCTGTGCTTTTTTAAGTCCAACCCAAGCAGAAACCTCGTATTTATTCCCTGTATAATAGGCAATACTGGCAAATGACAGTAATAACAAACAAAAATACAAGGCGAATATCTTAAGTATTACTTGTTTAAACATGCGCCAGTTGTGAAAAAATATTTGACCGCCTCGGGTGGTGTTTTTGAACATAGATGAAACTCCTTAAATGAATGATTAATAATGACTTTTATTGTTTTGTTATTTTTTGTTTTTTAGGTTAAGACTGGACTAAGCAACGCCTACCCATCTTTTGAACAACGACCCGCCACCCTTTGCTTAAAGCATCTTTGACAATGCGGTTTTGCGTCCAATAGATGAATTGCGGGTGGTAATTCGGGCAAAGTGATGTATTGATTGCCTTTTTTGGGGCAAAGTTATGCTTACGGTATCTCATGGTTTGATTCCTTTAGTTCCTTTGATGTTTTTAATTTTTTTGTTTAAAAAAAGGGAAAATTGGAGGGCTGTGCAGGGAACCCTTTTTTAAAGTTAAATTTATTCAAAATCATTGATATCAGGATAGAAAAACATTACCCCAGTCTTGTTGCTATATGACAATATTGATTTTAGAACGATTAAACTAAGTTCATTCTTTGTGTTCTTTTGTGCTGAATGTGCAGACATTAAACGCCTATATATAATTGGCACACATTGAGGATTGTTATTTATGAAATCAGCTTTATGGCAATCAATCACCTTTAAACAATGCGAAAGTTCGCATAAATCGCTGATGCTTCGACATAAAAGTGCGTTTTTAATATCAATTAAACAAGCAGCTTTTAGTTTATTGTCAGCATTTGCTTTTAACACCCTAATACATTCTTCAAGCATATAAACAATATTATGCTTTAAAATCTGTCTTTGCTTTTCTATTTGCTTTCTATTGGGCGTGTTATAGTTTAACTTAATAATGGTCATTTTTTTGCTCCTTATGTTAATAGCCTCTAGTCGGAATACGGCAGTAAACCGGTCACAGTGATTTAAAAATAGCCCTCTAGCCCTTACCCCATAAGCGATTGCTAAGGTGTTGTTTAAAAGATGATCTTGCATTCTTGGCACTTCTTCCACAGAGGGGTAATTGAGCTAATCAGATAATGACTAGGCGATCAGTTTAAAATTAATCAATAGCGACCAAAGCCATATAAAATATAGCGTTAAGGCACTTTCAGGGAAAATCAGTGCTATCTGTAATTATGCTATTGTGGCATCTCAGCGAAAAGAACTTAATTAGCGTCAACGACAATTACACTGTCATTGACGACAACAAGTAATACAAAACAAACCTATATGATATATGGCTTGGCGTTGGGTTAAACTTGCCCTTGATTGTGATTAATTTTGTCAGTTACAGCACCTCAGCGCAGAGAACTTAACAGCAACTTAGCCGATTTGTCCTAAATTTTCAGCTAACAAAAATGTGACCCTTAACCTAAGCCACCCTCTCACGCTGAAACGGATTACAAAAAGTCTGCCTCTCCCTTGTCACTAAATTGTAATGCGTCACTTGATGACGTGGCAATGCCATATCATTGTAGTTTTCAACTTCAATCATCACGGCGTGATCAATGACAAGCTCAGTTTTACGATTGTCGAAACATTGATTAATCATGAATCGTGCCTTTCTAGCGTAACTGCCATCATCAAAGTAAAAGTACACCGCTGAATACAGATCATCGTCTATATGATGATGAACAGCAACAACATACTTGCTATCGTCAGGCTCAAATAAAGTGACATCTTTGTAAACCTCAACAACATCAAGGTGCATGGGTAGTATCAGTTTACTACCTTGAAGCTTTATTTTATCGTGAATATCACGTTGTATATTAAGTTTTAGTTTCATGGACTGGCTCCCTCTCAAGAAATATGAATATTAGTTTTTGCTCATGTTCGATCACGACCAAATATGCAGTTTTTAAAAAATTGACGTTTTTCGGCTTATAACGCGGGCGTTTTTTCGGTATATTTTCAAAATCAGTCTAAAAATCCATTTTTTTAGCAGTTTTGGTTAAAAATTCGGCTTTCATATTTAAGCACTGTTTAATGATCTTAAATATGCCAATGCAATCGTTCAAAATCAATAAAAAACGCGCTTAAATCGAATTTATTGGCGTTTTTGTGGTATTTTTCGTTATTGTTGATTGTTATTTGCACTTGTGACGTTAAATTATCGATGATTTATCATATTTTTAATGTAAAGCGCACTGAACAAAAAACGATCCCCATTTTTGGGGGTTCTTCCACTGGGTAAAAAAGGGTATTTTTAGCGATAACTTCCACCTATTGTATTATTTACAGCCAGACTAGCCCATAGCGCAACTTCAGGAACATATACTGATCAACCACTTTACATTACTTGGGGTAGAGCAATAGACCCTTATATTGATTGCTTTTTAAACGAATGGACTAAAGTCGTGCCAGAGCAACAGAGGTTAATGCGTCACTGAATCTTAGCACCTAAGATTTGACAGCCTCATTTCCTATTTTGCGACCACGATTGTGGTAAGAAAAAAGGAAATGGAGTGTTTTTTGTGAATGTGGCACCTCAGCGTTTGTACCTTAACAAGGGGTATTTAAAAAAATTTACGTATTTCACTCTTTAGCACAACAGCTTTTTGAGGTTACATTTCATGCCGAAGTGGGACTTTTAGCCCAAATCTTCAAGCCTAATGTTTCGTCTTAGTGCCAATTTCTTTTTTCAGTTTAAGGACAGTATCAAGGTCAAGGTTAGTAGCTTGTGCAATTTGCTCATTAGACAATAAACCCATGCCTAATAGGTTACGTGCAGTATCTTGTGCCTTTAAAACCGCACCTTGTTGCATACCTTGTTGTTCTGCCTTTTGTTCTCGCCTTTCTAGGTAATTCATAAACTCACCACCTGTATTCTCATTAATAACACCGATTAATTTATCTATCGCTTCACTGTCAATATCATTGCGACTTTCTATATATGAGAATACTTGATTTAATAGATTATTGCCAGATGTTATGAAATATATTGCTTGTTGCGGATACTGTAACAGCCACTCTATCAGCTTATCTGCCAAGTTATCCCGACTGTGTTTAAGCATATATTCAAAAACTAAATTAGCGTCAAATTGCCCTAAGTCATCATCGCTCATGACGGTTAAATCAAGCAAGTTAAATGACTTGAACATATATTCTTTGGCTATTTCCTTATCCTCGAAGCAGTCAAAAATGCTTGTCGAATAAGGATAAGGTGACTCTTTGCCGTGATATATCACTGCGGGTAAAATAATAGGTAACTTACTATACCCCTGTTGCAAATGCTGTTGCATGATCTGTATAACATACAACAACAGTCTAAATGACATTAGCTCGTCACTGCTTGACTGATGCTCAAACAAAAAATATAGATAAACATCTTTGCCGTCAAGCTTAGTCATATACAACACATCACCGACCACTTTACGCAAGTTATGCTGTATAAACTCAGTCGGCACTTGCTTAAAATGTTTCAAATCCAGTTTACTTAACAACTCTTTTGAATATATCTGTTTCAGTAACGCCTTAGCCTTTCTTTTTTCGGCTAGATTGGCTTTAAAAAAGACATCATGCGGTGTCGGTAAGTTGTTGTTTAACTCGTTATTGTCAGTCATTATTTACCATTAACAACGGCTTTTAAGCTTTTACCCGCAGTGAATTTTGGCGTTTTAGATGCCTTGATTTTTAGCACTTCACCTGTCTTTGGATTGCGACCATCACGAGCTGCACGTTCGCCTACGCTGAATTTTCCAAAACCAAGAAAGTTGACTGAATCGCCACTTTTGACAATATCAGTAACCGCTTCAACAAACGCATCAACTGATCTGTTGGCATTATCCTTGGTTGCGTTCATTTTTTCTGCAACTAACGCCACAAATTCCGCTTTATTATAATTTTTAACTTCTGTTTTCTTAGTCATGTGGTAACTCCTTTAAAATTAACATAATGAAAATATACCTTG
>NZ_JACYVZ010000047.1 GCF_014857925.1 Cysteiniphilum marinum | reverse complement strand
GAAGCGAACAAAAGTTGTCAGACACTGGTTTGATTGAAGTAATAGCAAGATGTTACCGACAAGCAAAGCAATCAGGTAATACTGCAATGACCAGAATTGCCGTTAAGGAATTGGTCAGAAGAATTGATAGCATCGATGAAAAGGGCAGGGCATAGTAAAGTGTCACATTAGACTATAGTCTAACGTACACTAAAAAATGGGGTGACGTTTAAATTTTAATCTATGAGGTTGTGAGTCTTATTATATAAGGTATAGGCTTATGCTATATTCAAATGGCTAAGTGTTGCATATAAATATCTCGCAAATAAATGTATTATATAAGTAAATTACAATACACTTTGACCGATTCAATGAAATATGGATATGCGAGAGTGTCAACTAAAAAGCAATGCGCTTCTTTAGATGATCAAATTTTGAAACTTAAAAAATCAGGCTGCGATGAAGTCTTTTCAGAATCTATTAGTGGAGCAAGTGCAAAGAGACCAAAATTGACAGCGTTATTAGAAACAGTAAAATCTGGTGATGCTGTTGTTGTTACTGCCATTGATAGGTTAGGGCGCAGTTTAAAAGATTTGATTGATATTATCACGCTACTAAAAAATAAAGGCGTATCTTTTATATCGCTTAAAGAGCAGATGGACACTGATACTGATATAGGCATGTTGCTTTTTGGTATGATGTGTTCAATATCAGAGTTCGAGCGCAAGCTCATTAACAGGCGCATTTATGATGGTGTGCAAAGAGCCAAAGAAAAGGGGAGATATAAAGGCAGGCGTTATGGCACTGATGCGGAAATCAGGCGTGAAATTGTCGAGAAAATGAAAAGTGGCAATTATACAGTTAGCTACTTAGCGAAGATGGCAAAAGTATCACGAGCAACTTTGTATAGATGGGAAGCGCAAGAAAATGCTATTGCCAAGGCATAGGTGCGACCAAAATTGCCAATGAGTTGGGTATTTGTCGGGATAGTGTTTATAAGGTTTGGAATAAATGAATTTAAATTACTGCCTGCTTTATTTTTAATCATATTGGTAGTAGCATATTCAAAATTTAGATTTAATAAAACATTATCATGGGCAACCAACACTGCATAGCAACTTTCCCCAAACAGTTAAAGATAACATATAATCAGCCAGTTAAAGATACTTTAATGTACTTTAAATCTCAAGGTTATACTTACGATGACGTTGTAAAGTTGACAGGATTTGTAGAGTCCACGGTTAGAAAGTGGTGCCGTTATCACAAAGTGAATCTTAGTCATTATGTGCCAGATTGTGACAAGCATCTAGAGTATCAAGAGATTTTAACTGTTGTAAGATCAAATAAGTTAAGTTATCAAAATGTGCTTTATAAGAAGTGGTGAGTCATTTAAAAGTTAAAAGCAGCGGCAATCCCAATTGACACCAACCCCAAACCACACTAACGTAACCACCAACACCACCAACACCACCAACACCACCAACACCACCTAAACCAAAGGCTCACCATGAGTTTCAACATAGCCCAACGCAAAAACCTAAAAGCAGATATTTCAACACTCAACCAAATAACCCATTTACTCAACTACAAAAAGAAAACCTTTATTGAACAATCCAGTGAAGCTGACTTCAATAATGCCCTTGATTATGTCAACAAAACGATAGCCAAGCTTCAAGATAAAAGGCAAAAGCTACCAATAGGGCATAGGTACACTGGGGTTTTTTATTTGAAGAAGCCTTATGCGGTGCCGAGTGAGGCAATGAAGATTAAAGGGTCAGCATTTATGAGGGAAGACCTTGTTTCGTGGACGATTGAGTCTGATGATGAGTATGCGAAAAGTCTATATTATGTAAGGGAGGTATATCTGAATAAGGAAATGACGGTTAGGTTGATGAGGGAGGATTGTGAGGCAGTGTTTGAGTGATGGAACACGGTTATTGATTGGGTATTAGTCAGTAAGTCTTTAGTTTGCAGCATAATCTTAGTTTTTAGTAGTCCTTGGCGGTTTTTGGTTTTATTATTGGCGGCAGATTAAGGTTTGATTATATGATTTTGATTAAGGGAGTATTTACTCAATGCCAATATTGCAATGGCTCAATAGAGAGGAAAGCATAAGAAAAAGTAGTAAGGTACCGTATAGATTATTAGAAGTTGACGATAGTTTATCTTATGGTGATAAAGATACTGAAAATATGTTGATACAGGGTGATAATCTCGATGCGTTAAAGGCTTTGTTGCCTTATTATGCGGGTAAGGTTAAGTGCATTTATATCGACCCACCTTATAATACTGGGGGAGCATTCCAGCATTATGATGATAATTTGGAACATTCAATATGGCTTTCTTTAATGTATCCTCGTCTTGAATTATTAAGAGAACTTTTATCTGACGGAGGCTTTATTTGTTGTCAGATAGATGATGCTGAAAGTCACTACTTAAAAATTTTGTTGGATGAAGTTTTTGGCAGGCAAAATTATCAAACTTCTCTTTATTTTCAAGTTAGATATTCTAATAAAACTTTAGCAGAAGATAGTAATTATCAAAAAGTTATTGAACAATGCTTTGTATACTCAAAAGGAAAATCAAAGCCGAATAAAGTAAAAAAATCTTATAGCATAGAAAAATTTGAGTGGAAAATAACAGAGCTATCAAAAGGTGAGCCATTGGAACTTGGAGGTAAACAAGCTTTTTTATTTAGGAAAGGCGAATATAAGATTGAAAAAATAAATTCTTCTTTTGATGGATTAAAAGAAACTTGGGCGACTGGTTCATTGATAAAGCAAAAAAAAAGCTCGGGGGAGTTTTTACATTTGCATATTGCTACTAGAAAAGATACTGATGGATTAAACTGTTTATATAAAGTTGAGGGAATTGGTGAGGATGGTTTGGGATATAGATATTTCACAGGACCTAAGAAAGCCGCAGCTACAAAAGGTAAATTTTATTCAGGGATACCACTTACCACCCTTGAAGCATTGAAATTGGGCAGTGCAGTTAAAGAGGTTCCCATTCCTAATTTTTATGATTTTTCTAGCAGTTTTGGTAATTGTAGGCACGAGGGTAATGCTGACTTTAGGTCAGGTAAAAAACCAGAAAGTTTACTGCGCTTGATTCTTGATAGATTTTCTAATGTTGGTGATCTTGTGCTTGATAGCTTTCTTGGTTCTGGTTCTACAGCAGCAGTTGCTCATAAAATGGGGCGTAGATATATTGGCATTGAAATGGGTGAACACGCTAAAACTCATTGCTCTGAACGATTAAAGTTGGTAGTGGAATCAGATTCAACGGGTATATCAAAAGAATTAAACTGGCAAGGTGGCGGTGGTTTTAGGTTTTATCACCTAGGCGAACCTATCTTTGACGACAAAGGACACATAAACCCTAAAATTAAATTTGACCACTTAGCAGCTCATGTGTGGTTTTGTGAAACGCACACACCTTTTGAATCCAAAGACAAATCAGCATTTTTGGGTATTCATAATGACGTAGCATATTATCTTTTGTATAACGGAATCTTAGGCGATAAAAGACCACATGGCGGTAACGTCTTGACCAATAAAATATTGGATACGTTACCAAAACACGATGGCGCAAAGGTAATTTATGGTGAATCAAGCCGTATAAGTGATAAGAAACTTAAAGCGTTAAATATTACTTTCAAGCAAACCCCTTATGATGTTAAGAGCAGTTAGTTATGTTTAAATTAAAACAATATCAGATCAACACAATTGAAGTATTAAAAAGTTATCTTTCTGGCGCAAGATTTTCAGTCCCCAAAAGTGCCTATGACACAATCCAAAAAGCAAATTATGGTCAGGGGCAATATAAGCCATTTAATAGTTTAGATGGATTGGAAGATGCGCCTTATGTTTGCTTAAGATTACCGACAGGCGGAGGTAAGACGTTACTATCAGCGCATACTATAAAATTAGCGAGTGAACATTATCTTGAAAGTGACTACCCCTTAACATTATGGCTTGTGCCAACCGATAAGATTAAGCAACAAACTTTAGAAACACTAACTGATGAAGATCACCCAAACAGGCAAGTGTTAAATGACGCATTTGGTGGTAAGTTTCGAGTATTTGATATTGCTGATTTTAGACAAATACGCCCTGCTGATATTGATAGTGGCGCATGTATTATTATCTCAACCTTTCAATCTTTGCGAGTAGACGACACCAATGGGCGCAAGGTATATGCCCATGATGAAAACCTAGAGCCACATTTTAGTAAAATATCAGCGATAGATTCGATGGAGTTTTTAGATGACTCTAGCCAATTAAAATATTCATTGGTGAATTTGTTGCACTGGTATAGACCTTTAGTCATTGTTGATGAAGCGCATAATGCAAAATCAGAATTAAGTATTGAAGTCTTAAGGCGTGTTAATGCAGCTTGTGTTGTTGAGTATACAGCAACACCCGCTAAAAATAGTAATGTAATTCATTCAGTGACAGCAGCAGAGCTAAAAGCGGAGGAAATGATAAAGTTACCTTTAGTTGTTGAGCCTGCAAAAACATGGCAAGTAGCTGTAGAGCAAAGTATACAGACACGGCAAAAGTTAGAGGAATTAGCCAATAACTCTAAACTTGAAGATCAGTATATACGTCCTATCGTACTATTTCAGGCGGAGAAAAAAGACCGTGATATAACCGTAGAAGTATTAAAACGACATTTAATTGAATCTGAAAAAATCAAAGAAGAAGAAATCGCGATAGCGACAGGTACACAAAAAGAGCTAGACGGATTAGACCTTTTTAATCCCAATTGCAAGATACGTTACATTATCACTGTAGAAGCCTTAAAAGAGGGTTGGGATTGTTCTTTTGCTTATGTGTTATGCTCAATAGCGAATACAACCTCACCGACTGCGATTGAGCAGTTAATAGGGCGAGTATTGAGAATGCCTTACGCCAAAAGAAGAAAACAAGAAGAGCTTAATCGAGCGTATACACATACAGCATCAACAAGTTGGCTCAATACCGTTGATAAATTAAAAGATTGTTTAGTTAAAATGGGCTTTGAAAAGCGGGAAGCAGAGCAAGTTGTTTATCAGCAACCGTTAGATGGCTTTAATGATAAGGTTGAAGATGTTATACAATTTTCGTTAAGCGGTGACTTTGATACTTATAATCTTGATTTAGTTGATCAATCAAACATAACAGTGACAAAGAATGATGACGGTATAACAGAAGTTACTTACAAGGGTATTATAGCCAAGGATACTGTAAGCAATATAGTTAAGGGGATTAAAGACCCAGAAGAAAAGCAGAAAGTTGCCAAAAGCCTTGATGTAAAAGTGCAAGAGAAAGTTGAAAAACTAAGCCCATCACAACGAGGTGAGCGTTTTATACTCCCTCAATTATGCCTATGCCTTGATGATGATTGGGATATAGCCGAACCAGAATCTTATTTACATTTGCAAGGTGACTGGCGAATTGCAGATTATTATAAGCCATTGACTAAAGATGATTTTTCACTAGATGAAGATGGCAAGCAATATATCATCGACATTGCCAATCAAAAAATGCAAGTAGGGTTTTTAGGTAAAAAAGAACAGTTGTCGTTATATGGTATCAAAACCAATATTACGGTTAATGATTTATGTTCTTGGTTTAATCACAATTTACGTTCACGTGATATTACATCTCAACATTTACTTGAATATGTACGAAAAACGATACAAGCATTGCTTGAACGTGGCGACTTGGATATAGCCGCTTTAGTTCGTGGTAAATATGTGCTTCAAAAAGTGCTAAAAGATAGGATTAATCAAGCACGAAAAACAGAGCAAAAGAAAGGTTTTCAGTTGTCTTTGCTAGATAATGATATAATGCAAGTTGACTTATCACAGCATGCGTTTGAGTTTCCAATAAACTACCCGATTAATAAATATTATGATGGTAATTATGACTTTAAGAAGCATTACTATCCTCAAATAGCGTATATGAACAAGGAAGAAATCGAGTGTGCCAAGGTGCTTGATATGCACGACAATATAGAGTATTGGGTTAAGAATGTTGAGAAGCAACCTGATAAATCGTTTTGGTTGCCGACAGATACGGATAGATTTTATCCTGATTTTATTGCCAAGCTTAAAGATGGACGGTTATTAATCGTTGAATACAAGGGGCAGCATTTGCTTACTAATGAGGACAGTAAGCAAAAAGAGTTAATAGGTCATCGTTGGGCTGAGTTGTCTAATAATTTGTTTTTGATGGCTACAAACAAAGATGAGCAGGGCAGAGGGGTTTTTGAGCAGATTAATGGATTATTGAAATGAGGGGGGGTATATGAGTACTGAACTACTAGAAGCGATTAAAAAAGTATTCTCTGACAATAAATTAGAATCGATGCACTATAAAGATGTGACAACTCAAATAATCACGAAAAACTATCATGCAGTAGGTGGAAATACACCGCACAACACTGTAAATGCTTGCTTTAGTAAGAATTTAAAAAGTAGCAACCCAATATTTCAGCGTCATGGCAAAGGGATGTATTCTCTGCTTGAAAATAAACCTTTAGCTAAGATTCATCGGCATAATGTAAATGAATCAAAACCTAAGATTTTTTTAGCATCTTCATCAAATGAGTCCGCAAGAGTTGTTTTAGAGAAGATCATGAGTAATCACCATAAAAAGGCAAGATTTACAGATTGGGAAAATATTTTTACAACAGGTGACTTTATACTTGAGAAGATCTTAGAAATTTCCAAATCCCATGACGGAGGAATATTTATTTTTGCACCAGATGATATTCAATATAGAGATAACGGGAAAGAGTGTTATGTTGTTAGGGATAATGTTTTGTTAGAACTTGGTGTGTTTCTTGGGAGTCTAGGAAAAAGTAAAAATATGATACTTATCCCCGATATGGTAAAAATACCAAGTGATCTTGATGGACTTGTTTACGAACAATATCTTTATTCAGATAATAAAGATGACTTAGAAAACAATATTGTTTCTAAAAAATCAGAAATTAATAAATTTATAAGAAATAACTTCTAAAAAATGAGCAATAAAAAACCCCGCAAAAAATCAGGCAAAATAAAATCATGGCGTTGTCACCTACGTTGTGACTTCACCAAACCAAACGACAACAACATCTACATTGAAAGATGCAGCGTCACTGTTGGCATATCAAACCTTGCCAAAGCCAAGGAAACTTACGATTTACACGATGCGGTTGCGGATTGGTTAAAGGAAGTTAGAGACGACAACGGTTATAGCAATGATTTTGTAATGGTAGTTGAGAGGTGGGAGCCGATAAGGTAAAATAAGCGGTTAGCTAATAATAACAAGGATAGCGCACATGGAAAATAAAACAGACAAAATCAATGAAGCATACGAAATGATTAAAGACGGTATGCCAAAGTCAGTTATTGCAAAAATGTTAGGTGTGACTGAAAACGAAATAGATCATTTGCAGCGAGTGGTTAAGTGGTAAATGATTTGGTTGAGTTTAGGGAAGTTTAAAAGGTAAGCAAAGATGTCAAATGAATTGCCACAAGAGACGATCAGAGAAATTTTATATTTACTACAACAGGGAAAATCTGCGTCATTGATTGCATCGATACTTAAATTGTCATACGACAAAGTAATTGAAGTTCAAAAATCCCATCAAAACAAATAGGTGACTGTATCATGAGCCTAGACAACGCCAATATTAGCGATAACATGCTACTGAAAAATAAAGCGATGCGTATCATTGAAAGTAACCAAGATATATCAACAGGCGCATTGATTGATAAGCTCAAAAAGAAAGCAATACCGCAAGGCATGATTGACAAGTTAGTTGTCGTTGACGAGGCGCAGCAGCTTAATAATGTCTTACGCAGAATTAGTGCCAAGTATCCTTTAATCAAAGGCAAAACGGATTATGATAAGAAGCAAAAGCTGTTAAAATATCTGCTAGGTAAAGGGTTTAATTATCAGTTGGTGCAAAAGGGGATTGATGAGTATTTTAGCGATGAAAGTAGGTAGAGCAACATAATGGCAGACAAACACGACCGTGTATTTAAAGACTTAATCAGCAATAGAGACTTTGCTATTTGTTTCTTGATGACTTACTTGCCCAAGGAGCTTATCGCTTTAGTTGACTGGCACAGTGTCAAGTTAGAATCTGCTAATGTCGAGCATATCAGGCAACAACAGAAGGACAACAAAAAACAAAAAGAGCAGTCAGACCTTACTTTTCTGTTCAAATTCAAGGACGGTAAAAATGGCGCTGTCTTTGTGCATATTGAGAGCCAAACAGGTGATGATGGCACGATTGTTATTCGTACTCGCCATTACCAAACGTCTTATTTGCTAGATTATATTAAACGGCACAAGACAACTAAAGATTTGCCGTTAGTGGTATCGATTATTTACTATGCCAATAAAAAGCCATTTAGTCATAGTCTTAATATTAACGATTACTTTGCCAATAAAGAATTAGCTGAAAAGTACGCTTTTACAACACAGTTTATTGACCTTAACCGTTACAGTGACGAGGAAATATTAGAGCATGGTTTTATCTCTGGCTATGAGTTGATACTAAAGGCAATCAGAGAAAAGAACATTGACGGTAAGCTTGGTATTGCTGTTCATCAAATACAAGATTATGATCATTTTGCCCGACAGGTTTTGATTCGGTATATGTCGCAATATTCGGATATGGAAACTGACGCATTTTATGATAAGATAATAGACAGTAAACCAGATTTAAAAGGTGATGTTATGACGGTAGCGGAACAGTGGAAACAGCAAGGTATGCAGCAAGGTATGCAGCAAGGTATGCAGCAAGGTGCCATTTTAAAGGCGCAGGAAACGGCACGTAATCTATTCGGCATGAGTTTATCGGTAGACCAAGTTGCAAAGGCTACTGGACTTGACCTTGATACGGTGCTTAAACTAAAAAATGAAGTGGATAGCAAAACACAACACTAATCCATGAAGTCAAATTTTAAAGTCAAATGTGACCGATGCAAACGTGCCAAGGATTCGGTGAAGCGTATTTGTATCGGGAGCCATAAACAAGGTTATCATTACTTGATGTTATGTTTACGCTGTCGTTGGTTTAGGTTGTTTGAGGTGATTAGATAACTGTTACGGACACGCTAAATTTCAACGCAACTTACGTTGCTGATTTTCTTTTGCTTGTTGCAGTGAAAAATTTGCGGAGCTTGAAATATAATCAAAAGTGGTTAGTTGAATTTGAAGTTAATCGGCTTAAATTTTGTAATAAAGTAATCTGCTGCTTTTATGTTTAATGTAAAAAGCGATGGTATTTTTGTTTCTTTCTGTTGCTTAGCCATTTTGATTCTCCTTATCAGTGATCGTTATATCAAGTAATAGATGATAAGGTTTAATTTTGCTATGAATATTGGCTGAAAATAACGTGAGAAATTGACTGTGATGTTATAAGTCAATGGGGGTTTTCGAAACGAGCGCACACACTCCCATTAGTACGTACTATGCTATCACAATTTAAAGAATTTGACCAGAAAAAACGCCTCGAAAACAGTAAATAAATATCGCTCAAACCCTTATAAAACATAGCTTTGCGCTTGATTTTTTCTGTCACTTTGGTATAATAAACACATGCTTAATTAAGGCATCAACTAACGCTTAGAGTTGTAAAATATTTAAGCAGTTATTTTTTAAGGACAACAAAAAAGGTGATTGTTTCATAAGCCTAGTAAACTTTAACAATCACCTTTTCATCAAGAGGTCATAATATGTCAAATATTACCCAATCTGTCAACCCGACAAATCAAAATAATCAACCCCCTATACAATCGATCAATAGCTACCTTGACGCTTGCGACAAATTCGACAGCTATTTTGCCAAGATAAGCGCAAAGTGGAAAGCACAACAACAGCAATTAGCTCAACGTATCGCTTCACTGTCAGCGTAACAATCAAGATCAATAACCGTTAAACCGCCCCTTTATCTAACCACAAAAGGGCATTAGCACAATTTTGTATAGGAAAAATCACAATGGAACAGAACACAACAACAGTTACTAACACTCAAAACGAACAAACCAACGTCACAGTGACGAAAGACACCGCAACCAATCAACCCACAATCGCCACTGAAACAGCCTTTAGCAAGGATAGTATCAAGCAAGAATTAGCCGAGTTTGGCTTAGATGGGTTAGAGTTTGACTATGCCAGTTTCCCCATTATCAGCTTAAAGGGCAATGCTTTTGAAATGAAAGCCGACCCTGATTACAACCCCAATAGCTTCATTGTTACCGTGATCAAAACCACTGAAAAGCACGTTTTGAGTGACGCAAACGACGACAACTACCAAGACGTTAAATATTCCCCTGATGGTATCGTCACCACAGACGGAGAGCCGTTAAAAAAATTCATTGCTCAAATGGCAGAGCAAGGAAGAACACCAGTAGTGAAACGCTACCTTGACGTACTCGTGCAACTTCACACCAACGATAAGCACAATAAAAAGTTAGTGGTGCTGTCAATATCTCCGACCAGTGTATCAAGAGTTAGCGGTTTTTTCATGCAGCTAAAACTTCAAGGCAAAATAACCCAACTCCCACAGTTAAAAATTCAAGTATCCAAAGGCGAAACCAAGAAAAGTAAAGGGAATCATCAATACCGACTATGGCACTTTGAGCTAGTCGAACAAGGACAGGAAGCCGCTTAGTTTAAGCGTTTTTTAAGCAATCAACTTTAGTCAAATTTTTAATTTTTAAACGTGTGCTACAGGCACAGGGAGCGAGTTATATGTTTTTTTCAGCAAAAACGAAAAGTAAAAAGAACACCAAAACCAACACCACCAAGCAAAGCAGCCTTAAATCGCGCACAATCAGCGTTATCAAGTGGGATAAATACCATATTGAAAAATATAATAAAAACAGCGTCAACGTGCTTAAAAGTGGCAATAACAGCAAAAAAGACACGGTTATATCGATCTTGCCGTATTTAAAACGTGACGTTAGCAACTTAGGAGGATTTTTAGCATGAATGGATTAATGACAACAGGACAAACTATGTCAAGCCGTGAGATAGCGGAGCTTACAGGCAAGCGTCATGATAATATCTTACGTGATATTGAAAAAATGCTTAATGAGTTAGAAATAGCTCACCTCAAATTTGAGGGCAGCTATATAGACACTACAGGCAGGGCTTTAAAATGCTACAACTTACCCAAACGTGAAAGCTTAATTTTAGTATCTGGTTATAACATCAAAATGCGTGCAGCGATTATTGACCGTTGGCAAGAACTCGAACAACAAACGGCACAAGGTACTTTACCAGTGGAGCCGACACCAACCATAAGCACAGCTAACTATCTTGAAGCAGCTAAGATAATGAAAGCAGCCAAAGACGCATTAAAAGGCTTCATCAAGGATAACAACCAGTTAGCCTTGTCATGTTCTCAAGTAGGATTCAAAGCAACAGGCGTTGATTTAATCAAGTTATCTGGCGTTGAGCTTATCGCGCATGAGCAAAAGCAATTGCTAACAGTTACTGAAATAGGTAGAGAACTCAACCGTAAACTTAACGCTCAAGAACTTAACAAACTGTTAGCTGAGTACGGCTACCAACAAAAAGCCCAAGACGTAAAAGGGCGTAACTATTGGGCAATAACTGCTAAAGGTGAACCTTGGGGCGTATATCAAGATACAGGCAAGCGACACTCAGACGGTGCGCCAGTTAGGCAATTCAAATGGTACAGCAGCATTATTGACGAAATCAACAAATTAGAGGCTAAAGCATCATGAGCAACATTAAAACAGTTTACCCATTAAACGAAATTATCAGCAACCTAAGCAACGAGGACTACCACAGCAGCGACCCTATATCATCAAGCAACTGTAAAGACTTGCTTATTAGTCCTTGGCTTTACAATTACAAACGCCAAAACAAAACAGATTCAACGCCCGCAATGAAATTCGGCACAATGTTTCATTCGTTGGTGCTTGAACCTAAGACCTTTGATGATGAATACGTGGTTGCTGATATTCCTAAGCGCAACACCAAGCAAGGCAAAGCGGACTATCAGGAATTAATTGAAACGGTAGGCACAAGGCAGCTTGTCAGTACCGATGATTTTTTACAGGCGCAGGAAATGCGCCACAACTTAGCAAAAAATGAGTTAGTCAGGACGCTATTAAGTGGCGGGATAGCTGAGCAGTCTGTTTTTTGGATAGATGAAGCAAGCAAGGTAAATTGCAAGGCAAGAGCCGACTATATCAATCTTGAGCAGGGTTATATCGTTGATTTAAAAACCACGTCAAGCTTGGCTGATGATATTAATTTCAGCTTTACCACCAAAAAATACCATTATGACCTATCAGCGAGCTTTTATGTTGACGGATTCAAGCAAGCCACAGGTAAAGACTTTGATTTTTATTTTATCGCTATAGAAACCAATGCCCCATTTAATTATGGCGTTTACAAGCTGTCACACGGTTTAATTGAACAAGGTAGGGGTAAATACACCCAAGCCTTAGAAATCTTTGCCAAGGCAGGGGAAAGGGGCAATTTCAACGTGCCTTACAATGGCGGGAACTTGATTGAGTTAGTGGCTTAGTATTGTGAGGTGATCCACCATCAACAAACCATTATAGAATATGGCGTTTACTACTAAAAAAAGATAAAACAGGGCATATAGTCCGTATAGTAAAAATGAAAGTGTGTGTACTTGTCACAATACAAAGGAAGACTAAAGGAAAAAGCAAGTACACACATTAACCATAGACAAAATTTAAGAGGATTCAAACTATGTTAGTCAAAAACAAAACAAATCAGCCAGAAATTACAACAAATAACACCAACCTTTACCTTGGCGGTATGTATGGATTAGGTAATTACAGCAAAGCATACGCTGTACAGTGCTTTAAATTAGCCATTTTACGTAAAATTGATCTTAATACCTTATGTGACAGTAGCCGTAAAGAGGTAACTGAACGAATGAGTAGACTGCACAAAGAGATTGCAGGAGACATTAAATATCAAGCGGGTAAGTCAGCCGATAGATGTATTGATCACTTTGTGCAAAAGCGTTTGTTTACCTTAAGCCATGAATTGCCTAACTCAAGATTTGCTGATCATGTTTGGTATAACGTGGAGCCAAGCTATAGGCATGAAGAAATTAGCGATGATAGCTATATTAATTCAGCCATTAACAGCGAAAACAAAGGTTTTTCTAGTTTGTATAAACTTATGCTAGCGCGTAAGTTATGGCAAAGCTTAAGCCGTGCTAGTTTAGAGCATATTAATGTTTATACTACCACAGGCAAGTATAGAGTGATTGACGGCTATTTGTATTTTGGTGATCGGTTTAATCTTGAGTATAACGACAATTACAGTACACAACTTACGTTACCTCATACCTACAAAACAGACGTTTTAGGCTCAGGTTTAGAAGTCATCGACAGCAAATATCTAACCATCACCTTAACGCCATACGATAGCATTATCAAAGATTGCCAGATGTACCAAGCGGAGCTGTTGAAAGTTAAAAAGCCGTTCAAAGATTCCGAGATCGAGCAAGTCTATCTTGCTAAGCTAGATGATCAAGTCGTCATAGCTAAAACGCACGAGCAGCTAATGCGTAAAGTGATCAAAGTTAAGGAAGCGGTTAAGGATAGCCAAAGTCAAGCTGCATAGTTAGGGAAAGTCACCGCTTAATCTGTTCTTATTCTACGCAACTAAGTTGCTTAAAGAAATTAAAAATCTGTCGCCTTAAACTGAGTCACACTCCGCTTACGCTCACGTGTGACAACCTAGTTTTTAATGTCTTTTTTAACAAGCCCGAAATACCTGTCAAGGTTAAATGGCACGCTACGCGCCCTTGACAGGCATTTCTAAATGGCTTGTTGCAAAAAGGTTGTGAACACACACAAACCGAACCAAAAATAAAAGGAGATGAGATGATTAAATCTACAGCTCACCGGTTTAATTCTAATCAAGTGTATAATATTAACTTGGTTGGAGCAGATAGATGATAGATTGGATCGTTAATTTAGGGCGTATTGACCCTGTAAA
>NZ_JACYVZ010000046.1 GCF_014857925.1 Cysteiniphilum marinum | reverse complement strand
GCCCTTAGCCGCAGTAAGCGGCGACAGGGTGGCTGTTTTGGATTTATTTTTGATGATTTAGCCTGTCTCTGCTGGACATATTTGTCCGCAGTGACAGGCGAATAGCCTGCAATGATTTACCGCGCGGTTCACACCCACAAGCAGCGCGAAGTTGGTCGGTAAATCATATATATTAATTAACTTTTCGAGAATGTTGCAATGAGCAACATCGAAGAATTAAGTTAATTAATTTCTAAAAATGCAAGTGAAACTATATTTTTTATATTTTTTAATGCTATCATTAACACTAATGGAACTGATGAAGGCTGCAATGCCAGAAACACGTTAAAAAGTGTCTTCCTAAGCGCATGTACACCGGCGAGTCATGCATGCAACTACTTGAATGCGTTCAGAAAAACGTTTTTCAAATAGTAAGGTGTCCGTAGCGAAGTATGGTTGATTAGTTGCTCGTATTGGCAACGCTTAATCTTGTGCACTTGCTTGCATAGTCAGCAAAGAGATTCAACCAAGAAGCTGCCATCTTATCCCTGACGCTTGCCCAAAAGGTAAAGCTTATTAGGTTAAGATGATTTCCATACTCAAGCATAAGACTTGAGTCTATTCCTGCATGTTTAGCCCGACCGAATGGGCAAGCTAAGCATCTGGTATTTGATTGGTCTGTTATTGCAGAATGCAAATTTAGGAATAACAACGCTATAACCAATCAAACTAAGCTGAAAAAATAGCGCGTTGACGGCTAACGATAAAGCTATGAGGTGAACGACCTAAAACGTTGATCCGTTAATACCTGCTACGTGGGGTTAACGTTGCCATTTCAGCCACCAAAAAAAGCCTTTTCGAAAGTTAAGGCTTGAGCTGTAACACTTACCATCAAACATAAATGGCAAAAAAACGAACTATGATAGATAAAAAGTGGCATCACTTTTATGAGGTTTATAATGCTCGAAATTAAGGGGCAGTGAAATGGAGAATATTCAACTAAGAAACTATATCGCAAAGGCATTAAAACAATACATCACATTAATAGCATTAATGATGTTAACAATGCTTGTTATATTGGGATTGTTTGGTCTTTTGTCATTATCTCAGATATGGCTTAATAGTTATGGAAAAAGCTATGTAGCAGCAGGTTTTTTTGTGGTTATAGCACTTTATTGCCCGCTTATTTTTTGTATTGTTTACTATGTGATGGAATACATGGACGATAAAAAAGATCAGCTGAGACGAAAACCAAAAGAAACGTTATATACCATAAGGCAGGATCAAAAAAGTGCCTAGGCATAACAATAACCAATTTAGAGGACAGATTTTATCTGCACTCAAGCATAACAAAGATGGATCTTTTGCAACACAAGATGAACGCAAAAGAATATTACTTAATGTATCTAAAGATTTGGTTAAGTGTGGCTTTGTGCAAGTAACACAACAGAATTATAGTGGGCGACATGCTAAGGCGTTAGCTACGTATTGGCAGGATCAAGGCATAGCAATTGCAACAGTAAAAAACCGCATATCCCATATGCGTTGGTTGGCTGAAAAATTTGGCAGGCCTGAAGCAATACCAAAAGATAATACGGCTTTAGAAATTGGACAAAGAACCTATTCAGACAACACCAAGAACCTAGCAAAAGAACTTGAAGTAGACAAAATGGAAAAGCTTAGTGACAGGCAAGTTCTGTGCTTGAAGCTACAGCGATCCTTTGGGTTAAGACGTGAAGAAAGTCTTAAGTTTAAACCAAACCAAGCAGATAAAGGTAGCAAGATAGAATTACAAGCCTCTTGGTGTAAAGGTGGTAGAGCAAGAGAAATACCTGTAAGAACACAAGAACAACGTGAACTTTTAGAACAATGCAAAAAGATTGCAGGCATTGGCTCTATGATTGAAAAAGACAAAACCTATATTCAGGCACGTAACCTATTAGATAAAACCTGTCAGCGTTCTGGAATCTATCACAATCATGGTTATAGGCATGCTTATGCTCAGGAAAGGTATAAAGAGCTTACTGGGTTAAATTGTCCTAAGGCAGGGGGTAAAATTTCAACTGAGCTAACCGAGGAAGAAAAGCAAAAAGACTTTGAAGCTAGAATGATTGTTAGTAATGAATTAGGGCATGGAAGGGAAGAGATTACAGTTAATTACTTAGGAAGATGATTAGCGTTCAATATAGGGAACTTATCTACGAAATTGGAAGAGTTTTTAGCTGTAATTGCTTTAGAAACTCGTTATGTTTCTCAGTAGCTTTTTTAATGTTTTTTGCTAAAAAAACAAGCTCAGTATTTACATCATCCAGAATAATCTCTTCTTCAGGCTCTTGGGTGCTGATATACCTTGAAATATTTAAGTTATAGTCATTCTTTTCAGAAATTTCTTCCAGAGAGACGCGTCTTGAGTAACGATCTTCCTCTTTCCTATACTGGTATGTATCAATAATTTTTCCTATATGATCTTCAGTCCCTCCAGTACCATCACCTAAAAAGTTTTGGCGCTTGCCTTTCTCAAAATACTCGCTGGCATTAATAAACAACACATCATCTGATTTCTTGCATTTCTTTAAAACCAAAATACAAACAGGAATACCTGTTGAATAAAAGAGGTTTGCAGGCAAGCCAATTACAGTATCAATATGACCATCTTTCAAAAGTTTTCTTCTGATTTTATCTTCAGCACCTCCTCGGAATAAAACGCCGTGTGGTAAAATAATAGCCATTGTTCCATCATCCTTAAGATAATGAAAACCATGCAGTAGAAATGCAAAATCAGCTGCTGATTTAGGGGCTAGTCCATAATTCTTGAAACGCATATCCTCTGCCAAGGACTCTGAAGGATCCCAACGCAAACTAAATGGTGGATTTGCAACAACTGCGTCAAAGTACGGCTTCTTAGCTGGATTTTGCTCTCTTAGCAAATCCCAATCATTGTCCAATGTGTCTCCGTGGTAAATTTCAAATTCTGAATCTTTAACGCCATGAAGAAGCATGTTCATACGAGCCAAGTTATATGTTGTAACGTTTTTCTCTTGCCCATAAATTTTTCCAATACCGTGCGTACCAAGCTTTTGTCGAACATTCAAGAGCAAAGATCCTGACCCACAAGCCATATCAAGAATACTTTCTAAGTGTTTACGTTTTCCTTGAGATGGATCTTGGCTGTCTAGGCTCACAATTGAAGATAAGATTCCAGAAACTTGCTGTGGCGTATAAAATTCTCCAGCTTTCTTACCTGATCCAGAGGCAAACTGACCGATTAAATACTCATAGGCATCACCTAGAGTGTCACTGTCAGTAGAAAATTCTTTTAGACCTTTAGATATTTCATTAATAATTTTACAAAGCTTGGCATTCCGGCTGTCATAATCTTTTCCGAGCTTTTCTGACGTTAGATTAATTTCTGAGAATAGCCCTTGAAATGTACTTTTGAAAGATTCATTTTCGATATATTTGAAGCCACTTTGTAGCGTGTTTAAAAGCTCTTTGTCGTGTGTTCTTGCCATTTCAGCCACGTTGCCCCAAAGGTGTTCTGGCTTAATAATATAATGGACACGGCGGCGCATCAGATCTTCAAAAGCTTCAACATCTCCATCGTTTTCTTGATACCAAACTTGTAGAGGTGTATACACCTCTATTTTGGTTAGAATATCATCCGTGACATCAGGATAATCCGACCCTAATTCTTTCTTAGCGGCCTCTTCATAGTTATCCGAAATATAGCGCAGGAATAGGAAAGATAGCATGTAATCCCTAAAATCATCTGCATTCATGGCACCACGCAACTGGTCTGCAATTGCCCAGAGAATTTTTCCTAGTTCTTTTTGTTTTTGTTCTGTCATCGTTATATACCCTCTTGTTCCTTGATAAATAATTCTGGGTTAAATGTGTATTTGTTCATAAATTCCTCCAGAATTTTTTTAAATTGATTTTTATTTTCGTCTATCATGGTCATTGGCTCATAGAGAGAATAATTTCCATGATTTAATACGTTAATAATCCGAGTGTGTAAAATGTCATCAGGATCATGTTCATCCTTTTGGATAAGAGATGAAAATTTATTGAATCCGTGAAAACAGGCTGATTTTTCCAGTATTGTTCGCAGCACATTAAAGTGATGCGTATAAAGTTTACCGCTTTCAACAGCATTATATAAATCAACTAATGTTGCAACATGATGAAAGAACGGTGTGTCGCTGACTCCCTTTAAATAATATTCCTTTAGTGGGCTTTTATAAGTTTTAAGCTTCCCGCCTTGTAACTTGTCTTGAAAAGTACCCAAAAAAGATTGCACCGGATTAACTGACGTCGCATGCGTTTCAGCAATGAATCTTTTCAATGCCTTTTTGTTATCTAAAAT
Source organism: Cysteiniphilum marinum (assembly GCF_014857925.1). Classification (GTDB taxonomy): domain Bacteria; phylum Pseudomonadota; class Gammaproteobacteria; order Francisellales; family Francisellaceae; genus Caedibacter; species Caedibacter marinus. Next base: position 9,772 of record NZ_JACYVZ010000046.1, on the reverse strand, counting down.
ATCTTCTGGAATATCAATATCTGAATAACTTTCTTTAATTTTATTAAGAACATTTGTTTTTGAATTATTTAACTTGCCAAAAACTTTCAGTAAATCATCTATTTGAATATCAAAGCAATTTCTTAATTTATTTAGGAAATATGGCGAAGCAAGCTTATTGTTTTTGGCATCAAACTCGTTATACATCACGTTAAAGAACAATGTATGATGCGATGATATAATGGCCTTCAAGGGGTTATTTTTGCGTTTTAGCAATTGTGCTAAATGGTGTGCGATGGCAATGATATTGTTTTCATCCAATGAAGATACTGGGTCATCAATGTAAATATATTTAACCCAGTTATAAGCCTCAATGTCTTTGTCCATAGAGATTTCAACAACCGCCATAAAAAAACACCAAACAAAGATATTCTCTTCCCCACGCGAGATTTTAATATCTGTTTCTACACGCTCGCGTTCTTGATCTGCATTGTCAGATACGTTTTCATCATAGGCTTCATTCGGCACTGTACGGTTAAACGAAACCTGCCATTTACTGTAGTCAATCACGAAATCAAAATCGGCATAACGATGGAGAAATTTACGGATACGCGTATCCATTTCCAAACTATCAAGTCCAGAAAAAAATCGTGAGTCTGGATTAAGCCTTAAGAATCGTTCCCGATCATTCTCTAGATCATTATCCCATGTGAATAAATCCTCGGTAAAGGCGTTGAAGTAGAGTGTGTCACCCGAGTTTTCAGCTATCAGTGTGTTTCCGTTTTGATCTGCGATAGAGTTTCCTCTCTGATCAGTGATATAAACACTATCTTGCTTTCCCAAGTCTTTAAATGCCATGGACAGGCGCGTTTTACCTGTACCGTTATAGGCGAAAAGGAGGAGATATTTCTTCTGCTCTAATTCAGAACGAAAATGTTCAGCAATCTCTTGAATATTTACAAATTCACTCATCCATTAATCTCCTCAGGATTTGGAAAGAGCTGCTGTAATAGGCCTTTTTTATGAAGCATTAATGATTCGAGTTTATTGCTTTGATTATTTATTATTTCATCAATAATTGCTATACATTTTGATATCTTTATTTGCTCATTTTTTTCAGGAATTGCTACTTCTAAACGACAAAATGCTTCAAATGAGAGCGTGTATCGAACACTACCTGAGCAAGCAGTTTTAATTTTTTGATTGAAAGCGTGTGTGGCAATATTGTACAGCAAATAATATGGGTTTAATGATGATTGAGTTTTTAAAACTACATACATTGGACTAACAATTCCGACGTTAAAATTGTCCAGAATTGCAATGGATCCTACATTTATTCTGGATGGGTTGTATGCTATTTCACCCTGATGAACTATTCTATATGTCGACAGATTATCGCTCGCAATTTTTTTATCTATAAATTGTTCGTTTTGAAGAACAAATCCTTTTTGATTACTTACGCTTAAAACTCTGTTCTCACTGAGATTTTTATTTCTTGCTCCTGTTTGTACTAGATATTTATTTAGTGTGCTTAGTTTCCACTCAGGATCATTTTTAAACTCAGGAAAGCGGAATTTTGGTAAGGTTTCACCTTCGGCAGGGAAAAGGTTCTGCATAAGACCTTTTTTATGATCTCTCAAGACATCTAGCTTTTTACTCTCTAATTCAATTACTTCATCAATAGATGATAAGCATGCTGCAATTTTTAGTTGTTCATTATCGGTTGGCGGTAATGGTAACGGCATCGCCTCAAAAGCATCAATTGTGATGCTCATACGGTCATGACGTGCGCCTGTGTTAGATACCCTACGAAGATAATGATGCCAATGAGATGACTTAAAGTAATGCTCAAAAAAATCATTTTTTTTATCTTTAAATCTAAACACTGTATAGAGCGGAGACATTACTCCCTTACTAAGTTTGTTTTTAGAGATTGGTCCTACAGGTGCAGATGTTGATACTCTTGGATTATAAACGTAATCGCCTTCATCAACTATGGAATATCCTTCAAGGTTAGCTTGATTGGCAATATCCTTATCAAAGTAATCTCGCTGATCAACAACACCATTGGTTGCAGAGTTTGTTAAAACGCGCAATATAAAAGAACCTGTGTTTTTATCCGTAATTCTATTAGCAAGTTTTTTCAACTCTTTTTCTGACCATGCCCCATCACCCTCAAATTCAGGAAAACGCAGTGAGGGTGTTAATTTTTTTTCTTTTTTATTGTTCATATGCACTCAATCCTGAAATTTCACGTCCACGTGATAGCTTCTTAAGAAGCGGTATCAATTCTTCCATTAATGTTAGCTTTTTCTTAGTCCTATCTTTCCACCCAAGACCTAAAGGAGCTAACAAGTCAGTTAAATCCTCATCATCAAAAATCATACGCTTTAATATTTGGTCTACAAATTTTTGTAAGGATTCTTTTTTTATTCCATGGGAAGAAGATATTACCTCTAATTGACGATCGTTTTTTTGCTGTTTAAATTCCTCATAACCATACTTGATCTGTTTTTCATTTAAACCTTCACCAACAGTAATTGTTTTTATGTATTCTGTAATATCTTCACGTTCATCCATAAATTTAGAGTCAGAAGCAATTAACCCAATTAATTGATCACGATTCATTTTTTGCTTACCTGTCTTTCCTTCAGAATATTTAGAAATAAGACCCATAATGTAGTCATAATCAATTACTGATGAAGCAAAAAGTACAAATTCAAAATCTAGTTCCTGAACCTCTGAAGGCGTATGCTCATCATGCTTATCCTGTTCGGCTTTTAATCTCTGTGCAGTTTCAATATATACACCTTTAAATCCTTGAAGTTGATCTTTTGATATAACTTCTTCGATAACGTCTTTATTCTCATCTGTTAGGTCGGTATATTGATCAAGTTGGGTTTTATGACGCTGTACATCCTTAAACAAATTAATAAATTGCCAACGTGCAGTATCGCCTTTCAAGTTAGGAACATCTTCAGGAGAAGAATTTAAACCTTGAGATTTCATAAAATCATTTAGTTTTTGCACTGCTGTATTTAACTTTTCAATAACTTTAGGAGCTTCATCAACTAGCCATATTTCCTTAGCACGCTCTCCTGCCTCCCCAGAGAACAATGCAATGGCATTATTTACGGCATCTTGTTGTTGTCTAAAATCTAAAATATTTCCATAAGGCTTGGTATCATTCAACACTCTATTTGTTCTTGAGAAAGCTTGAATAAGGCTGTGGTACTTAAGGTTTTTATCAACATATAAAGTATTTAAAAATTTTGAATCAAAGCCTGTTAACAGCATATCAACCACAATAACAAGATCAATTTTTTCTGTATGTGGCACATCTGATTTAGGGTACTGTTGGTCTTTAATACGCTTTTGAACATCCTGATAATATAAATCAAAATCATTTATACTATGGTTTGTGCCATATTGAAGATTATAGTCTGTTAAGATATTGTTTAATGCCTTTTTTTTCCCTTCAGGGTTTATAGTATTGTCGATTTTTTCTTGTGGCAAATCTTCTTGGATTTGCTTAATTTCTTTATTCCCTTCTGCCGGAGGAGAAAAAACACACGCAATATTTAATTTCTTGAATTCTGGGTCATTTTTTAGTTTCTCAGATTGAGCCGTTTTGAATAAACTATAATATTCAATAGCATCATTGATTTTAGCTGTGGTTAGAACAGCATTAAATTTGCGATTATTGGTGGCGGCATCATGCTTTTCTAAGATGGCATCAATGACTGCTTTTTTGGTGAGGGGTTTACCTGTGTTAGGTTTGATTTTGCCCTCTGGCTTAAAGTAGTCGATATGGAAGCGTAAAACATTACGGTCCTCAATAGCATGCGTGATAGTGTAAGCATGAAGTTCCTGTTGAAAAACTTCCATAGTGGTCATGTATGATCCTTGGGTTCCGTCGATTTTCTTATAAGCAGCGTTATCATCAAAGATAGGTGTTCCGGTGAATCCAAATAACTGAGCATTTGGGAAAAACTCTTTAATTGCTTTGTGATTTTCACCAAACTGTGAACGGTGACACTCATCAAAAATGAAAACAACGCGCTTGTTTCTTAATGGATCTAGGCGCGCTTTATAATTACGTTTATTTTTTCCGTCTAAGGCTAGTCCTAATTTTTGAATAGTTGTCACAATTACTTTGTCTGAGTAGTCTTCAGATAATAGTCTTTCAACGAGCGTCTCTGTATTTGTATTTTCTTCAACACAACCTTCTTGAAAGCGGTTAAACTCTTCACGTGTTTGACGGTCTAGATCTTTTCTATCTACAACAAATAAACATTTTTCAACATCAGGATTATCTTTGAGAAGAGTTGATGCTTTGAATGAAGTAAGTGTTTTTCCACTGCCTGTTGTATGCCATACATATCCGTTACCGCAATTTTGATGAATACAATCGACAATAGCTTTTACGGCATATATTTGATACGGCCGCATCATTAGCATTTTTTGCTCGCTAGCCAGAAGCACCATATAGCGGTTAATCATCTGTCCAAGTGTACATTTTGCTAGAAATTTTTCAGCAAACTTATCTAACTGTGTAATCTTTTTATTATCTTCGCTTGCGAATTGGTAAAGAGGAAGAAATCGCTCATCAGCGTCAAAACTAAAGTGTCTGGTATTATTATTTGCGAAGTACCATGTATCGTTGCTATTGCTCACAATGAACATTTGCATGAAGCACATAAGTGTTCGAGTGTATCCGTTGCCAAGGTCATTTTTATAATCGACAATTTGTTGCATAGCTCTACGGGGACTAATAGCAAGTGTTTTGAGTTCTATCTGAACTACAGGAACGCCATTTATTAGCAAGATAACATCATAGCGATGATGGCTATTATCAGTATTAATTCTAAGCTGGTTAACAACTTCAAATGTGTTTTTACACCAATCTCTAATATTAACTAGCGTGTAATTTAATGGAGTACCGTCATCTCGCACGAAATCATTGATTGTTCGCAAAGTTTTTGCTGCAGTAAAAACATCAGGAGTGATAACCTGCTCCAAGAGTCTTTCAAATTCAGAGTCAGATAGTTTCACCTTATTAAGGAATTCAAATTTATCACGAAAATTTGCTTCTAAAGATGCTTTGTCTCTAATATCCTCCCTATATACATATTTAAGCTCCCGAAGCTTATTAAGTAAGTCATTCTCTATTTGCTGTTCTCTACCCATTATCCTTCCCGTAACCTTTGTGTTTCTTTTTTTTGATTTGATATCCAATAATCTATTTCTATTTTACGAAACATTGATTTGAAACCAACTTTAAATGCAAGCACTTCGCCCATCATATAATCTGATATAGTAGGAATATATATCTTTGGTTATTTCAACTAAAAAACCGCTTAAAAAAACCTACTTTTTCCTTCTTAGAAGTTTCTTCTTGAGTAGCTTCTTGTTGGTCTAATTGAATTTCATTTGCTTCTTCTTTTTCTTGCGCTATATCTTCGTTTTCAGGTTTGTCTGCCTTCTTCTCGGTTTTAACTTTACTCGTTACTTTTTCTGACGAAGGTTGTTCTTTTGATTGTTGACGTTCTTCTAGGAATTTAATTAACTCTTCTTTATCCATACTGGCTAATAGTTTCTTTCGTTGATTAATCTCTTTTTGAGATAATGACTGTTCCATCTTTGAAAGCTTTTTACTTTTTGTCTTATCAGAAGCTTTTTCAACTTTACGTTTAACCTTAAATACAATGCTTGTTGGGGTTCTTCCAGTCTTCTTGATATCAAAGTCTATGAGAATATCGCTATGGGTATTAATTTCAGCTTTGGCTTTATCTAAGACATTGAGCCGCAATAAGTTGAAAGCTTTATACTTATCGAGCAATCCTAAATTTTCTCTTAGCTTCTGAATGGTTATTTCCTCGATCCAGTAGTTTTGGTTTAGGGCTTTATTTTTTTCTAAATTCATTTTAAAGGCTTCATATAACACAAAGCTGTAACGACTTTTAAAGTTAGCAATGTGTTTTATATCATATGAGGTAAAAAGTGCTTTTAATTCACTTAAATGTTTACTGATATACTCATTAAACTTAAACTCAAGATATGATTTATCTTCTGGACCACCGTAACCAATAACTAAGTTCTCAGTCCAATCTTTCCCATCCTCAAGCTTAATTGTATATTCTCGTTTCATTAAGCGAGACATAGCTTCTCTGTAAAGTCTATAGGCATCCTTTGATTTCATTCCAAAAGTATCTACTAATTCAGAAATGGTTACTTTAAAGATAATTCCATTGTTATCCCAACGAGGATTTAATTTTGCAACGGCATAGTTTAATACCTGTAGTTCTAGTTCTGTAGCATTAAAAATATAACTCTCAATCAATTCATTTGACTTAGTTACAATTAGGTCAGACACATCAACCCCAATTTCCTACTATAATTTCAGAAAAACATATCAAATATTATTTTATAAGTAAATAAATTATAGCTATTAAAATAAACCCCGTTTTCCTATCATAATAACCCCGTTCTCCTATTATAATGGATAATTTCAAAACCCCGTTTTCCTATCACAAAACCCCGTTTTCCTATCATAACAACCCCGTTTTCCTATCATAAAAAAAACAAAAAAAACGCTACAGCCCTTTATTTACAATGGATACAGACATGGTTAAAAAATAACACAAAACAAGGTAATTAAAATTACAAAAAACAAGATTAAAAACAAGATAATGCCGCGCGCAAGGAAAATGCAAAATGAAAAACACTAAAATTCCAAAAAAGGTTACTCAAATTTTACAAATTTTTCGTACCCACCTTGGTGTTCGCTCCGCTCACATTTTTTTGATCAGCTGCACTACCGTTTGCTGAAATGAATTTGAATTCGCTTTGCTCATAACTCAATTTAAAAACTAAAAACCTAAGGCTTTAGCAAACCAAGCACCTCAATCTGAAAATCAAAGGCCACCAAAATTATCCAGTTAGGGAGGCAGGCTTTTCCATTTGCTACGAACATAAGGCATTGCCTGCTTGGCGAAACAAATCAATCGCTTTTAACTGCATCAGGAATCCACGCTCGCAAGCTCGCTATAAAGCCTTCGCTTTACCGCTGTTTTGCAAAATCAACTGTCGATCCTAAATAAAAATAGCGTTTAAAATAACTTTTAAAGCTCGCCACGAGGTTTTTTTTGAATTTGGCTATATTTCCCTGTCCGTAATAATGAAAGTTGAAAATAGACGCCTTTATGACGGTTTATTTAATTCTTAACCGAAAAGCTCAGAATGTGTCCCAATAGCCACTAAAACAAGCTCATCTTCTTCAATTTTGAAATACATCAGAAGATCATCTGGGAAAAGATGCAATTCACGTATGCCTTTGTAGTTTCCGCTGAGTTCATGATCTCGATATTTTTCTGGGATAGGCAAATCATTTGCCAAAAGATCAATGACATCGCTAAGAACTTTTAAGACTTTAGCGTTATTTTGATACTTTTTGAGTGTCTTTTTGTATGACTTTTTCTGTCTAACGATCCGCATTTTTAATCCATGCAGCAAGTTCATTTTTGAGTTCTTTCAAACTAACAACCTCGTCACCATCAGAATTGTTTAGATCAAGCATTGCCTGGTCCATAACAGATAACTTTTTCTTGCTGAGCTTATCGTTAAGCAAAATTCTAGTGTATGAACTAATGGAAAGCCCTGCTTCATGGGCTTTCTGCTTTAATTTGACCGCTAAATTATCATCTAGCATAACTTGAATTCGTTGCATAATGACACCTTAATTACTCATTAATACTAATTGTTAGTAATTATTACTCAAAGTCGTTTGATTTGCAAATGCGCACTTGTGTAAGTCAAATTGACTTACTATCTGTAGCTCAAAAGCGAGCTTTGCAAGTTTACCGCCCTTAGCCGCAGTAAGCGGCGACAGGGTGGCTGTTTTGGATTTATTTTTGATGATTTAGCCTGTCTCTGCTGGACATATTTGTCCGCAGTGACAGGCGAATAGCCTGCAATGATTTACCGCGCGGTTCACACCCACAAGCAGCGCGAAGTTGGTCGGTAAATCATATATATTAATTAACTTTTCGAGAATGTTGCAATGAGCAACATCGAAGAATTAAGTTAATTAATTTCTAAAAATGCAAGTGAAACTATATTTTTTATATTTTTTAATGCTATCATTAACACTAATGGAACTGATGAAGGCTGCAATGCCAGAAACACGTTAAAAAGTGTCTTCCTAAGCGCATGTACACCGGCGAGTCATGCATGCAACTACTTGAATGCGTTCAGAAAAACGTTTTTCAAATAGTAAGGTGTCCGTAGCGAAGTATGGTTGATTAGTTGCTCGTATTGGCAACGCTTAATCTTGTGCACTTGCTTGCATAGTCAGCAAAGAGATTCAACCAAGAAGCTGCCATCTTATCCCTGACGCTTGCCCAAAAGGTAAAGCTTATTAGGTTAAGATGATTTCCATACTCAAGCATAAGACTTGAGTCTATTCCTGCATGTTTAGCCCGACCGAATGGGCAAGCTAAGCATCTGGTATTTGATTGGTCTGTTATTGCAGAATGCAAATTTAGGAATAACAACGCTATAACCAATCAAACTAAGCTGAAAAAATAGCGCGTTGACGGCTAACGATAAAGCTATGAGGTGAACGACCTAAAACGTTGATCCGTTAATACCTGCTACGTGGGGTTAACGTTGCCATTTCAGCCACCAAAAAAAGCCTTTTCGAAAGTTAAGGCTTGAGCTGTAACACTTACCATCAAACATAAATGGCAAAAAAACGAACTATGATAGATAAAAAGTGGCATCACTTTTATGAGGTTTATAATGCTCGAAATTAAGGGGCAGTGAAATGGAGAATATTCAACTAAGAAACTATATCGCAAAGGCATTAAAACAATACATCACATTAATAGCATTAATGATGTTAACAATGCTTGTTATATTGGGATTGTTTGGTCTTTTGTCATTATCTCAGATATGGCTTAATAGTTATGGAAAAAGCTATGTAGCAGCAGGTTTTTTTGTGGTTATAGCACTTTATTGCCCGCTTATTTTTTGTATTGTTTACTATGTGATGGAATACATGGACGATAAAAAAGATCAGCTGAGACGAAAACCAAAAGAAACGTTATATACCATAAGGCAGGATCAAAAAAGTGCCTAGGCATAACAATAACCAATTTAGAGGACAGATTTTATCTGCACTCAAGCATAACAAAGATGGATCTTTTGCAACACAAGATGAACGCAAAAGAATATTACTTAATGTATCTAAAGATTTGGTTAAGTGTGGCTTTGTGCAAGTAACACAACAGAATTATAGTGGGCGACATGCTAAGGCGTTAGCTACGTATTGGCAGGATCAAGGCATAGCAATTGCAACAGTAAAAAACCGCATATCCCATATGCGTTGGTTGGCTGAAAAATTTGGCAGGCCTGAAGCAATACCAAAAGATAATACGGCTTTAGAAATTGGACAAAGAACCTATTCAGACAACACCAAGAACCTAGCAAAAGAACTTGAAGTAGACAAAATGGAAAAGCTTAGTGACAGGCAAGTTCTGTGCTTGAAGCTACAGCGATCCTTTGGGTTAAGACGTGAAGAAAGTCTTAAGTTTAAACCAAACCAAGCAGATAAAGGTAGCAAGATAGAATTACAAGCCTCTTGGTGTAAAGGTGGTAGAGCAAGAGAAATACCTGTAAGAACACAAGAACAACGTGAACTTTTAGAACAATGCAAAAAGATTGCAGGCATTGGCTCTATGATTGAAAAAGACAAAACCTATATTCAGGCACGTAACCTATTAGATAAAAC
>NZ_JACYVZ010000045.1 GCF_014857925.1 Cysteiniphilum marinum | reverse complement strand
AGCAACGACACAAACACAATGCCAGTCATTACCACAAAGATTGCAAATAATAACGCATATCTTTTGTTTAAGGCTTTGGTACCATGCCGTTTAACAAACCGAGTCAAAGGCGTATCAATATCAGCAACCGCTTTCCAACCAATTAAAATTGAAACCAAGCCTAACACATTAAACACCGAAGCCACTAAAAACAAAGAAGTATAGGCATTGTCTAGTTGGTAGTATCCCGCTGCCGTGTATCCTGCAAAGAAACCTAGATTAGACGCTGCATGATTCCATATAAAATATTTTTCACGCTTAACGTGTTCCTGTTGGAATCGTTGTGTGATCATCATATTAAGACAAGGCACATTGATTCCTGTTGCTACCAGAAATAACGTCAAGCCAATATATAACGCTGTTTCTGTTGGTACTGCCAAAATAAAGCATGACACCACTTGAAAGACCATTGCTATTAAAAACAACACCCGATAACTACTAAGCAAACCACCCAGATAACTGCCAAGCATGTGTAAACCGTAGTTGTAGACTAAAAAGACCGCTACGATAGAATAGGCACTGTTAGCGTCATAACCAAAGGCATTCGTTAAATATAACGACAAGCTCGAATACAACACAGCAAAGCTCATGGTAGCAAAGACCTGTGTTGTTAATATCACCGCAATACTGTTATTAAAGAATTTCAAATAGGCACCCCTGTTTTGTTTTCGGAAAAGCGGAAATTTTAAGCTAAATTTTCCTGCGATTCAATCGTCATGTTGTGGACGACCTCGACAGTAATAATTTTTGATAATTCAACCGATAAATATTTGCCGTTTTTCATAATCAAAACGCTTCTTTTGCCAATGCCATCGACTCTGCCTGTTAGTTTATAGTTACGCCCTGTATCAATAATAACCGTTTGGCTTTTTGTATATGCCGTTGATAATATTTTTTGTATATCGTCCATTTTCCCTTATCCTTGTGATAATTATTGTTGGCATTCAAAACCAATCAATGCAATGTTTTATTTTTATTGTTTTTAATATTTTGACCATCACCAAATTGTGACCACGCTTGATGATCAATGAGGTTATGCTCGATCTCGTCATCAACAAAATCAACTGTTTCAAACGCTTTAAGTTCGATCATATCGTTTAAGTCCTGCTCGATGACGTAGAACCTATGGTTATTATTGATCATGTCACGTGTCGCTTCCGTTAAGGTGCAATCGTGCTTGTCGATGTAGTCCTTAACGTCATTTAAAAGCAAAAGCTTTCCATAAAAGTCATCTAAACTTAAAGACGCAAACATTTTGACCTCAAAATCAAAGCCTTTAATTTCCACGTAATAGTAATCAGGCGTGTTGTCCTTGGTAACAAAACATTCCACGTGACCATTAAAACCAAAGAATGCCATTGCTTTTGGGTAAAACTTGCAGCATGTATTGTAACCATGCAGATCGGTTTGATTGAAAACTTTTTCGGGTGGGATTTTTGCCATGGTTAGTAACCTCTTTGACTTTTATTGAAGTTAATTTGTTGACGACAATTACAGTTTACCATATATTAGCCCTTGTAGATGTTCTGCTTGAAGTACGTTCTCAGGGCAGCTACGTACATCTTGTTGTCACCCTTGTTTTTGAAGGCTGAGGGTGGCATCTTGCCTTGAAGTTCGCCCTTTTCCTCAATATCAGTAAGTTCAGTTGCAGTTAAAGTTTCGCGCCAGAGTTCAAACTCAAGGTTAAACACTTCTTCTTTTTGCGCTTTGATTTTCTCTAATCTTTCCTTTTTTGCTTTCAATGAAGCTTCAAAAGCTAAATCTTCAGGTGATTTGTAATTAGCCTCTGTCCAGTTTCCACCCTTTTTCAGCACCCCTATCAATCCACGTAAACGATTATTAGTAGGGGCATAGCTTGCCATTTCTTCTAAACGGTTTTGTAAAGCCCACGCATAATGCTCGATGGACTCTTGAACACTATCAACAGTTAGTTGGTTGTCAGCATCTAAGCTTTTATTAAAGTTTTTGATCTGGGTAACGTGTCGCTTAGTAAAGCCAAATTCAGTTAAAGATGAAAAATCAAGATCAGCCCAGTCGTAATTGTCTGATTCAACTACATTAGTTTCGGCTGAATCTGTCACAGTGACGGTTTTTGTTTCAGGTTGGACTCGTGGAGCCTGTTGTAAAAATTGTTTTTGGAGTTCGGCTATCTGTTGTTGAAATTGATCGTTTTGCTTTTTGATCAAATCGATTAATTGGTCATTTTGTGGTGTGGTTGGTTTTTGTTCTTTGGTGTCGTTACTATATTTATTTATAGTATTAGTAGTATTACTATTATATAGAGTGTTTTTATTTTCATGCTGTTTACTAAAATAAGACTCAGAAATTTGTTCAGACTCTTCAAAAGCTTTTAAAATAACTTTAGATAATTTAAACTTTCTAAAGCCGCCCTTTCCAGTTTTGCAGTGTGATTTAAGCACCAACCCTTTTTTATACAGTCTACCAATTAAAACCTTTAAAGTATCAGTATTACATTCAGCTATTTCTAGCAATTTTTCGGAGGTTATAATATCAGTTTCAAGATTTGAATTTAATTCAGAAACAATAAATTTAAAGATTTTTTTCTGTATCCCAGACAAGTTCGTAATTGCAGTTTTTGCTTCAGTAATGCTAAAATTCGATTCAATTTTATCAGCACTTTGTTTACCAATAGTTTCCTTATCGTTTACTAATGGTTTACTATTTGTTTCCGGATTGTTTTCTTTTTGTTTACCGATAGTTTCCTTATCGTTTACTAATGGTTTCCTATTTATTTCCGAATTGTTTTCTTTTTGTTTACCAATAGTTTCCTTATCGTTTACTAATGGTTTACTATTTGTTTCCGAATTGTTTTCTTTTTGTTTACCGATAGTTTCCTTATCGTTTACTAATGGTTTACTATTTGTTTCCGGATTGTTTTCTTTTTGTTTACCAATAGTTTCCTTATCGTTTACTAATGGTTTACTATTTGTTTCCGAATTGTTTTCTTTTTGTTTACCGATAGTTTCCTTATCATTTACTAATGGTTTACTATTTGTTTCCGAATTGTTTTCTTTTTGTTTACCGATAGTTTCCTTATCGTTTACTAATGGTTTACTATTTGTTTCCGAATTGTTTTCTTTTTGTTTACCGATAGTTTCCTTATCATTTACTAATGGTTTACTATTTGTTTCCGAATTGTTTTCTTTTTGTTTACCAATAGTTTCCTTATCATGTACCAATGGTTTGCTGTCATTCACAGTATTATCTTGAGGTTTCTCAACCTCTTTCAAGTAATCCCAAGACCTAGACTTTTTAGGCTCAAATTTCTTTTTATTTAATAGGTCGTTTATCGTAGCCATCGCTCATACCTTTAATTAAGAAAATGATACTTTTATATAATCATTCATTAACTCTTTAACCAAACAATCAATATCTTCTTTTGCTGTAGATTTCCTAAAATTATCAAAAAGTGATTTACCTTTATTTTTAGTATTGGGGAATTCCTGACTTGTTCGGATAACACTTTTTAAAAGTTTTTGCGAGTATTTTTTATCCTTGATCAATTGAGTAATATAATCAGTTGATAAGATTGTGCGAGAATCAAATTTATTGAGAAGTATTCTCCAATCGATGTCAATGGTGAACTCATTTTTTATCTCATTCACTTCTTTTTCCATTATTTCGATTCCCTCGTAAGAATAAATATCAGGATTTAAAGGGGCTATTACCAGATCAGAAAAAGACATTGCAGAGCAAACTAGAGTCCCAAGCGTTGGTGGGCAATCAAAAATAATGACATCATATTTTGCTAGTAGATTCCCATACAATCTTTTAAATACGTTAATAGGGTTTATACGGTTAATCATCATGTAGCTATCAAGTGTTACATTATCTAATCTACTAGGAATCATATCAATTCCATCAGTGACCATAACAATTGAATCTTGAGGTTCTGCTGCTTTAGATATTACATCGATCATTACTGGAGTAGTTCTAGCTATTTCATCAATTTGAAAGCCTTTAGTTAAGTTTGCCTGTTGGTCTAAATCAATGACTAAAATTTTTAAACCATACAGTGACATTCTTATAGCAATAGATTCAGCTATGGTTGTCTTGCCAACACCACCTTTAACCACAGCAGTTGATAATACAAATTGATTACATTTTGGTTCTAATAATTTTCGGATTGTATCATGTGTAAAATAATGCTTATTTTGTGATTTGTTAGGCTCTATTCCCTTGCTTTTAACTCGTTTGTGTACTGCCTGATTAGTTACATTTAAAAAATCGGCTATTTCTGATATTGATATTTTGGCTTCTATACTCATGTTGGTTTACAAGTTTTAATTCCATTTAACAAAATCATAAACCATACTTTCTTGTTTGTAAAGGTTGTTGATATCAAAATTAAATAGTTTTTTTCATAAACCCATTTTATTTTGAAAGGCATCTAAAGAATGAAATCTAACAGGTAATACTGAAGTCGTCAAAATTACGCTTAATGAATGTTACGTGACAAACACAATGCTCGCCTTAAGAAGTCTTACGACATTTATATTGACCCACCCGAGCAACATATAATTACTGAGAGTAATTGACAGCATAGATGAAAAGGGCGGGGTATAGCAAAGTGTCACATTAGACTATAGTCTAAAGTACACTATAAAATAGTGCGTCAATAAAATTTTAGCCTGAGATTTTAAGTGTCTTGGTATATCTGGTTTTGTAGCGTGTGATAGTGAGTTGTTGCATTGTTGCTTATAAATGTCTTACAAATTATTATATCTTTTAAAGCATTAGTGAAGCAGTGACAGGAAAATTGATAAATTATGATAAAGCATAAAAATCGCAAAGATGATATTTATTATCTGCATGAAAAGATAGACAAAAATGGAAAAACACGTTATCACTTTTCGACTAAAGAAGATGGTTGTTCAAATATAACTAAAGTGCCATCAGGCTATGAGATTTATGAAAAGCATTATGGTCAAGTGTTTTTGCGCAAAAAACAACCGCAAATTATTAGTGATGATGAATTGGAGTGTGTAAAGAAAGAAATTAGCAAACATAAGCATTTAACATATACGCATGTTGAGGTTATCAAAAATAATATAGTGATTTATGGTGCAGAAATTGAGGTCTTGGAAGAACTAGAAGATTTTCTTATGAAATCACCTTATGTAAAAAAAGATGATATTGATTTAGGTCGTTTTGCACATTATAGCGAGAAGATGCGATTTGAACTCGTTGACAAAGAAAAAAGGCTTTTTCGACCATTTAGATTTTGTGTTAGAGGTGGGTGCGATGAATGGATAGATATTGATGTGCCAGACTTATTAAAAAAGCATGTAACTAAATATGTTGATAAAATTGGTACAATGAGCTTTTTTGAAATTATGCCAGTATGGCTTTTGCCAAAAGGTGTGAAATCCTAAAGACATAGTTCATGATAAGAATTGATAAAGGGCAGGACACCATAAAAAACTGTGTACCTAAACCATCGTTTGCTTACCCAATTTTTTAAATTGTTACGCGACAAATATAATGCTCCACCCTTGATGAGTCTGCGACATTTATATTGACCCACTCTAATGCGATATAACTCCTGAGAAAAAATAATGGAAAGGGGAGGGTGCAGACATCTTGACTGCAAAACGAACAACATCAATAATCATGTAAGAATCTTCCCATTTTGTCCAATGTATAAAAACTTATAATATATTCTACACTCAAAAATCAGTCTAAAATACCGTAGAAAAAATCGTTTTTTGCTATAAAATATACATCAACGTATAACAATCGATTAAATCTACAATTATGCGCCTTTTTGGATATGCCAGAGTATCAACTGGACAACAAAGTTTAAAATTACAGATCAACGCCCTCAAAAAAGAGGGTGTCAAACAAGATAGAATCTTCACTGATAAAAAAACAGGCAGCACCGCTGAACGTGATGGGTTAGAGTTATTAAAACTGAAAGTAGAGCAGGGCGATTGTATTTTAATCACTAAGCTTGATCGCCTTGGTCGTGATACTGCTGATATGGTCAACATCATTAAATACTTTGATGAGTTAGGTGTGTCTATCAAATTCATTGACGATGGCATTAGCACCGAGGGTAGCATGGGTACAATGGTCGTGATGATTTTAACTTGTGTTGCTCAGGCTGAAAGGGCAAGGATACTTGAGCGTACTAATGAGGGTAGGCTTGAAGCTAAAGCTAACGGTGTTAAGTTTGGGCGTAAGGTTAAGATTGACCATGACAAGGTGAGGGAGCTTTACAACCAAGGCATAGGTGCCACAAAAATTGCCAGTGAGCTAGGTATTTGTCGGGATAGTGTATATAAGGTTTTGAATAAATGAGTTTAAACTACTGACTGCTTTATTCTTAATCATATTAATAGTAGCATGTTTAAAATTTGAATTTAGCAAAACATAATCATGGGTAACCAACATTGCACAGCGACTTTTCCTAAACAGTTGAAGATGACATATAATCAACCAGTTAAAGACACGTTGCTGCACTTTAAAGAATTAGGATATAGCTACGATGACGTTGTAAAGTTGACAGGATTTGTAGAGTCCACGGTTAGAAAGTGGTGCCGTTATTACAAAGTGTATCTTAGTCATTATGTGCCTGATTGTGACAAACAGTTAGAGTATCAAAATATTTTAAATGCTGTAAGATCAAAGAAGATAAGCTATCAAAATGTGCTTTATAAGAAGTGGTGAGTTATTTTAAAAGTAAAAAGCATCGGCAATCCCAATTGACACCAACCCCAAACCACACTAACTTAATCAACAACACCACCTAAACCAAAGGCTCAACGATGAGTTTTAACCTTGTTCTGTAAGTTGTAGTTTTGAAGTAGTTAAACAAATAAGCAATAATTGAGCTTAATCCTTATTGCATGAAGATTTAGGACAACAATTTTTAAGCATAGGAATACTAACCAAAGCAGCGATACCGACAATGATATAAACAATATTCTCAACATACCCAAGGCTGCCAAAAACGAAGTGTACAAGGTTGAATTTAAATAATCCCACAAGCAGCCAGTTAAGACCACCAACGATAATTAAGATTAATGCGATAGGGTTTAGGTATTTCATATAATGTTACTCCTTTGGTTATATGGTTTACCGTAGTTAAATGTAGGTGAAAGTTAAAAACAATTCAACTATGATAGTTATATATTAATTATCACGGTGCTATTTATGATAGGTGAACGCAAAAACCTAAAGGCAGACATTTCCACTCTCAACCAAATAACCCATTTACTCAACTACAAAAAGAAAACCTTTATTGAACAATCCAGTGAAGATGACTTCAACAACACCCTTGATTATGTCAATAAAACGATAGCCAAGCTTGAAGACAAAAGGCAAAAGTTACCAATAGGGCATAGGTACACTGGGGTGTTTTATTTAAAGAAGCCTTACACGATACCGAGTGAGGCAGTGAAGATTAAAGGGTCAGCATTTATGAGGGAAGACCTTGTTTCTTGGACGATTGAGTCTGATGATGAGTATGCGAAAAGTGTTTATTATATGAGGGATGTTTATTTGAATATGGAAATGACAGTTAAGTTGACGAGGGAGGATTGTGGGGAGGTTTTTGAGTAATCAATATATTATGTTGCTATTATAATAGACGTTACATAATATGAGAAAATTAGCGCAATATAATGGAATATTATGACTTTAACCAAAGATGATTTAAATAATCCAAAAAAGATGAATGCCACACAAATAAAAAAAGCATTCTGTGATATGTTAGATGAAATTGAAGATTTTAAATGTAAATATAAAGAGATCAACGATGTTCACAATGACCTTTTTGCCAAAGACCCATTATGTGGTGAAGATTTTAAAGGAATAAAAGATTGCATAGAGTCAACTCATACAGAAATAAATGGTTATTATAATAAAATTTTTAAAGATGAAGAAGATAATTTAGGTATTAAGTCTGCAATTGATGAATTAAAAGAGAGCATTGAGTCTGAGCAAAAAAAAATTCACACATTTATAAATGAATACATAGGTTCTGATAATGAAGACTCTTCTAAAATATCCAAAAAACATGAGTTTGATGATTTTGTATCCAATGCTAAGAAAAGACTAAATGCTATAAGTGAAGAAGCCACGAAAATATTATCTCAAGCAACAAATGCTTCTTTAGCTGGAGGGTTTGAGCAGCAAAGAAAAGCTGCGGAAGAATATGTTAATAGCCATGAAAAAAAATTTATGTGGGCTATAGGAGGCATAGTAATATTGTCATTTGCATTTTTCATCATCATTCTTTTTAGTCATATTGACTTACGCAAGGATTATTATTTTATATATCCACCATTAGCAATTACATTAACAGCCTTAATATGGTTTGGTATAGCTCATAATAAGAAAATGAACCAATATTCAAGATTAGAGCAGGATTATGCTCACAAAAAAGCTATGGCTGTAAGTTTTGAAGGATATAAGGCGCAAATACAAGAGCTTTATAATAACGAAGACGAAGAGAATATGGCACTGTTAAATAAACTATTAGAGAGTAATATAAGTGAATTTTCAAAAAACCCATCATCAGCACTAGGTGAACATAATGATTCAGATCACCCTTATAAGTTGGTTTTAAAAACGCTAAAAGATATGTCAAAAATAGAATCATTAGCACGAAATATTAATATTAAAAATGAATATGAAATAAATTCTAAAAGTACCGATAAAAATAACTAAATATGCCAAAACCCCGCAAAAATAAGGCAAAAATCAGGCAAAATAAAATCATGGCGTTGTCACCTACGCTGTGACTTCACCAAACCCAACGACACTAACACCTACATCGAAAGGTGCAGTGTCACTGTCGGCATATCCAATCTTGCCAAAGCCAAGGAAACCTACGACTTGCACGATGCGGTTGCGGATTGGCTCAAGGAAACGAGAGATGACAACGGTTATATCAATGATTTTGTCATGATAGTTGAGCGGTGGGAGGCGATGAGGTAGTGTAAATTGTGTTCACGTATAAATCACTGATTGTTTTTGATATACTTGCTCAGTGTCCACGAAAGGGAGTGCGTTATGGATATTAAAAATTGCAACGATGAGCTAACCGATGAGCAAAAAATACATGAGGTTATAGCAATGTCAAAAATTGGTGTGCCATTATCGATAATAGCTAAAATGATGAATGTGCCAATATCTGCGATTGAGCATTTAAAAAATGAGAGAGCCAATAATAACGAATAGGATACTTTTGCCATGAGCCTTGACAACGCCAACATCACCGACAACATGCTGCTGGAAAACAAAGCAAGGCGTATTATTGAAAGTAACCAAGATATTTCAACTGGTGCATTGATTGATAAGCTCAAAAAGAAAGCAATACCGCAAAGCATGATTGACAAGTTAGTTATTGTTGACGAGGCGCAGCAACTTAATAATGTCCTACGCAGAATTAGTGCCAAGTATCCTTTGATCAAAGGCAAAACGGATTATGATAAGAAGCAAAAGCTGTTAAAATATCTGCTAGGTAAAGGGTTTGATTATCAGTTGGCGCAAAAGGGGATTGATGGGTATTTTAGTGATAATGAATAGGGCGTTACAGTGAAGAAAAAAGACCTAAACAAACCCAAGTACGATGAATTTGTTAAATTCAACCTTGAGCAACGAGACATTGCCGAGCAACTTATTAGGCAAGTATTACCGCAAGAGTTATCTAATCTTGCTGAGTTTGACAAAATGCAGCTTGAACCCAGTGAGCATATTGACCCCGAGCTTAGAAAGTTAATTAGTGATGTGCTTTGGAGTATTCCGATTAAGGGCAAAAAAGCCTATATTTATCTGTTAATAGAGCATGAAAGCGGATTAAAAGGGCATGACCTTTTGCCTTTTAGATTCCATAAGTACGTGATAAGGATAATGGAAAAGCACTTAGATAAGGGCAACGACAAGTTACCTATTGTTATGCCGATATTGCTTTATCATGGTACAAAGGAAAAGTACCCGCATAGTGTTAGTATTTTTGACTGTTTCGAGAACATAACACTGGCACAGAAATATGCCTTTAATGATATACGATTGATTGACCTAACCGTGATGAGTGATGATGAAATTGCCAAACAAGGGTTTAGGTTTTTCTTTGAATTGGTGCTAAAATACGCAAGAGATAAAGAACTTGCCAAGCGATTAGTAGAGTTATTGGAATCACACCCTGAGCTTGCTAATTATTTTGATGGTAAAGATTTTAAGAAAGCGTTTGTTAATTTGTTGATGAGCTTGGATTTAGATTCAGAGCATGTAGCAAGTGAGACGTTAAAGAAATTAGACAACTTAACAGGGGTTGATATTATGACTCTAAGACAACAGTGGGAGCAAAAAGCAGCATTTGCTAGTAAACAGGAAACGGCACGTAATCTATTCGGTATGAGTTTGTCTGTAGATCAAGTTGCAAAGGCTACTGGACTCGACCTTGATACGGTGCTTAAGCTGAAAAAAGAAGTGGACGGTAAGACACAACACTAATCCATGAAGTCAAATTTTAAAGTCAAATGTGACCGATGCAAACGTGCCAAGGATTCGGTGAAGCGTATTTGTATCGGGAGCCACAAACAAGGTTATCGTTATTTAATGTTATGTTTACGCTGTCGTTGGTTTAGGCTGTTTGAGGTGATTAGATAACTGTTACGGACACGCTAACTTTCAACGCAACCTACGTTGCACATTTTCTTTTTCTTGTTGTAGTAAAAAATTTGCGGAGCCTGAAATGTAATCAAAAGTGGTTGATTTTGGTTAAGGTGTCAAGGTTGATGTTATAAGTCAATGGGGGTTTTCCGAAACGAGCGCACACACTCCCATTAGTACGTACTATGCTATCACAATTTAAAGAATTTGACCAGAAAAAACGCCTCGAAAACAGTAAATAAAAATCGCTAAAACCCTTATAAAATATAGCTTTGTGCTTGATTTTTTCTGTCACTTTGGTATAATAACCACATGCTTAGTTAAGGCATCAACTAACGCTTAGAGTTGTAAAATATTTAAGCAGTTATTTTTTTAGGACAACAAAAAAGGCGACTATCCGAACCGCAAAATTTAGATAAGTCACCTTTAAAGCAATGAGGTTATAATATGTCAAATATTACCCAATCTGTCAACCCGACAAATCAAAATATTCAATCCCCTATACAATCGATCAATGGCTACCTTGACGCTTGCGACAAATTCGACAGCTATTTTGCTGAGATCAGTGCCAAATGGAAAGCACAACAACAGCAATTAGCTCAACGTATCGCTTCACTGTCAGCGTAATAATCAAGATCAACAACCGTTAAACCGTCCTTTTAAGCTAAATCTAAAAGGACACTAGCACAATTTTGTATAGGAAAAATCACAATGGAACAGAACACAACAGCAGTTACTAACCCACAAAACGAACAAACCAACGTCACAGTAACGAAAGACAACCCAACCAATCAACCCACAATCACCACTGAAACAACATTCAGCAAGGACAGTATCAAGCAAGAATTAGCCGAACTTGGCTTAGATGGCTTAGAATTTGACTATGCTTCTTTCCCTATTATCAGCTTAAAGGGCAATGCTTTTGAAATGAAAGCCGACCCCGACTATAACCCTAGCAGCTTTATTGTTACAGTGATCAAGACCACCGAAAAGCACGTTTTGAGTGACGCTAACGACGACAACTACCAAGATGTTAAATACTCCCCTGATGGTATCGTCACCACAGACGGAGAGCCATTAAAGCACTTTATCGCTCAAATGGCAGAGCAAGGCAGAACACCAGTAGTGAAACGCTACCTTGACGTACTCGTGCAACTTCACACTAACGACAAGCACAATAAAAAATTAGTGGTGCTGTCAATATCCCCGACCAGTGTATCAAGGGTCAGCGGGTTTTTCATGCAGCTAAAACTTCAAGGAAAAATAAACCAACTCCCACAGTTAAAAATTCAAGTATCCAAAGGCGAGACTAAGAAAAGCAAAGGAAATCACCAATACCGACTATGGCACTTTGAGTTAGTCGAACAAGGACAGGAAGCGGCTTAGTTACTGCTAATATTGTGGAGTACAACAATGATTCATACAGCAAATAAAACTAATAATATTGCTTTTAATGATTGCTTTATTGATGGCGATAGTATTGCTATTAGAGCAGCTAATAAAGCAATAAACCACTTGATCATACAGTGCGGAACGCCTTTATGGATTAATGTTAAGCATAAATTAAACCATCTTTTAACACTCTCAAACGATGAAAAGATAAATGCAGCTAACAAGGCACTATCAAATGGTGAGCTAGACGAATATATAAATTAGTCATAGCTAAAGCTAATTAATCAAATTCAACTTAAATTTTTAACGTGTGCTACAGGCACAGGGAGCAAGTTATATGTTTTTTTCAGCAAAAACCAAAAGTAAAAAGAACACCACCAAGCAAAACAGCCTTAAATCGCGCACAATCAGCGTTATTAAGTGGGATAGGTACAACATCAAGAAAGACGCTAAAAACAGCGTGAGCGTCCTTAAAAGTGGCAACAACAGCAAAAAAGATACGGTTATATCAATCTTGCCGTATTTGAAGCGTGACGTTAGTAACTTAGGGGGATTTTTAGCATGAATGGATTAATGACAACAGGACAAACCATGTCAAGCCGTGAGATAGCGGAGCTTACAGGCAAGCGTCATGATAATGTCATGACTGATATTAAAAAAATGATTGTAGAATTAGATTTATACGCTCCTGAGTTTTCAGGAACGTATAAAACGGAGCAAGGCAACGTATATGAATGCTACAACTTACCCAAGCGAGAAAGCTTAATTTTAGTATCTGGTTATAACATCAAAATGCGTGCAGCGATTATTGACCGTTGGCAAGAACTCGAACAACAAACGGCACAAGGTACTTTACCAGTGGAGCGGACACCAACCATAAGCACAGCTAACTATCTTGAAGCAGCTAAGATAATGAAAGCAGCCAAAGACGCATTAAAAGGCTTCATCAAGGATAACAACCAGTTAGCCTTGTCATGTTCACAAGTAGGCTTTAAAGCAACAGGCGTAGACATTGTTAAGCTTTCAGGCGTTCAGCTTATAGCGCATGAACAAAAGCAACTGCTAACGGTTACTGAAATCGGCAGAGAACTCAACCGTAAACTTAATGCTCAAGAGGTTAATAAACTATTGGCTGAGTATGGATACCAACAAAAAGCCCAAGACGTAAAAGGGCGTAACTATTGGGCAGTAACTGCTAAAGGTGAACCTTGGGGCGTATATCAAGATACAGGCAAGCGACACTCAGACGGTGCGCCAGTTAGGCAATTCAAATGGTACAGCAGCATTATTGACGAAATCAACAAATTAGAGGCTAAAGCATCATGAGCGATATTAAAACAGTTTACCCATTAAACGAAATTATCAGCAACCTTAGCAACGAGGATTACCATAGAAGCGAACCCATTTCATCAAGCAACTGTAAAGACTTACTAATCAGCCCTTGGCTTTATAATTACAAACGTCAAAACCAAACGGAGCCAACGCCCGCAATGAAATTCGGCACAATGTTTCATTCTTTGGTGCTTGAACCTAAAACCTTTGATAATGAATATGTGGTTGCTGATATTCCCAAGCGCAACACCAAGCAAGGCAAAGCGGACTATCAGGAATTAATCGAAACGGTAGGCACAAGGCAGCTTGTTAGTACCGATGATTTTTTACAGGCGCAGGAAATGCGACACAACTTAGCAAAAAATGAGTTAGTCAGGACGTTGTTAAGTGGCGGGGTAGCCGAGCAGTCTGTTTTTTGGTTAGACGAGGCAAACAAAGTAAATTGTAAGGCAAGAGCCGACTATATCAACCTTGAGCAAGGTTACATTGTCGATTTAAAAACCACCTCAAGCTTGGCTGATGATATTAACTTCAGCTTTACCACCAAAAAATACCATTATGACCTATCAGCGAGCTTTTACGTTGACGGATTCAAGCAAGCCACAGGTAAAGACTTTGATTTTTATTTTATTGCGATAGAAACCAATGCCCCATTTAATTATGGCGTTTACAAACAGTCTAGCGGTTTAATTGAGCAGGGCAGGGGAAAGTATAGCCAAGCGTTAGAAATCTTTGCCAAGGCAAGGGAAAGGGGTAATTTTAACGTACCTTACAATGGCGGGAACTTGATCGAGTTAGTGGCTTAGTGTTTTAAGCCATTAAGAAGTTTAAAAAAGCGGTTGTGTACTTGACAGGAAAATAGATATAAAAACGCCTCTGTTTATTTATCAACCCAAGTACACACCTTAACCATAGACAAAATTTAAGAGGATTCAAACCATGTTATTTAAAAATAAAACCAATCAGCCAGAAATTACAACAAATAACACCAACCTTTACCTTGGCGGTATGTATGGATTAGGTAACTACAGCAAAGCATACGCT
>NZ_JACYVZ010000044.1 GCF_014857925.1 Cysteiniphilum marinum | reverse complement strand
GGTCAGATCGTTGTTGCATTAGTGGATGAAAAAGAAGCGACTCTGAAAGAGTTCAGGATGCAAAATAGCACTTCAGTTGCTTTGATTCCACATAATGATGCGATGCAACCAATGGTTTATCCTGCCAACAGAGTGACCATACAAGGCGTTTATCTTGGGTTGCGACTTGATCGCAATTACATTTGATGTGTGGTGGTGCGATGTATATCAGGGATGAAGAAATACAAAAGGTTTATTTTCCTAACCCCAAAGCATTGCTCCCTGTGCTAAAAAGAGATGATAGCCTTGTTTATTTGCCGTGGGGCAGACGTGAAAAGCAAGCGGGTCAACTTCCATTAGGTGGTTGGGCGCAGTATGAAAGTTTAAAAAAAGGGATCTGGGATAAATATTTTCCTAGGCACGTAAAAATTATGGTCAATGAGTTTATGGAGCGTGACAAAGCCACTGGTCAAACAAGCTGGTTCAGTGTTACAAAAGGTAGTTACATTCACGGGATTATTGCTCATTTGCAGGATGAAACGCGTTTATATGTGGTAACGATTCCAGCGCATGATAAAGACATTCATGACAGATGGCCGAGGATTATTGTAAACACAAGATAGAAAGTAAAATCATAGAAAATCAAGCAATAAATTTGAGAAAAATTTAAAGGTTTCAAAGCCAGATAGTAGCGTGATATTTTTATCACAACTCCCCTCCCTTCCCTTGCTATATCTGGCTTTGAAGGCACATTTAGTGCTTTGAAAGTCACGTGCTAAGATAGTGTGGTGTTAAACGAAAAGTGGAGAAAGCAATGATGAACAGTCAGCGTATTTTGACATTTTTAAATGCTAATCCCAGTATATTTTACTGGCATATTAGTGAATTTGAAGCTATTGAGAATGATGTGCAGGCAAATGCCAGCAACAACCATCGATTAAAAATCATCTTTAAAATAGGTGAGGGCTTCCAGATAACACTTACACATAAAGGTAAATTCAGAACAAAGATGGTGAAGTGCATTAAAAAAGTGACGCCATTTGATTTACATGATGTCATTACCAATGTCTTAGCATTAATTCGTCAACCCAATGCTGTATGAGGTAATTGCTATGATGTATACAATAAATATTATGAAACTGCTGATAAGGAGGATTTATGCAGAACACTACTATCATCAACGCCGTCAAAAGCTTCGTGAACGGTTATACCAATGTATTTAAAAATAGGTTTGGCATGGAAGATAATCATAACTTCGAACAAGTGCTAGCTGGCACAGAAAAGAAAATGGAGGCGCAATTGATGCTAGACGCTGGTGTGCCTTTATCAATCATTGCCAAAACTCTGAATATGAAAATAAGTGATATTCTTGGAAGATAGGTTTAATGACGTTTTTTTCTGAAGTGCGTTGGCCACATGTTTGATACGGTATTAACCATCTGGTTTCGCTCACTTTCAGGTAGTTTTTCAAGTAATTTCAACCCCGATCTTTCCTGAACTTCTTTGAGTGATACACGATATTTGGCAATATCTTTTTTATTTACTCTGGCATTAGGCATAATGAATGCGATGACTTTAGCACCTTGTATTTTCTCTGGTGCATAGATGACTTTGAAAAAGTAATCAGGAACTGCAACTTTATTGTTACCAATGGTTTTGTGGACTTTTCCTTTTTTAAATACTGGACCTGTATAAACCCAGATAGATTTATACATATTTGCCCATAGTCTGACATCTTTTTCAAGTTGCGCCCAACCTTGTCGATTAAGACCACCTTTTTGAGGACTCATATTACTCATAAGAAATGATTGTGAAGCGCTTTTCTTATCGAAATCCATCGCTGCGTATGGTGCTAGATGACCTCGGTCATAACCGCTCTTCCTATAATCAGCTAGCTGAGATTGATGTTCTGCTGAAATAGCAGGGTCAGGTCTAAAGTTATCATTACGTTTAATTTTATGATCAACAGATTTGCCAGTGAGTTGATAAGCGACCCATACAGGCTGCTTTGTTGTGTAGCTATAACCGACAATATATCCATCACGACAAAGATATTGATCAACTTTTGATAACCCATTGAAACTATTGATGCTTGGATTGCCATACTGAAGAAAGTTATGACATTCTATCTTTGTAATCGGTGTGATGGATGATGCAGAAAAACATTGCTGTGAGAGTATACTGGTCAGAATAACAAATGTAGTGATGATTTTTTTGAGCAACTTTATAGTTCCATTAATAATACTAACTTCTAATCTATCATAATCACTATAAATATGCAGTTATGTATCTGGTTGATAGGAGTGGAATATGTATCAAGATCAAAGATTAGAGTTTATACTGTGACAAATAGTCATTATAAATAAAGAGATTCTCTGATGAGCATTACCACATTAATCCCAATTATTATCATTGTTCTTGCAGTGGTCATTGTTGGCTTTTCAGTCAAAGTTGTACCGCAGGCATCTGAATATATTGTTGAACGATTTGGGCGTTATCAGAAAACATTAAATCCTGGACTTAATATTATCGTACCATTTATCGATATTATCAGAAGCCGTGTTAGCATGAAAGAGACGGTGTTAAATGTAAACAAACAAGAAATCATCAGTAAGGATAACGCAAGCGTACAAGTTGATGGGATCGCCTTTTTCCAAGTAATTGATGCTAAAAAGGCAACTTATGTTGTCAATAACTTGCACTTGGCATTAGAAAATTTAATCATGACAAATATTCGTACTGTAATGGGCAGCATTGCATTAGATGAGATGCTTTCTAATCGTGAGCTAATGAATGCCAAGTTATTATCCGTCTTGGATGAAGCAACTGACCCATGGGGTGTTAAAATTGTTCGTGTTGAGATTAAAGATATCACACCACCCAAGGATTTGCTTGAAGCCATGGCAAAGCAAATGAAGGCCGAGCGTGAGAAAAGGGCGACTATCCTGACTGCGGAAGGGGTTAGACAATCTGAGATTTTAAAAGCAGAAGGCGAGAAGCAATCGCAAATATTAGCAGCAGAAGCTCAAAAAGCCAAGCAGGCACTGGAAGCTGAAGGCTACAAAGAGGCACAATTCAGAGAAGCTGAGGCAAGAGAAAGAACCGCTCAGGCAGAGGCGGTGGCAACAGAAACTGTTTCTAAAGCAATTGAGCAGGGTGATGTGAAGGCAATACAATATTTTGTCGCACAAAAATATATTGAAGCAGTTGCTCAACTGGCTGCATCAGATAACTCAAAAACCATAATGATGCCACTGGAGGCCTCGAATATCATTGGCTCTGTTGGCGGAATCAGTGAATTGTTAAAATCAATGAATATCAAGAGTTAATCTTATGATGGAATACTGGTACTGGTTAATACTGGCAGGTGCGTTACTTATTATAGAAGTGATGACAATGACTACTTTCTTTTTGTTTTTTGCCATTGGATCTGCGCTTATGGGTGCAATCACCTATTTTGCACCCAATATGCACACCAATCTGGAATTGGCGCTAACAGGAATATTGGCAATTATTGCTATGATAGCAGGGTATTACACGTTTAGATCAAGACGCAACGCGCATAGTGATGTCGATAATATCAATAATCGCATGATCAAAAATATAGGTCTACAGGTGAGGTTATTAAAGGATGTTGAAAACGGTGTTTCAAAAGCCAAGATAGGTGATACGCAATGGCGTGTGTTAATTGACCATGGGAATAAAGGTGATTTAGTTGAGATTGTCGATTTCAAATCAACCAGTTTTATAGTGAAAAAAGTAGAGTAGTAGAAATATATTGATTACTGAACTGCATCTTTAAGTTTTTTACCTGCACTGAATTTAACAGTTTTGGATGCTTTGATTTTAATTTTTTCACCTGTTTGTGGATTTCTGCCATCACGCGCAGCTCTATGACCAATACTGAATGAGCCATAACCAACAAAGTTAACACTGTCGCCATTTGCCAATACTTTTTCAAGTGATGCAAGAACAGCGTCAAGTGCTTTTGCTGAATCTGTTTTATTTAAGCCGGAACTATCGGCCACCAAAGAAACAAACTCATCTTTTTTATATGCTTTAGGTTCTGATTTTTTGCTCATGTAAATGACTCCATATTAAATTAAACCATTATCAACTTAGTGTTAAAGTGACATAAATGCAATCTGTATTACTGTTTTAAGCTGTCTTTTTAGCTAAAAAGTAAACTAAAGTGCAAAAAAAAGCCCATCATACTTGCGTAGAATGGGCTTAAGAAAGGTTAGTACTCAGTAGGCAGCATCATGACAAATGTTGCTTTTTGATCTTTAGGATCATCATCTGTTGCCAGATATAAACAAATGTCTTCCTCTGCGGTGAGATCAACCCAGTTATAAGTGGATTGATACAGAATACGATTATTTCCATCATCAATCGTCAAAACAGAGCGACCTGTTTTTTGAGAGAATTTCACTGAATAAAAATAATCATTTTTCTTTTTACGTGCCTCAGACAGGAAAATTGCTGCATCCTGAATTAACCAGAAGCAGTTTAATTTTTCTGCCAGATCTTTTACGCCTGGCGTGATAATCGTGTTATTAAAAATTCGATAACGAACATTATCACCCATATGACAGCGTAACTGTATCTTGACATCTTTGTTATAGATATTATTAGAATTTGAGCAGGATTCATCTTCAGATTGTATCATCTGTGCTTCAGACTCCTGACTCATATCTTCTTTGTTGATCAACTTTCTCGCGATAGCCGTTTCCATGTTATCCGCATCTTGATTAAGTGCTTCTAAACCACAGTTGGGCATCTCACCAGATGTTGACTGTGTGACCTTGATTTTCTTTGCCATTAGCTCTAGACAGGATTGTTGTGCAGTGCCCTTGTAACAGATGAAAAAGATCTCAACTGGAACGGTTTGCCCAATACGCCATGATCGACGCATTGCCTGCATAGCTGTATAGACGTTATAACCCACCTGCATAAAGACGATGCTTGGAAAATCCAACAGGTCAAGACCTGTCTCGACCAGCTTAGGATTGGTAATAAGCACATCTATACCTCGATCAACCTTATCCATCACCCAGTCTTCACGCTTTTGCGTGCTGACAGATGAGTTGAGGATTTCAGCTTTAATACCTTCACGCGTTAAAAATTCTTTTAAGCGTTGGCGGGTATCTCGTTTATCGGTTAATGTGCTGTAGACTAGAACACGTCTGTTTTGTGATTTCTGCTTTACGCATAAATCAATCAGAGCCTGCTCTTTAACAGATGGTTCATCACCTATCAAAGCATCAGCTTCGGCAATGATATTACCTGTTCTTGGATGGCAGACGGTCATAGGCATAAATGCGCTATCACTGTATGACATTAATGCGCTTAACACTGTACCAAGAAGCGTTCGATCTCCCTTGGCTAATGCTTGCTCCATCTCACTTTTGAGTTTTGATGAAAGATCTGCATACGTATCGTTTAACTCATCTTCCATATCAAGCATGATGGGATCATGCTCAGTATATGGAACCAGTGCATCTGCATCGATATCTTCAAGCCTGACAAAGACCGTATAAGGCAGAAGATAACGAGCAACACCCTTAACTGAAAAGCCAGGCGCGGGTGTTGCGCTGACGTTTCTATTTCTACCGCGAGCAGTTTTGAAATTTTCAGCTTCCTTTTCGCTATAGCTGAATTTCAAGATGCCATAGGTTTCAAGAAAGCTTTGAACAGAACTGCTCAGTGACCCATGATCACTGTAGCAGTAACCATCATTATTCATCACAGATGGCATTGATCGATGCAACAGGTAAAATAGATCACTTGCATAGCCACCCATTAATGTGCCGGTTAGTAATAATACTTTCTGGCACTGAGAGGCAACAACACCCATTGCTTGACCCTGTGCACTTCCTCCGTTCTTATATTCGTGGGCTTCGTCACACATTAAAAGCCCAAAATAGTTGCGAGGAAAGTAGCGTTTGATAAACTCGCTGACCTGAAAATTGACGTTGCTTAAAGCAAATTCGTTTTTCATAATTGCCTTTTCAAGTCGTCTAGCCTCTTTGTCATTAAAAACAAATTCACCTTGCTCATCGATCAGATTAATCATTTGATAAAGATTATCTTCCAGTGAGTTTAATAGTAGATCTTCACCAAAAGAATTCAACAGATTAGTTGCTTTAACTTTGCCAATGGTTGGTAACTGACAGAGTGCTTTACGCAGTTTATCATAATTTGATTCTTCAGCATTTTTTTCAATGCCGTATTGCCATAACTTGCT
The DNA here is from genome assembly GCF_014857925.1 of Cysteiniphilum marinum. Lineage (GTDB taxonomy): Bacteria > Pseudomonadota > Gammaproteobacteria > Francisellales > Francisellaceae > Caedibacter > Caedibacter marinus. The sequence continues at coordinate 11,353 of NZ_JACYVZ010000044.1, read as the reverse complement.
GTTGCAGTGGTAACAGGTATGCTGTTTTTGTGGTAAATCCCGTATATCATGATAATAACTATCACCATTTTTCACCGGTTCACCACAATCGCCACAACACAGCACGTCGGAATCAAGTGACTCATTTGTGCTTTGCTCAACAACAGCCAGCTTACGTCTAGCAAATGCATGTTGCCAGTTACCACCCATGCGTAATCGCACACGACCTACTATGAAAAAAGCAGGGCGATGACGACCATAACGCTTAAGATGTTCACGGATTTTATTTAAAGTACGAATGGAGCCTGAGCCATTAAGAATAATTACATCGACATCATCAATGGTATTCTCAATTTCCCGTTTCCACTTATACACTAGGTGTGGCGGACAAAGGATTAAAGTTCGTTTAAACCCTTGATGGTGCATTAAATTTGCAATGCAAATGCCCATCATTGTTTTGCCTGTGCCCATCTCCCCATTTAAAATGCCCATCCGCTTTTTACTGTCTATAAAAAGCTTCATCAATGCCTGAACTGCATTTTTCTGAGCTTCAAAAGGTGTGCGTTTTAATTGTGACATTAACTCATGATAATAAGGGTTGTTATCACCGCTATCTTTATATAATGGTGTCACCTGAGCTTTCACCTGTTCAACCAATGAAGATTTAAACTCGTTTAAAAAGCTTGCCAGTGATATTTTTTGTAACCCTTGATCGGTATCATTAGAAACATCAACTGTATTATCTATATTGTCTACGTTTAGATTTTCCATATATTTATTCCTCTGGTTTATTTTTTTATTTTTCTATTTTGAACTTAAACCTAGAGGGAACAATCCCTAAAGGAATTGCTTCCTCTAGGGATTAAAAAGATGAAAAACTATCGTTATGCTGGGATAACTAGCTGCTCTGTTTTTAGCATTTCTACAACAATAGGGTTAAGTGCTAGTATATCCAACGTAATGGTGTAGCTTTTAAGTTTTGTTCTGTCTGAAGATGAAAACACCTGATTTTGCATGATCTTTCCTTCTTCAAACAAATGTGTGATCAGTTGCATCTTCCATTCATCAAGTAATGGCGTAACTGTCATGGCCTTTATACGCTGCCATAACAAGTCATGCGTACTTTCACCTTCACGTATTAACACATGCGCATTAATTGCACCTTCACTGAAATGAACATCACGCTCATACATTTGGCAATGAATAAAGTGCGCAAATGTAGGGTTATTGATTTTCATTTTCTTACAGTGAAGTCGTTTCCTGTCAGGAAAATCAACATGGAATAATGTGCTATGACCATAGCAACGTATGCGTTTAAGGTTATTATTTTCAATCGCTGCCAGTATGCGAGCGACAGAGCTTTCACCGCCATAAATGGAAGCAAAGATAAGCTCATGATGCTCGTTAATGACTGCGCAATCCATAAAAACCTGTGCGTATTCTTCGATTTCAAACATAACAGCTCCTTTAACTGATTTGATATAACTGACCAAAGTTATCACTACCATGGGTAACATCGATGCCAATAATCATCGGTACAAACTTTTCAGTCTGTTGATATTTACTGGTATCCCCATTGACGGTAACGGTTGCTTCAGGCAGTTTTTTCTTAACGGTTCCCTTAACGATCATGCGTCGGTTTTCAGACTCAACCAGACCTGAAATCATGCCTGATATGATTGCCTGAGCCGTATGCCAGTCGGAAAGGGGCATTAAAGGATTAGGATAAGTGTTTTCAATTTCAGTAAAATCGCGCTTAAAACTATCCCACAGTGTGGAGACACCTCTAGCGCTGATTACATCACTGACACTTCCAACAGTTAAGTTTGTACTGTTCAGAATGAACGGTTTATTGATCGAAGGAATGCTATAAAGATCTGGAGGTGATTGATAGTAATGATTATCTTCAATCGCCTTGACCATTTCTCTTGCACGCTCATTGATATTATTGGCCTGTGACATTTTAATTTTTCGACCAATAATGATCACCTGTTTGAATGCCTGCTCTGGCGAAAGACCATAGCTAACATCATCACAATGCGAACAAAGATATTGTGCTAGCTTATAATCTAATGTCTGAACAGGTATGACGAGTACTAATAATCCATTAAGCATCAACGAATGAATATACTTTTTAATAAAAGCATATTCCAAACGCTCACTGATAGATGATTGCCCATACGGTGGATTCAAAAAGAGCACGGATGCATTGGCACGGGAGTATTTCACCTGGTTTAACGCATCGGCATGAATACAATGATCAATAACAGCTTGTGACTTTTGGAATCGCTCCTCATCTAACTCAACGCCAAAGGTCTTTCCATAATGGCAAAGTTCGCGTTTGAGCTTTTGTAAAGCAATCCCTTCTCCACAGCATGGATCAAAAATCACTGTATTTGGATCATCATTGTGTTCAATAGCGCCTATAATCGTGTTGAGCGTATACCCATCAGTAGGATAGTAGCCCATCTTTTCAAAGTTATGAGAAATAGCCGGATGAATAAGACTCATGCGTTATCTCCCTTATTATTAAGGTGCCATTCTTGGGTTCCAATTTGAAACTGTGCACCTTTTGACTTTAAAAAGTCGATGATTTCACGTTGTTTTTCACGATTCAGTGAGGCATCTATTTTGTAAGGGCTACTCAAGAGCTGATAAGACTTCCCAAAAAGTGCTAATTCTTGAGGGATCACATCATCAGCAGGATTATCCCTTAACTGCTCATTTGATAAAGATTCATCAGTAGTGTCATAATCACTACACTCATTAGATTGAAGCGTAGCAAGTTGATCTGTTGATTCATCCTCTAAGCTTTGCAATGAAGGCTCCTCAGTCACTGTGATTGATTTAGGTGCATCCTCATTCTCATGTTCCTTTTTTTCTGGTTGCTTTTCAGTTATCACTGGTTGATTATCTAATTTGGTCTCTTTAGCTGATGATGAGGCTGATTTCTCGGCTTTATCATTAGAGTCAAACTTTTTAAGATAAACAGCGGTGATTTTAGCTTCCATAATTGGAATCTGAATAACTGACTGGTAGCCATCAACGCTGACTGGTTTTTCAATCTGTGATGGTTTGATATGCTCAACGTCAAAAACACCAGTAATTTCCTGATCACCTTTGCGTGATACAAAAAATTGTCCGATTTCAGTTGTTAAAATATTGCTTTTAAGTGTACCTTTTAATAACATAGTTTTTATCCTTTTGGGTTAGTTATTCAATTAACCTAAATCAGATAAAATACTCCCATGCCTCGGGAGTATTTCATCCCGAATCAGGGTTTGCTATTCATGCGGTTTACATGATTTTTAGTGATGACTTCATATAGTTGTGTTTCTCAGGGTTGTTTATTCCTCTTTCAACGGGATTAAACATCATATCGCTCTGAATATCAGTGCTATAACAGTAGCAAAATGCTACTCCCTGTGATGCTAGTCCATTTAAGAAAATAAGACCATCACCATTAAACATCTGACTAAATTGATTAAATCTTGCATAAAGCTCATCAGGCGTTAGCGCTACTTTGTAGATGATATGATAAGTGCTTTGATAATCTGTTAGGGATCTAACATTAATTCTCACGTAAATTAAAGGCTCATCTTCAAATTCAACAGAATCTTTAATAAACTCAAGATATTCACGATCACCAACACTATATTCTTCGACAAGCAGAGCTTTGCCGTTATCTCTGAGATGCTCAATGAAATCTTTTTGATTACTCTCAGGGTGTTGAGTCAGATAATTGCTGAGGCCATCATTATAAAAAGCCTCACCGTTTGGGATATCATACTCAACACGTTCATACTCTTTGTAGGCAACATCGAATTTAACAATCATTTTATTTATTGCTCCTTTGTTTATGTGACAACAGGGGCAATATTCCATCAGGAGCACTGCCCCTGATGGGTGGTTGATTAAAAGTCTTCTAAACTCAATTTATCGTCAATGGCATCCTCAATTAAGCACAATTTATTTAAAAGATCATGCTTATGTTTAGGATTATTTGACTTGATAAACTCAGCCTCTATTTTTTGATACTCTTCTTCTAAATCATCAATGGAAAAATAATCTTCATAGTGATTTTTCATTCTGTTCTCCTTGAGTTTGAATTGAGCAGATTGGCTTTGCTGCGCTTTATTCTTTCATAATGTGCCATAATTCTTTCTTAATCTTTCGTATCAAAAGCAAGGATCAATTTGGCGCAGTTTAATAAAACGGTAGCGCGTCCATTATCAGAAGCGTATCGACTTATTTTGTTTTTGCTTTTACCCATAAATCGCTTCATGTGTAAACGGCTAAATGCAAACATATACATCGTGGCTTTAAAGTTCCCATAGCGATATCTGTAATAGAGGATGTTTACATAACCACATATTTTAATCGTTTGGTTTATAGACGCTTTCAATAAGGATAAAATAATCCATAGCAAAAATACGGCTATAAAAACGACAACTAGAAAAATTAAAATCAATCCTGAAATTGAAATAATATTCTGAGCCATACTACTAGTGATTAACATGATACAACTCCTATTAGCTATGCATGTCAATGAACACAATATAGCTTGATTCTGGATCGCCATCACAACGAAAATCGGTGATGCCAAATTCATCATACTGATATTCAAAGTAATTTTGCATACTCTTGATTTCATATGGCTTGTGTTTAAATTTAAAAGCCTCATGCATATGTCGAGCATATTTCTCAAGCTTGTAATAGTCCAATTCAGTCAACTGGGAATCACCTGATTTGAATTGTAGTGCTATATCCAAGTAAGGCACGGATTGAATGTCTGAATTGATCGCTTCTTCAATTGATTTAATGGAGTTATATGTTGACTCCACTATATTATTAAAGCGGCTGTCGTCATCAGCAAAAAAGACACTCTGGTCATGAACAGACATAGCTGCAAAAACTGAACGCCAATTATTTTCATTTCCCCAATCCAGAATCTCAGATTCAATTGAACAAATGGCATCTTCATGGCTATCAGCGTTTGTAACGATAAAATGTAAATTATGCATGATATTCCTCTCTCGTTAGTTATTAGCAGAGAGGATACCCAGGGAGTATACTCCCTGCTGGGTTTGTTAATTTAGTTGTAAGTTATGCCATGAATTTGATCCTGACGATTGACAGCATTATTTATCTGCAACTTATCAGCATCAGATCGCCCAGCACTTAAACCAGATTGATCATAACGCGCCTGACTTCTGTGGTTTTTGATTCGAACATTATTTTCTTTGCAGAAAAATGCCTGAGCCTCAGAAATTCGAGATTGATGATCAACGCAGATCACCTGATTATGACTATTGGTATCTGTAAAGAATTGATTACGTGACGCCTGCATACGTTGAAAAAGATTATTGATAAACCCCATGCGATAAGATTTTACTAGCGTGGTTGCATTTCTTATCTTATTTTTTGGAAGTGAACTTTTATATTTTTCAACGCTTTTTTCAAGCTCACGTGATAGAAACACAGTCAGATAGATAGCGTTTTCAACATCGCGCTGCCTACCTGCAATCTGTATTTTTGCCTTAGTGCCAAGCTCAGAACGACCATTGCTAGAAACAACTAGGCAGCCAGAGAGATTACCCATAGTGGCATATAGTGAGCTATACCATGCCGGTATTCTCATGTAGTTAGTTTCAATTGTTTTACTAATCATTTTCTGACCATAAACTTCTTCTTTGGTCAAATTATGTTTATTCATGAGTGACATTGCCTGTTTAAGTGCAATGTTCGCTTCATTTTCATTATCAGACATTGATAGCTCAAGTAATTTCTTGATCTTATCTTTATGTTTATCATTGTATTGCATTTTATTTTCCTTAAAGCATTTATAAATAACCGATTTAGCACAACTAACTAAGCAAGCTTATTCAGTATGTCTGGTGCTACTTCATAATCTTCTGCGATGTTTTGAGCATTATAACCAAAAACATCTACAAGAAGCCTGAAATATTCCAGTGTGTTAGGCTCAATGGAAATATCGTGAACGATTTTATCCTGATAAAAATAAATGCCTGCAATGCCCATTCCATCCTCAAAGTAATAAAGTTTAACATTGATTGTAGGATAAGCGTTGATTAAGGTTTTAATAAATGCAACAGGTGGTGTCCATGCAGTATCAAAACCAATAGATACATCATTGTCTGATGCTCGATTGATGTCTAAATCTGCTAAATGAACATTCCATTTGGTCCCCCAGTTTTCTCTCGTCCATTCCTGATCATTTACAATATCATTCGGAAGAGGGCACAAAAAATCAAACAGGCAGTTATGCTTATGTATCTCACACAACAGGCTATCGAGGGATTTTTTATCTGCATTGAGGATGAGTTTATTGTTACACCAGTTTGGCATGACTTGTCTCCTTGAATTTAAAGGGGCAAGCCGACCACAAAGGAGACCTGCCCCTTTGGGTTTGATATAGAAGTTATGGCAGCGGCTTACGCAGTGACCATAGCTTTTGTTTTGAATAAAATATTAATGTAAGAATTGAAAGTAACCGATGATTGCAGCTCCCACTGTAATAATGGTACCAACAATCCAGCGTTTATGAGAACGCATTTCTTTAATTTCATCATCAAAACGCTTTTCTGAAATTTCCATACGTTTATCAAATTCACGTCTCATTTCAAGGATAGTTTCTTTTGCTTCACTGCGAAGCTCAGTAATCGTATCTTTTGCAACACTGTTTAACATTTCTATTATCTCCTGTTCTGTACATAACTGATCATGCTCTGTGTTTGAAAGTATCTTCACAAGCGTCTCTGCCTGGTTACGTTCAAAATCACTCTCAATTAATGCATCTACGATTTCCAGTTTAGCATAATTTAACTTTACGGTCATTAGTGCTCCTTTATTTACGTTAATGAAAACAAGGAGCAAACCCATACAGGAATTGCTCCCTGTATGGGTGATAAAGTGAAAGCTTATGCAGCTTTAAGTATGGATATTAATTTATCCCACATCGCTTTGCAGCGCTCAGGATAATCATTCCAGTCACCAATTTCTTTTGGAGCCAAAATGACGGCTTCAATACCCATTGCTTTTGCTCTTTCTTTTAGTTGCTTGGCACTGTGAATGCCAACGTTAATTATTTCACCATCTTTAGTTTGCTTATCACCATCATTGTCAGCCCAGATAATGAGTTTCTGAGTATTAGATGGGATATCAAACCTAGCTAAGTTGCCAGCAGTAAGGCAGCAGGCCATATCAACGTAAAGTGGTGCTTGAGATAAAACCGCATGGCCATTCTCAAAACCTTCACTAACATGGATAACGCCTGGCATCTGATTGAACTTTGCTTTCATCCAGAGTGCGCTACCACTGTGCCAGCCTTCCTTAGGCGATGGCATCATTTTTTTAGGATTATCACATTCGGCTTTATTAAAGTCATCATCTAGAAAAACACGCTGAACATTGCGTATTTTATTATCTAGATTACGCATAATGCCAATGATGGCATTATTGGTATGCTTAACATCATTTTCATAATGTTCAGCATCTTTAATAAATCGGATGTTTTGATAATAGCAGTTGGCCAGTGGCTTTAATCCTCTATTGATGAAGTATTGCCTTGCATCATTAAGGTATTCACTGCTTTTTACCAGATCAATGATATCGTTAATTGCTTTATGAAAATGTTTGCGCTCAATATAGACCTGTTTTCTTTTCTGGGCTTGCTGACGCATTTTCATTTTTTCAAGCTCTTCTGGAGTGGGTTCTAATCCACCCATATATTCAATCAGCATTTTAACCACTTCTGAGCAAGAACGTCCGGTAATAAATACCAGAGTGCTTATCCCATCGTGATTACAACCACAGGTATTACAGAAAGTTATTCCACGCTCTGCATACTTACCTTTTTTGCCGTAAAATGCCTTTCCTGATTTGCCACCATGCTGTGGACAGTGAGTTGGATTGCCATCAAATCCCGTTAAAGATTCAATAACTGTATCCCACTGACCATAACAGTACTGTTTAATTTGTTGGATTGGATCGCTCATATCTGACTCCTTTATTAAATGTTGATCAAAAAACAAAAGAGAGAATGAACAACCCCCTCTTTAAGGAGGTGATTGAACACTCTCCTTTTAAGAGATTCGTTCAGCTAAATATCAATACATTGCCGTTTTAAATATCTTGTAAACGGAATGATATTACTGATATTGTCTGCTGACATTATTGATTGCTTAGTGGTATTGGGGTTTTTAAGCGTTCTGATTCGATCATCAGAAATCACCCAAAGCGCCTTCAATGCCAGTGCTTTATTCTCAGTTTGATGCTTTAACATGCCATAGCTCCTTTGAATGTTGGGTTAAAGAAAAACTCAATGCTGCGAATCAGATTGCGCACGGCGCAATTATCAAGAGTATCCATTTGATGTAGATGCTCTTTGATGCGTTCAGTATTTTCTTTCGCCTTCAAAAGAGGGTATGGCATACATACATGTTGATTTATATTCATTGCTTTTCTCCGGTTTGTTAAACAAAAGGAGATAGCAATACCCATAAGAGGATTACTATCCCCTTATGGGTTATCACGACTTAGTGATAAATGTGATTTTATATTAATTATTTATACTCCAGAGCACATTTCTCCAGCTAACATCTCAGGGCAGTCCCATGTTCCACATGCGCTACAGATGTCTGGTTGGTTGGCTATGGTCATTCTATGGAAATAATCAGATTGACTGATTATGCCTTTTTCATATAGTTCATGAAGATAGTCATCATCCCACAGCGTTGTGGTTTTCATCTCTAGAAGTTTTTGGCGTAAATCATCCAAATAAAACTTTGGATCCTTTATGGCCAATTGGTCAATTAATGATGAATTATGAGACGGTCTTCTTTTACTAATTGCTTTATCAATATATCCAACAATGTTAATTGGCTTAAGTGTGCTAATTAACTGCTGTTGCAAATAGATGTGTGCCATATTTGAGTGTGAGTAAGGGGCCATTAGCTTTGGCGTATGCACGCCAGCGCGTTGTGCCTTTTTAATTATTTTCCTTGCTTCATACTCTGAAGGAAACAAGCCAAAATAATTATTAAAAACTACTACCCAGTCATCAGTGTCATTAACTCTCTGATAGGTAAGCCACTGGTTTGACCAGTGAGACTTTTAAGGCTTGGCCTTTAGATTTAGTGTAGGATGCTGTCATAATAATCCTGTGGGCTTGGCGGTCACACAGGAGAAGTACAATTATGACAGCATCAGCTTATGAAAGTCTAAACCATTCGAGATGGGACTGCAAATATCATGTGGTATTTGTGCCAAAATACAGGAAGAAAGTGCTTTACGGCAAGATTCGCAATTACCTTGGGCCACTATTCCATGAATTGTCAAATCAAAGAGGTTGTAAAATACTGGAAGGGCATATGGTTCAAGATCATGTACACATGCTAATAAAAATACCACCAAAATACTCAGTTGCGGAAGTGATTGGGTATATCAAGGGTAAAAGTGCTATTGCAGTTGCGCGTCAATTTGGAGGAAAGCAGCGTAATTTCAATGGTGAGCGATTTTGGGCAAGAGGCTATGCTGTTTCGACAGTAGGCTTTGAAGAGGTTCAGATACGTGAGTACATTAGGAACCAAGAGCAAATTGACGGGCGAGGTTCAGAAGAACCTGGTAAGTTTTAATTCTTGGAATAACGTTTAATCTGGCAGCCCTTGGGGCTGCTAAAAACCGCCAAGCCTCCCGTTCTACGGGAGCGGTATGACTAATGCATACTCATCAATACGTCTATCTTTATAAGCAGGATATATACCGCCATATTCATTGAATTTAGCTGAATGAAGATCATAATCTTGGATACGACGACATATCCAGTTTCTTCCACGAGAAGTATCACTATAACCTAATTGCTGTTCTAACTCATGCACTTGCTCTTGAATGTAAGAGTGAGTGAATTTCGGATATAACCAATCTATTTTTGCTTTAGTATTTTCATGTTTAATAACATCACCATGTATCACAAGACACTTATGAATAAGGTTTGTTATTTGTATACAACTTAACTCGTTATAATCATTGTTCTTTATGAATAATTCAGCTTGCTCCATTGCTTCATTAATGGAGCATGTTGTCACTTTAAAATCATTTCTGCTTTCATTATGCTCGTGAGCATTAAAGATGCCAGATATTTTAAATGTAAATTTATTCATTATTTTCTCCTTGAGAATGATTTATTCGCTGGGAGAAGAACAATACCTTTGATGGGATCTTGTTAATCTCCCATACTGGGTTTATTTGATTATATTGAATTTCTTAATAATGCATTTGTATCGCACTTCATTAAATTTTCGGACAATTGATACTGGTTTTAACTCCATATCAGTGACTCCAATATTGAAAATGCCAACCTTTTGCAGCTCCTGATCTACAAGAGCATAAAGTTGTTCATTACCAATTTGTGCAATGCTAAAAGCATCAATCTCAATATGTAAATTTTTAGGCAATTTCATGATCTACTCCAATAACTTTGAATGCAGAAGAAAATAAATTGCCTACACAGGAGGTAAAATATTTCTCCTGTGTTGAGGATTTATAAGTTAACTATAAAGGCAATCATCTGACTGTTCAGACTCAGCATGATTATTGTCAGCCTTATTTTGTTTAGGCTTATTATAATTGCTTGAGTTACTTTTATAGTTACTATTTTTTGATTGTTCTGGTTTATCTTTCATAGAGCCACGTGCTGTAGAAAATATTTCTTCAATTTGTGTTTCTACGAGAGACATTTTTTCAAACATCTCATGTGCAGTTAAACCTTGAGCCTGAATCGTTACAAGTTGATTTTTAATACTTTTCAATCCTGCTTCGATTTTAAGTTTTTTCACTAATGAGCTAATTTGCTTCAAAGGCGCATATTGCTCGCTTTTCTGAAGTGTTTCGCCTATCGGGTGACTTAAAACGACATCAAGCTTTTCTAACATCAAGTTTATGCTTTGTTTTTTATTACTCATCTTTATATCTCCTAATTGAATGTATGAGAGAAAAAGATGCCACAAAGGGAATCTTTTCCCCTTGTGGGTTTGAATGAATGCCATATGATGATAACGTATCTGCAATTATCATCTTAAGGCATTTGAACTTTGACTAAAACTGGCTTAGATAATCATTATCTTCAGATTCAGTTATTGTCACATTGTTATTATGGTCAACGATGCCATTGGCATGTTGAGCGGTCGTAATATTCATTTCCTCGATAGAGCATTGATCTCCATTATCTATTGAACGACAATTATCTTTGCCGGTCGGCGACATTTATCTTTGCCGGTTTTGAGTAAATGAAATATGGTAACCAGCATAGTTAAATATCATTCACAAGATAACAAAAATTATGTCAGGCAAACAT
>NZ_JACYVZ010000043.1 GCF_014857925.1 Cysteiniphilum marinum | reverse complement strand
GTATACTCAAAGTTATCTCTGTCAGAGGCGCAAGATAGTTATGATGATAATATTAAAGATTTCCCCATATGATAGGCTCAACTTCACCTCTCAGCGAACGATCCTTAGTACCAGGCCATTAAATGACGTATTGGCATATATTTCATCAACCGCTAAATCTAAGTTACTGTTAAAAATACGCATCGCCTTACCCTCTTGTGACGTGATTGATCGCTAACACTGCATTGACTACATGCACCGCTTGCTCATGGTTGTTTTTTATTTTTTTTATGTTTTTTATTTCTTGTAAACGCTTTGGTGTCTTTTTATCGGCAGGTGCTGCTTGGTCTTTCTCAACCGCCCGTACATAGTTAAAAAAGTCAAACCATGCATCATTGTCAGGTTGATTGGTTATTAAGCTTCTCATTGTTCTAACTCCTTATATCTTTTTTTATTCGGTTTGTGTGTGTTCACAACCTTTTTGCAACAAGCCATTTAGAAATGCCTGTCAAGGGCGCGTAGCGTGCCATTTACCCTTGACAGGTATTTCGGGCTTGTTAAAAAAGAAATTAAAACTAGGCTGTCAATCACGTAGTGATTGACTCATTGATAAGCAAAGCCTGATGGCTTGGAATAAATTTTCTGCAATGTAATTGCGTCCCACCAAAACTAATATAATTTTAGTGCTAGCCAAAGCAAAAATATTACATACTGATTCATTTAGTTATATCTTCTTGATTTATTTATACTCCCCTAAATCATAGAATCCCGCTATAGCTCTTTTGCATCAAGGTTCTATTGTGGTTTCACCTATTTTATGAATGAATATTAAGGATATTACACTTGACAATTATGATAACAGGATCGCGTGGAGCGATTGGCAGGAGGCTGAAAACAGCTCTAGTCAAATCAGGTGAATGTGTTTTCGGTTATGATCATGGCTATGACCCTGATCATGTAGAATATGGTGATATCAATGATCAACATTTACTGAGAGATAAACTATGCGATATGAAAGTCGAAGGGATTATACATCTTGCAGCAGTATCCCGTGTTCAGCTTAGCCAAAGTGACGAACAGCGGTGCTTTTGTGTTAATGTTGAGGGCTCTAGAAACGTTTTTAATGGTGCCTATCAAAGTCAACTGAAACCTTGGGTAATATACGCCAGCACACGTGAGGTGTATGGACAGCAAGAACACTTTCCCGTTAAAGAAGATGCAAGCTTAATTCCCTGTAATGTTTATGGAAAATCGAAACTTAAAGCAGAAGAAATTGCTGCTGTTTATCAACGTGCAGGTTTAAGCATAACTGTGATGCGCTTATCTGCCGTTTATGGTGCCATTAAACATTATCAGGAAAACAAAGTAGTTACAGCGCTAACACGTCAGGCATTACTCGGTAGAGATCTCGAGATTAATGGGGCGCACAATATATTTGATTTTATTCATGTTGATGATGTTATTCGCGCTATTGGTCTTGCTATTGAACGTTGCCGACTACAAAAAAAAGGGTTACCTCCTATCAATGTATGCTCAGGCATTGGAACCTCTTTAGAGCAACTTGCTCAAACTATTTTAAGTAGGATAAACAGCAACAGCAGAATTATTAGAAAAAATGCTGATAGCTCATTTGCTTCACGCTTTATAGGTTGTCCTAAGCTTGCTTCAGACTTAATGGGTTGGCAGCCATTAATTTCACTAGAAGAAGGTATTCAACAGTTCATTGAAATGCTTTCATCCAATCATCATTTACTTAAAGAGGCTGTATAAGTGAAAATTCTTAAGGTTATTCATGGTTATCCACCAACTTATAATGCGGGATCTGAGGTATATAGTCAGACATTGTGTCATGCTTTAGCAGATGCGGGACATCAAGTCGATGTCATTACCAGAGAGGAGAATCCATTTGCTAAAGATTTTAGCTATAGACAATCATTTGATGTTAATCATCCAAACATCAGATTGCATATAATCAATCTATTACTTGAAAGAGTACGTTATGCTTATAACTGTGATGAAGTGAATGTCGTTTGCCAACAAATTATCAATTCACTGCGTCCCGACATTGTGCACATTGGTCACTTAAATCATTTATCGATCGGTATCGTCACTGTGGTTAAGTCATTTAATATTCCAGTGATTTACACTATTCATGATTTTTGGCTGATGTGCCCACGTGGTCAATTTATTCAAAGAAACTCACCAACACCATGGCAACTATGTGATGGTCAGGATGACTTAAAATGTGCAACAAAGTGTTATTCTGGGTATTATTCTGGTACTCGAACGGACTATGATGTTGATAGTGATTTCTGGCGCCAATGGATTAGTCGTAGAATGTCATCAGTTAGAAATGTTTGTGATAAAATTGACTTGTTTATTGCACCATCACAAGCGTTAATCAAGCGATACGTTGACGAGTTTGGACTGCCTGAACGTAAAATTGCTTATATTGACTATGGCTTTGATATCCAGCGACTAAAGCTCAGAAAAAGGCGGCAAGAATCAGTATTTGTTTTTGGTTATATTGGCACGCATATTCCTGCAAAAGGAATTGATCTTCTCATTCGCGCATTTGCTGAAGTGGTCAAAAATCATCAGGCAGTTAAGCTCAGAATTTGGGGAAGGCCACGGGATCAGAATACTAAAGCACTCAAGAAATTAGCGCAAGATCTGAAGGTATCATCAGAGCAGTTGATTGAGTGGATGCCAGAATATGCCAATCATAAATTAATGGATGAGGTATTTAACGAAGTTGATGTCATTGTCGTTCCCTCTATTTGGCAGGAAAATTCGCCGTTGGTGATTCATGAAGCCTTACAGGCGCGCGTTGGTGTTATTACCGCTGATTTTGGTGGCATGGGTGAATACATTAAGCACCGTCAAAATGGTTGGGTATTTCAGCATAGAAGCCATCAAAGTTTAGCCGATGTGATGCATGAAGTGCTTACCACAAATCCTGCGTCTTATCAAAGCATCGTCGATCGCGGCTATTTACTGAGTGAAGATGGTCATGTGATTGATATTGCTGATCAGGCGGTTTCCTTTACGCATTTGTATCAATCGTTGATTCATCAAAATTTATCCAACAAATCTGATAACAGTAAAAGTAGTAAAAGTAGTGAAAATAATAAAAAAGAGAATTTACAAGGTGTCTAGTCATGAATAATCATAACCTTTGGCGTGTAACAATTGATACAAATCCAGATGATTGCAATCTCTCATGTATTATGTGTGAAGATCATTCACCTTACAGCAATACCCAAAAAGACAGGATTCGTAACAGACTCCCTAAGCGCAGGATGCCATTTGAGCTTGTTGAGAAGGTTTTTGCAGAGGCTAAAGCACTCGGTGTTAAAGAGATTATCCCATCGACGATGGGAGAGCCATTGATATATCCTCATTTTGAGCGCATCATCGCATTATGTCATCAGCATCAACTGAAGCTCAATCTGACAACCAATGGTACATTTCCCAAAAAAGGGGTTGATGAGTGGGCAAAGTTAATTATTCCCATTGGCTCCGATGTTAAGATTTCTTGGAATGGTGCAACAAAAGCAACACAAGAGAAGATTATGCTTAAAACCAAGTGGGAAAAGGTTTTATCAAATCTTAAAACATTTATTCGTATTAGAGATGAAATTGCTGCTGCTGGTGGTAACTATTGCAGCGTTACTTTGCAGTTAACTTTTATGGAAGAAAACCTTAACGAGCTCGATAAAATTGTCGAATTAGGTGTATCCCTTGGGGTTGATCGTATCAAAGGACATCAATTATGGACGCATAATTTTCCGATGTTACAAAAGCAATCCTTGCGCAAAGATAGTGATGCAATAGCACGTTGGAATATTGCCGTTGAGAAGGCGCAAGTACTATCAAAACGTCAGGCGTTACCTAATGGTAAGTATATAAAACTGGTTAACTTTGATCATCTTGAAGATTCAGCGGTTAACAATCTCTCACCAAGTGGTGTATGCCCTTTTTTAGGTAAGGAGGCATGGATTGCATCAGATGGTCGTTTTAATCCATGCTGTGCACCGGAGAAAGAAAGACGTGCATTGGGAGATTTCGGTAATCTTCATGTCAATTCGCTGAATGAAATTTTTAACTGTGACGCGTATAAGAAGTTATGCCAAAATTATATGCAACACACGGTATGTCAGAAATGTAACATGCGCCAAGTGCCAGTTGCTTAGTATCATCGGTGGTATTGATCATGCAAAATAATTATAAACACATTAAGGTATCGGCATGCGCTACCTATCATCAGTTAGCTGGACAGCCGATAACTGACAAAACCTATCATTGGGTGATGAAATTTCATTTTCCAGGATTTGCTCCTGTTGCTGATGACAGTGGTAGTTATCACATTGATATTGATGGACAACCAGCCTATGAACATAGGTATCAAAAGGTATATGGTTTTTATGATGAATGTGCTGCTGTTGTTGATCACAATGATCGATGGTTCCATGTCAATACCGAGGGTAATCCAGTATACATAGGCAATTATCATTGGTGTGGTAATTTTCAGGAGGATTCTTGTGTCACGCAGTCAGAAAATGGCTTTCAACACATTTCAAAATCCGGAGATTCTCTTTATGCCGCTTATTATGATTATGTTGGTGACTATAAAGATGGTGTTGCAGTTGCTATCAGCAATGGACGTTTTTTTCACATTGATATCAACGGCTGTAGAATAAATAATGTAGATTATCTTTTTTTAGATGTTTTTCATAAAGGCTTTGCGCGTGCCCAAGATGATCAAGGCTGGTTTCATATTAATAAGCAAGGAATCGCAGTATATAAAGATAGATATAAATATGTTGAGCCTTATTACAATGGTATGGCGTTTGTTCAAACGTTTGATCAGCAGTTTGTACGCATCAATGAAAAAGGTGAAGTGATTGATATCATAACCACAAAGGACTCAGATGGTGTTGCTGAGCTTTCGTCAAAAATGGTGTCTTTCTGGTCAATTTATGTTATTTCAACGGCATTATCTGTTGGTATTTTTGAAGGACTATCTCACGGCAAAATGCACATTGATCAATTAATCAAAGCATTAAAAACAGCGAGTGCTCACCACTCAGATAAATTATTAGATGCGTCATCGCAGAAAGGAATCATTGATGAACAAAACCTTTTAAGATTGCTGCGAGGCTTATGGGAAATTAACCTTGTTCATTATGACAAGACAATGTGGCAACTGACAGATTTAGGAATATTATTTGTCAACTCACCTGATCATTTTATGGTGGATGCTTCACAAATGTGGCTTGCGGTTATGCAACAATGGCAAACTCAACCTTTATTAACCCTGCTTAAGCAAAAACCTGTACATCATCGATGCTTCAAAGATAATGCCAATATTGAAGATTTGCGTATTTATCATCGAACATTGATAGGTTATGCGCGCCGTGATTTTGCAACAATATCCGATCATGTTATATTTGCTCAGAATACATCCATACTGGTAGCAGGGACTTGCGCACGAGTAATTATTCCACATTTAGCAAGTAAATACCCTGAGTGCCATTTTACTTATTATGATAATAAGGCGCGACTACGTGACTTTGAACCTTGGCAAAATCTGAAAAACGTAAGCGTTGCTGATTTTGATTTATTATCGCCATGGCATGATAAATATGATTATCTTATTTTTCCAAGATATCTACACTATTGGTCAGATCGTGAGATGCCTTCATTACTTGATCATGCCAGTAAAGCACTTAATCGTCATGGTAAATTGATTGTACTTGAGATGTTAATTGATGAAGATACCCCACAGGGTAGCTTACTGGATCTTAATATGATGATTGAAACAGGTGGAAGACTTCGCAGTAGACAAATGTGGGAGCATCTTATGCAATCATCTGCTTTGGTGTTAACAAAACATGTATCGCTTAAAAGTTACTTATCGATGCTGGAGTTTAGCCATGTTAACAACTGATGCAGAAATACTGACAAATGGTGTTGATTTCTTGCCAGAACTGATTAATGCTAAAACACTTATGGTGCCGATAGAAGCAATGCATATGCATATCGATTGTTGTGCTAGAGAGATGAATTGCTCACGCTCACATTATTTATCGAGTGTGAGTAGATGGGCAGCTCCTTCCGCCATTATCGAGCCATTTACTGATGTCATCAAATCGCTTCATAAGAAGCTTGAAAGTTACTTAAATCAATCTATTAAGTTAACAAAGACCAATGTGATCTGCAAAAATGAATATGCTTGCGATGCTATCCCATTTCATCAGGATATTGCATATCACACAAATCCAAAGGAATATTACAGCTTTACGTGTTGGTTATCATTGTCAACAATCACAACGCAAGATGGACCGTTGTTGTGTTTGCCCGAGCCATCAACTGGCGTCATTGAACCTGCAGTTGACTTTTGGGGTATTGATTTCATTGACCAAAAAGCCTTAGATAAAAACTTTGTTGAGAAAGTCGTTTCTTATCCATGTAATATCGGTGATGCAGTTCTCTTTAATGCATACATCTGGCATGGTAGCCCGCAGAGTCAAACCAAACATGATCGATATGCCCTCGTTACAAGATGGCTCATTGAGGAGGATGTGCCTTCGCATGTTAATATCCCCAACCCTGTTTCTGGTAAATTTGGTATGTGGTGCTGTCATAATGAGACGATTAAAATTTTGAGTACGTTGTTAGATTTATTTAGCATGAGTAATAGGCATGACAGTATCGAATTGATGATTGACAAGGTCATACTCATATTACCTGAGCTAAACTGGGTTGTGAATATGAAAGCTGCCGAATATGCATTACAGCGTTTAAAGACATTGCATATGGCATCAAAACTGCACAATGCAGGTGATTCACAGGGCGTAGTGTATAAGACATTATGGCATAGTCTACTCAAAGATTCTCAACAACAGATAGTCAAGATGACTAGACAAGATCAACAAAACCCAGTCGTCATTCGATGCCCAGATACAGCCATTGCATAACAGTTTGAAAAATATAGGGCATATGCAAAATATTCCAGAGATAAAAGAGATAAAAGAGATAAAAGAGATAAAAGAAGTCAAAGGAAAGCAAGAAATGCAAAGACGATATACTACCTCGCCGATGAAATTTATCCTGTTATTTGCTACCAAGCAGCAATCGATCTTTATTTGCCAGACATTACTTTGTCTTGTATGGTCTTTAAAGGAGTCAATGTTCCCTTATTTTCTGAAGAAAGCAGTTGATAATGTGTATGCTAATCCAACAGAGATAATGGTACTCGTTTATCCTTTAGGTTGGCTAGTTATCATATGGGTTGCGATGGAATGTGCCATGCGTATACAGGGTATGTTAAGTATTTACGCATTTCCAAGGTTCCGTCAATCAATACGTACTTATCTTTTTACCCAAATATGTCATGTAAAATACACACAATTTATAAAAAATCATGTTGGTGAATATACCGAACATATCAATAATACGCCCTCTGCATGCCATCGTGTACTTGAGATAGTTATACTTCATTTTGTTTCTATTTTTGGTGCACTCATCGTTGCCATCATTCTTCTTTTTGGCGTACATATTTGTTTTGCAATCGCCTTATTACTATGGGTTAGTGTACACTTGTCGATTGTCAAATTAATCAACCCTCAAATAGCGCATTATGGCGATCTTCATGCACAAAGCGTTACAAAGCTATCTGGGCAAGTTAATGATGTGTTTACAAATTTTCTACCAATGAAATGGTATCGAAAAGAGCACTATGAAATTGAGCGTTTTGAAAACAATCAACTGCATGAAGTTGAAAATGCTTATTTAGCACAAAGGTGTTTTGAAAAAATGCGTTTATATCAGAGTATGAGTGCTATTTTATATATGACTGTTATGGCATTATTGATGCTTTGGTTATGGTCACAACAGTTAATATCAATAGGCGATTTACTGTTGGTGCCAATGTTATCATTTAGCTCAGTAGGAATGATATGGTGGTTAACGCAAGAGTTGAGCATGCTCTATCGTGAGCTAAACCGTATTCGATTTTCACTCCAATTTGTTAATAGTCTCACAGCAATGGCTGATCGTAAAGAAGAGCAAAAAGTTAATGTCAAAAATAATAAAGATAATAGAGACAATGGAAACAATGAAAGTAATAAAAATGAAGCGTTAAAAGACTTACAGGTTAAACTCACGATCGGTAATGATGACATTGCTGTTAATCACGCTTCAATAGCATGCGTTGATGTATCTTTCAATTACCAAGATAAAGCGATACTTAAAAACTTCAATTTGCAACTAGAGAAACAATGTCATCTTGCGATTGTTGGTATGTCGGGTTCTGGTAAATCAACGTTGATTAAACTGATCACTGGGATATTGCAACCACAGAAGGGTAAGATTTATCTTAATGGAAACGATATCAGCACACTTGAGTCATCTTTGATTGGACGCTTGATTGCCGTTGTACCGCAAGAGCCGATTCTGTTTAATCGTAGTATTTTTGACAACATCCACTATGGTCGTTTATCTGCTAGCCCTGATGAAGTTTTTAATGCAGCAAAATTAGCATTATGTGATCAGTTTATTGAATGTTTTGATTCGCAGTATCATACCATAGTCGGCGAGGGTGGTGTGCAACTTTCAATTGGGCAAAAGCAACGTATTATGATTGCCAGAGCAATTTTATCAAAGGCAAAAATTGTGATTTTAGATGAACCAACGGCAAGCCTTGATGTAATGACAGAAACGCTTTTGATCAAGACACTCAAAGTTGCCTTAAAAGACAAGATAGTCTTGTTGATATCACATCGCATCAATGCCTTAGGACTGGTAGATAGCATCATGGTTTTAAACGCAGGAGAAGTAGTTGAGACAGGATCTTTAGAGCAACTTCACCACAGTAAAGGCGTGTTTTATCAGATGTTTGGTCAAGGACAAGAGAGTAGCTTTAGTGATGAGAGTGTTTGATGGAAGCGCTAGAACAGTTAAATGACTTTTTAAAAGAAGATTGTACTTGCAGGTCATCGATACTTAATTTAAATGCCTCAGAGAATCATATGAGTCTGAGTGCTAAAAAGATACTGACCTCAACTGCTTATGATTGTTATGATTTTCCACCATGCGCGGGTGAGATATTTGGCGCATGGCATTTTAATGAAGCGTGCCATCATGCCAAACTTAGTGCATTTATTGCCGACCAGACACAATATTTTTTGGGCACCAGACGCGTTGATTTTCGCCCACGAGGAGGGCAGGCAGCAGAGATATCTATATTACTTGGTTTGGCAAATAGTGGTGATCATGTTTTTTATGTGTCAGAGCATTGCGGTGGACATTTTGGATTAAATTATATTGCGAGTAAATGCGGTATTTCAATGCATGATATTGTTTTTGACCAGCATACACATTTGATTGATATTGAACGGACATTAACGATGATGTCTAACGTTTGGCAAGCAAGTTCAAATAAATTAATGCTCGTTAATCAGAGCTTTATTGTGCAGTCTCAGCCTTGGGAAAAAATTGTCTCGGCTTTTAAAGCACAATATCCAAATATGGTGATTAGTTGCGATATCTCTCATTTATTGGGTCTGATTATCGGACAGCAACTTGCAAACCCTTTGCGTTATGGTGTTGATATTATTCATGGCAGTACACACAAAACGTTCCCAGGCCCTCAAAAGGCAATCATTGCGTTTCATTGTGATTTTAATCACGATGATGAAGCTAAAATTAGGCATAGTATTTCACCTGGATTGCAATCAAACTCAGGTACCGCGGAAATGATGGCTTTGGCTTATGTGTTTTGTGAAATGAGAGTTCATGCTATCGCTTACGCTAAAAGTGTTTGTGAACATGCACAAATCATGGCAAAGCATTTAATTAATGAGAGGATCAATGTTTGCGGCTGTCAATTTAACTATACCCAAACACATCAGCTGTGGTTGCCAATGACATCGGAGGGTGATGCTTGGAACGTCTTTGCTCGATTACATCAAACAGGCATTCGTGTTCTACCTGCATGGTTGCCGTTTGAAAATAGCTGGGGCATTCGATTGGGAACCAATGCCCTAACAAGACGAGGATTGATCGCCGAAGATTTTTTAACAACTGCACATTGGATTGCTGAAGTGATTAATGCCAAAACAAATATTAAAGGTTTAAGAACAAAAGTAAGTGCACTTGCAACTAAATATCCTTTAACACAATTGAAATATACGTTGTGATAACAATAGCGCTTGTAAATTATTTTATGATGTTGCGTATCTAAGGAAGTCAAGAGGTAAATAAAAGGTAAATAAGATGTTTAAAATGATTGATCATTAAGGTGAGAAAAGATGAGTAATATTCAATATGATTTGTTTAGTGATACTAATGTGAATCCCTCTGATGCTATGCGACAGATGATTAGTAAAGCAACAGTTGGTAACGAGGCAGCAGGTGAAGATCCAACAGTGAATTTGCTGTTGGCGCGGGTTTGTGAATTATTGGGAAAGCCTGCGGCAGTTTTTATGCCAACTGGAACGATGTGCAATGGTGTTGCTTATCGGACACTCTGTCAGCCTGGAGATCGAATTATTATTGACAAAAGTGCACATCCATTGAATATGGCATCGGGCTTGATTGGTGGATTAGTTGGTGCCCAACCACAAATCATCGAAGGAATACGAGGGATATTTAGTGTTGATCAATTAAAGCAGGCTATTGGGCTTAATAGCGGATATAATATTGCTAAAGCAACGGTCGTTTCGATAGAGCAAACGACAAATCTAGGTGGTGGTGCCATCTGGTCATTAGAAGCTATTAATAACATTTGCGAATATGCGCATCAAAATGGACTTAAAGTACATATGGATGGTTCAAGATTGTTAAATGCATGTACAGCAACAGGGATTAAAGCCAGTAGCTATTGTGAACATATTGACTCGGTATGGATTGATTTTGCTAAAGGTCTTGGCGCTCCGATGGGATCAGTACTTGCTGGCAGTAAAGCATTTATTGATAAAGCCTGGTTTTATAAATTCCAGCAAGGCGGTGTGATGCACCAGGCAGGATTGATGGCTGCAGGTTGTATTTATGCACTTGATCATCATATTCACCGATTGGGCGAGGATCATGCCAATGCCCACTATTTTGCAGAATGCTTAGCTAAGCATGATGACATAGAAGTCATGCCTGTTGAAACCAATATTGTCATTTTTACCCTCAAATCAAATGCTTTTGATGCCTATCAATTGCAGCAAATACTTTTGCAAAAAGGTATTAGGCTTCTCGCTTTGAATCATCGACAATTAAGGGCTATTTTTCATATGGATATACAACGTAACAGTATCGATAACATAATTGAAATCATTATCGGCACATTCACAGAATAATCATTGTCATCGTATATTAAATTAACTTACATCATATTGGGCACAGGCTTACTCTACTTATGTATCATCTAGAAGAATATCTAGTCATTTTCATAAATACCCATGTCAATCTAATTGATATGTAAAAAGGCTTACTAGAAGCACAGTTGACCGATTATATACTAGAGTTACTACATTAATTCTTTTTGATACATTTGGGATAAATCTTTTATATCTTATTCATGGCAGTATAAGAAGTAGTGGACATGTGATAATGATTCTGAATAGTCATATATATGAAAAAAAATTTGAGAATTTTTGCGGTACTGGTCATGGCATTGCTCCACCTAATTTCTGGCTACTCAAATGATCACTTAAAAAACAAAGGCGTTATACTTATGGTAAATCATTTTTCGTTTTTTGTTCCCAAGAAAGACTCGGTTTGTGCATATGAAATTATTAATCAAAAAGATGATACGTCAACACATAGTTATAACTGTCAACTGCATATCTATCATGATACAGAAGATAACACCATCGTTTTAACATATGAAATAAAAGGGCAATGGACAAGTCAATATGCGCAAGCAGATGATGGTTGGTATTGGCATATCACAGAAGTTCCTAATCCTAAAAGTAGATTAGTTTTATATGCTCCATTCTTTGCTGAGTTTAAAGACATAGGATTAAAAATGACGGTTGTTAGCAAAAGTAGCTTTAAAAATGAGCTAACCATCAATGGTGGTCTCTTAGTTATAGGCAATAAGTTACATACTTTAACGTCTGTTGCTAAGCTGTCACTAAGTACTGGTTACCCATTATTTGAGGGATCAATACAGTGGGAACCTTTTCATACGGTTTCTGTGTAACTTAAATTGCTTAGCATATGCTATGTTGATAGAATCTGCTAAGCTGTCACGTTTATATACAATGTTTTTTGGTGGCGTAAACATAGTATAGACGACTCCTATAGTTATAAGGATCATAATATGAAACTGATACATTTAGTCTGGGTTGCAAGCTCAGACACGGATAATAATGGTCATCTGAATCTATGGCTTGAATCACCTAAAGCTCTTAATAAAAAAGAGGCTTACCCCTATCAAGTAGATCAAAAAATGCTGGATGAGTTTGCTCAGATGTTTTTTAAAGATCATGTTTTTAAACAAACTAAGCTCACCATGCATTTTCCATGCAATAAAGATGATGAACCCATCCCATCACCGCTGATTGCCAATATCGCTGATATTGAAAATCGTGAGGTTGAGTCATTGGTGCCGCTAATGATTCATACACTAGAGATTCAAAATGCGCTGAGCTTTGTTAAAGATCTGAATTTTGCCAGTCATACCGCTCCCGTGGAACGGGAGGCTTGGCGGTTTTTAGCAGCCCCAAGGGCTGCCAGATTAAACGTTATTCCAAGATTTAAAACTTACCAGATTCGTCTGAACCTCGTCCGTCAATCTGCTCTTAGTTCTTAATGTACTCACGTATCTGAACCTCTTCAAAGCCTACTGTCGAAACAGCATAGCCTCTTGCCCAGAATCGCTCACCATTGAAATTACGCTGCCTTCCTCCAAATTGACGCGCAACTGCAATCGCACTTTTACCCTTGATATATCCAATTACTTCCGCAACTGAGTATTTCGGTGGTATTTTTATTAGCATGTGCACATGATCTTGAACCATATGCCCCTCCAGTATTTTACTGCTTCTTTGATTCGACAACTCATGGAATAGCGGACCAAGGTAATTGCGAATCTTGCCGTAAAGCACTTTCTTCCTATATTTTGGAACAAATACCACATGATATTTGCAGTCCCATTTCGAATGACTTAGACTTTCATAAGATGATGCTGTCATAATTTTTATTTCTCCTGTGTGACCGCCAAGCCCACAGGTATATTATGACAGCATCCCAAACTAAATCTAAAGGCAAAGCCTTGAAAGTCTCACTGGTCAAACCAGTGGCTTACCTATCCAAGAGTTATTACTTTGACGATAATGTTCAGCTTGCTGATGATGCCAGATTCTGGATTGCCGTAGTACGTGAGTTATCGACATTAATTAAACATGACCAGTATATTCCTTATATCACTGCGTTAAAACAGCGCACTAAACTCAATTTTACGATGAAATGGCAACCACTTAGTGATGAATACAATCGTCATATTAAGCATATGGGACAGCTGATGCCTTACGCAGCTTGCGCCTCACCCTATGCCGATGGTTTAAGTGTCATTGAAAACTTTTCGGAATGTGTGCTGACTGAGTTTGTCCGTCAGACCAGCTTCCCACAGAAGCATTATAATCAAGTTGAAGGAACGATCATTGATCAGGCATTGAGCTTAAAAGATAAAGCTCATATTACAGAAGACCAGTGGCAACTTTGGAAGCAATGGTGCAATAGTCTGGCTTATGATCAGCTAGGTGCTCCTTTTAAAGTCGTGATGCGACTTGATGCCCCACAAGAAGAAGATGAAGACTGGTCACTTGCTTTTTTATTGCAGTCTAAAAATGATCTGTCATTTATGGTTGATTTTAAAACCTATCATTTGAACAAGTCACGCCAGAAATCTATGTATCAGAAGATGTTTGGCACCTCGGTTGAGCGTAGCCTACTGTTACAACTTGGCTATGCCAGCCGTTTATTTAAACCTGTTGAGCGATTGTTTGATGCTGGATTGGATACCCCTGAAATCACCTTAAGTAAAGATGAAGCCTTTCAGTTTTTAAAAGAAGACGCCTGGACACTCCACGCCTGTGGTTACAGTGTGATTGTCCCGTCATGGTGGACTAAAAAAGGTCGCTTGAAAGCAAAAGTGAAAATTAAAGCCTCTAAAAGAAAACGTGATGATCTAAAATTTGATAACCCTAAAGGCTATCTTGGCTACGACAGTCTGGTTGGATTTGATTACAGCTATGCGATAGGTGAGCATCAGGTATCTGATAAAGAATGGCAGATGCTGCTTGAGGCTAAATCTGATCTGGTGTTTTTCCGTGGACAGTGGATTGAAATTGACCCTAAAGAAATGCAACGTATGCAGAAACTCATTGAGTCTTCTGAAATTGACAGAAAAGAAGGTAGCATCAAAGATCTACTTGAAATGGCTGCGAAAGAGGATGAGTTTGATATTGATGTTGATGCAGCACTTGAAAAAATGATGGATCAACTGGTTAATAAAGATGCCATTACTGTGCTTGAGTCTCCAACGGATTTACAGGCAACCTTAAGGCCTTATCAAGTCAGGGGCTTATCATGGTTAGCCTATCTGGAATCTATTGGCATGAATCCTTGTCTTGCCGATGACATGGGTCTGGGTAAAACCATGCAGATTATTTCGCTGCTCTTGGCGCGTAGAGCCGAAACACCAGCATTACTCATAGCACCAACGTCAGTGATTGGTAACTGGGATCGAGAAATCAGCAAATTCGCACCAGAGCTTAAAACCTATATTTATCATGGTGCTAATCGCAAAGCCGACATGTTTCACAAGGCGATTGAGAATACGCATATTGTCATTACTTCCTTTGGGCTATTAAGACGAGATAAAAATGTCTTTCAATCCCAACACTGGTCGCGAATCATTGTTGATGAGGCCCAGAATATAAAAAGCCCGACAGCGGCACAGACCAAAGCACTATGTTCTTTAGAAGGACAGTCACGTATTGCTTTAACAGGAACCCCTGTTGAAAACCGACTGATGGACTTATGGTCAATATTTAATTTCCTCAATCCCGGATATCTTGGCAATAAAACTGCTTTTAGAAAAGAGTTTGAGCTACCTGTACAAAAAGACAACGATGAATATCGCACCCAGATGCTTAAAAAAATGGTTGAGCCATTTATCCTGCGTCGCGTGAAAACCGATAAAAATATCATTAAAGATTTGCCGGATAAAATCGAGCAGAAGGTGTACTGCCAGTTAACCAAAGAGCAGGCATCCATCTATCAAGCGATTGTTGATGAAACTGAGGAAAGATTAAGAACCGCCACAGGCATTGAGAAAAATGCGATTTTCGTCTCCTCACTATTGAAACTAAAACAGGCGTGTAACCATCCTGCACAGGTTTTGCAAGATGGTAGCGCTTTTACCCCTGAGCGATCCGTCAAACTGCAAAGACTATTAGATATGACCAAAGAAATCATGCTTAACGGGGAAAGTGTTTTAATTTTCAGTCAGTTTACCGAAGTCTGTCAGGAGCTTGAAAAGATTATGCGACAGCAACATGGTTATATGACTTATTATCTGCATGGTGGCACATCTCGTCCAAAACGCGAAAAAATGATTACGGAATTTCAAAATCCAGAATCACCGCCTGCGGTATTTATCCTGTCATTAAAAGCCGGTGGTGTCGGGATTACCTTAACTAAAGCCAATCATGTCATTCACTTTGATCGCTGGTGGAACCCTGCGGTTGAAAATCAAGCGACAGACAGAGCCTATCGTATCGGACAGGAAAAAACCGTGTTTGCGCATAAGTACATTACCGCAGGCACCATTGAAGAAAGCATTGATCAGATGCTTGAAGATAAGCAGCGCGTATCGGATATGATTGTTGGAAGTGATGAGTCATGGCTTGGTACACTCGATACCCGATCCTTTATGGATTTAATTAAACTTAAAAATCAGATGGTGACAGAAGATGAGTATGCATAAAACTTGGTGGGGTGAGGCATTTGTTGAATCCTTAACCGCCTTTATTGATTCCGGACGCCTTGCTCGCGGTAAGGCTTATCGAGGGGATAGTCGTATCCTGTCCTTTGAAATGACAGATAATATCGTGAAGGCAACGGTTCGCGGTAATAAAAATCCCTATTATGGCGTCTATAAAGAACCAAAATATAAAGTCACATTAAAATTCAGCAAACTGCCAATGGCACAGTGGAAAAAAGTCATTGAACGGATATGCAGTCATCCAGGCTGGCTATCCAAGCTGATGCTCAATGAGATTCCTGGCGATATTGACAATGCTTTTGAGCAAGGTGGTCTGCTACCCAAGAGCTTTAAGGACATTGATGCAGAATGCAGTTGCCCTGACTATGCCAATCCATGTAAGCATGTTGCGGGTGTCTACTATCGCATTGCCAGTATGCTTGACAGTCAACCGATGCTGCTTTTTCCACTGCACGGAATGCCGATTGATGCTTTACAGAAAGAGTTACGCAATAATGAGCTTGGCAGAGCATTTGCTGAACATCTAGCGCAGCCTGAAGATATTGAAATGGTCATTGAGAAACATCGATTTGCACCCGTTAAGCAGCAGCATGGCATTAAAATGAACGCTGCGCGCTTCTGGAGTATGCCTGCCATAACAATTGCAAAAGATGAGAACTTTGAGCCAATCAGTGCCTCAATCATCAAAAAGCAGGGAGATTATCCACCTTTCTGGCAGCGACAAAATTCATTTGTTGGTGCAATGGAAAATATTTATGAGCATTTGCGTCATAAAAATCGTAAAATTCTACTTTAACATACTTTCTTAGCACATAAGAAGATATCAATCATTGTCAGTCTTTTAGTGATCGGTCATCTAATCACCTCAAACAATCTAAACCAACGACAGCGTAAGCATAACATTAAATAACGATAACCTTGTTTGTGGCTCGCGATACAAATACGCTTCACCAAATCCTTGGCACATTTGCATCGGTCAACTTCATGGAATGGATTAGTGTTGTGTTTTGCTATCCACTTCTTTTTTAAGCTTAAGCACCGTATCAAGGTCGAGGCTAGTGTACTTGCCAACCATATCAACAGATAAACCATCAGCTAGCATAGTACGTGCCGTTTCCTGTTTACCTTTCAATAGCCCCTGCTGTTGCGCCTTTTCTTCCCATTGCTGTCTTAGAGTCATAATATCAACCCCTGTTAAGTTGTCTAATTTCTTTAACGTCTCACTTGCTACATACTCTGAATCTAAATCCAAACTCATCAACAAATTAACAAACGCTTTCTTAAAATCTTTACCATCAAAATAATTAGCAAGTTCAGGGTGTGATTCCAATAACTCTACTAATCTCTTGGCAAGTTCTTTATCTCTTGCGTATTTTAGCACCAATTCAAAGAAAAACCTAAACCCTTGTTTGGCAATTTCATCATCACTCATCACAGTTAGGTCAATTAGTCTTATATCATTAAAAGCATATTTTTGCGCTAATGTTTTGCTCTCGAAACAATCAAAAATACTAACGCTATGCGGGTACTTTTCCTTTGTACCATGATAAAGCAAAATCGGCATAACAATAGGTAACCTGTCATTGCCCTTGGATAAGTGCTTTTCCATTATCCTTATCACGTACTTATGGAATCTAAAAGGCAAAAGGTCATGCCCCTTTAAACCGCTCTCATGCTCTATCAAAAAATAGATATAGGCTTTTTTGCCCTTAATCGGAATACTCCAAAGCACATCGCTAATTAACTTTCTAAGTTCAGGATCAATATGCTCACTGGGTTCAAGTTGCATTTTGTCAGACTCGGCAAGATTAGATAACTCTTGCGGTAATATTTGCCTAATCAATTCCTCGGCAATGTCTCGTTGCTCAAGGTTGAATTTAACAAATTCATCGTACTTGGGTTTGTTAAGGTCTTTTTTCTTTGTCACTGTAACACCCTATTCATTATCACTAAAATACTCATCAATCCCCTTTTGCACCAACTGATAATCAAAACCTTTACCTAGCAGATATTTTAACAGCTTTTGCTTCTTGTCATAATCCGTTTTGCCTTTGATTAATGGATACTTAGCACTAATTCTGCGTAGGACATTATTAAGCTACTGCGCCTCGTCGACAATAACTAACTTATCAATCATGCTTTGTGGTATGGCTTTCTTTTTAAGCTTATCAATCAATGCCCCCGTTGATATATCTTGATTACTTTCAATGATACGCCTTGCTTTGTTTTCCAGTAGGATATTATCGGTAATGTTGGCGTTGTCTAGGCTCATTTCTCAAACCTTACTTGATTGGAACAACTTTATTATCCAATGCTTTTAAATTCATGTGTACATGGTCACATAATGAGTCAAGAATATTATGCACATCACCTAAGCCGCGAAACTTTTGATTTAACAAATTAGCAAGTAAACATTCAACTCCTCTTAATAACATTTCTGGCTTGCGCATTGTTTCAGGTAACTCATGAATCGAGCTAAACAGTGTTGTTGACAACTCTTGACCTAAATAGTTCATGCCATTTTCAAAGTCATTTTCCCCAATATCTGAAATCGAATATTTAACACCACCTGACGCTTGCTTTTTGCGTATATTTTTAAGCCCACCTTGCTGTATGGCTGCTTCTGTCTCCTTGTACAACGCATAAGAAGCACCCTCTTGGTTTAACTCTAAAAGATCAGCTACCGTTGAAACGCACCCCGCTAATACAACCGCCATTATTGGTATAGATTTAGCCGTTTTGCTTTTACCATCATCAACTAGATTAACCATTTCACCAAGTTTTTGTAACACCTCAAATTGAAGTGCTTGAATTTGCTTTTGCTTGCTCATACCTTATGCCTTAATTTTTAAACTTCCCTAAACTCAACAACATCATTTAAACATACACCACTTTGTTTGTCATTATCTGGCGACTTAATCCATGTTGATCGATGATCTTACATTGTAATTATCCCTTGGCGTTCATAACACTGTTATTTTGTGATCAATAATCTTAAGCTATGGCTTCAGCAACTTCCTAATGCCCATTACTAAAGGACTTTTGCTAAATCACACAACATGGCCTGGTACTAAGGATCGTTCGCTGAGAGGTGAAGTTGAGCCTATCATATGGGGAAATCTTTAATATTATCATCATAACTATCTTGCGCCTCTGACAGAGATAACTTTGAGTATAC
>NZ_JACYVZ010000042.1 GCF_014857925.1 Cysteiniphilum marinum | reverse complement strand
TTAAAAATGCCATCAGCACCGATTGACTGCAGATCAGCCATCACAAAAAAACAAGGAAAATAGCGATCTCCCATCACAATATCATCTTTACGAATACTACCCTTGATTTGCCTTAAAAGTGCGTGTTCACCAGTGCCTTTTCCTTTATAGGCACCAATAGCATAATCAACAATCGCTCCTGTGGTAAGTGACAATATGGCAACAAGCCGCATCATAGGGAATCCTGCACCTGCTTTTTGTGCATCATGCTGAGGGTAACGTGCTTGATTTGCCTTGCTATCGGCCACTGTGAGGGTTGTGCCGTCAATTAGTTTAACCTCTCGATTGTAAATCTTCCAACGTGCATCGCTACTTTCAGATAAAAGGTTACCACTTAATTTAACAAGTGACTCAATCGTTTCTGTTGGTAGCTTTTGGCGTGCTTTGCAATAAGGTCCGGTATTGCTCGATGGGATATTATCATTATCCTCTGTCGATACTGAGGCAAGAAAATTAGCAACTGAATTTTTACAGGATTTATCTGGAGATAGCACTTGTCGTATAAAGAGTACGAGAGTGAAAAATGGCGTATAAAGACGCGATCTAAAGTCTCGGCAATTATTGATGATGGTTTGAAATTTATCAGAGGATAGAAGACTCTTGATACTTAAACCTTGATCACCTTCTAAAAGCGCCTTTTTTTGCTTTTCAATTTGTGATTTCAGATTATTAATTGCATAATGCATTTGTCAGTTTCCATTTGGGTTTTGAGTTTTGAGGCAAAAATATATAAACCTATGTGGTTACTGACTTCAAGAAACTCATGCTTCAAAGTGCATTTTTATACATTGGCAGTGCTTAAGGTAGTGCCATTAGGGTATTAATCCATTATTCTTTTGACATTATTTTGCTATTTTTGTTGTTTTTGCTTACTTCCCTGCCGTATGCATCTCAGCAATTTTCACTTTCCATTCTTTAGGACCTGTTTGATGCACTGAAGTCCCTTGACTATCAACGGCAACCGTCACTGGCATATCTTCCACTTCAAACTCATAAATGGCTTCCATGCCCAGATCTTCAAATCCAACCACTTTAGCCTTACGAATCGATTTAGAGATCAGATAAGCTGCGCCACCAACGCCCATCAAGTAAACTGCTTTATGCTTTTTGATTGAATCAATCGTTGCCTGACCACGCTCGGCTTTACCCACCATGCCGGCAATACCCACTTCACTTAACATAAAATCGGTAAACTTATCCATGCGTGTTGCTGTTGTCGGGCCCGCGGGACCAACTATCTCATCACCCACAGGGTCAACTGGACCCACATAATAGATAAATTTACCCTTTAGCTCCACTGGTAATGACTCACCATTTTTAACCATATCCATAATCCGCTTATGTGCGGCATCACGCCCTGTTAATAACTTACCATTTAATAGTAATGTCTCACCCGGGTTTAGGTTTTCAATATCAGCTTGTGTTAGCGTATTTAAATCCACGCGACGCACTTGTGATTTATCGGTTTCGGTAATTTCAGGCCAATCTTCTAATTTTGGTACAGGCAACTTGGCAACGCCTGAACCATCTAGAGTGAAATGAACATGACGCGTTGCGGCACAATTTGGAATAAGTGCCACAGGCTTACACGCTGCATGCGTTGGATATTCATGGATTTTGACATCAAGCACCGTTGTCAAACCACCTAAGCCTTGTGCGCCAATGCCTAGATCATTGATTTTGTGATAAAGCTCAACACGCAACTTTTCAAGTTCCGTTTGCGCACCACGCTCAAGAATCTCATGCATATCAATCTCTTCACCTAATGACTCTTTAGCTAGTAACATCGCTTTTTCCGCTGTACCACCAATACCAATACCAATAATACCCGGTGGACACCAGCCCGCCCCCATTGTTGGCAACATCTCAAGCACCCAATCAACGATACTATCACTTGGATTTAAGACTTTAAATTTTGATTTAAATTCAGAGCCACCACCCTTTGCTGCTAACTCAATCTCGATATTAGAGCCTGCCACCATATCAATATGTACAATCGCCGGTGTATTGTCTTTGGTATTTTTACGTGCGCCATGTGGTGGGTTAACCATCGATGCTCGAAGCGGATTATCTGCATTTAAATACGCGCGACGCACACCTTCATTAACAAGTTCAGTAATCGTGCGATCAGTGCGATCAAGCTTTGCCTCCATCCCAACTTTAACGAAGGCACAAACCATACCAGTATCCTGACAAATCGGGCGATGACCATAAGCCGCCATACGCGAGTTTATCAGAATCTGTCCAATCGCATCTTTAGCTGGTTTTGATGCTTCATGCTCGTAAGCACGATACATCGCTTGCACAAAATCTTTAGGATGATAATAAGAAATAAATTGCAATCCATCGGCAACACTTTGAATAAAATCTTCTACTTTAATAACTGACATCTAAAATGACTCTATTGATTAAACTTCGGCGCATTTTAACAAGGATTCATACCGCTCGTAAATCATTTTGCCGTGTTAGGTGCCGAAGAAGTTTTTGATGCTATTAGATCAAGTCTAAACTTCTACACTTAAATCTAGGTAGAAGCAAAAGTGGCAGAGCAATACGTAACTGTATGGGCAAAAACATCAGGATTGCCTAGCGTAACATATAGTTTTGTGTCAAGTGCTTGATACTGTAAATCATTACTGCTATAGCTGCAATGAATGATATCAGCATCACTTACCACTAAAAAAACATTTGCATAACCATATGGATGCATTAATGGAAAGGTGAACTGACCAATTTTCTGTGGTGAACTGCTAACTTCACCTGAATTTTTCACATCAGTAATTGATGCGTATTTGAAATTTGATATCTGAGAATTTGATTGCCCAGCCCCGTAAACAATCACCACAGATTTAATAGCACTATCTGCTAAATTTATGGTTTGTTGACCATTTGTCTTTAGGTAAATACCACCTACAGTAGCAAAAGATACAGAAGATAACACACTAGATAAGATAAAAGCTCCTACCGTTAATTTTTTCATTTTTATTTCCCCCTATTATAAAACTAGTTTTACTACAAGTATGATTACACGAGCAATCACCTTTTAATTTTTATCTTACATATTTCCAAAATTCAAGAAAAAAAAATGCACCAGCTATAATATTCCCTCATACTTTGAACTATAGAGACTATTTTCACAAAAATTAAATAATATTTCACATCAAAACCAATAGATCTACATATTACATTTATAACTTTCTCATACCTTAGTTATTACCAATGGAAAATACAGCAAGCACCAAGACATTTAAACGATGTCAGCTAACTGTATTAAAGGACTTTAAGGAAATTTTATGAAAAAGATTATCGCTTCAATTACCACTAGCATTATGCTTGTGCAACTTGCTTTTTCAGCACAAAGCATCACACAAATCGATTTTTGCAAAGCACTTTTATCACACGGTTTATGGCACAGTCAAAGCGGCCATGACAAATATGCAAAAGCCAGTTTTATCAATGACAAGGGGAAGCTTCTAGTTACTTTGTCATTAAAAAACATTGATAGTTCAGAACACTACAAAGACATCGCAGCAAAATGTACAATGTTGAAGTCTCACCATAACGAAGCTCGCGTCACACTTTGGGATGATCAGCCATTAGATGGAAAATATGTTTCAGGCGTTGGGAAAATATATAAATCACATGACAAGCTTCTATTACAATTAACTTTTCGGGTAGACAACGACCCAATGGTAGATAAGTACCCTATTATATTTAGTAAATTTTATACCTTTCAATTAGCTTAATCTCTTTGCTTTAAAATCAAATAGCAGCACCCTATATGGCTTTGCCGCAAGTAAATGTCGCAATAACTTGTGGGTGTTTCTAATGTGTTAATCAAACAAAAATAATTAGTTATTGAGGAGAAACTATGCATCAAATGTTAAATAAATTTAGATTTACTCGAATTATCATCACCATGTTGTTGATTGTAGGCCTTTCTGCTTGTAGCCAATCAAGCAATAATGTTATTCAAGTTGCCGTCTCACCTGCTTCACCGCCTATGCTTTATGAAAAAGATGGTAAACTAACAGGTTTAGACCTCACCCTCTTTAAAGCTTTTTGTCAAGCACATGATTATAAAATGAAAATTACCAGCTACGATTGGCAAGGCATGCTTGGTGCGGTAGCCAGCGGCAAAGCTGATGTAGCATTCTCAGGTATATCAATCACACCTAAGCGCGCTAAAGTGATGGATTTTTCTAATCCTTATTATCTTAATTCTTGGTACTTGGTGAGTTTAACTAAGCGTCACATTGATATTTCAAACTTGGACCAACTCAATCAATACTCTATTGGTTATCCTCGAGGCATGGCTTATAGCACGTTAATTAAAGATCAATTACAACCTAAAGGTTATTATTCTTTAAGCAAAGTTAAGTTATACCCAACCTATAACGAGGTCATTAATGACCTTAGAAATGGCAACCTTGATCTGGCCTTTATTGAAGAACCTGTCTATGACAACTATAAATATAAACTCGATCTACCGATTCACATAAGTTATGCATTTAAAGATATCGACAGACTTGGGTTTGCCTTTAAAAAAGGTGATTCAAAATTAAAAACACAGTTTAACCAATTCTTAGTCAGCTTAGGAAAGAAAAAGCTTCAAGAGATCGAAGATAAATGGTTAAAGTAACATCTTTTATTGATTTATGAATAACTTACTTCATATTGTAGTCCTACTCTGTTACGGCCTTTATTATACTATTATTGTCACGCTTTCATGCAGTTTGACCGGTTTAGCTTTTGGCTTATTAATGACATTCATCTATACATTTAAATACAGAGTTTTTGCTGCTTGTTGTAATGTAGTCAGCTATATATTGAGATCAATTCCTGTTTTAGTCATGATTTTTTTAGTTTACTTTAGTCTACCTGAACTTGGTATAATGAATATCTCGGCCATGCTTTCAATCAATTTAAGCTTGGGGCTTATTGCTGGAGCTTATTTATTTGAAGTCTTCAAAGGCGCGTTGTTATCAATTGACAAAACAGAGCTTATCGCAGCTACAGCACAAGGATTTAAACCTTGGCAAATATTTCTTTTCATTAAATTACCGCAAATTCTGCGCTTTTCCTTTTCTGGAATGATTAATGAGTTCACCTCGGTATTAAAATACTCGCCTTTTGCTTATGTCATTGGAGTCCCTGAGATGATGAAACAAGCGATGTCATTAACATTAACACATGATGAAAGTATCACGATTTATTGCATTCTAGGTCTTATGTATTTTTTGATTTATAAATGTTTTTTAATCTTGATACACAAGCTTTATAGCAAAGTCAATACAATGAAAATCCATTATCTTTAACCATCAAGTGATAGTAAGAAGGAAATACTTTGATAACCATAAAGAATTTAGTCAAAAAGTACAATTACAGAACCGTTTTATCTGATATAAACATGCACATACACCAAGGTGACCTTATGGTCTTAATGGGACCCTCTGGATGTGGGAAAAGTACTTTATTGCGCTGTATCAATCGACTAACAACACCAACCTCAGGTGAAATCTTTCTTTTTAACCGCAGTATCACTGCCAAAGAGATTAACATTTATCAACTAAGACAAACGATTGCTTTGCTATTACAGCAATATGGATTATACCGCCATTTAAGCGCCCTTAAAAATATCACACTGGCATTAAAGAAGCTTAAAAAACTGCCTGCTAAGCTTGCAATTGAGAGAGCTGAATATGAGCTTGATCGCCTAGATATGCTTGATCATAAGCACAAATTACCGAGCCAACTTTCTGGAGGACAACAACAACGTGTCGCCATCGCACGTGCACTTGCAATGGATCCTATTATGCTTATGCTGGATGAACCCACAGCAGCACTAGACCCTGTGATGTCTAAAGAAATTGCTAATATTATCATTAAGCTTAATAACCAAGGCGTATCTATACTTTGTGTCACTCACGACTTAAGTTTTGTCAAGCAGCTAAATAGCACAACTGCTTATTTAAATAAAGGAAGAATTCAGGCTATCAGTCATATCAATAACTTAATAACACATACTGATCCAGACATTAATGCATTTTTTAATCAAAAGGAAGTCATCATTGAATAACTGGCTAGGATTTCTATCTGATTTAATGCAACAATTGTCACTCGTAGTGGATGGACTTTACTATACGCTACTTCTAAGCTTTATAATAACAATCACTGGCTTTATTATGGGGTTGATTATCTTTTACTTATCTATACATAAGCATCGGATAACGCATACTTTTGCCCAGGCTTACATCTCTTTTTTCATTGGAACACCTTTAGTTGTTCTGCTCTTTATCATGTATTACGGCTTACCACAATGGCATATACACCTTAATCCGTTTACCGTTGCTATTATTGGTTTTACCCTTAATGTCGGTGCTTATAATGCCGCCTATCTAAAAACGGCATACCGCGGCCTTGACTACCAACAAATATATGCAGCTAAAGCGCAAGGGTTTACAGAGCTCAATATTTTTTGGCTTATTATCCTGCCTCAAGTATTAAGAAACTCACAACCTGCACTTATAAGTCAAATCATTTCAAACCTAAAAGATACCTCAGTCGCCTTCTTAATCCAATTTACTGGCTTTTTTGCTCAAGTCCAAGAGCTTGCGTCTTATGACTTTCATTTTTTTCAAGCTTACTTATTTGCTGCTGTTATTTATTTGGTGCTTGTCTCATTCATTATCTTTGCTATTAAGATTGCGAGCACCTGCTATGATATGGCATCACGTACTTAACGAATTTCATATAGCTAGCTAGTTTGTCAGAAACTAAAG
Source organism: Cysteiniphilum marinum (assembly GCF_014857925.1). GTDB lineage: Bacteria > Pseudomonadota > Gammaproteobacteria > Francisellales > Francisellaceae > Caedibacter > Caedibacter marinus. Next base: position 14,259 of record NZ_JACYVZ010000042.1, on the reverse strand, counting down.
CTTTGGACTTTTGAGTGATTGGTTTTTGTTAATAACAAATGCGTTAAGAAACAATGAATAATTTCATTGTTTTAGCAAATGAGCGCTCAAAGGCTCTGCAAGGGCAGTTATTGCCGCTCAGAAGCATCAAAAACTTCTTCAACATTAAACACCGCAAAATGATTTACAATGGGCATATTAGCGACCTTTTTTGGATGATTCATTAATAAAAAGCATTGAGACTGAAATTATGATAAGCACAAAGCCAAGAATGGTTTGCGTCGTTAACTCGTCATGCAAAAGAAAGATTGACAGAATAACGGCGATAACACCACCAACTGCTGAGGCAACGCCCATTAAGACCCCCGAAATTTTCTTTGCAGCGATCATAAAGAGCCAGTATGAAAAAAATGACGCAAATCCTAAGCCAAAAACCCACCAAAAGCCATTTTGAAAATGCTGTAAAAACATTGTCTTAGAATTGATTTGATACAGCATACCAATAACAATAATTATGATTAAATCTAACCAAAATGCTAACGTAAGTAATACAATACGAGATATGTCTTTGCGTGCAATTTTAGTTTGCACACTTAACCCATAACCTGCAGTGATGGGAAATATCATAAAAATTAATATTCCAATCCATGGGTGTTCTGGACCTACATTACTAGCCCCTTTTAATGACATAATGATAAGACCTCCAACGGATGCAATGATTGCAAGGATATCCAGTTTTGTGATTTTTTCTTTCAAAAAAAGAACCGAATAAAGCATGCCAAAAATAGGGGTCAAGGCAATAGTTATTCCTGCCTCTGCAGCTGTTCCATACATCAAACCAAAAGGTGTGCTCAATACGGTTAGCAATGTCGTTATAGCAAAGCTAAGAATGAAAAAAATATCTTTTATTCTTAAACGAAAATAGTCCTTAAAATGAGGCAAAGAGAATAGCGTAGCCAAAATGGTGGCAAAGAAGATTCTACCAAAGCTCACACCATATGAATTCATCCCTGATTCTAAGCCAAGTCGATTAAATAAAGGATATAGGCCTAGCAAAAAAGCAGCGGAGAAATAGTAAATATAGTACATGATTTTTATTTTTTATAATTAAAGTTGAGACAAGTTATGGTAAGATTCACCTACCAATTTGGCTTTAAATTCAGCAATTATGCCATCTGAGCAATTTGCATAAGGATCCGCATCAAAAAGCTCTTTGGCATCTGATAAATCATGACATGTAGCCAAGAGAACTGCACCTGCTTGAGTCGAATTTTCATGTAAGATAGATACGTTGGCAGCACCTGCAGCAATTAATTTTCCTTCTGAAATTTTGCTTTCCAGATATTGACGATGTGCTTGTTTAATCGCCTCTGTTGGCGCTGTGTGAAAATTGAAAATAAGAACATACATAAGCTGTTTACTCCGTTGTTATATGCTAGTTAAAAATTTTGTAACGATCTATAAGTGGTATAATTAAAAATTCACCAGATATATACCCATCACAAACCATTTTACAGAATTTCTTGCTTTGCAACTAAACACCACAAAATGATTTACGATGGGTGTATTATACATTGATTGAATATCATATTAATCTCTTTAATTTGAAACTCACTGATCTAAAAAAGCGATCAATAACAAAGAGAGAGGCAGCGCCTACTTAACTATCACAGAAGGGCGAGTATGTAAAATCAAGCTAAACTTTATCAAAAATGATTAACTACAACAACACCATGGATTAAAAAGCTACCATTGTCTGCAAGCGCATAAAGATAATTACCATCTTCACTCACTGCAATATAATTTATTGGATACGGTGACGTTAATTGACTCCACGTACCAGATTCTAATTGGTCCATGGCTAACTTATAAACTTGATGATCACTAGCAACAATATAAATATTACCATTAGCAATCGTCTCATCTAGTAAATTCTTACCCTCATTAGGTAAGCCAATAGTTGAAACTGATTTTCTTCTCACTTGACTACAGTCACCATGATCACCTGCCGCTATTCTTGATAGATCTAGTTGAAATAACCCAGCGCTAGAAGTCACAAACAAGTTCGCTCTATTTTTATAGGCAATGACATTCGTTACCTCACCATAACTACAATTTGTCACCGTTGCATTAACGCCTTTAAACTGACCAGAAATAGTTACTTTATCATCACCATTTTCGATAAATACAGAAGTAGAGTGATCCTGAGAACTTATCGAATATTGATTATTATACATAGTATAACCATCATTTCTAAAATTTGGATCAAAAAAGGTATAGGCCGACTTAATTAAATTCGAGGAATTTATTTGATTAACCAAATGATTTCCTGAGCTTGATGTGAAACCATAAAGTGTATTATTATTTTCTAAAATAAATTCAATTACACAACCTGTTTCACTAAGAGCAGCCTCCCTCAATGGATTTATCAGATAACGCCAATATTGATTAGATTCAGAACCAGAATAAGGCCAAAAGCCACTGCTGTTTTCTGCATGAAAACCCTTTCCGGGATATTGGCAAACAACATTATCACTCGTTACTGCAGCAAACACATTTTCACTGACGCTATTTCCGCCAACGGTAAACGCCTCAACTTTATTGCTACCCATTTGTGTATTACTCGTATTATAAAACTGCCAAGTCATACCATGGTCTTGTGTGTAAGCAATGCCTTTATCCTGTGTTGCTACATAAGCTGCCCCATTTCGTTGTATAATACTCTTTGCTACTGAAAATTCTTCTTGTGGCAACACTTGATCCCACTTATCCTGATTACCTATATTAATTGGCATTGGAACATCATTGTCATACTCTTTAACCTCACTGGCATATAACACCAAGTTATCAGATAGATCACCACTAGAAAATGATGGCGTGGATTCAGCTAATAGCGTCAGTGATTGATCCTTCTGCCAAATTACACCATTATCACTAGAATATATCAAAGTATATATTTGATTCCCTGAGTTTAAAGATGGGTGACCTACTATATATAAAACACCTTTATCTTGAAATACTTTTATTGGTAGATAATGCTCTGGGATATCGATTTTGCTAAAGCTTTTTCCGCCATTATTAGATCGATATAAATTAGCTGCCAATGGATTTATACTTAAAAGGCAGGTCACATCAATCTGATCGCCATCAACATATAAACCTACGAACCTAGGGTTTGTAACTTCTGGAATATGTAGATTCATCAACTGCCATGTAACACCTTTATCCGTCGAGCTATACACTTGATTACCGTAACCAACAGGCTGTTGTGTATTAACAGTCATATATAACGTACCATCTCCATTATAAGAATGTGTTAATTGGGTAATCGTTTTAATCTCAGTCGCGTTATCATTTCCTTCTATCTTACCAAGATGCCATGAAGCACCATAATCACCTGAGCTAACAATGACAGTTTTGCCATCTTGCTTTGCTGTATAAGAAATTACCTTGCCATCATAATCTATTAAACTAGCTGCGGTGATTTCCACAGGTGGCTTGCTACCATAATACTGCCAACTTTGACCATTGTCTGTTGACTTGATCAATGCATGCTGAGAGTTCTGCGCCAAAAGTAAATAAATAACGTTACTATTATCTGTAAAAACCTTAAGAATATTATTATTGGCTGGCAATCCAGTGCTTTTATCAAAATTAACCCAACTTTTACCATTATCACTTGAAACAGATAGGCCCACACCATTGGTATAGTAAATTTTCCCTTGGGCTTGATAAACATTTCTTGGCAAACCGACTACACCACTAGGTAAAGGAGCGTTAGATAGCACTTTTCTATCAATAAAACTATCAGGATAACTTGTTAACATAATTTTTGAAGTGGTCACTTTCCCACCATCAGAAAAACCTATCGTATAGCTATTGCTTTGCAGTTTTTGTGCTTTTTTAGATGTATAATCAAAGACATAAGTACAATCCTGTTTTGCTCCTAGACCTCGTGCGCTTAATGTTTCACAACTGCTTTTAGCCTTATTCTCGGTAAAAATGCTCTGATCATTCCCCTCAAAGATATACTTAAGCTTTGTCATTGCACTGTTAGAAGCATTATAAATCGTATAAGTTAAACTTGCACCCTTATCAAAAGACGCCTGAATAAAATAATTACGTGGACTTACTCGAATTTCATCTGCTGATGTTTTACCTGTAATCTTATGCACAACATCATTTTTTAAATTGTTACTCTTTGCTTGTAATAATATTGTATTAGCCGGTTGAGATGACAATGATGCTTTTAGTGTAACAGAGCATTTAGACAATGCCGCTAATATGTCGCTACAATCATTAACCTCTGTCACACCTTGCCCTTGTGCATTAGCTAATTGAATATTAAGCCCATATAAAGGGAAATTAGAAACATTCTCAACCGTATATACCAATTCCCCTCCAGGGTATAATACATGCTCTGTTGGATTACTATCAAATTGATCACCTTGCTTAAGTAATGCCATTGAGGTCGCACTAATTATATTTTCCTGAATATTTATTTGTGGATAACCGAAGTTGATCTGCTTTGTTAATATTTCCTCTCCGTTACTTAAGATATGAACTATCACGGGTGCTTCTTTAATTTCCATCGTCGCTGAGAGTGTAAATTCACAACTGTCTCCTTGATTTAATGATTTCTTTTGACAGTCTGAACTGACCGAAATACCATTTGGCATGTTGCCATCAATTGCTGTCAATTGAATACTTAATTGATCAGCTAGTTTTGTTCCTGTATTTTTCAAGGTATAGCTTGCTTTTTGCCCCGCTGATACATAGTCTGCAACAGGGTCTAAAAAGGATAAATGAATATCACTTGAGACAACCTCTACAGGAATATCAATAATTTTATTATCTGTGTGAATACGCAGATGATTCATATTACCAACAGCTGCCGCATCATCCAGGTCAATCTCAATTATCGCTTCTTGTTTGGGTGCTAGTGTATGAGGAACGTCTCCTTGTATATGCATATTCTGTTTGCTATCTAGTACGGCAGATAGATTGTTTAAGGTTCCATCTCCAGTATTTTTAATAACAAGCAAACCTTTTCCATCATACTTATTCAACTTCAAACTTGTTGTATCTACTGTTAACTGACCTTTTTTTTGCTCAGTTTGACCTCCACTTTCGCCACCACAAGCAACTAAACTAGCGCCAACAAATAGCGTTAATAAACTTAATCTTGTTTTCTTAAATCTTGTTTTATTCATTTTTTCCCCCAAGAAAAAATATAAATTTTAGCCTCATACTCAGATTACCAAAACACAATCTGAGTGATTTAAATACAATTAAAGCACTTTTTTATATTAATGGTATGTTTGGATATGTATAAAATGTAAAACTAAGATTTTCTCAGTTTGTTAGGTAGCAAATCCAATAATTATTTCAATCCGCCCGCCCTTCTCTAAGGTTGAATCGCACCGACATATAGTGGAAATCCATTTTGAAGTACATATAAGTTATTATCGTAAGGTACTGCACCTGCAATATCATTAGATAACTTCTCCTTTATTGATTCATTATGCCAACTGCAATTCGTTAACGTGTTGCATTGTCCAATATATAATCCAGTGTTCGTAGAGAGATAAATAGTGTTATTATTTATTTGTATATCATTCACGACAGTATTTGAAGAATAAGCCGGCTTATTTATGCTATTAAGTTGCATTGGGTTGTCTGTGTCTATATAAGCAACGCCTTTATCTGAAGCGATGTATAGCTTATTGTTGTTTAACACCATTTTAGGATGTGAACCTTCAAACATATCACTGTTTATTGTACTAAATAACTTCGCATCAAGACTCTTCGAAACAATTAATTTATCGTCGGTTGCTACATATACTCGCTTTGATCCGACAATAAAACTATCAAACGCCCCTGCATTAGAAATTATAGAGCTCTCCCATTTGCTATGACCCTGTTGAAGTCTATAAATATGAACATCTGTACTAGTTGATGCACAACCGATGTAAATATTATCTCCCGTTGAACCAAATATACAATTGTTATCAGTATCAAGTATTGGTGAGTCAGCAACTGGTTCTGGTTTTCCCCATAGGTTATTTTGATCAATTGATTGATATATTTCTAATTCGTCATCATTCTCATTGGGAATCAAGGCATATAGACGATTATTATTAATTATAAAATCATCAATAAAAGTCATAGATGATGGAAAATTGATTGTCTGCTTAATCTCCCATTGACCACCGGCTGTTTTACTTAGCCTTACTATACTCTTCTGCGTAGAACCCATAATGCTATCACTATAGATAGAAATATACATATCATGATCGTTAAATAATAGTTTATTTGCTACTTTTATAGGATAAAGCTGATCGGGTGTTGTTTTTGGAACTGAGCTCCAAGTACCATCGGAATTTAGATACATAAAATATGAATCTGAGTCATTCAAATCAAATATATCAATTAAAGGCATATTTTTTTGAGTAATATTTACGTTGAGTATTCTTGATTTATTTGGAAATGATATTTTGTTAAATGAACTATTCTTATCTCTTTTAAACCAGATATAACTGGAGAGATTATATGGCGTTGCTAATACATTACCATCACGTGCAAAAATAGTTCCGATTCCACCAGTGTCAGTTGAGAGCTCTTTTTGCCATTGCAGGTTTTGACTTTGAATATCTTTTACATTGGCACTATACAAATTCCCTCCTAATCCACTGCCACCGATATAAATTTTAGACTCTATCGCCGATATAAAAACACTGTTTATATTGTTGTTATTCGGGTTATCTGTACCTTTTAAACTCGCGGCTTGCCAAGTTAATCCGTTATTAGTCGAGTAAATCAAACCATTTTTTGCGGTTGGGATATAAATAATTCCATGCCAAACAAAACCTGAATAGACATATTGATCTAGGCCAAAAGTCACCTTATAGTGCTTAATCGTTTGACTTGGATGCCAAGTATTGCCTTGATCTTTTGAATATGAGAATCTAAGATTGAAGTTATTATCCTGATCAGAATTCGAAGTATAACCTAGCACATATATAATATTATCCTGAACAAATACTCCGTTTATCTGAATATCATCACCCTCATTAAATATCTCTTGAGAGGTGATCGTCTTTAATTGATTGCCTTCTAGATCAGCAATAACAATACTGAAATCATATGTCAATATATCTTGAGTCGTTATATAAAGCTTATCTTTAGATGGAAATATTCTCTCAGATATCTGTAGATGACCATTTTTCCCTGTAAATATTTTAATTGTAGATGTTTGTTTTTCTGAGTTATAAACAGTCAAACTGCAAGTCGATCCACAAGCAGTGTAGTAGTTTCCTAAAAATGACATTAACGGCGTTGAGAGTGAAGACTTATTAATCATACCTGGTATATTTCTAAACAAATCATCTTTGAATGGACGATATTTATGAAAAATTTGAATATCTACTGTTGTTGAAACAGATTCTATATCATCACCTTGAATAGTGATCTTCGCTTCTTTTTCAACAGGATACACTATTTTTTGAGGGGTATAATTAAAAGTAAAACGACAGGATTGTTTAGCAGGCAATGGTCTTTTACTCGCATTCATACAACTACTTTTTGCTCTATCAATATCTAAATCAATAAGTTTACTGTCAACAGATGCTGATAGGTTGCTAATTGAATCTGATGAGTTATTTGTTACTGTAACTGAAAAGGATTTGCTTGTGTTCTCAACAGTATAAAAATATGATGTCGATGGCATAACAGAAATTTGTAAAGGAGGAAGATAATCAATATCGCTTTCCATCGTATCCATATTATCTGCACTCAGTGTTAATTGAGCCTTACTATTAAAATTTGCATCACTTTTAATCATTAAATGACAGACACTAACCTTTGGCATCGTCTTTGGGCAAGGTTCAGTAATTTGTAAGTTTGCTTGGGATAAAGAAGTTGATAAGTCTTTTATTGGAAAATTGGAGTGATTTACAATACTAAGTTGAGTCAGGCTATTTGGTCGAATTTCTATCTTTGAAGGACTGATAGTAAGAGTTGGTCTGACGACCTTGACGTGCACACTGGCAATCACTAACTTATCTTTTAATAAGTTAACCGTGCTATCTGCAAGCTTTGCATCGTTTGATGCTGTCATTGTAATGTCACAGCTGTATTGGTTTGGTAGTTCAGTCATTGTAGCGCATTCATTATTTGAAAAACTAAGCTGCGCATTATCAGACTGGATGCTCACACCTGATATATTAATTGAAACGCCCGTATCGTTAAGCAGCGTGATCTTTTCAGAGGCACCTGCTCCAATGGTATTATTACTGATTGCTGATAATTTTGGCGATTTAATTGTTAGTTGATGTGTTTGGCTTTTAAATGATACACCATTCGCATTATTAACTGCGAGCACATCATAATTAATAGTTGTGCTGCCTATATTGTTAGAGATACTTTGTACTTCAACAGTACATACCTCATCTGCTTTCAACACAGAGCAGCTTGGTGAATAGCTTACTTTAAACTTTTGCTCGTCACCCGCTTCTGGAAATATAAGACGAATTTTATAAGTTGATTCATTCGCTGTTGAAATAGCAAATTTTTCAGGAGAAATAGCTATTTTAATATTTGTCGTTTCTCCTATCACATTGATATCATTAGACGTGATACTTATGTTTTCATGTGTGTGAGGAACTTCATCTAATTTATTCTGACAGGCAGATAATAAAAGAAAGCACAACATAAAAGGAACAATCAATATCTTTCTTATCTGTCTTTTTGAACTAAATAAACGTAAATACATATTATTCTTAAAATTTCTCATTTTTTAAACTTTTCCTCGCCCAATAAAATTCAAGATTGCTTTCAAGCCTTCTTCGCTTATCTCATTATACTCCCCAATAAACTGATCTACGCGAATCCACCAGAAATGTTTCCATCCCTTTAAAGATATTATGCCGTGCTGCTCAACCTAATTTCGAGCCATCAAGATATGCCTTCAAAACAACATTATCAGAAGACTCATCTTTTTGAGCTGATTTAGTACATATCACTTCACCAATTTGCTCACGTGGTTACCAAAAGTAATGTGCATCACTTTTTTGATTATATTTTCATAACCAGTAGATCAAATTACTTATTAGTAATTGGGAATGCGCATTATGCTGAATGAATATGATTAAAAAATGTTTTTTTATATAGTAAATGCAAATTATCAATTTATCCTATTGAAAAAATCAAATCCAACGAATCTTACGCATAATGGCAATATAGCAGACCATAATCAACGCCAGTATCGCGCAGACAATAATAAAGCCGTAATGCGACTCAGCCCCTGGAATGCCGGCAACGTTAATCCCCAAAAGACCGGTGATAAATCCAAGCGGGATAAACACCACACTGATCATCGATAAGATGTACATACGTTGATTCATCTGTGTTTGCTCATAGGCGTGAATTTCATTTTGGATGATTAGACTTCTATCTTTCATCGCATCCAGATCTTCCAGTAAACGCATATTGGCATCAAGCACTTGCCTTAATTCAAAGACATCTTCATCGTTTAGCCATGTCAATTTATTACCTGAAATGGCCAATATTGCCTCACGTTGCGGCAAAATATAGCGCCTAATCTTTATCGCCTTTTTACAAATCGCATTAACCCTATCTGACAATACAATCGATCGATCTTTCTTAATCGCGAGTTCAATATCATCAAGTTTACCATCATAGCTATCAACTAATTGGTCAGTGTGTTCAGTAATATGCATCAATAAAATATTCAAAAACTCACTTGTCGCACAGGGTCCGGCATTTGAACGTAACATATTGTTAATCTCAGTGATCGAATGCAGATCTCGACGCTTAACGGTTATAATCAAACGCTCAGTTAACCACATGCGGATTGATGTCATATCTTCAGGCTTCTGCCCTTTATTAAGATTAATCGCGCGAAAGGTTGCCAACATGCCATTATCCAGTACCAGAATGCGTGGTCTGGTTTCTTTGGCACACAACATATCGATGATTTTCTCAGGAACCACTTGATATTCATTTAAAAAATCAGCAGCTTGCGTTAAATCCAAATGCAACCAGATAATACCAGATGATGTGCTCATAACTGAGGGAATATCTTTTTCGGTGATTTCTTTAGCGCCTCCGTTACCATCTAACAGTTTGATATTTATATGCTTTTTTTGTACTTCCATCACTTGATATCATTAAATACCTTTTTGCATCACTCTAGCTTAAAACGCGATAAACGCAATCAGTTAATAAGATAAAATGCACAAACATACTTTATACTTTGGCAATATCTTATTAAAATCGCTAGCATATCTTAAAAACAATTGACAGATAAAAGGCAAGTTTCTTTATAATGCGTGATTTTGCTAAAAAAAACTCAACGACCACTGCTAAAAACAATATAAAAAACAAAGCAGATAACAAGCCTCATGCGCAGTCTTCACTGGTCATAAGAAAAATCATCCTTGCCCTTTTATTATTGGTATTAGTCATTGCTTTTATTGTCAGTTTTTATGGTAGTAATAAATCAAAAGACAACAGATCAAAAGACAGTGCAGCAACAACGACCGCACAAACGGTACATGTCTCTCCCAAACCAGTTGTTAATGTCAGTGACACGAAAGAGCAAAACAATCAAAAGCAAGATAATGCCACAGCAGATAATGAAACAACTCAAGTTGCTAAACAGGCATCCGATAGCAATGCAGTGGCAGCAGCACCTGCTGATGAAAATAGTGCTAAAGAAACAGTTACAACAAACAGTAAGAAAACGAAAGATAGCAAAACGGATAACAAGAAAGATGAAGATCAACCTTTGACTTTTACGTTTTATAACACACTAACCAATAAAACCGTACAGGTCGATGCTAACCCTGAGAAGCTAAAGCAATATCGCTATACCTACATGCTACAAGTCGGCTCATATCGCAATCAAAGTGATGCAAATGCCACACGTGCTAAGCTTATTTTGGCAGGTCTTAAACCAACCATTAAAAAAGTAGGCAATTGGTATCGTTTGGATGTGGGTCCTGTTTATAATAAACGTGATGGTGATGTGATCAAACATAAAGTTGAAGCCGCCGGTATTTCTGGCAGTATTTTGCGTCAAGTGGATAAAGTGGAAATTACTCAACAAACAAGCGACAATAATCAGTAGACTATGTAGAGTCATAAGTTTGAATTCCCTTCTTTGCAAGAGGGGTGCTTAAGCTTGCGAGGCGGGGTGTTGAAATAATAGATGCCTAATTTCAATTAAAGGAATACTTTATGCAAACATTCAAAACACATTTTAATGTAATGGCAGAGCATATCGACGCTAACAAACATGTTAGCAATATCGTCTATATCAAATGGATGCAGGATATTGCCGTGATGCACTCAGACGCCTGCGGTTGGGATACCAAGCGTTATCATCAGAATCATTGCACATGGGTTGCTAAAACCCACTTTATTGACTATATCAAGCAGGTTTTCTTAAATGAGGTCATTGAAGCGAGAACATGGGTTGATGAGATAAAGCGCTCAACCGCACTACGCAAATATGAATTTATCAATCAACGTGGTGAAGTCGTTGCCAAAGCCGAAACCAATTGGGTTTTTATCAACACCAAAACCCAGCGCATTCAACGCGTGTTACCCGAGGTGTGCGAGGACTTCGAGCGCTTTAGGTCATCTGAATATAATCAAGCAGCTGACTTGCTAAATAGCGATGCACCGTCGTTGTAGGATGCATGCCGTTATAGAATAAAAAGCCATTACAATACGGCAAACCTTTCGCATCAGCACAGGTTAAATCAACAGGTTTTGTAATACCTATACTTGCTAAAACATTGGCTTTATTAAAATAAACATCCAAAAACAGTCGATCGATTGGAAAGACATGATTGGCTGGAAATTTACCTAAAGTCTGAAGCACAAGGTTAGTTTGCAAACTTAAGTTATACATTTGTGAAATGGATGAAATCACTGCTAGTACACTTTGACGCATAATATGACTGTGAATATGTTCATCGACTAAATTCGTCAATGCCGGCACCATTGAGAAATTAGGCAGATTAAGCACATAGATATTTTCCACAGGCACGCCATGTTGCATCAATATTTTTACCGCTTTAACGATATTATCAATCGGATGCGCAAGCGCTTGACCATTGTTTGACGCAATACGCACGATATTCTGATAAAAGTCATTACCTCCCGCCCATAAGATAAAAAGCGTCTTGGGATTTGGTTTATTATTGACATTGGCAAGATATAGTTGCAACTGCTTTAACACGCCAGGCACACAATTATAAGCACCATAATCGCCTACACCATGGATGCATTGTTCATTCGTATCACGTGCCCATGTTGTATCCGTTAGATAATAATCACCGGTCTCAGCCGAAGCTGTTGCAAATGACGCATTATGATCAAAAGTCATATTAGGCTTTAACGCTTTAATATTGTAAAACTTATCTCCCGCAGTCGCTGACATCTTGGCTAAGATATAATTAAGCCACGTCTTACGTGCTGGGTCATTTACACTTAACTCACTGGTAATTGGAGCGCCAATTTTATCGGTAATACCACTGGGTTTAACCCAATAGTTATTACCAACACCTTGTCCATGGTAAGCACTATCACTTAAGCTATCGCCAAAGACAACAACATTTGCAAAGTGCTTTGCTTGAGGATCATTAACCCTCTCTTCAGCTTGGCGCTTAATTAAGGCAATAATCGCAATGACAATCACAAGGGCCGCAATCAAACTCCAAAAAACTCTCTTTAACATCCTAGTCTCCAATGAGGTCATTCATACGCATATCATATTAGCGTATCTAATAACATAATACCTCTTAAACTTAGAATGTAGAACAGACCTATCGTAAATCATTTGGGGTGTTTAGTTGCAAAGGGAATTTGTTTTTTTATTTTTTATGTGACATCAAATCTATGATTTATACCAACCGTAGCTATAAAAAGCCTTAGCACCTTCATTACTTTTAAGATAATCAACAAATTTCTCAACTTCTGCATTATTATTATTTTTGTTAACTACAATATTGAAGTCTCTTGATATAACATACTGCGGGCTAATACTGATGATTTCTCCGGCATTAGTATTTGAAATAGCCCAATCGCGCCATGTAATCCAAGCATCAGCATTCTCATTTTGAAATGCTTTAAATGCACTACCACTATTGGGGGCAAAAGCAATAATATTTTGTCTAAATGCCTTAAGAAAGTTAATATCTCTTTTTCTTCCTACGATATCTTCCCACACACCGGTACCAGAAGTATTGCTATAACCAGCACCATCAATCACAACAATATTCACGCCCTTCTTTGTCAAATCTTCAAGTGAATGTATATTCTTAGGATTTCCCTTTTTGACTAAAATAATAGCATCATGGTAGTACATAGGTTGCACATCTTTAATATCAAATTGGTTGCTAAAATTATGAATAATTGCTGTTGTTGATTGCTGAGAAGGACCAAACAGAATATCCGCATTCTCTTTAGCTTTATTTGACCATGTAGCCTCCGGTCCATAGATTATATTAACAGTAATACCGCTATCTTCTTTGAATTTTTTCGCAGCATCAATCAAAGCCGTGTGTGGGCCACCTGGACCATATACATTGACATCAGCATAAGCAGTGGCAGATAAACAAATTGAAATGGCTAATATCTTAATAATTCTTCTCATCACATCTCCTTAGTTTAAAAATTATAGTTCCAAGTAGCTAGCCCAATTAAAGGCGACACTATTCGACAACCATCCTAAGGCTAACAATGACTAATTCATACTCAAAGATATTTATACCAAAAATAAAGTTTTTTAATCACGCTGATTTAATAAATAATCGCATACTACACATAACTACTTCAACCAATCCCGCTTATCCGGAATTATCAGATTGTTTTTAATCGCATGATTCACTTGCTTGCTGCGCTTTTTTATACATATCAAACTATATATATACATAAAAATCATAAACAAGCCAAAAAATATATAAATTAGCACCTTATGCTCTTGCATCCACAGCGGAGTCCCCTTATCACCATATGCAATATCATAAAAATTAGTATAATACTCCCCATATTTTGGACCACAGTTAGAGACACAAAAAGCGTCTCAAAAATGTTAAACTGTGTGCCAAGTTAGGAGGTAAAAATGCCAGCTAAGAAGAATAAAAGCTATACAGCAGAATTTAAAGCCAAGGTTGCTTTGGACGCGATAAAAGGCGATTTAACGATTAATGAGATTTCCTCAAAGTATGGTGTGCATTCAACGCAGAT
>NZ_JACYVZ010000041.1 GCF_014857925.1 Cysteiniphilum marinum | reverse complement strand
AATGGCTCAAATGATGTTAACAGATCGTTTTAACGGCTGGCTTATGAGTGATGGTTATGCGGCTTATCGTCACTATGACAAACGCTTTAGATGTTTAGCACATTTATACCGCAAGGCACGTAGTCTTGCCCAATCAACCGATAGAGAAAACAAGCGCTTTGGCGATCTAACCATGAACTTACTTCAAAGTATCATGAGTAGGATTAAACAAGCCAGAATAAACAATGAATTTTCGATTATTTCTGATTTTAGGTATCGACTTTTTATCTTTAAGGCTCATTGCCTGAAATACAGAAAGAGTCAAAGTGCTAAGGCACAAGCTTTAGCAAAAGAATTCTTAAACGACTGGGACGCGATTTTCAGAATATTGTCGTACCCAGAATATCCTATGACCAACAATGAAGCTGAACGTGCTTTACGTCATTGGGTCATCGTTAGAAGAATCAGTTTAGGTTCCCAATCACAGCTAGGTGCTGAGGCGACTGCTTTGTTAGCTAGCGTTATTGAGACATCTAAAAAGCGAGGTGAAGATGTTATTAATGCCTCTTTGGAAATCAACAATAGTGTTCAGATGGCTGCCTAAATTTAACACTTAGGTACCTGAACGATTACGAATATTATTAACAAATAAGGGTATATATGGAATACGCGCGAAAAAATAATATAACTAGTCAATTAGATGACATAAATAATCTCCCATCAAATACTAAGGATAAAGATTTTGTAGTGGAAATGGTAAATAAACATAATTTAGTATATGATGCTAAATCTGAAACTTTTAGGCAACACAACAGGGGGTTCTTTGTCGTCTTTAATGGTATGGAGCTGCAATCTTTTCCACCTCATTTTTGTGGTACACAATTTGTTGGAACTAAAATAACTTTGCTTCAGTTAAAAGACGCATGTAGTAGTCTGGGGAATCGTGAATGTATAACAGATTTTTACGGATATTACAAGAAAGATGGTATAACATATATGGTAGATATTCCTTTAGATGGCAAACAAGAAGGTTGTGTACTGGTAGACGAGTTTGGTAATGCGATTGCCGACAAGTCCGAGCATAAGGCCGAAGTATCTTCTGATCCTTTTATGGACATTAGCCCTGAAGCCTCTAACTCTGGAATCCGTTGTCGTACTAAAACGCCGTCTCCTTTCAATTAGCCTCTGAACGCTTACCATTTTAGTATAAATATATGGAAAAGATCATATTATAAATTCAATACAATATATAAGGAAAATTAATTATGCCACCAGTTAAAAGTGAGGGCCAAACATCATTGATTCGCAGGTCTGAAATTTTAAAAAAACCAAGTAAATCAGGGTTAACACCAAGTCCGGATGGGCAAAAAGTTGCAAACCGCATAACAACAGTACCATAATTCTTTCGGAAGGTTATCAAAATGCTGCAAATATAAATCATAATAATTCAACTGCGGAGCCATCAACTACTTCAAAGAAAGATTATGGTTATTTTGGAAATGTTACCCAAGTAATGTACAATTTCTGGAGCTTTGGTTTAAATAAAGTCTCAACAACTTCAGATAGTTTATTTATTCAGTTAATTGATAATATCCCTTACTTGAAAGAAAAGTTACAAGAATATACTTTAAAACACAAGGGGACAAATGATGAGTTATTAGAAGCAACAAAGGAGGAGCTCCGAGCAACAACATCAGCTCTAAATAAGGGTCATAATTTGGTTCTATTCCTTAATCTCGTAAGTGATGCAATCAAATTATATAATGATGGGTGCAGTAAAGAGCAAGCGGATAGACTTTTAGCATCAAGCTTAAAATTACTGATTCATTATAGTGCATATAGTAATGTTGCAGTTATGGCTAATATGATGAATACTGTAAGATATCTAAAGCAGCAATTAAATCAAGGGGAATACCGTCAAGCGCTACAGCAATTTGCGCTAGCCTTTACATATAATTTAGTATTACCATCTTTGATGGCTGCTACACCTTTTGCATCACTTCCAATTAAAGCGGCGATGCTTTATAAGGATTTGGGAGTGCTTATGCAAAATAAAGGTTATTTTTGTGATCTTTTTTTCTCTGGAAGAGATCCTTCTGCTTCAATTGCAAGCAATCATCATCTAGAACCACCTGAAATGCATTATGATTTTTCTTCTCAACCTTCAGTTCATAACAAAAGTCATGTGTGTGCTCTTTAATTTTTTAATCTCTGTTAGGTTCAATTTCTGGTATGATAGTCAATTTCTTCTCAAAGAAATCATTGCCTGAATGCATAGTATTTGAAGTGGCTCTCTGAATACTTACTATAAAACAACATTATGATCGAGGAGGTAAATTATCAATAGCAACTATAACAGATGCTCATGATGTAGTGCAATCACACACTTTTAAGTTCTCTTTTCCAAATAATACTATGCGTCATTGTGATTTTATTAAAGATACTGGGTCAACCATATCTATCTTGGCAGAAGGTGATGATAATGTGGTAATGTATCAGAGTAATGCTCTTGGTTGGAAAGGCTTAATTGACACTATGGTAGAACTATTTTCTACAATTAATAATGAAAAACAAGATTTATACCCGTCAATATTAAGGCAGGAATTACCGCCATCTTATGAAGCCTCGCAAAATGAGTCTACACCACCACCTTATTTAACAATGAATCAAAATCATTATTCTTCTCATGAAAGCAGAACAAGTCCTAGCCCAAATAACTAATGCTTTTTACTTTTAAAATAAACTCTTTGAGCTAAATCGCCTATGCTCGCAGCAGAGGCTACGAGCTATTTCGGCAATTTCCCTACTGAACCATTCAAAGTGCCGTTCTCCGTTCGCAGCAAGCTGCGGGAAATTAAACCCAATGGAGATTAAATTGCTTTGCATAGTGCTGAATACACTTCTTAAGGCATTGTATTAAAATCTCTTAAAGGGGGCTGAACGCTTACGTGATATTTTCTTTGATACTTGCAATAACTTTATTCGTTAAATCAATCATGCTTTGCTTACTCATTTCTCTTGGCTCGATTAAATAGTCATTGCCATCAATCCAATACATGGAAATGGCAATTTGCTAATAATTCTTCTTGCCCTGTTTGCTTGGCTTGTGATTTTATTTCGATTAAATCATCAGCACTCACAAAACAATTGGTTAAATGCTTTGCCAAGACTTCAAAGAATTTTATTTCCTCCAGCCAATCAAGTGCTGCTTGACCAATAAAACTTGGGATATCTAAAATTTCTTTAATGAGTGCAGAATAACGATAGACACTATTGATTTGCATATCTATCAATTTTGCAATATCTGCAGCACTAATTCTTGAGAAATATACACGATAAAATAACACCTTTAATTGAGCGATTGAAAGCCCAATCTGATTGGCATAAGTTTCCAAAGCGACATTTGAAAAATCAACAGGTAATATTGGCTTACTTGGGGCAACATAAGAACTTAAACGCAATCCTAAAACTTTGCCATTACCACCAAGAATGATACGGCGCTCAATTTCACGATATAAAGTAACACCTATATTTGCACATACTATTCCTGAGAGTCTAACCTTACTGATCTTTTGATCTAATATTAACCGATCAAAAAAGATCATTTGTTGCTTTGTTAGACTATTTACATGCTGAAGACTGTCAAAGTCATGCCCCATAAATTCATTGTGAACCACATGCACATCATCTCCCCCGTAAGTGTCAACAAGCAAGGGTTTACGATTAATATCAAAAATTATACTTCTATAAACGGTTTCCTTTAATAGAATCATAGCACAATCAAACTTCCTTTAGGTCACATGATATTAGTATAATCAAATATATGCCATTTTATATACTATTTTCATATAAATTCACATAATTTCACCCGATTTTTGCTAATTTTTAGCCTCTCGTTCAGCTTTAGAGTCACGAAGTGTAACATCAACCAGCTTGTTAGTCTGAGATAAAAATAAAACGCTCATGGTAACGATGCTAAGCATTGCAAACCAAATTGCAATAACGCCGTTAGATAAATGCTGTAAAAATGGTAAATTTATCATGTGCATTTGAATTGCTTGCAAGTCTTGCTGATTTGTTATCAATGTCACAGAGGATCCCACAACAACAATACCTAACACCGTGCCAATTTTTTTGGCAATAACTTGCAACTTAATAGCTTTATCCTGCAGCTGCTCATCTTGAATTAAACTTAAAACAACAAACTGTGTATGTGAACTAATAAATCCAGCTGCTGCACCAAAAGAAATAACACCCAAATAAAAGCAAATACTAATAGCATCACCAATAACACCTATGCCTATAAACATAGCTCCTACAATATTACCCCATACACCTATTCGACAAATAAATCTCGCCGGAATCCGTTGACTTTGCCAGTAAGCAAATAAACTAGCTATCACCATAGCAAAGGCAAACAAGCTAATACACTTTCCTGTATCCAATGCATTTTTATACAAACTCTCCTGCATATAAGCAATCAGAGAAAATTTAGCTCCGGCAAACACAAAAAACATATAGACAGAGGTTAATAAACCCGCCTTAATTTCCGAATTAGACATAAAATATTTTGAAAACAAAACACTATACTTTCCGTGCCTTAATTCTCTTGATTTTTCATAAGATAAAAAAATCAAAAACACAAACCCACCAAGAATAATTAAAGGAATAATTGGCGAATAACCAGCCAAACTAAAAGCAGCTTTGTCTGAGGCATAAAAGACACCCCAACTTATCACATTTGATGCAGCAAATAATACAATAGCACTAGACACTATAAAAAGAACAGCACCATAAATATCAAAATTCAGTTTATTTTTTCTCGCTTCTTTTTTAAAAGAAGTATTGGAAGCAATTTGACTGACAAACATCAACAGCGTTAAGCTTAAGAATAAAAAAAACAAAATCAAACAACCTATCTGCCAATGATAATACGTAATAAGATAACCTGATAACAATGGCGCCAGAATTAAACTCATCGATAATGCAATAGGCAAAACACAAAGAAATAAAGCTAACTGAGGCTTGTTAAAATATTTATAACCATAACCAATCACAGATGGAGCACAAAAACCTGCTGCAATACCCGCTAATCCCCTTGCAATATAAGTGAAATAGATAACATTTTGTGCCATATAAGCACTATACTGGCTTAAACAAAACATGACTAAACCTAGCATCAGCACAATATACCAGCCTACTTTCTCAACCAGATAGCTACTTACAAGCACCGCACTAATACCGCTAATAGAATATACCGCAATATAAAATTGCGCTTGTGACATAGAAATAGCAAAACTCGTGTTAATGCTTTTCATTGCATTAAGCACATACATTTCATCACCAATAATAGCAAACTCTATTAAAGAAAGTGCAATCATGATAAAAATTGCTTTTACTTGATCAGACATCCAAACAAAACTATATAAGATTTACCCTATCTGTTAGCATGGCGTGTTTTTAGAAAAAATCAAGTGATAGCTTTATTAGTCACATAACAATACTCTATAAGAAAGGCTCAGAAAATATAGATTACATAAAAAAATTGATATATACAATAAATCTTCATCTGCTTATAGTTAGTTAAAACAACTTATCGATTCGCATTTTTTTAATGAGTTAGAATAGTTATTTTTCGTAAAGATGGAGGTGACAAATATGCCTGTAAGCAAACCTAAAACTAAGGTTGAGACAAAAAATCAACTTCAATTACTTAATCATCTAGCATCTGCTTATAAAAATGATATTGATCATCAAGAGCTATATTTATCCATTCTTATTGAAAAATCATCCTTAGAGAAAGCATTAAACCTTCCATTGCAATACAAAGCAACCTCGGAGAATATTTCAAAATACTTTTACAATCTAAGGTATTATAATAAAATACTTAATTCATACAACTACCCATACCAATTAGTAGAAGACTACATCAAACAAAGTTTGTTAACTATAAAGACAAATCTGAGTCATCATGATATTAGCAATACTTTCTCACCCATTGGGGCCAAGGCAGATAAAATTCACCGCTTAAGACTGTTTGCCAAATTTCTTAATTCAACGATAAGCTCGGCATTAAACCTGTCGCCAAACCCTAAGATTGAAGCTTATGATCAAGCTGCTCATCGTGTGCATCTAACTGCTGTTATCACTTTGTGGGGAATGATATACCATCCCTTTAAGCTAATAGAGCGCCTTATTATTTTCTCAAAAGAGCCAAGCAAAGAAAATCTTTTTAATATTCTAGAGTCAATACTATCGTCATTAGAATCTATCATTGGCACAGGAATGTCATGGGGCTGGTTTTTACAATCATCAAAAGCGACAGCCTTCTTAGGGGCAGGCGCTATTTATTTTACCGGCTCTATTTCCTTATTGCTAACGGCTGCTACTGCGCTCAAGCAATATAAAGAACTCAATAGCCTTGATCGATCTATAGATGTACTATATCAACAAGCGCTCAAAGAACTAAAACTACCACCTCAGATCACTTGCCAAGCAGCAGAAGATAAAATCAAACATATTTATAAGATACTACATAGCAAAGATTCTTGTGATAGTGCTTCAATTGATAAAGTCAAACAGCAGCTTAACATGATGCAAATGCTAAATAGTCAGAAACAATTATTAGAATCTGAGTACCGCATTAATTTACTTACTGTTGCGGCACTTTGCCTTGGAATGGCTCTTATCATTATTGGCGGCCCAATAAGCATTGTAGTGGGTAATTTAATCGCATTATTAGCGATAAGTTTTGGATTTATTAAGCCAAAATATCTAGCTAAAAAAGAGGTTCAGCATGCTTTAGACCCTGAAGCATTACTTATTAAAAAATTGCAAGCGCTCATCTTTGAGAATCTTAAAGCATTAAACGAAGCCCCAGAAAAGTCTAGCCCATTGACTATTGAGCTACAAAAACAAGCCTATGATAAAACACTTAAGCTAATACAAAACTATATCGAAGATAAAAGTAACGGATATAACAATGAAATTCAGTTAACGACAATACTTCAACAACTTACATCTATAACTAAAGCGCCCCATCAACACCTTTCTTTTTATCAACAAAACCCACATAAACAACTGCGAGAGCTACTACAAAGTTTTGGCATTGTATCAGGAAGTGTTTATTTACCCAAAAAAATCAATGATCTTTTTGCTAAAATTGCTGAGACAATACCAACTCCTTTTATAAATAAACAAAAGATAACTTATACTTTTGATCAATTAAGAAGTAATGTTTCCTATACGCCAAGTCTTGACTCTAATACAGGTAAGTCGTATGGTTAAAACGTAATTGCTGAATAGCAAAACCCGCGCATTGAGACTTTATGAGAATCGGTGTGAGCAGCAAATTGTACTTTTTCATTTGGCTGGCCATCATACAAATATTGCTCATGATATTGCATAGTATTATTATCCTCAGGAGAATCATAATTTCTGTATTTCACTTCATTGCCGTTAACTTTCAAAGATATAGAAAAGTGCTCATGATCACCGCCACTACTACCCCAACCATTATATGAAAGCAATA
The DNA here is from genome assembly GCF_014857925.1 of Cysteiniphilum marinum. Taxonomy (GTDB): domain Bacteria; phylum Pseudomonadota; class Gammaproteobacteria; order Francisellales; family Francisellaceae; genus Caedibacter; species Caedibacter marinus. The sequence goes on along the minus strand of NZ_JACYVZ010000041.1, from coordinate 13,791 downwards.
TTTTCCCCTTTGGTCCTGTATTAATATCAAATGTATGATCGAGATCACTATCCTCATAACACTTATATATGGGATTAACATTATTATTAAGAAGGGAGGTAATATTTTGATCTGACTTGCCATTTATTGGTGCATGAATAGTTAAATCATTAACAGTTACATTTGAATTACCTGCCTCTCCTGATTGATTACCCAAATAAACGCTTCCCTTATCAACATTAATATTTGTTGTGTTAGAGCTTATCTCCGTGGTATCTGTATCCACATTAAAACTCTTACCAGTAAAGCTAATTTTTGATGGATCAATGGTCATCGCTTGATCACCAGTTGTTATTGTACTTTTGTCACTACCACTAATGTAAGCTTGTTTGTCTGCAGTTGCTTGGAAATTATCAGCGGCATCAAGCACTAAATCACCAGAATCATTTGTAATATATGCGCTATTAGCATTCATATAAATATTGGATACATTATGAATTTCACGATCACTTTCAGGTATCACCTTACCATCAACTGTTTGCATATCGAACTTTAAACTACCTTGCATGGCATTATTACCATCGATCCGCAACCACGTGCTATTTGCTCCTGTCACAGTCACATCAATCGTGATAACAGCGCTATCCTTATCTACATTATAAATTGCATTGCCATTATAAACGGCATTTTGATCATTACCATAATGTGCTTGGGCAGCTTGCGCAACAACTGCTGCTAAGTAAGGAGAGTTAATATATTTATTTCCATCTCTAGTGGTAATATGATCAAGTGTAATGGTTGCTGTTTCTTTTTTCTCACCAACATCATCATTAATCGTTACAATGGGGTCTTTACGCATCAAAGAGTTATGAAAGCGATCAAAGTTGAAGTCACAAGGCAAATAATCCTCATCAGCATAATTTGTGCCAGAGGGGCAATTCTTATTCTTTAAAAACCCCAATGTCGTGTGATTACCAACATCATCTTTGTCATCTGTATTGACCATATAATCCTGTACAGCAGAAACATACTCGGCAATTTGGTTGCCGAGTATCTTGGCTTCGGTTACCTGCCTTTCTTGCGCACTACGCCAGTAATACGTTGCTAAAATAACTGATAACAACGCTAATGTAACCATTAATGAGAATAGGATAAAGCCACCTTGTTTTTGGCACCTTAATTGATACATATTTTTACGAGACCTTCTTAACATATTCTCTACCTATAAACTAAAGCTAATTATTGGTAATTTAAAATATCGTAGATGCGTGACTCATAATAACTAGCCACTTATTTAAATAAGTTACTGACAATGTAATCTTAGTTAAATGTCAAACCAAGATCTACACCATCATCAGCATCATCACCAGTTCCGCAGCTGGTATTTAGCTCACTAACGGTTGTAACAGCTGACCCACCAACATCAACAGCAGCAGCGACACCGTTTAGAAACTGCGAGCCAATGGCTCGGCAAGCATCTTTAGGAATTGAGTTTAGCGTTAGTGTATATTGAGAGCTGTTTCCTCCCTCTTTTATCGTTACTGTTGAGTCGTTATTACTGTTATACCAAGGTGTCCCTACAACCTGTGAGTCTGTAGCTCCATACAGCATGTTTTTAGGCGCTAAACTCACAATATCACTATCACTTACATCGCTGTAATCACCGCCAAAGCTTGAATACATTGTGGTAACCCCCTGAGAAATCATATTAACTTCATCAACTGCCTTGCCAACATCAACATTAGAACGCAATCCCATCGCTTTAACCATAATAAAACCTAGAATTACCGCAATCACACCTAAAACAATAAGTAATTCAACCATCGTAATACCACGTTGCTTGCTCAACTTATTGTGCTGTTTAATATTCATAATTTTACTTGTCATATTTTTATCTCCTATTTGATTAAACGTATATTGAATTTAATTTAATGAACTGCAAATGCCTGATTTAAAGAAAACATCACGTCAACATACCAACTAATAAAGCCACCTAAAGCTAGCAAAAAAATGAAGTTCATCGCTTTAAATGCCGACTCAATCATTTGAATTTGCTTGGATAAATATTCATTCCCTAAAGCATATATTCCTTGCTTTAATTGATTTGATTGTGCATACATTTCAATTAAACTATTTAACTCCTTACCAAAGAAGCCACTTTTGCTAAATGCTTCTCCTGAAGACATCCCCCGAGAAAACATCTGGCGCATACTCATTAAAAAGTATCGTGTATAACGACTACTGTATTTTTGGATGCTTTCAATAGCCTCTGGTATTGCTAAAGTAGATGAATTACCTTCTTTTTTACCTTTTAATAATAAAGACAATGAAATTAAAAAACGTACTGCCGATATTTTTTTATAAATTGAAAATGGTGGAATTTTATCTAACAGCAACAATCTTAATGGATGAACGAAATATTTCATTATGACTATCACTGAAACAATCAATAAAATAATAAATGCAACAACCCATTGATAATAATCAACAAACCATTGACTCAAATTCATCATTACCTGTGTGCTTGCTGGCATCTTATCCAAATTACCAGATAGATCAATGACTGGCTTTAACCCCATATTGACAACAACCAACATGCCACATGCGGCCAACAAGTAAACCATAGGGGATACTAGTTGTCTTAGTATTTTAGCGCGCATATCCGATAATTTTCTGGCAATGGATGCCGTATTTTCTAATGTTTCCACCGTTACATTAATGGTACCTGATAACATCATCAATTCACTCTCGGGTAAATAAGGCCGTATTGCCTCCACAGAGTTTAAACCTAAATGATGATGGCGATATGAAACATCTTTTAATAAATCTATGATTATTTGCTTAGGCTCAAACATGGGGCGACCTAAAATGGTGCGCCTATTTTTTTGGTAAGTTTGCAACATTTGTGTGATAGCATTACCAAAACTACCCACTTTCAATAACATTGATAAGGTTTCATAAAACTCAATCCGTTTGCTCGTACTCATTTGTATTTTAAGAAAATACTGCTTATATCGTGGGTAAATGCTTTTGGTTAAGTTAACATCTTGTTGTTTTTCGCTTACATGGGGCTTTGTTAAATGCCTTAATCTATCAATCAAACTCAACAATTTTTGTTTTATATTTTGAATACTTAACATAAATGATACCCTGCAACATTTACTCTTATGAATTTCTATTAATTTAATACCAAATCTTTTGCTTGTGACTCCTCTAAATGACTTCCCAAAAGACTTTTGAAAAAATCAGCATCAAAGCAGTCACTCATTTCAAGCTCATCAATTGCACCTAGCTTAAGCTCTAAAGAACTTGGACAAACCTCCCCTTTGAGTAGTTTTAATATGCCATCTTCTTTAAGAGTAAGCTCTCCTGTGCTTCTCCAGTATTTATAAGCTTCTACTTGCTGCTTAGTAGCAATCAACTCCAGTAGTTGACCACTGGGCTTTACAATCTCTGCTGCAACCGTTAAGCCTTTAATCCCTTTTGAGCAATATTGACAGCCATTGTTATTTCTAAAGCGTAAGCTATTTTTATAGATTGATGACAATCCATAGCGCTCAAACATATTATTAAGCCTATTCATTAACTGACTATCGTTTGCTACACTTTGATAGCTTTGATAATCATAAGCGCAATGTTGACAAACCTTTTGTAATAGTGATTGATGTATCAATAATTGAATAAAGTTTGGAGAGCAAAGCACATCACGTTCAACGCCTAAAGCCGTTAATCGATTAATAATATTAAGTGCGCTTTGTGCGTGTAATGTTGATAAAAACAAATGGCCTGATTGGACAATTAATTGTGCAAATTTCGCTGTCTCAATATTACGGATTTCATTAAGGTAGGCAACATCAATATCCGTTCTCAAGGCAATGTTTTGCGCACTTTTATATGATTTTTCAATAACACCTTCATCCATATCGGCTGAAGTATGTACAGGGTGTTGAGCAACCGTATCAGCACTAATAAAATACTCAACTGGCGATTCAATCGAAATAATATGCTTATAAGGGTATTTGGCAATAATTTTCTCAACAATACAGCTTAGCGTAGTTGATTTACCTGAGTTAACAGAGCCCGAGGTAATAACCACTCCCGAAGAAGCCATTGTCATTTTCTCAAATCGTTTAATATGATTAGCCCTATAACCTAACATTTGAAAGCTTTTTATATTTGACTCATCAGTAGGCAAAATCCGCAAGGTTACCTTGTAAGGCGAAATACTTGAGCGATTTGCCCCAGAGTCACTAGAGACAATATTTACAGAAGCAAAACGAATGCGATATTTTTTGTGATTAATAAAGCGCTCAATCACCGTTTCTTGAATTTTATAAGGGCTAAACTCACTATCTTTTGAACCTTCCTCACCCAGATCATTATACATTGCAGAAACGAGTGCATGCATATAGCCAACATTATAGTCTCTAAAATGGCGTAACTCTCCAAATTCACGCAGCATAATATACGCTCTAGTGGGCTTAACAAAAATATGAATATCACTGGCCTGCTTATCAATAACTTCTTTTAATAAGCGCTCAAAATCTACACGTAATTTTTCATGATCATGAACTTTACCATCACTAACCTTATTACGTACCTCAGTAATGACATTTTGTTTAACAAAATAAGTTTTACTCTTATCAAGTTCATATTCTTTACTTGCCTTTAATCTTAAATCAAGCGCAAGCGCCTCAATTTTTTGATCATTTGCAATATTTTCCAATATTAAGCTTACAAAGCGCTTATTTACCGACTCATAAAAAACAACCTTGTCTTTTAGAGAACTAGCAATCGCCTCTTCATACAGTAATCTATTGGGTTTATGATCAACTTGTGATAATTGAGAAATAATCATACGCACCACCTTAGCTTATTTTGTGGTCGTTATCTTTAAAAGTATTATCCGTTAGATAAAGATGGACTTGATCATTTGTCAACTTGTTTATAATGTAGACATTATTGTCTGTCACCTTACCCACCATCCATTCTTTCGTTAAATTAGCACCCGCTTTAACTGATGCCCTACTGTCGTTAAAGGCAATCAAAGCTGTTAGATTATTTAGCGGCCCTGAAATCCGCACCAATTGAAATTGCTGCTTTTGAAATAGGCTTTTTGAATATGCGTTATGATCCTCATAGTTACTGTTATAAGCAGTGCTTTGATTAGTGTCCTTAGAAGACATAACCTGTGATATCTGTGATTTTAATTTTTGCGTCTTTAATTGCTCAGTTAATAATGCATTTTGCGCTAATGACAACTGCATTTGCTTATTTAATAAATCCATCTGCTTAATATAGTTAGCTTCTTTTGAGTTTGACGCTAAAACTTCTTGAGTATTATTAGCACTCTGGTGATTTAAATCTTGAGAGAAAACCTGAGTTGTAATAACTGTTGAGAACAGTATTAAAGTTGCTTTTCTTGTAAGCAAATTATCCATGCTAAAACTATACATAATTGACTCCTGAAAACTTAAATTGTTTGATAATGTTCATTTGCTTATCTTTAAAATTAATTGAAAGTGCTTTAATCGTCACATAAGGAGCATTTGAAAGTAGCTCCGCTAATTGTTGAAATTGAAATTCACTACTACCTGAAACCTGCATTTCCTGCACTTTTTTAGCAAATTTACTCTTCTTATTTTCCTCATACTTTAGCTGATACTTTAAGCCCAAAACTTGAAGCCTTGATAACATTTGACTGCTTAAATTAAATTTAACTTCATCACTGATTGACATAAGCTTCATAACGCTCTTTTGCTTATCTTGCTTGTTATCTTTATTTAATGAAAGATAGAATTTAGCTTGATTCATCGACTTATCCACATCAAGATGAAGCGGCTTAATTTGCTTATTTAGTGCAAATAAGCCCTCAATATTCCCATAAGATAAGCGTTTATAAAACACTTGTATTTGATCGGGCGTTTCTGCATCAAAGTCGACCTCAACAAGCTGCCAACCATGACTTAAATACGCCAATGATCCAAGCTTTTGCTGTATTAGCATTAACAAATGACTTGCATTTAACATGCTAAGCTTATGAAAAAAGTCATAACGCATCTGCATTTGCTTATCTTTAAAGAGCTTTGCTGCCTGAGACTTTCTTGCTAGTGCTTCTTGCTCAAGACGCGCTTGTTCTTTTTTTGAATAATAATAATTAAAACCAAGATAGATACATAACAAGGTAATAATCAAAACAATAATTCTTTTTACTGAAAATTTAGCTTGAATTTTAGTGATTTTCGCTCTTTTTTTAACTTTTTTCGGCAACGCCATCATTTCTATATTTAACTGCTCTAGCGTTAAGCGTTTACAGTTGAGTCCGCTGATATACTCAGCCATTATATTACACAGCGCTTGTGATTTAAGATCTATAATAACGATAAAGCGCATCATTTCTTCAGACTTTTGTGTTAGCTGGTTAATAACCTCAGGCATAAGCCCTTTAAATTCTTTTTCGCTAACATACATGTCACCCGAGAAACTTTTATCATCTTCATAAGCTAAACTACTAACTAAAACCGAGCCGTTTGGAATAACTAACCCGCCTTTAATAAGCCCTACCCATAACTTACCCTTATTTTGACCAACTGTTTGGTTAATCCGGTCACTAATAATAATCGCATTACGCTCATGCTGCTGGTATTCATCGCTTTGCAAACACAATGCAATCATTGCAATCAATGAATATTTACCTTTTTCTAGCTCATGGCAGATAAGCCCTTGCCCCGTTGGTAAGTAAGCACCGTAATTACCTTTTTGTTGACTTATAAACTCTCTGTAAGACCTGTTAATTATCTCACAATTGCTCGCCATGCTTGATACAAAGCTATTCACTATTATTTCCTCCAGAAATAATATAAGGTGTTACCACAACTACCGTCATTAAACGGCTCTTTGCCGTGGCTTTATTTCCTCCTAATGCCCATAAACCTTCTCCTAGCAATGAGTTTTCACTTGCATTAGCACTATCATCATTAAAGGCCGCCATGATGAGTGCTTGGCCAGAGCCCAACTTAGCTGAATAAGCAAAGGCTTTCGAAGTTACTGAAGGCAACTCAACATAACCTTCTGCATCTTCCGTACCTGTATCTACCCTTCTCATGCTTTTTAAATCAGCCATAATCACTGACATATTTAGTAGCACTTTATTATCAGGATCAATAAAAGGCGTAAGTTTTAAATTAAAGCCAGTATCTATCGTTCCGGGAGTAACGCTTGATTCAATATAATCATCCCCTGTGCCTGATTGCACATTAACATCACGTTCTTTAACATAAGCCATCGCATTACTCATATTTAATGCTGTTGGCTGCCCATTAACTGTATACACCATTTGGCTTGTGTGAGACGTAATCTTACCAATGCTTTGTAATGCATTTAATATCAGCGTGCTGCCAGATATATCAGCGCTAATCACTGCTGTTTGCGCGCCTGATGAAAACGGATCTGAAAGCGCATCTGGAATAGCCGAAGTATTAACACTAAGTGAGTTATCACCACTTTTAAACACCGCATTCCAATCTAAGCCATAATTACTGCTATTTGACTTTTCAACGTCATAAATATCAACCTGAACAGCAACACTTTTACTGGCAACTTGATTGACTTCATGGATAAAACTGCTTACCTTTTTCATCGTATTGGGTGTTGTCGTGACAGTGATATAACCTGATGTCGGCTGGACACTTATACTGCCGACTCCTGAAAGCAGTTTATTAATAGAGCTTTCGATATCTGCCCACTGATCAGTCGTACCTGATTCCATACTTAGCGTGCTTACTTGAGGAGATAATGAGTTAGCATCACCATTTTTAATCACATTTTTTGAGCTCGTTTTGCCACGAACCAAGCTGACTCTAAATGTTTTGGTTTGATAACGAAAAAATTCCACCCTATCTTCGCTTCGGTTATATTTCCATGACAAATTAAAGTACATACTAACTTGCTCTAATAATGAACGTAATGTCCCAACATAATGTAATTGCATTTTTTGTTCAGTTTTATTGGCGTTAGTCTCTTTGTTTTTTTGTATCTGAACAGGTGGGCTATTAGTGGAAGAACTTTTGGCACTTTTTTGTTGTGAGTCCCCGGATAAATATTGCTTAGCATCTTGATCAATATGAATAGCTATTGAACTCTGTAAGCTAATCATGTTAGCAAGTTGCGTCAAAGTTAATGGCTGACTGCTATTAAAAACGAATTTTTCATTAAAAACGGAAGGCAAAGGGGCTGCTGTTTTTTCAACTTTAAATGCCTTACTTGCTACAAAAATATTATTATCAAACCTAATCAAGTTATTTTGCGCTTTACCTGTAGCCTGATCAGTTAAACGCGTTGCATTTTCAAGATTTTTATCAGCTTGATCTTCAGTTAAACTCATATTTGTTGTGCAGGCTGTTAGCTGAAAAACACAGCCTGAATATATAAACAAGCGCAATAGTTTATTTACTGTATATTTACACATGTGTTATTTACCTTTTACTGTGTTGGCATTAATAATGATGAGTTGTACTCGTCAGCTTGAATCAAAATAACGTGATTGCTCATCACTGTTGCCTTGATAGGGCTAGACGTTTGCTTCAATGACTTTAAAAGCTGAAATAATGCACCATTTTTAGATAGAAATTCACCCTTTATTTCGGTGTTTTGTGAGATAACAAAGTCATAATCCACTTGATAAATAATCTTATAGCCATTGAGTTTTCCCCAGCGGTTAATCGTTTGCCTGACGGTTTCGCCTTCAAATAAATGGTATAGATTTCTTGGTGTTTTTTTTGTTTTGCTTTTTTGCTTAGCAATACGATTATCTTTTAGCAGCTTATAACCACTAATAGAGGGAGATGGCTGAACCATAATAGGCTTTAAAAGCCAAAGTGATTTGGGAAATATTGACTTAAACATTTGCTCGCTTAAAACTTTCTTTCCGACCTGCTTGGCATTGTTCATTTGTGCAGTTGTACGATTATCTATGCTTGTACTACCTGAGTCTGTCGATGCGGCTTTAGGCTTTTCATCCATAGCTTCATCGCTTAACTGACTTTCGTCTAATACAACAAAATTCTGCCTTTTATAGTTAACGGGCTTTACTAAGTCCGCTTTTGGCTGACTAGCACAACTAGCTATGATTAATGGTATAAAACATAAACTAATATGATAATTTATTTTTTTCAACGTCATCCCCATTACATAAATTAATTTCAGAATATATAGTTAAGAAATAATTTTCACAGATCGGTTACACTGTCTAACTTCTGTTCATTTATTAATTAAGTTTATTGTAATGAATGATACAAAATGACGATATATTAATTTTTTTTTTTTATTTATATATAATGGAATTTCCTAAAACATAAAAGCTTAGATTTTCTCAAGTTACCGTCCATGGCGATAGATTACCTACATCCTGCAGTAATGACCATGTCATTATCGACAAGGAAATCGATAATCCACCTTTGCCAAGATGATAAATTTTAAAGACTTATTTAAAAAGGCTTCAATAAAAAATGGGGGGGGGCAAATATCTAGCTGATCCACAAATACCACTGTGCAATTTCCATTACCTATGCTTAGCATTTTGGCTATAACTTTATCTAAAAAAATTCAAGCTCATGGTTGCTTAACTTTTTTAAATTTTGATAATCGCTTGAAGGCAAATAATATGAAGTTGCTTCTTGAGCAAAGATAGAAAAAACACCTAACTCTCTTAGCCTAACTAATGAATAACTACAGTGATAAGAAGCTATTGAAAGCTTTTCTTTTATAGCCCCTGAATATCGATAAACACTATTAATGCTTAAGCTTGCCATCAATGCTATTTCTTTAATTGTCATCTGTGGAAAGTATAAACGAAAAAACAACACCTTTAACTCTGCTAAAGATAATTTATATTGCTGTGCATATGCTTGTAACTTAGGCCCTGACAAGTTAACAGGGATGCTGGGTTTACTGGGTGAAGTATTTGAACTTACTCTAATTCCTAATATTTCTTTATTTAGATCTAAAATTACCGTTCTCTTAGTTTCACTATAATAACTTAGCTCCACACCGTCATTATTTTTTGTGACAACGATGCCATTAATTTGAACTTCATAAAGCCTACCAAGTATAATTAATAAATCCACCTTATTTAAATATTTATGACTCATAAAAATATTTTTGAAATCCATAGCCGATGAATCTTTACCATAATATTGCTCTTGCGGTATCAAGCTCATAGTAGAATAGTCATCTAGCAATAAAACTTTATTGCGCTTGTTGATAATAACACTATAAATCATATTTTGAGATAAAATTTTCATACTACTCTTACCATAACGAATTCTTATTTTCTGATTATACAAATAAACTCTAACAACTACACGAGCAGGTAATCCTTATCACTTGACACCCGGGGAACGAGATAATTTACTTTTAATGGCGTTACTCGCTTTACCTGTATTTTCGACATTAACACCTGAGAATTTTTGCCCAGCGGCTGCCGTATCCGAAGCAATCCCTTTACCTGAGGTAACATGCTCTTTGGCATGTTCTCCCATGCTTTGAGACAAACCACTTGCAGATTGACTAACGCCACTTTTAAGCTCACCCATTTCCTGCTCTCCACCTTGGCTAACTGGCTGTCCACCAATCCAAGATAGCACTTTATCAGGTAAGGTATAGATAAGTGAAAAACACTTTGTAAAGACCAAAACCATAAAACTTGCGTACATCAAGACCATTAAAGCACCCATAACACCCGCAACAAGGCTGACATTGTCCTTATCAGGCCTGACTTGCAACAAAACAAAGTCTGCCACCTGATGGAAGCCAGCAGCAGAGAGTGACACAACCGTATAAGTTAATAGTATCGCACCTAATAATCCAATAACCATTAACATAGGTCGAAACATCAAATTAATCATCATCGCAATACCTGGTTGCGACTTTCCAAAAACTTTATGCCCTTCCGGATAGACAATTCCTAATCCCATAAAAGGTGCGGCAATTAATGCTTCAATAACCAGCAACAACCAACTTATTGCACCAACCCAAAATAATACATATGGAATCATTGGAACAAATAAACTAAAGAGCACACCCACCGTAAATAATGAGCCAAAAATAAAAATAAATATAGGCAACCATGCCAGCTCGTGAAATAAATTAATCGACTTTAACAGAATTGGAACAGAAAGCGAAGCTGTGGTTAAATTGGCTGCTGTATCTGCAACATAATAAACACCATTTGTTCCAGGCCAACTTGCTGCAGCCGCTGCAGCTGCAGCAGTTTTAAGGCCTGCAGTAATTCCTGCATTAATTTGCTCATATAGTATGATGCTTTTTATCTCATGATTAAACTGCTCAATAACTGAACCAATAGAACCAATCATCTGAGTAATAATATCAATACCAACTGTTTGAACATTTTGTAGCATAGACACTGACTGTGAAACAAATCCACTACCATGACTTGCCCCTAAAGACCATATTTCATTAAAAACCCCATCTGTTTGCGCACTACTAATTCCAAGCACATTAAGGTATTTATAAATTATATTCCCCGTAATAGAACCACCCCCTTGCGCTGAAGAGTTTGCCATAAAGTTCACACCGTTTGCTTGAAAATAAGCTAATAATGCCAAATTATCAGATGCTTGCTGAGCCAACTTAGTTAATTGATTACGAATAGCATTGACAATATTTTGTATTTCTGGATTATTTTGATCACTTACCCAAAGCTTAAGCTTATCATACACTGCTTTTAGCGTATCGGGTGAAGAGTCTAATAAAAAACGTTGATACGATGATATTGATTGAGATGCATAGTTAGGCAGTACCATTTTGATGCTTCCATTATTATTCGTATATTGCTCTAGAATCTCCCCTACTGATTGCATAAACTGGGTTTGCATAACTGAGTTCATTATTGATAAATACTGAGAATAAGTATATGACATACCATCAAATAATAGCTGGTCCGTTGCTTGATCATTGGTTAAATTCGACGTACCCTTAACGATCTTAGTACCTGAGTTAGTAAGTGCAAATAAAATATGATACATTCTTCTCATTGAACTTAAATCAGAAGCAATAACATTTCCACTGACACCGTCGCCCGGAGATATGTTGTAGCCTGATAATGTATAAAGATAGTCCTTTGCACTTGTTATAGATGGTGTTGTTTTACTAACACCATTAGAAGAAACCGTATTATAATAAAAAATATCATCTTCTTGGGGTTTTTCTTCATTATGATTGACTGGAATACTTTGATAATAAGCTCGTAATGTCATATTCGTATAATTAATAGAAAAAATATTACTATATATATTTTCATATAAGCTTTGAAAACTTGAAAAACGATTCATTAAATGCTCTAAGTTTTGCTGCATTAGCTTATCAAACTGTAAATACTGTGTAGCAGCAGTCAACCAACCTTTATCAGTGTTGATCTCAGAAGTGGATTGGAAATCTCCATCCTTAAGCTTATCTGTAATATATTTTGTCAAATCAGCAATAGATGTCAGGAAATCTTGATTACTGTCATACAAATATTCATCATTACCTGATAGCCCATACTGATAAACGGCATTAAAATCTGAGTGTCCTGATGCAAAGATTTTAACTTGATCCATCGCATTACAATAATCTTTAGCATTACTACTATCACCCTCACACAACTGATGAGCAAGATCAAAATTTAATACTTTAAATGTTCCATGCTGAGTTGTATTTAATATCTTTGCTTGATTATACTGACTTTTATCATTTGATAGATACGAAAATGAAACCATGCCGCTTTTTATAAAACCCTGCCATAAGCTATCTACTAAAAATGGGTTAACCTTCTGAGTCTCCAGTTGCCCCTCCTTAGGTGCACTCATGTTTATGGTTTCATTTCGGGGGTTTAGTAACACGTTGGAAAATTGCATCATAGCAGAATCAGTCATTGGCATGGTCAGGTTTATTTGATATGTTTTGTAAATATCATTTTGCTGTGCATCATTAGATTCCTGACAAACACTCATACTATCTGCATTTTGATCTGAACACGCCGGTAGGCTTTCTAGTACTGTGTTTGTTCTCCCACTGAGCATATAAAGTGCAAAGTCATTTTTAATTTGCGTGGTAATATAACTAGGAATAATGGGAACAGAGTTATCATCTTTAGCATCATTTACAACCGTTGACCAAAGATTATTTGCCATTGTCACCCCCCCTCCTACGGCAATCAAAACAAGATATTGTATGAAGCAAAAACCACTTCCAAATGGAATAACTGAAAGCACACCTAACACACTTCGTAAAGGCACCCATGCTGAATCCCATTCCTTGCCAAGAAACTGACCATCTTGAGCACTATTTATCGTACCAACAAAGATAATAAAAGCATAAATAACAAAAACAAATGCTAATAAAGTTGAATTAAAAACACCAAATATGTCAGCAAACACAGTTGCAGGACCTGATGCTGATGGATCAACCAAATCTGAAAGAAAATCAAAGCCAAATAGACTTGATAAAGCCCCCCAGGAAATATCATTATTTAAATTCTCTAACATAATAAAATAAACACCCAAAAAATTAATTCAAAAAAATAGCAGCTCTTTTGCTCAGTGACTCTATTTTGTAGTGATCTATAATTAATCTAATCACTGAAAACATCACCAAACGATAGATTATTATCTTTGTAATGATGGTAGTATTGAACGACAATTATCTTTGCCGGTTAACGACAACTACAATTGCCGCTTAAACCACCCTAATTTAGCATGGTTTTATCTTCAGTTACAATATTAATATTTTGCTTATTATCTGTTCTTGCTTTTT
>NZ_JACYVZ010000040.1 GCF_014857925.1 Cysteiniphilum marinum | reverse complement strand
AAAAGATGAAGAGTTAGCTAAATTTAAAGAAAATTTTGATGAGAGTCTTGAAAACAGCTTGAGTGCTATTAAGAAAGAAAAGAAAAGCTTACAAGATAAGAACAATCAAGTTCAGGAGGAAGTAAATAGATTAAAGAGCCAGCTTTCTGCTGAAAAAGCAGCATTAGAGGTGAATAAAAAGCAATCTGAAGAAGAAATAAGACAATTAAAACAACAGATTGAAGAGAAAGAGGCTGAACAGGTTAGTCTTACAGGGCAAAAGAATGCTGCTGATGAGCAAGTAACAAGTCTTCAAGGAAAAATGGCAGAGTTAAATAAGAAACTTGAAGATGCCAATACTGCTAGCAATAAAAAAGATGAAGAGTTAGCTAAATTTAAAGAAAATTTTGATGAGAGTCTTGAAAACAGCTTGAGTGCTATTAAGAAAGAAAAGAAAAGCTTACAAGATAAGAACAATCAAGTTCAGGAGGAAGTAAATAGATTAAAGAGCCAGCTTTCTGCTGAAAAAGCAGCATTAGAGGTGAATAAAAAGCAATCTGAAGAAGAAATAAGACAATTAAAACAACAGATTGAAGAGAAAGAGGCTGAACAGGTTAGTCTTACAGGGCAAAAGAATGCTGCTGATGAGCAAGTAACAAGTCTTCAAGGAGAAATGGCAGAGTTAAATAAGAAACTTGAAGATGCCAATAATGTTAGCAATAAAAAAGATAAAGACTTAGCTAATGCTAAAAAAAAGAGTAATGAATTAACGGCACAGTTGCAAGAAAGCTACACACAGCGGGAAAGTTTACAGGCAAAACTAGAAACTGTAATTGGTGCTTATTCCGCTGCTAAAATAAGTATAGGTGGATTAGAAAAGCAGCTAAGACAAGCTCAAGAACAAAATAAACTTAATGGGGGAAAACTGGCACAACAAGAGCAAGCTCCTTCTAAGAAGCAGGAGCAAGTAACTAACCCTCAAAAGTCATTGGATGGCGCTGATGTAAAAGATCAATCAGGCTCAGGAAGTAGTGCTGGAAGTTTAGTATCATCTGATGAATCTGAAGCCACTAATTCAGATTCTGATGATACAGAAAGTCAATTAGTCTGCGCAATTGATACTACTAATGAATCATCATCTGCAATGGCGCAGCTGAAAAACTCAGCTCAGCAAGATTTAGTAGGCGCTAGCCAACCACCTCAAGAGTCAGTACCAGTAAATCAAAAAGTCAATGAATGGCTTGACAAATCTACCAATGAGTCTGCTAACAATGATGAATTAGAATTAGAAAGAATCATAACTACTGCTGATTACCTTCAAAATCTTTTAAAACAGCCTGCAGCAATTTGGTATCTACATACGCATTTGCAAGATACATATGAAAAACTATGCTTGAAAAGACTGTGGACAGATAATAGCGCTCAAGCATTACCAGCAAAAATTAATCAGGTAACAAATGAGCATATTCCTATAATTAAAAAAATGGATAAAAATTTAGGCATGCAATTAGAGCAATTGCTTGAAGCCGGAGAAGAAATTAACAAGGCAGTGATACAATCAACAGCTAAGGCGGAGTCAAGGCAATTTAGAAGTCAGACGAAATTAGTAATGGGTGTAATGACGGTGGGTTTTGCATTACCATTGGTTGCATCTGCTGTCCTGCTTTTTTTCGTTTGCCCTTTGCTTGCAGCTATTGCTGTAGCACTGGGTGGTCTGATGATTTTTGATTCTCTGTTAGGTGCATTTAAAGCCGGAGAAGGTAAGCGTCTTCAAGGCGCGCTTAATGGGCGTTTTGGTCCTGTTCAAAGCAGTGTGGCGACATTATTTAAGTTTTGTTATCAGTTAATCCAAAAGGGCATAAATGCCGAGAGTAAGAAAGAGCAAATAGCAGCAGAGAAAGCATTAAAGCATGTGATAGAGGAGCATACTAATAATCCCGAGCTTAAAAATCTATCTGCTGAGACTCAAACATCTGTGAGTAGCTATATGAAACTTGCTGAAAGTGAACAATTACAAAAAGTTAGCACTGAATTAAAAGCTTTAGCATCATAGGTGCAGTATTGTGCGCTTTTGCTACATTGAATTTTACCAATAGCAAATGAGCGCCTGAAGCCTCTGGCGATGTAATTCAATGCGTCAAAATCATCACAAATTTCTTCGACATAAGCCTGAACCACTCAAGAGCCCTTATCAAGATACGCTTGAGTGGTCAGGTAAAACCCGTAAAATGATTTACGAGTGGTGTATATAAAATTTGAGTCAATTATTGGTATTTATCACTAGGGGATTTTTTGGCAAAGTGGTGGTAGTAGCAAAGTGAAGTATGAACTGAGTTAAATGGTTTTTGCTTTAACTGCAAGTGTTGAGCTTAAAATGACACCGGATTAAAGATTAGTAAAGAATCAAAAACAAGTTGCATTTTTAGGTTTGGGCTCCCGCTATAGCAGGAGCGACGGTATCGTCATTGCCGCGAAGGCGGCAATCGATAGTTCAAGCTAACTTTGTGGCTTTGTTTAATAAGGTCATATGTGATGTGTAAATATAGATAAAAAGAGGTAAGTTATGAGTTTAAATTTAAGTAAGTTAAAAGAAATAGCTGGAAAATTTGAATATGTAATAGATGAATATAAAATTGGTAACCATAGAGCTTACTATTGCGAATATAGACTTAATCAGCTTTACTCAGAATTATCAGATAAGCAAGAAGGAACTTCACAGTTGGACTGGGATCATGTGATTGAAAGTAACGATCATGTTCTTTTTGTCAATGCTGCTAATAGGGTTTTAGAGGGTCTTCGTAGTGCTGCTGAAAAAGAATTATTAAAGGTAAGGGGAAGTCGACTTACGCCTAAAGCAAAAGGAGATGAGATTCAACAGTTTATAAATCTAGAAATTAAATCTATAAGAGATGCTCTTAGTAATCTAGATGTTGATTTAATAGCTACTAGGTCTAAAGGTGGTCAGTTGGATGTTACAGGTCGGTCAACTGCGTCTTCTTCTTCTGATGTAAGTTTAGTCAGTAGAGGCGTTGCTTCTTCTGCTGCTACTGCGTCTGCTCCTGCTCCTGCTTCTGCGTCTACTTCTCCTGCTGCTATTGATGCTATTGCTGCAGATATTGTAAGAAAGCAGGTGGTTGATCCATTAGCAGATATTTTAGGAAAAGCTAGAAGAACCATGGATTTACAGAAAGATTTCACTCAGAATGAACTGCTTAGCGTGGCTGAAGCTTTGGTAAGATTAGACAATATTTCTAATCATGGTATGCAAAATATTGAAGAATTATCTGGTAGTGATATGATTACAGTTGCTGATCATCATAAGTACGTGTCTGCAAATACAGCACGTAATGCAATCAGATTGTTTTCTGTTGATGAAAATTTTAACAGCTTGCTTAAGAATATTTATTCGATTAATATTTATAAGGAACAGATGTCTGAGGCTAAAGGTCCTGAGGTTTTTGATTTTAATGAGATGCTAAACTGTCAGGCTTTGATCGCTCAATGTCAGGAGCAACTTAAAGCAAAGGACCTCCCACTTACAAAAGAAAGCAAAAAAAATATTAATACCATCCTAGCAGATGCTCAGCAGCAACTTGCTCATCAACTACAGCGTTATAAAGAATATGATCTTAAAGCGTTTAATATCATGTATGATGGTGTAAAGAGTGAACTAGCTCAAAAATCAGGTATGAGTTTTCCGGGAAGTGTTGAGTTGCTAGAACACAAGCATATTAAAAAGATTCATGATTTAGCGAAAGAAAGTGATGCAAGTAATGGAATTAAAAAGTTTAGCGGCGAGCTTACATCACTGGAAGAATCTCATGTCGAATGTAAATCATTTCTTGGTGCTATCCCGCAGCGCTTTATTGCGATGAGAGATGCTTTGTTAGATAGCGTAGATAGTAAAACGTCTTTACTTGCTGGCATGGTTGGTGTTGCATTGACGGGGGCCATGCTTGTAGCTGCTGTTTTTAGTGCTCCTTTGTTGGCTGCAGCTGCAGCTGGAGGAGTGGTGATTGTGGGAGCGGGGCTTGTAGCTAAATGGTGTTATGATAGTGTTAAGGGATTTATAAATGCGAAGTCAACGCTGGAAAATGAGATAGCTACAGGGCTGAAAAAAACTTTTTATGAACGTGCTGAAGATGCAGCAAGTAGACAAAATCAAGGAAGTGATTTAACAGGGGCGCAAGCCGCATTGCCAGCTGGAAGTGAAGCAAATGCACAAAATCCAGGAAGTGGATCACAGAGTCAAACCACATCGCCATTTGAAGCTTTGGCCAAAAACTATGAAGCAACTGTTAAGCAGTCATTGCAAGCAGAAGCAGGTTGCTCATAAGCAGCTTTGTTTGAACCAAACTTATACCGCTCATAAACCATTTACAGTATTTATAGCTTTGAATCATGTGCGCTTTTGCTATAACAAAACCACCACAAGCTTCTTTACTACCAATACCGCAAAATGATTCACGAGTGGTATAGGTGTAGGTGTGGCTTACTACTATTTTGATAATGAAAATTAAAGAGAGGAAATTATGAGTCTATCTGATGAAAGTGATGTATCAGCATCTATCACTGATGAAAGTTATGAAGGGTCTGATGAGTTACAAGAGTCTAATGCTCGTAACGCTATAGCAAAAATATTGTTGGCGGATGCTGGCTTTTGTAAGGCAACAGGGTTAAGTGACAAAGCAAGCCTGGATGACGTTATTACTAGGCTTGGAGAATGTCATCTAATAGATCTAAAGGCAATTGAAAGCATACTTTTAAATCCCTCACAAGCAAAAGTGATTATGACTTGGCTAACTGAACTATATGATCAGTATATGAAATTCTATCATCCAGAAAAAAAATATTCGTTAAAACTTGCACACTTACTGCAAAAATTGATTGAAAAAGACATTCCTGTTTTCTCTTCATTGCTGAAGTGTATTATTAAGGAATTGCCACAGCAATTATTTCCTTGTGTAAAAGACCTAAAAAAGTCTTCTACTACTGATGGTCCTCCTTTGAATGTTTTTGGAAGTTTATATTCTCATCTGCAGATATATGAAATGTTGAATTCAAGTTGCTCTAGAGAACCTTAGGGGTGAAGCCCGAGAAATGTGCTTTACGACTGATACTGAAAGCTCCCCATTTTTTGTTAAACCATTGTATGGCCAGATTTTGGTGCTTGCCATCCTGGCAAAATGGATTGTCGGCTTCCCTGTCGACAATCACGATATCGTCACTCCCGCGAAGGCGGGAGTCCGAAATGAAAGCGCGACTTATTTTTGATTAGCTATATAAAAAAAATATAAATATTGATATATGCCCAGTTAGCTAAAATAGATATGCTTTACCCAACTTAAATTTTTAAAGTAGTTATTTTTATTTTATTAAGAATATGAGAGCTCTAAAATGAGTTGTGGTTATTAAAAAGCTGGTATGGGGTATGCTAATTGATGATAAAGGGTTTAAACAGGCAAATAATATATAAATGTAATAAAAAAATATTTACTCAATGGTTAAGGCTATCTTATATTGTTGGGGGAGGCATTATGTTAAATGCTTGCGCAAGCCAGCCTGCTGTGAGTGTTGATACTACACCTCAGTATCAGTCTTTGGATAAAAATGTTTTGATGCAAATTAGTGCCTCAGCGCAGTCGATTAATATGAATATACAGCGCTTGAATTTGGTTGAAAACAGTAAGTATGGTAAGCCTGCCATGCCGTTTGATGACATCAAAGATGCGATACTTGATAAGAAAATAACCACGATGTGGTATGGTCCTCTACATGCTTTGTTAAAACAAGTTACCGGTTTAATTGACTATAAACTACAAGTCTATGGCTATAACCCTGCATTTCCAGTGATTGTTAATGTTGGCAATGGTAATATTCCAGCATCGTTATCGATTATTGATCTATTGCGCGATTTACAAGTTCAAGCAAAAACACAAGCGGATATTTTTATTTATCCTGAACAAAAGCTTATATCTATCCGTTATAAAAGCATTGATGCTAAAGAGGTTAAGTAAATGATTGACCAACCGTTAACCTTAAACCAGCTGTTGAGCTTATCCTCAGATTCTCAGATCTACGCTCAAGCACAAAAAGAAGATATTCGTGATAAAGCAATCATTGATACAGCGTTACAATTAGGAACGCAAGAGGGCTTAAGGCAAGGTTCATTAAGAATTAATCATATACTTAAAGATCAGCAAGCAGCTTTGGATCAGGTTTATAACTTTAATGCAATATTATTGCCTTATCATGTATTGCCTCCGGTTTTAGTGCAGGTGAAAAATCAGGTCAATACCAATGCTTCTCAACAATCTATTTCGATTAATGGCCAAGTCTATAAAATACATGCTCAGGCACACTTTGTCACGGTAGCGCCAACCTGGCGAGATTATTTGTGGATGAACTATACGCATTATGATTTACCAAACCGTACATTGTGGCCAAAGAATGAGGCTGAGCAAAAACTTTGGCAGTTAAATATTAGCAAGGGCTGGAGATTAGGTATGCAGCAAGCAGATACAATTTTTAAGCTGAATATCAGTCGATTAACTAGGGATTTTAATGGTATGTTGTTGTATAAGCAGCTATTAGCCAATAATATGATCAACTCTCCCTATGTTAAAACTACGCAGCAAAGCGTTAAAGGGGATGGCAATAAACTGTCAATTCATAACCAAAAATGGCATTTACAAATATTGCCTAAGCTCCAAACAACCGCACAATTATGGCAGCCTGTTGTCAAGTTGGAGGGGAACTAGTATGGGTTCTTTATTTTTTTTATTCTTTTTATTTTACAAATGGGTGTGAGATGCAGCTGCTTTACCCTAATGAACCACATTACTTTACCGTAAGTGATGTTGATGCACTGCTATTCTTTTGCTATCAACAACAGGTATCAGATATCACTTTTCAGTCGCAAAGTATTGTATTTGTGCAGCAGCATGGCAATCTACATCATTGTACAAAAAGAGCGCTAAGTCATCAAGAAGTGATTGCTGTTGCTAATTATCTTTATGGTGCTAATGCTGAATCTATGGTTTACTCTGGGAATGATTTGGATTTTAGCTATGTCATAAGGTTTGCAGATCAAGCTATACAGCTTAGGTATCGCGTTAATTTAACCTGTTGTCTATGCCAAAATATGCAAGGTGTTCAAATTAGTTTAAGGCAAATTAATACCCTGCCACCCAAGATTAAAGAAATGGGCTTACCTGAGCGTTTATTGCAAAGTTTACATATTGATCAAGGTATATATATTGTCAGCGGCTCAACTGGTGCAGGCAAGAGTACGCTAATAGCTTCAGTGATTCGAAACCTTGTTGAAGATCCCGCACAGCATTTGAAAGTATTAACGTATGAAGCGCCTATTGAATATGTTTTTGATGAGAAAATTGCTATGCAGTCATCGATTGTTTCACAAACTGAAATACCTAGGCATTTGCCTGATTTTTCTAGGGGTGTTAGAAATGCCTTAAGAAGAAATCCTGATTTGATCTTTGTTGGAGAATCCCGAGATAAACAGACGATTGCCAGTGTGATTGAGGCAGCATTAACCGGTCACCCAGTATATACAACAGTGCATAGTAATGGTGTGGTGGATACCTTAAAGCGTATGTTGATAGCATTTCCATATAAAGAGCAATCATGGCGGCTTTACGACTTGTTGCAAAATATACGCGTTATTATCTGGCAAACACTGGTAACCAATGAGCAAGGCAAAAGAATCGCTTTGCGTGAGTATTTACTTTTCACGCCAGAATTACGTAAGGCTTTATTATCTGTTAAACCTGATGAGTTGGGGTTAAAACTAAAGGATTTGCTTGAACGCCATGGGGTGAGTATTGCCCAGTCAGCTAAAAAAGCCTATTTAAAAGGTCAAATTTCATTATCAACCTATAAACGTTTTATTGAGGAATGAAGTTATGAAATATAATACTCATAGTCATTGGCGTGACTCAGCACGAATACCGAAAATGTTTTTTATTGACGCTTATGCATTTATTCCTGTGGTGCTGTGGCTTTTTCATCCAAGACTATGGACCTTTACAGCCGCTATTTTTGTTATTATTTTAATGTTGATTTTACGGCGTTTTGGTATTGACCTTATTATATTATTGCGTTTAGTAAGAGAGTTTATTGCTGGAGATAAAAAGTTAAGGATTAATCGCTAATGGCGCAAAAGATTTTTAGAGGGCTAGCTAAATCACAGGAGACACAACCGGCAGATAGTGTTAGGGATACACGATCTTTACTGTCACGCTTTCAGGATTTCATCAAAAGTCGCCTATCAGGCAGTATCTTTCTTTTGATTTTATCTGTTTGTACTTTGATTTTTCCATCTTTTGCTGATTTATTGTTCATTATTGTTTTATTTTTATTTTGGTATGCCTTTTTTGAGCCAACACGCTTGGCATTTAAACTGCCAATATATGCTAAGGCAAAAGATCCTAATAACCCAAAACCTGGGAGTAATGAAGCAGATGAGGCAAATGGAATTTACTATTTTGGTAATGATGTTAATAACAAAGAGGAGCTGTGGTTTAACAATACTGATATGCGAACACATGCGCTTATTTTTGGCTCAACAGGTAGTGGTAAAACTGAGGCCTTAATATCTATTGCCTATAATGCATTGATACAAGGTAGTGGGTTTATTTATGTCGATGGTAAAGGGGACAATACGCTATATGCAAAGCTTTTCTCAATGATTAGATCGATGGGGCGAGAAGATGATGTCTTGGTTGTTAATTACATGACTGGAGCACAAGATATTGTTGGCGTACAGGAAGATGTATTATCTAATACCTTAAACCCTTTTAGCACAGGCTCTTCAAGTATGTTATCACAGTTAGTTGTCAGCCTGCTTGATTCTGCAGGTGGTGGAGCCTCTGCCCAAGGTGGAGAGGGTGATATGTGGAAAGGGCGTGCCATATCCTTTATTGAAGCTTTAATGCGCCTGTTGGTCTATTTGCGTGATGAGGATTATTTGCTATTAGATGCTTCTTTAATCAGGCGTTATTTTGTGCTGGATGTATTAGAAGAGCTGATGGAGAATCAAAAGGCGGTTGATCACAATGGAGAGATTATTGAAATTAACGAAAATATTCCTCAGACGATTACCGAGCCTATGTATAATTTCTTAGCGACGTTACCCGGGTATCAGCGAAAAAATGTAGGCAAACAAAGTGATAAAACGTATGAGCAGCATGGCTATGTGGTCATGCAATTAACGCGCGTTTTTGGCTCACTTGCCGATGTTTATGCGCATATTATGCGTACTTCTATTGCTGAGGTTAATTTTGCAGATGTTGTATTAAATCGCCGAATTTTAATCGTATTATTACCGGCACTTGAAAAATCCCCTGATGAGCTATCGAATTTGGGTAAGCTTATAATCTCGTCATTAAAGGGTATGTTGGCAGAAGGGTTGGGAAGTAGTATTCAAGGAGAGTTTAAAGAAGTTATTGAATCTAAACCTTCTACATCCAAGACTCCCTATTTATGTATTTTGGATGAATATGGTTATTATGCTGTGCCTGGATTTGCTGTGGTTCCAGCACAAGCTAGATCACTTGGATTCTCTGTTGTTTTTGCAGGTCAAGATTTGCCAGCATTTCAAAAAGCATCAAAAGAAGAGGCGGCTTCTATCTTTGCCAATACTAACATTAAAATTGCAATGAAATTGGAAGATCCAACCGAGACTTGGGACTTCTTTAATAAAACTGCAGGTGAGGCTTATGTGTCAGTAGCTAAGAGTTATAATTTGGGGAATGATGGTGGAAAGATTGGTTATCGTGATACAAAAGAAGCAACCATAGAAAAAAGAGCGCGAATTGACTTGATGGATCTGAAAGATCAGCGTGAAGGAGAGGGACATATATTTTTTAAATCCCAAATTATTCGTGCTAATATGTTTTATGCCAATCCAACTAATGTGGATTGCTTGCGTATTAATCAGTTTCTGAAAGTGATACCGCCTAAGAAAGTATTTATTAATGAGTTAAAACGTTCTTTGGTCATGAAAACGAAGTTAAAGCATCAACACAGCTATCAAAAGTTACATGGTGATTTTATAAAGTCCTGTATTGAAGCGGTAAAAATGCACAAGAGCAATCTAGAAAATTTTACGCCTTATTTTGTTGATTGTATTGATAGTTATTTGGCTAATAGCAGTGATGATGATGCTAGTGGGGAAAACCTTAATGAAGCAGATAATGTGTTAGCAACAGAACCCGTATCACAAGCCCAAGCGGAAGCCTTTGTATCTGCTGATGCCGGTGGGTTAGTCTCAACGGATGAGCAGGTCAAAGCGTTAAATATTTTATTTATGCACATACCACTTTATGAGCGTTTGGATAGCAAGTTTTATGATGTTGTCACCTGTGAGTTTGCAGAGCAATTGATTGATATGGGTCGCTTACGGGAGTATGAGCGTGTTCAATCTGTTATTAATAATGAAGCTGAATCTCAAGTAACGGACAACTGCACACATTTTGCGGAGTTTTTATCTAAATATATATCATGGCCGCAGCAGGTTAACAAAAAAGATAAGGCGACTGCTTTACTTAACCATATTGATGAATTAAACCATTCGTTATCACTTAAAGGAGACCAGTAGTGCTAGATATAACAGCGGTGTTAGCGGAATTTGCTGAGATAAATAACTTTAAGTTTACTCTACATTCACAGCAAAAAAGTCTGCCAGAGGTATTTGCATATAATGGTATTTTGCCATATATGCTTGCAAGATTGGATCAGCGAGTTAAATATATTTTTAATGGCAGAGGAATTAGTGTGAATTATTTTGCTGACAAGAATGCTTTACTCGGTAAAAGGGTGCAGTTAAATGAATCAAAAGAGCGTTTAAGCTTCTTGCTATTAATGTTATGCGATCAGATGATATCTTGGCAGGATGACTTTAGCGGTGAAGATATTGTTTTAGAAGCATTGTTTGACGCAGAGATTAATTCACAGTATATGCATAGTGTGAATAAAGTAGAAGAGTCAAAGGAGTAGTTTATGTCAAGCGCATCACAAGATCAGGGTGCATCAGGGTCTGAACTTGGTGTTTTTTACGTTGTTGCATTAGGCTTAATACTATTTGCCATCTTATTTTATTTATTTAACACGGCAATAGTTGATGCGTTATTTAGTATCAAGTTGTTTGAGCTGAAGCTAATTACATTAATAGATAATCGCTATAGCGTGCTCATTAAATGGATAGATCAAGTTGATGTTAATCATGTTACGCTAGAGGATTTGAAGTATATTGCTTTAGATGTTGGTTTAGCAATAAGATGGCCATGTTTTATTTTGTCAGTCGTGCTATCAGTTTTGTTATATCTGCGTCATCCACAGGCGAAGTTTAAGCAAAAGCATTCGCGTGCAAGCATTCAGCAGCATATGAAAAATCAATATGCACATTTAAAAGTCATTGAAGATGTGAATATTTCAAAAATGGATTTAGATAAAAGCCAGTGGTCGATGGCAATTGCCCCTAGAGCCTATGTTGCGCAATATAAATTACTCGATCCAGTAACGGGTAATTTTAATACTCACAAAGCATATAACCTAATGAATTCGCAGTTGGGTGAGTGTTGGGATGGGTTTGATAGGCTAAGCTGTGAGCAGAAAATTATCTATGTTGCTTTATGTTGTATCATCAATGACAAACCCAAAGAGAGTGAAAAATTACTTTCTTTGGCCTGTCAGTTTTATGCAAGTAAGCCCAGTATCAAGAAAAAGCAATTAATGACTTGTCTACAGGACTTAAGCCAATTTGTATATACAGATGCGGTGATTGCTACAGTTAATCGCCATGCTTATTTACCTACAGTTTTTATTGGACTATATCAGCATGCCAAAACAAAAGGTGTTATATCATGCTCAGCCTTTTTATGGCTTAAGCAGAAAGATAGGCTATTGTGGTATGCGCTTAATAATGTTGGTAGAAAGGCCGTGTTCGTAGAGGCAGCTGCTGCAAATACACATGCGTATTATGAAACAAAAGTGAATCATGCCATTCATTATCCAATGATTGAGTCATGTGTAGAGTCACTGCAAAAGGTGTCAGAAGAGCTTAAGGAATTAGAAGGTTTTAATCGATGAAAATTAAACTTATTCCACTAAAATTAGTTGCTCATGCAGGTAATTATCATGCCTATAAGCTTAGAGAGTCCTCCAAGCTATTTAAAAAAGTAAGTCATAAATGTTTACAGCATTCGCCTTATTGTCAATACTGCGGATATACGAATGATGATCAGAAAAATTTATCGATTATTAATATTGATGGCGATTATAAAAATAATCATCAGCGAAATTTTGCTGTTAGCTGCCCGTTATGTACTCGGACACAACTGCTTGATTATTATCCCATGAATTATGATGCCGGTGATAAAATGATTTTTCTTGATGATTTGAGCCAAGCTCAATTAAACCAAATATTACACGCTTTATACCTTCGTTATAAGAATAAAGAAGATCGCTTTGAGCTGAAAAAATTATATGCCTCATTTGATTGTTATGCACAGACATTAAATGAAGTAGCTGGGTTTGAGCTTAGCAATCCAGGCTTATATGTTGAGTATGCGTCTAGGGTTAATGCGCATAACAGCCTTTTAAAAAAAAGTCGCTGGCTACCTAGTTTGACCTCTTTAGAGAGGTTACTAACATGATATATATACCGCTTGTTAATCATAACGCTAGTGGAGTCACTACATCAAAAGCTTATTTACTACCAATACCGCAAAATGATTCATAAGTGGTATATATTAAAAATTCTGGAAATTTTGAAATATACATTGAAATTCAAATCACTCATCATATACATCTACGATAAATATAGATCATTACAACTATTAAGAGAATATCATGCCTGCCGAACCTGCTACTGCTAATACTTTTGAAAATAATATTAACGAATATGCTAATACTCATGCACTTTCTGGTGATGAGAAAGCAGGACTTGTGCAAGCCTATGAAACAGCTCAAAAATATCAACTAGGTGAGCATCTTTATACTCAGGCTATGGTGTCTTCCTCTAGCGGCCCCCATGAATCTGCAGATCAATTATTAAAAGAAAAACTTCTTCCTTCAGATAAAAATGAGATCAATCTTGCCTATGCAATTAACTATCTAGAGAAATCAAAGTTAAGTTTATACCGTTTGTCTGATACATCACAAGAGGCGATTTTACAAGTCTGTGACCGACCAAATCTTGCAGACTTTATCGCCCTAATTGCTAAGGATAATCTAAATATTTCAAAAGATGATTTGCAACAAATCTTTAATATGCAACAAAATAAGCAAGAAAAATTTCTTACTTGCTTTCAAGAGCTTTATAACAAGCAAGCTTTTAACAATAATGCTGAAAAAGAAGCATTTATTAAAGATGCTTTACGGCATCCTGATAATATTCTTCATGCCAGCGATCCCATATTCTTCCCAGGAGAAAAGACCGGAGGGCTTTTTTTTACTAAAACAATAATCGATACATGCGCTAATAAATACAAGAGAATATTTGATGTCTATTTAGCAGAAAAACCAGGGCAGGGATACTATGAAAGCGCAAGAGATTTATCAAATGTTGAGTTAAATATTGACTATATTCAATCACTCAAAGATAAACAACAAAAAGCTAAGTGGGACACTCGAAATGGTGCCCTCACTCATGAGGAGTATCAGGCTCTATCAGGCCAAGACAAACTTGCGCTTGAGAGATTACACGCAATTAACCATAATATTAGAGGGTTAATGAACTTTGAAGCAATAGCTTTAAAAACACTATCCACAGCAATAGAAACAAAACAAATAGACGCCGATCAGAAATATCTAATAGGTATTACTGGAGGCAGAAATGACTGGCATTACGATAATAGAGGTCAATGCTCTCCAGATTTGGAAGCTCAAGAAGCAACGGCATTGATGAATGCGATGATTGAATATTATAATGAAACTTTTCCTGAAGAACCATTGAGTGATGCAGTAAAAAATGCATATAAAAAAGAACTTCGCCTTGATGAGCAAAGTCTACAAGCACGAAAAACACGCGTCACTCAAAAGATTGCTATTCAAGAGTTTTTTACCACAGCATATAATGATCTATACCCCGAATCTGATGGAAGTACTCAAAAAAATAAATTTTATAACGATACACTTGAAAGAATACAATCTCTTGATGACCCTGAGCATATAGGTCACCTAGAAGAAATAACAACAGCAGTTAAGTTAGAAAATAGAGATGCTAAAGCAATAGGGGTTGAAGCATTTCAGCTTGCTGCTAAAAAAACCGATGTTGCTCAATCTATGGCTGACTTGATAAGAAATCAAACGGATAACTCACTTAAGCTTGCTTGCCTAAACACAGTAACAGTTTTATTCAATTCTGGCATCAAGAGTAAGGATCTACTTAAACAGCTTAATGACCAAGCATCCTCAACAAATGATCCACAGTCTACTATAGTGCAATTAAATTTAGTGGCATCTATTGTACAGTCAGAGCACCTAATGAATGAAAATAAGCAAACTCAAATTAAGAATATTTTAGACTTCAATCAAGCTAGAACACAAATCACGTGTCAGTACCATGAGCTGGCAAGTAATCAAAAATCCCATTTCGAGTTTGAGAATTTATGGACGTTGCATCAAGCAAATCAAACGATTGAAAGTTTAATCAAAAATAAGCAATTAAACCAACTAA
Organism: Cysteiniphilum marinum; assembly: GCF_014857925.1. GTDB lineage: Bacteria > Pseudomonadota > Gammaproteobacteria > Francisellales > Francisellaceae > Caedibacter > Caedibacter marinus. The sequence goes on along the minus strand of NZ_JACYVZ010000040.1, from coordinate 6,685 downwards.
TCTCTGATAAGAAAGAAAGAGAGGAACTTCTTAAACAATACAAACTCACCAAAAAAGTCGCTGATGGACTACTGCATAAATTAGAAATGGTAAGCCGTAAAGAAATGCAAAAAGCTTATCAACAAATTAAGAATAATTTAGGCAATAATGGCGGAAATGGTAGCAACCTGCCCAAAAATTTTGAAGATCTTACCCAAGATCAAATAGAGGAGCTTAAAACAAACACAAGTGCACAAAACTTTCTAACAGCCTACGAATGCTTCCAGCCTTACTATAAAAAGCATTATCAAGACCATCTATCTACCTCAAAGGCTGCTAAATATGGTGTCATCGCCGGAACGAGCGCATTGGTTGTAGGCGGGACCGTCGCTGGCGTTGCTATGGGTGTTCTCAGTGCAGGTATTGTTCCTGCTATTACGCTTACACTGCTTGGCTTTTCACTGGCTACTTTAGGTGGGTTCACTGTTGGTGGCATTCGAGGCTGGTGCTTAAAATATCTAGATAAAAAATTAGCAGATGACAGTCTGATTGACTCAAGTTCGTCTTACTATAAACTAGCAACAGGTTGTGAGGGTGTTGGAATTAACCCTAGTAGTAACAAAGACAATAAAGCGATATATCAGAATGCTGTCAATATCAAAACACAAGCTGCAGGTCGAACAGAAGAGGATTTATTGCAATATGACAATCGCAGTGTGTTTAAATGTTTAAAAGACAGGATACGGAAGTATAAAGTTGATAGAGTATGTTCGGATGACCTTGGCCTTGTCTCGCATCATGGTAAATCAAAATTAAATACTCCTCAGTCACATCTTAAGAAAAGTGATGATAATAGTCAATATGAAGAATTAAGAGAAGGCTGCGTACACGGTGGAGATAGGGGAGGTCCTGTCTACTGCGGACTTTAATTGATTGGGCTTTGGACAAAAGTCATCGCCAATATAAATAAAGTGCGTAACTTCAGTTAGTAAAATGACATTTGTGAAGGGTATATTAAAAAATCGATATTTATTGATATGTATTTAATGTGTTTATCTTGTTATATTATATTTGGTGGAATTTATTTTGTAACAAATCAAAAATAAGTTGCGTTTTAAAATTTGAACCCCCGCCTTCGCGGGAGTGACGATATCTTCATTGTCGCATAGTCGGCAATCTATAATGCAAGTTGATTTTGAGCCGTTACGTTGTAAAAATGATATAAAATTTAAGGTTATTTATGAAATTTAGAAGTGCAAGTGATCAAGAAATGGTTCGTCTTAATTCAGAAGAGTTTAGTAGATTAATTAATGCGGTTATAAATGATAATAACTGTGTCAATAAAGAGAATCCGTATTTTGCTCTAGCGCAGCATAATGACATTCCAAGCAATGATTCAAATAATGATTTCGATTGTAATTAATGCAATGTTAACACGATCACCTATTTCAATGCGACTAGGTAGGTGTATTTATCCTGTAATTACTACTATCAGGATTGAGCTATAATTTTATTGATGCTATAGTGTATCACCATTAAATTTAATACCATAAAGCATGATTGATACAACATTTTTAAATCGTTGCAATATAACCCTAGAAGAAGCTTATAGGCTATTGATTGCAAGTGATTAAGAAAGCATAGAGTATGATTTATATCGTTCTGCTGTCATTAAAGAGTTTGAAATAATACTAGAACAATCAGGAAAGCTTTTAAAAAAAATTTTACTGCCCTATTTTCACTCCAAGAAGGCGGTAGATCGACTTGTATTTAAAGATATTTTTAGGTATGCTGGCCAACATGGATTATTAAATATAGAAGAAGTTGAAAGATGGTTAAATTATCGCGATAATCGGAATATAACAGCCCATGATTATGGTTTTGATTTAGCAGAGCATACAATACCTTTAATTCCGTTATTTATAGAAGATGTAAACAAACTAATTATGGTAATTAATAATGAATCTCAGGGATAAAGAAAAAAATATTATTATATCACTAGCAAAAAAATATATTAAAACGCCTCATGAAATATGGTTCTATGGTAGCAGAGTTGATGGGAGTTCTCATGATACTAGTGATCTGGATTTAGTTATTCGTGCACATAATTTACAGGCTTTGCCCTGTGATGAGTTTATTGAATTTAAAAAAAATATTTCCCAATCAAATATTCCAATAATTGTACAGATACTTGATTGGGGCAGAATACCTAGTAGTTTTCAAGAGAATATCCTAAAAAAGTATGAGGTAGCAACTAGTCAGTAATTCGGGTTCCTTCTTCTTGAAGGGATGCATTATGAGCAAATCACCTAACTGGATTCTGGGCGCCTTACAATGCTTACACTTAGGTTAGTCAAAAAGGATCTAACACACGGCTTTGACTATGTTGTTTTTTATCTTGGGCAAGCCATGGACATGCCGGTTCAGTGGCACTAGTCTGTGAACATAAAAAAACATATCGATTAACATAGCTATCAGCACCTTCAGGTTTGTATGTTGATATATAGTGTGTCAGAGGGCCGTGATCGGTCATTGGGTCTGATGCTGAGGATTCGCCTCCTGTATCTCTAGTGTCTAACTTAGCGTAACCGGTTGATTTATTGAAGCTGAATTTGTATGAGTTAGCGCCAGGCTGTTCAGTAATATACTTTGCGTCTTTAATAAAAGACTCTGTATATGTTCCGTTTTGAACGCTACTATAGCTAATGGTTGTTTTTCCTAGACCTATACTCTTAATTGTGGATGTATACAGCCCGTATGGTGCATAAATAATAAGTGTGTTATTACCATCTTTTACGCTGTCATGAAAACCTTCAGTAGATAGGCTAATAATGTTGCCATCAGCAGCAACTTTTCCTGCTGAGAAGTCTTGTGTGGGTTTAATAATATAGCCTTCATTGCCATATTTTTCCATATCATTGTTATTGTGCGTCTGACGCCATGCAAAAAATTGACCAGTTGTTAACCCTGAGCCACCTGTTGCTGACAGGGTAGTTGAACCGCCGTCTGAATCAAATTTGATCTTAATATCTTGTGTAGTTGGCTGGCCATTTTCTGTTGGGTAGATTGTGTAGCTAAAATCGAAATAAGATTTAGGTTTAGCAATAGCCTTGCCATCAATATCATAATAGCCAGAAAAAGTGCATGATAGGTAACCACTTTCAAGTATAGGCTCACTTTCATAATTATCTAAAAACATGTAGGCTATGTAGTCTTTATTTTCTGCTCCTTTATCAGTTTTTAAGTCAGTCTTATCGCCTATGGGACATTCTTTAGGTAAAGATGAAGAGCAATTTCGGAACTTTGAACCACTAATTGATCCATCTTGGCTATCTGTTATTTTGGTTGTTATTGTTGCGCTGTCAATATTTGCCCCCATGGGTAAATAAATGCATGTGTAGAAATATTGTGAGCCATTGTCCCCTGCTGTTGCTGAAGCGATTTTGCTTGATAGTAAGCTTGAAAGTGTAAGTGTAGTACATAGGATGAATTTTAATTTAGGGTGTATTAAGCTGAGTTTTTGCATATGTATTAACCGAATTATTGTGTTGGGTTTCATTGATGAGGCGCTGGGCTTGGCGATTCACTTTGCTGTCGTAGGTTCAGGTTGAGATAAGTTGGCTCTTTAGGTTTTGCTAACCAAGTTAAGAATTGCCCCGCTCTGGTGTCAGTAGAGAGTTGAATATTTTTATGTCCTGATTCTGTAAGCCTTTTGTGGATTGCGGCTATCGCGGCATCATTATAACCTCTGAGCTTAACCTTACCATTATTTGCTTTTGCTTTTAATAAAATTGCGTGTATTAAAGCTTCCGGCACATCATCGTATTTGCCTTCACTGTTTGGTGACATTTTTGGCGTTTTAATTACGCCGTCTTTAGTCGCTTCAAGAGTGAAGGCTACGCGGTTATCTGCCTCCTTTATTTGAATGGTATGGCTTGTTCCAAACGGTGACTTATTGTACGCGGTTGTCAGCATGTTCCCGTTCTTTTCTTGTACGGAGGCTATATAATAATTTTTTCCATCAACTGAATAGCGGTTATTTGTTGTGCTGTTACTAGTAGGGTTTGCGTTAAAGTGGTGATTTAAAATAATATCCTTTTGCTTTGAATCTTTATCTGAGGCATCGCTTTGCTCGTTTAATTTTTTAAGTAGCTCCTTGCCAGTATATGAAAATGTTTTTTGGTTATGCAAAATATTAATTTCTGTAATACGACCTTCATCATCCTTTGTAAAATGGTATGCAAAATCACTTAGTGTATGATCGTTATGGCCATTGGCGCTCAGTTCATTTTGACGTTTTTGGAACTCAGTATGCAGGGTGATTTCTTCAACCTTAGTTAGCTGTGGCTTATTGGTGATTTTCTCTAGCTGATAAAGTTCATCGGTGTTTATCTCTACGCCAATACCTTCATCAGCTGCAGGTTGAGCCTGATTTGAAATGGATGCGTTATCATTAATGAGTTGCTTCCAGTTAATGCAATAGCTATTTTCTCCAATGGGGGTATGGTATTTACCATTAGCAGCAAGTTTATCTAGTATGCGTGGCTTATGGGCTTCCAGAACAAAACGCTCAATTGAACCTTGACCTAGTGCATATTTTTCTTTTTCTGAAAATTTCCTAAGTACGCTTCTAAGTTGGGATTTACTAGTGTTTTTATCGATATATGGTGTAACTGGCATGTTTTGATCTCCTTACTTTATCTTTACTTGGATTGACTATTTAAATAGATACATGCTCAATGGTGAAATATTTATAGTTCACCTCATTTATTGTTGAAATTCTATAGGCTGAACCATATGAGTTGCTATATAAAAAAATAAAGAAAATTGATATACCTTACGGTCAATTCTCTTTGTACAATCGAAGATATAGAGTGAACTAAGATAAGTAGGTTCTTAAAATAATGGATAGTCATGAGTTGCTTAATGAGGTCTCTACAGTCCCATTGCCAATAAAATTTTCGCTAACAGATTTGATTTCAGGTGGTAGTTGGTTATTAGCGGCGGTTGTGGCATTTATAGGCTTTTGCATACTATTTAAGGCGATGATTCGTTTAAGAAGACATAGTGCAGGCATGCAGATGATGCATTATGTTTCACCTGTATCCACGAGTTTTCACTTTTTATCAGGCGCGATGTTGGTTTCTTTTATTCCTTTTGTTGAGATGCTAAACCAAACATTTTTTGCAGATGAGCAAATGTCGAGTTTTCAAAATTCAATACTGTTTTATTCTGCAAATATTCCAGAAGTGCAAAGCTATTTGACGACTAAAGATGCAGCATTTTTAGCCTTAACGGTTGTGGGGGTTATTTCTATTAGCCGGGCATTAATTTTGTTAATTCGTACAGGAGATGGCCAGCAAGAGGGCTTAGGGCGATGCATTGCACACTTAATTGCTGGTATTGTCGGTGTTAATGCTATTTCTGTTTTTCAGTTTCTAGGCATTGTGAATTAAAAAATATAATAACGTTAAATATAAAAAATAGATAGGAGTAATAAATGATGAAACGTACAATGAAAATAATCACCGGATTAGCCATCTTATGTTCGAGCTTAGGTGCTGCTTATGCCGTAGAAGGATATTCAGCAAATGGCTTTACTGGATGGACAAGAAATGTGATCGCTGAAATTTATCAAATTGAATACTTTTTGCAGGTTGTTGCAACAGTGGTTGGTATGTGGTTTGTATTCCATGGACTGCAGCTTTTTCGCAAACACCATACCTCGCAAGGGGCTCAAGCTGAGCATTTAAAGAATGGTTCAGGGAGTTTATTAATTGGTGTTTTACTCATTTGCTTAATTCCTGCCGTGCAAATGGTACAGAGTACTTTGATGACTGGTGCAGGTAATGTTGATTCACAGCAGGCTTTTACGATTAGTGACACGGTGGACAAAACAGTAGTTACTAACCCTGTGTAGTAGCTATATACCGCTCAAACTATAGCCAAAAAGGTTTTTATGAAATTTAAAAAAATGCTCACAAACTTATCACGAGCAGCTCAAGTTAATGCAATTAAGAGGCAAAGTTGTTTTATCTGGGAGGTGCTTAAAGGGATATTTCGCAAGCATGGTAATGATGCGCAAATAAGTTATAGTGAATACATTTTAAAATATAATATATCAGCTAAACATCTTATAAAGAAGCGTAACCAATTACGTAAGCGAGTGTTATTTTATATGCTATGCGCTTTGGTAATGCTCTGTTACAGTATTTATTTGCTGTTGTATGTTAATTGGTATTCATTTTTATTGGGGTTTAGCGTTTTATTTGTTTTGCTTAGCTTGGCGTTTAAATATCACTTTTGGTTGTTTCAGCTAGATACTAAAAAATTTGGCTGTAGCTTTAAAGATTGGTTGAAATATCTCTCTGTAAAAAAATGAAATTCAATCCCTTAGCTTTAAGTTAATGGGTTTGGTTAAGGCAGAACTCTGATCTTTGTAGGATTATTTAGTAACGGTTCAAACTTAACTTGCACTATAGATTGCTGCTTTCGCGGCAATGATGGCCTCGTCACTCCCGTGAAGGCGGGAGTCAAGATTTAAAAATGCAACTTATTTTTGGTTTGCTACTTACTACCTATTGAACGACAATTATCTTTGCCGGTCGGCGACATTTATCTTTGCCGGTTTTGAGTAAATGAAATATGGTAACCAGCATAGTTAAATATCATTCACAAGATAACAAAAATTATGTCAGGCAAACAT
>NZ_JACYVZ010000004.1 GCF_014857925.1 Cysteiniphilum marinum | reverse complement strand
GAAGCTTACTATAACACCAAAAGGAAACATTCAACGATAAATTACATGACACCAAAACAGTTTGAAGATAGTATGAAATCCGAAAATCAAAAGTGTCCCAAATTGACGGGGTAGATCAAAATTGTCAACGATACAAATAAGACAGTTTATCCTTTGGTAACAGCGATGGTAAATAAACAACTTATCGACTGTACGGGGGATCCTAGTATAGAGAAAAATGGTATTGTTGCTAATACAGCGGTGACTATAAATTTAGCTTCAAATTGTTGGGCCGCTGGGCGAGTTTTTATCGGTCAAAGTTCTATTGTTGAAATGCAGCCTAATGCACCGCTTGCCCCAGATAGCAAATATTCTTATCAATTATTAGAGTATACTTTTAGTCATGGCGATACGGTTGACTATGATTTTTCAGCGGTTGATGCGTTTAGTGATATTCCAGTTGCTATGGAAGCTTTTATGCCAACGACATCACAACCCCAAATTGGATGGGTTGGAATGAGTGATGTACCCAATTACAAAGGTATAGTGATTGATGTGGGTAGCACAAAAAGTTTGCCTAATACATCACCGTATACACCACCGCCTCCACCAAGTAAATACAATATTAATATTGGTGGTGGTTGGACAACTATCACGGGTAACGTATGTGGCAAGGCAGTTGGTAATGAGTCGGTCATTCCGCTGAATTTTGATAAAACGTGTGATGTCAGCTTAACGATGAATAAAGGACAGAGCGCTGACAATACAAAGTTTCATTTAGAGAAAAACTCAAGCGGTAATCTTGTTCTTTCAAACTGTAGTGGAAACATTTGTCAGCAAATTAACGTTGATGCCAAAAACATTTATTTACCCGGAGCACCTGCCTAATGGTTTCTTAGAATCAATGTGAATAGAGGGATCAAAATTATCACGTTAGCCTATTTAATAGGCATAAACATCAAATCGACTACTTTTACCAATCACTTGACTGGTCGGTTTTTGATGGTCAATAAAATCGCCCAAGCGTGGGCGTTTAACGACTATCTTCTTAGGGGTTAATGCTTTAGCTTGTTGGAAAAGCAGCTTATTGCTTTGTTCATCAATGCCTACCAAATCATGCAATAATTGCATATTCTTTTTGACCTTGGCACTTTTAGTGCGCTCAGGAAACATTGGATCAAGGTAGATTACATTATATTTGCCTGCTTGATGTACATGATAAAGCTGAATTGAATTGGCAAAGTAAAGATTAATTCGATGCGCAATTCCTGCTAAATTTGATTCTTCTTTGGCGCGCCGTAAGCCATCTTGAAGCAACAAAAATACATAAGGGTTTTGCTCAATCGCATCGATAGTATGTCCACGTGCTGCAAGAGAGAAGCTATCTTGTCCAAGGCCTGTGGTCATATCTAGAATGTTGAGTTTATCTTTGCTTTTTCCCTCAATTGCTTTGATTAAGTCAAGTTTTGCGGTATTCGGTTTGATGCGATTTTGAATATCATGACTATTGAAGTCTACGCAAAGTGTTAATAATGAATCGCTATGTTTTAGTGTGAGCACATCATCTTCATGCTCAAGATAAAATGACTGTTCAGGGATGGAGCTTAATGTATTGATAGATATAGGTTTAAGCATCTCTAAATCAGGTGAGATTGCCGTGTTATGTGATGTGAGATAGTTTATGGATTGCATATATTATAATTCTTATTTTTTACGTTTAGCACGTGGATGGGTTTGATCATAGACACTTGCCAGTTGCTGAAAATCAAGGTGTGTATAAATCTGAGTAGTTGAAATATCGCTATGTCCTAATAGGTTTTGTACAGCGACAAGATCTCTTGAAGACTCTAACAAGTGACTGGCAAAGGCGTGCCTTAGCATATGTGGATGAATATGCTTTGGTGCGTGTTCAAGTGCAAATTTTTCAAAACGTTTTTGAATGCTGCGCGTTTGAATTGGCCTGCCTTTTAATGTGGTAAAAAGATAGTCATGGGTGCAGTTTAAACTCTGACGTATGTTTAACCATTTATCTATGGCGCTAATTGCTTTATCACCAATTGGCACGATGCGTTCTTTGCTGCCCTTGCCAAGTACGCGAATGGTTTTTTGTGAGAAATCAATTTGTTCAAAACGTAATTGGGCTAATTCACTAAGGCGCAGTCCGCTGCTATAGATAGCCTCAAGCATGGCAAGATCACGCACCTCTAAATCATCATTGCTTTGATAGTCTAGAACTTGCTGCATTTGATCAACATCGAGTGTTTTGGGAAGCTTCTTTGGTGCTTTGGGCGCTTTGATAGCATAAGAAGGATCTTCTGTGATTATTTCATTGCTCAACAAATAGCGGAAAAAAGATTTAACAGCACTTAATTTACGTTGAATCGATTTGGGACTAATGCCTTGACTATGCAAGGTTTTAAGCCAAAGTTTTATCTCTTGTGATGTACTTTCAGCAAGTGCTTTATCTTTGCTTTGCAAAAAGACATCAAACCCATGCAAATCACGTTGATAGGCATCAATGGTAAGATTAGAGTAATTGCGCTCAAATTTTAGGTGATGTAAAAAGTTATTAAGTTTTGAGCTCATCTAAACTTGTGCCTGCACATGGTTTTTTTGTATTTGTCATGAGTATATACTCATCGCGACAAGAAAAAACAAAAAAAGCAGAAAAGCGAGTTATCCCTTGGCAAAAAAAGCAATTCTATTAATTAATGGCGAGATCGATATCGCATTTTTTGAGTCGTATATCAGCAAACATTTAGATGATTTACCAATTTATTGTGCTGATGGGGCATTTAATCAGATTCAAGATGTCAAAAGGCTTGTTAACAAAGTGCAGATGATTATTGGTGACGGTGACTCGATTGATCATGCTAAGCGCTTAAATATCCCATATCAGCAAGATGATGATCAATATTCTACCGATTTTGAGAAGGCGTTAAGCCATTTACAACAACACGGATATCATGAGTTATCTTTATTTGGGTTGGGTGGCAAGGAAATGGATCATTACCTTGGTAATATATCGACTTTGCTTAAGCATCAACTCAAATATCAAGTGATTGATCGTTACGGTGTTTCACAGTTAATGCATCAAAACATGCATATAACCAATGCTAAAGGAAAAATGGTTTCAATTGTGCCGCTGTTTGAGTTAGTTGATTTAACATTACAAGGATTTGCTTTTGATTTGGATCAATATACATTACGCTTTGGTGAGGAGCTGGGCATTCGTAATCATGCGCTTCAAGATGAGCTATTTATCGACTATTCACAAGGCAGTGGCTTGCTGTTTTTGTCGCATGATCCTTATCATCGATCGCTGTCAAAATAAAATAGTTAGCATTGCGCAGATAAAATGATTTGTTTTTTATACAGTCTTGCTATACTGAGTGCGACTTTTTGGTCTTTGAGTGATTTTTGTTCTTATATGTGAGTGATTTTATCATGTTGCATATACCCACTAAGCGCATAAGAGTACATGGAGTCAGTAAAGTTTAATTTAAATATATAGTAAGAGAGTATAGGATATGTCGCAACAAACAGGTGCCGTAAAATTTTTTAATGAAACAAAAGGCTTTGGTTTTATCAAGCCAGACAATGGTGGTTCTGATCTTTTCGTTCACGTAACTGCATTAAATGGTTTACAGTCATTAGCTAATGATCAACGCGTTTCATTTGATATCGAAGATGGCCGCCGTGGTCCACAAGCAGTAAACGTTCAAATTGCTGGATAATTTATTTCATTAAGAGCGCTTTTAGAAGTGCTCTTTCATTATTTTAAAGTGTTTCATTATTATCAAGATTATCAGATTTGACCTCGGGGCGTAGCGCAGCTTGGTAGCGCGTTAGCATGGGGTGCTAAAGGTCGTGGGTTCAAATCCCGCCGTCCCGACCATCTTGTAGTTTTAATTGAATCTATTATTTATTATTCAATAATATCGATTTGACCCTTGTCATTGGCTATGAGCAATATATCGGCAGGGTTAACAGCAAATAAACCATTGCAAACCACACCGGTGATTTGATTAATTTGCTGTTCAAGTCTCAATGGGTTATCAATCATCAGATTATGGATATCAATAATAATATTGCCATTGTCAGTGATTACGCCTTCGCGGTAAATTGGTTGACCGCCTAGTTTTACCAATTCTTTGGCAACATAGCTGCGCGCCATAGGAATAACTTCAATTGGCAATGGGAAGCGTCCTAATTGAGGCACTAGTTTGCTTTGATCAATAATACAAATAAATTTGTCACTGGCAACACGGCAAATTTTCTCGCGAGTCAATGCTGCTCCTCCACCTTTGATCAGCTCACGATGTTTGTTTGCTTCATCAGCGCCGTCGATATAAATATCAACTTTATTTGGGTAGTTTAAGTCAACGACTTCAAAGCCATGTGCTTTGAGGCGCTTAGTACTTTCCTCAGAACTTGAAACGGTCAGCTCAATTTTGGACTTGATTTTGGCAAGTTCATCAATAAAAAAGTTAACCGTTGAGCCAGTACCAACACCAACGGTCATTCCTGGTTTGATATATTCAATTGCGGCAGTTGCAGCAATTTTTTTTAATTCATTTTGATCTGTTTTTTTATTGAAAAACATAAGTAGCGTGATCCATTTAATTTGAGGTAGGTGACTTATTTTGGCATATTTATCAGGGATTACAAAGGTAAAAAATAAGCCAAGGTTATAGATTATGGTGATGGGCATTAACTAAAAACAAGAGGAAATAGTAAGAAACTTTACAAGAATAAAAGACTTAACAGGATGATAATTGATCTCCAGCAAGCTGAATTGATTAAAATATAATCTAAACTTATAGAAATGGCAAATTTCTCACAAAGATTTAGTTAAAATCCTACATATTTTGATAATTGTTTTGTCCATAATGTCACACATGCAACGGATGGCGACCTTAACGGATGAAGGTAGAAATGGATAGCCCCCCCGCACGGATGAATTTTAATAGGATATGGATATCCTGAAACCCACCTAAATTTTTGCCATCTGTTGCTGAATTCCCCAGTTGATATGATCTAAGAGCAAAGCATTGTTGCTATGTGTTTGTTTGGCTTTTTCAAGCAGCGTAATAATCTCTTTGGAGAAAGGTGCATTACCAAGGGCAATGTAAATATTTCTAAGCCAAGCTTGATAACCAATTCGACGAATGGCAGAGCCTTCTGTTTTTTTCAAAAATGCTTGTTCTGACCATTGTGCTAAATCCATCAAACTTTGTTGGCTTAAGTGTGCACGTGCGAGAAAATCGGACTCAGCGGTTACGGGTGCATATCTATTAATCGGGCATACCAGTTGACAGTCATCGCAACCATAGATGCGATTACCAATTGCTTGACGATATTGCAATGGTATTAGTCCTTTGTTTTCAATCGTCAAATAAGAGATGCATTTATTGGCATCAATGACTTTGTTATTAACTATGGCATTGGTAGGGCATGCTTTAATGCAAGCTTGGCATTTACCACATTGATCCGTTATAGGTAATTGTGCAAATGCACTAAAGTCAAGATTAGAGTAGATGCAGCCGATAAAGAAAAACGAGCCGTCGATTGGGTGTAGGAGATTGCTATTTTTACCGATCCAGCCAAGACCAGCTTTTTCAGCTAATGGTTTTTCTAACACAGGAGCGCTGTCAGTGAAAACACGTGCACTATGCTCTGGCAAAATACTTTGAATGAAATCACTTAGTTTACTTAATTTTTGGCGTAATACCTTGTGATAGTCACGACCGTGTGCATAAACAGAAATAGCTGCATTTCCACTTGGTGTTGATAGCGTTTTGCGAATACCTTTGAAGCAATAAGCTTGGGGTAAGTAGTTTAAACGCACAACAATAACACTTTTAGTGCCTGTCACAAGCTCGTGCGGTGTATAGCGTTTACTGCCATGCTTGACCATATAGTCAAGATCAGCATGATAACCTTGTCGAAGCCACTCTTGATACTTAGGGATATACTGATCAAGTAGGCAGTCGGTAGCTGATATATCAGAAATGCCTAGTGTGGTCAGTGCAAATTGTTTAATGCTGTTCCACTGTTCTAAGCTTATGCTGTTCGAGTTCAATGTTTTTAAGACTATTTGAGATGGATTCACGAGGTAGGCTTGATTGTACTGCAATGCGATGGCAAAGAATACAAATAATTAATAATGCAATCATGGCTTCAGGCAGATCAAAAACAGCTATTCCACCACCATAGTTGCCAAGATAAGATACAGCAGTTAGAAGGGAATTACCAACTTAATTCACATGAAGTCCTTATAAAATAAGGCTTTCAGCTAAAATTAAGCGGGCACAGCTAATTAAAATGGGGCTTATATGCAGAAATCCAACTATTATTTGCGTTAGTCGCAAAAGAATTTATAATCGTTACATTTGCTACATTCCAATGACTAAGATCTTGATTAAAAGCAGCTGCCTCTGCAAACATAAATGCCATATCAGTTACATTTGAAGTATCCCAATTTCCAATATCCTGATTAAATTTAGAAGTGTCAGCAAACATCCCACCCATAGAAACAGCACTCGAAGTATCCCAGTTTCCAATATCCTGATTAAAGGGAGTAAAATGGAACATCCAGTTAAATTCTCTTACATGGGATATATCCCAATTAGATAATGGTTGGTTAAAGTTAGATTCCTGGAACATCTTCTGCATTGTAGTGACGTGAGACACATCCCAATTATTAATATCAGTGTTAGCAGTAAAAGTCTTCTTGTTTGCAAATATCAAGTTCATATCAGTCACATGCGAAGTACATACATGAATACTACCGTTGATAATACTGTCTATTCTACCTGGAGCATTAATCCCATTAGCACCAGTACCATTTTCAACGACAAGATAGTTGTTATAAAGCGTAGTACCCGGAGCAGAATCGTCACATTTTAAAGTGTCTGAAACTGACGTTCTGGCAATTGCTATTGCACCGTTGCCAGAGGTGTCTTCTGCAAAATGTACTGCAAAATCAAGCGCATGACTGCCGATTGATGCGGCCGTATATGTACCTCTAATCTGACATGAGGTACCCCCAGCTAACTGACCATTCCGAATCAGAGAAGTACAACTATCTAAAGCAACTGTCACCCCCTGTGGAATATCAACAGAGGTTATCGTTGCACCTAAACTCTGACTAATATTTTTAAATGTTGCTACAAAATTAGCCCCAGTATTTATAAGCATGTATGGTGGTAAATTGGTACTCATACTACCATTTATGCCTATTGTTGATACATCCGTTGTAGTATGTACTGTTGCACCGTTGCCAGAGGGATCTCCTGTGAAACGTACTGCAAAATCAAGCGCATGACTGCCGATTGATGCGGCCGTATATGTACCTCTAATCTGACATGAGGTACCCCCAGCTAACTGACCATTCCGAATCAGAGAAGTACAACTATCTAAAGCAACTGTCACCCCCTGTGGAATCTCAACATGGGTTATCGTTGCATCTAAACTCTGACTAATATTTTTAAATGTTGCTACAAAATCAGCAGTAGAACCTTGAAGCATGAATTGTGGTAAAGCTTTATCCATATTAGCATTTATGCCTACTTTTAATACATCCGTTGTAGTACTTACTGTTGTACCCCTGCCAGAGGTATCTTCTTTAAAATGTACTGCAAAATCAAACGCATGACTGCCGGTTGATGTGGCCGTATATGTACCACTAATCTCACATGAGGCACCCGCAGCTAACTGACCATTAGTCAGATGGTTACAAGTATTTGAAATAACTTTCACCTCCTGTGGAGTATCAACAGAGGTTATCGTTGCACCGAAATGCTGATTAGTATTTTTAAATGTTGCTATAAAAGTAGCAGTACCATCTTTAACCATGAATTGTGGTAAAGCGGTATCCATATTACCATTTATGTCTACTGTTGATACATCCGTTGTAGTACGTACTGTTGCACCGTTGCCAGAGGTGTCTTCTTTAAAATGTACTGCAAAATCAAGCGAATGACTGCCGGTTGATGTGGCCGTATATGTACCATTAATATGACATGAGGTACCCCCAGCTAACTGACCATGAATCAGATGACTGCAAGTATCTGAATTAACTTTCACCTCTTGTGGAATATCAACATGGGTTATCGTTGCATCTAAATTCTGATTAATATTTTTAAATTTTGCTACAAAATCAGCAGTACCATCTTTAGCCATGAATTGTGGTAAAGCGGTATCCATATTAGCATTTATGCCTACTGTTGATACATCCGTTGTAGTACGTACTGTTGCACCGTTGCCAGAGGTGTCTTCTTTAAAATGTACTGCAAAATCAAGCGAATGACTGCCGGTTGATGTGGCCGTATATGTACCATTAATATGACATGAGGTACCTCCAGCTAACTGACCATGAATCAGATGACTACAAGTATCTGAATTAACTGTCACCCCCTGCCCATGTGGAACATTAACAGAGGTTATCGTTGCACCGAAATGCTGATTATTATTTTGAAATTTTGCTACAAAATCAGCAGTACCACCTTTAGCCATGAATTGTGGTAAAGCGGTATCCATATTAGCATTTATGCCTACTGTTGATACATCCGTTGTAGTACGTACTGTTGCACCGTTGCCAGAGGTGTCTTCTTTAAAATGTACTGCAAAATCAAGCGAATGACTGCCGGTTGATGTGGCCGTATATGTACCACTAATCTCACATGAGGTACCCCCGGCTAACTGACCATGAATCAGATGACTACAAGTATCTGAATTAACTTTCACCTCTTGTGGAGTATCAACATGGGTTATCGTTGCATCTAAATTCTGATTAATATTTTTAAATTTTGCTACAAAATCAGCAGTATCACCTTGAAGCATGTATTGTGGTAAAGCGGTATCCATATTAGCATTTATGCCTACTGTTGATACATCCGTATCACTTTGAACTGAAATAGGATTGTTTCCTTGCTCATTATAATCAATAGTATATTCTATAACGGTATGACCATTACTTGTTGGAACCAATTCACCACCAACCTGGCAAGAAGCACCTCCAGCAAGGGAACTTCCACAAGTATTCCTCGTTTCTTTATATCCAGATATTAGCGGCTTAGTAATTTTTAACCCTGTTGCCTCAATGTTTGGATTATTATTCCTAACAGTAAATAAAATACTATGCTTGCTCCCAACACGAATGTAATGAGGTAAATAGATATCAGTGGTCGCTTGAAGAGATACTTCTGAAACCTCTGTACTGCTAATCGCAGTAGCATTACCACCATCATACTTTAAAGCATATTCGAGATCATAAGGGCCATTTTTAGTCGGATTAAACTCACCACTAATTTGACAATATGTACCTTTAGCAAGAGTCAAGCTTGTGGTACAGGTATTGTTCTTTTCAGTATAGCCAGGTACTTTTGGCGCTGGGCTAACAGTAACTCCTTTTGCATCAACTTGACCATTATTTGTAAAAACAAACATGACAGCATAGGGACTCCCTTTACGTATATATTGTGGTAAGGAAAGTCCTATAGTACCATTTACTACAACATCTGAAATATGAACATGCTTAATGATGTTGACATCCTTTCCTTCATTAAAATGAAAAGTATATTTAAGGTTATAATCACCTACAGCTGTCGCTTTAAAAACACCATCAATTTGACAACTTTTTCCCTTGGGTAATACTGTTCCGCAAGTATTATTTGTTTCGGTATAATTAGCTAACACAGGGCGGTCAATAGATATGTTTGACATATCAAAATTATTATTATTTGAAAAAACAATCGAAAAATCATCTTTATCATTAGTTGCAATATTCTGTTCGAGGTCATCCGCAAAATTATAGTCAGCTACAAATTGATCCACATAAATTTTGTGTTGACCCACAACTCTATCATTTGCATAGATTGATATATTATGCAAGCAGTTCTTTTGTCCTGTTGGCGCAGAAATCTCAACATTTTGATATACAGAATCAATAGGCATGCTTTTTGTATAATTAAAGGTCAACTTATCTTGACATGCCTGTCCAACAGGATTGTCTACAATTTTAACATTCGCAGTTTTCGAATCACTGCCCACAACAGCTGAGTTTTTGAATTTAAGTGCTAAATGATATGACTGTTTTGTATCATCTCCCACTGCAGAAGGAAAATCGTCGACAACTTCTATAGAATTCGCAGACGTATCACTACTGCTTTCTTTCTGACAACCAACAGTTAGAAAAAAAGCTGTTGTTATCAAAGTATAAGTAAAACTATGTTTTATAATCTTTTGCACCATTATTTGCCCCTTACTTTACGTCAATTACATAGTTATGGTATAAAAATAGGTGTCCACAATTTTAGTATCACAATATGTAGAAAATATTTATTTATGCGTTTCTCTGTTAAGGTCTTCCCTTTTCTGCAAGCCTTTTGATTGAACGGCACCGTCAACTTAACTGTCATTGAATCGATGATATGACCATACAGCTGAACTTATGATTTCGACAGGATAACGATAATGCTTTGGTTTTATGCTTAAGTTCATGGAAGTGTAACATGTAATTGAAGATATTGGAGAGGGCAGTATATAATTAAATCAGCTGCGAGTGAATTAAGTGACGGTGCCTGCGTGCTATTGTTTCCATTATTAGACCTTGTGTTTTAAGCATTTTTTGATCTGAAAATGCTATCCATATTTTAAGTGTCAGCAGTATATACTAATAGCTTATCAGTGATAAAGGAAATTGAAAACGCAACAGCAGCTCCCGCTGTATTTATTAGGTATAAGCGATAAGGTATAAGAAGTTAGTAAGCGTATTTTCCATGCGCTTGAGAAGAATATAGATGATTAAGCCGGAACTACCCAACCAGTAACTTGCTGAAGGACTTTACCTAATTCAGCAGGTGATTTACTAACAGCGACACCTGCAGCTTCAAGTGCTGCAAATTTCTCAGCAGCTGTACCCTTACCACCAGAGATGATTGCACCGGCGTGCCCCATGCGCTTACCAGCAGGTGCGGTTACGCCCGCAATGTATGATACAACTGGCTTAGTAACGTGGTTTTTAATGTATTCAGCAGCTTCTTCTTCAGCTGAACCACCGATCTCACCAACCATGATGATTGCTTCAGTTTGTGGATCGTTTTGGAACATCTCTAAAGCATCGATAAAGTTAGTGCCTGGAATTGGATCACCACCGATACCGATACATGTTGATTGGCCAAAGCCTAAAGCAGTCGTTTGGTTAACTGCTTCGTATGTTAATGTACCTGAGCGTGATACGATACCAACTTTACCCGGCATATGGATGCTGCCTGGCATAATACCGATTTTGCACTCACCTGGCGTAATGACGCCTGGGCAGTTTGGACCGATTAAACGTGAGCCTGAGCGTTCAACATAAACTTTAGCTTCAAGCATATCCATAACAGGAATGCCTTCAGTAATACATACAATCAATTTGATGCCAGCATCAGCTGCTTCAATGATTGAGTCTTTACAAAACGGAGCTGGTACATAGATAACTGTTGCATCAGGTTGTACTGCATCAACGGCTTCTTGAACAGTATTGAATACTGGTAGACCTAAGTGCGTTGTACCCCCTTTGCCTGGTGTTACGCCACCAACCATTTTTGTACCATAAGCAATCGCTTGCTCAGAGTGGAAAGTACCTTGCTTACCAGTAAAACCTTGGCAGATAACTTTTGTATTCTTATTAACTAAAACGCTCATACGTGAGATACCTCTTTAACTGCTTCGATGATTTTCTTTGCACCATCTGTGAAACCATTAGCAGCAATAATATTTAAACCGCTTTCTTTTAATTTTTTGGCACCTAATTCAGCATTTGTACCGGCAAGACGCACAACAACTGGCACTTTAACGCCAACTTCTTCAACTGCTGCCATAATACCTTCAGCAATCATGTCACAACGCACGATGCCACCGAAGATATTCACAAATACACCTTTAACAGCTGCATCAGATAGAATGATTTTGAACGCTTCTGATACGCGCTCTTTTGTCGCACCACCGCCGACATCTAGGAAGTTTGCAGGACGTCCACCGTGCAGTTTAACAATATCCATTGTCGCCATTGCAAGACCAGCACCGTTAACCATGCACCCTATGTCACCATCTAAAGCAACATAGTTAAGCTCCCATTCAGCAGCACGTGCTTCACGCTCATCTTCTTGCGATAAGTCACGCCATTCAGCTAATTGTGGTTGACGATATAGTGCATTACCATCAACAGCTACTTTAGCATCTAAACAATGAAGGTTACCTTCTTTAGTGATGACTAAAGGATTGATTTCTAAAAGCTCAAGATCTCTTTCTTGGAACATTTTTGCAAGACCTAAGAAAATCTTAGTGAATTGCTTGATTTGATTGCCTTCTAAGCCAAGCTTAAACGCAATTTTACGTGCTTGGTAAGGTTGCGCGCCGACGACTGGGTCAATAATTTCTTTGAAGATTTTCTCAGGTGTTTTTTCTGCAACTTCTTCAATCTCAACACCACCTTCAGTTGATGCCATAAAGATAATACGACGCGTGCTACGATCAACAACCGCGCTTAGATATAATTCTTTGGCAATATCAGTGCAGCTTTCGATGAGGATTTTGCTAACTGGCTGACCGTTTTCATCGGTTTGGAAAGTAACAAGACGTGTGCCCATCATGTTTTTCACAAAATTAGCAACATCTTCCTTGTTAGAAACAAGTTTCACGCCACCGGCTTTACCGCGACCGCCTGCGTGAACCTGAGCCTTAACAACCCACATGTCACCACCAATTTTATCAACAGCAACCAATGCTTCTTCAACGCTTTCAACAGCATAACCTTTTGATACCGGTAAGCCGTATTCAGCAAAAAGCTGTTTTGCTTGATATTCATGTAAATTCATATCTTTCTCACTATTTACTTTATGGTTTGTTTAACAAAATTTTCATGTTCTGATCGACACAAAAACGAAAACACCGGAAAGTATATCGCAATATTGATATTCGGTTAAGTATCAATTACCAAAGTTTTTGTTTTCGCTTTTGTTAATCGGTATATACTCATAAGAAATCGATTTTTTTGAATGTGATTATGGAATTTGTAAACGAGATAGCGCCTATTATTATCATTGCGGCAACCATTATTGCTATTTGTGTTGGTAGTTTTTTAAATGTGGTCATTGCGCGCCTACCTGAAATGCTAGATAAGCAATACAAAGATCAAGCCTATGATATTCTTGATCTCTCGCTACCTGATATAGAAGGGGGGTTATCTGAAAATATTCATCGCAGATCGGCCTGCCCGGCATGTCACCAGCCACTGAAACCATGGCACAATATCCCTCTTATAAGCTTTATCTTTTTGCGCGGAAAATGCAGCTTTTGCCATAGTAAAATATCTTTGCTCTATCCAAGTGTGGAATTCATTAGTGGTCTTTTGGTGTTTCTCACGCTGTACTATTTTGGCATAACACCTGCGGCATTGTTGTTATGCTTGATGTATTTCTTTTTAATTCCGCTCGCAGCTATTGATCTTAAACATTTTATGTTGCCCGATAATCTAACCTTGCCTTTGCTTTGGCTTGGGCTATTAATCAATTGCGCGTTTGTTTTTAGCTCGCCAATGCAAGCAATATTGGGCGCAGTCCTTGGTTATGGCATATTGTGGATAGTATTCTGGTTGTTTAAGCTGATTACCAAGAAAGAAGGGATGGGCTATGGTGATTTTAAGTTAATGGCAGCATTGGGTGCTTGGTTTGGCGCACCAAGCTTGCTGTTTTTGATATTCACCAGTGCGGTGATTGGTATTGTGTTTGCCATTATCACAAGCTTAATAAAACGGCAAGGAGCCTCGGTGATACCTTTTGGTCCATCCATCGCACTTGCTGGGATATTGTATCCTTTTATCGGTCAGGCATTGACTCACTCATATTTCCAAATGTTGGTAATGCTGTAAAATGATTTACGAGCGGTATATTCCGGCATTTCTAGATAGCAGTAGACACCTCCAAAAAATTACTTTAGGATAAATCGCGTTTACAACAGGGGTGCCGTTGGCTGAGAGCAAAATGCAAGTTTTGTAACCCTTTGTACCTGAACTAGTTAGTACTAGCGTAGGAAGTTGTTATAACGATTTGTATTTTGTACTGTGCACAAAATGATTGGCGCGATATATCACAAAAAGTTTTCCTACGCATGTAAAAGGCAAAATATAAGGAGCCATACATGCCACAGCATAAAAAAACAGCATCAAATAGCGACAAAGCGTCATTAACCTTATCAGCTGATTTACAAGCAGCCTATCCTGCATCAAGCAAAAAATATCTTAAGACGGATGATAATCTTCACGTACCTTTTCGCTATATTGCCCAGAGCGATACGCTAACTGAGCAAGGACGCGTGCAAAATCCTGAGATTGCGGTATATGATACCTCAGGCAAATATAGTGATGAGTCTTACAAGCATGATTTGATTGAGGGCTTACCTAAATTGCGTCAAGCATGGATCAAAGACAATAATGAGATCGAAACATTAACAGACTTCAGTGCTGAGTTTACCCATACGCAAAAAGACTTAGCATTTCCCAAGCGTGCTAAACCATTAAAAGCAAAGCAAGGTCATAATGTCACGCAAATGCATTACGCGCGTCGTGGAATAATCACCAAAGAAATGCGCTATGTTGCACTGCGCGAGAACTTAAAGCGTGCAAATGCGCATATTCAAGATCCTGTTTTACTTAAACAGCATCTTGGTGTTGATTTTGGCGCAAACATTCCCAATGAGATAACACCTGAGTTTGTGTGCCAAGAGATTGCCTTGGGACGCGCGATTATTCCGAGCAATATCAATCATCCAGAAATGGAGCCGATGATTATAGGGCGCAATTTCAGTGTTAAAATCAATGCCAATATTGGGACATCTGCGGTGAGCTCATCGATTGCGGAGGAAGTTGAAAAAATGGTGATTGCAACGCGTTGGGGTGCTGATACAGTGATGGATTTATCAACGGGTAAAAACATTCATCAAACGCGTGAATGGATTATTCGTAATTCACCTGTACCAATTGGTACGGTACCAATTTATCAAGCCCTTGAAAAAGTTGACGGTCAAGCGGAGAAACTCACATGGGAGATCTTTCGCGATACCTTGATTGAGCAAGCTGAGCAAGGAGTGAGTTATTTCACCATTCATGCGGGTGTGCGTTTGAAATATATTCATCTTACTGCCAAGAGATTAACGGGTATTGTCTCACGCGGTGGCTCAATTATTGCTAAATGGTGTATTGCGCATCATAAAGAAAGCTTTATATATACGCATTTTGATGAAATTTGTGAAATTATGAAAGCCTATGATGTCGCTTTTTCTCTGGGTGATGGCTTACGTCCGGGTTCTATTTTAGATGCCAATGATGAAGCGCAATTTGCTGAGCTTGAGACGCTGGGCGAATTAACCAAGCGTGCATGGGATCACGATGTACAGGTGATGATTGAAGGACCAGGGCATGTGCCGATGCAAATGATCAAAGAGAATATGACCAAAGAGCTTAAAGACTGCTTTGAGGCACCGTTTTATACCTTGGGACCTTTGGTGACGGATATAGCCCCTGGCTATGATCACATCACATCAGCGATAGGTGCTGCACAAATTGGTTGGTATGGCACGTCAATGCTCTGTTATGTGACACCGAAAGAGCACCTAGGGTTGCCGGATAAAGAGGATGTGCGCGAGGGTATCGTTACCTATAAGTTAGCAGCACATGCAGCAGATTTAGCTAAGGGTTTTCCTGCGGCACAAATTCGTGATAATGCCTTATCAAAAGCCCGTTTTGAGTTTAGATGGCAGGATCAGTTTAATTTAAGCCTTGATCCACAAAAAGCCCAGAGCTTCCACGATCAGACATTACCAAAAGAAGGGCATAAGCTTGCACATTTTTGCTCGATGTGTGGGCCTAAGTTCTGTTCGATGAAAATCACCCAAGAAGTGCGTGATTATGCTAAAGAGCATAAGCTCGATTTAGCGGATGTTGCAAACAAAGGCATGCAGCAGAAAAGTGAGGATTTCTTAGCGCAAGGCGCTGAAATTTATCATGTCGAATAGCATGCGTGTTGCGATTGTTGGTGGTGGTCTTGTCGGGCGCATACTGGCAATTACATTGCTTGAGTCATTTGCTGATATTAGGATTGATCTATATGACAAGAGCACTGATTTTAGTGGTAAATCAAGTTGCGGTTATGCGGCAGCTGGCATGATTGCACCTGTTTCTGAAGCATTAGATGAAGGGCAAGTGATCTA
Organism: Cysteiniphilum marinum; assembly: GCF_014857925.1. Taxonomy (GTDB): domain Bacteria; phylum Pseudomonadota; class Gammaproteobacteria; order Francisellales; family Francisellaceae; genus Caedibacter; species Caedibacter marinus. The sequence continues at coordinate 133,810 of NZ_JACYVZ010000004.1, read as the reverse complement.
TGATCTATCATGTTCTTCGGCAGAGGCTTGGCAGCGTATTGATCAATTGTTGCTGGGTGGTGTTTTCACTCAAACAGGCACTAATATCATTGCTCACCCTTTGGATCTGAGTGATCTTGAAGCTAAAATTACGCGCGTTCAAAGATTAACATTACATGAACATGCTTATGTACAAACTCCATTAACAGATCAATATACTCAAGGTAAGCTTGCCCATCGCATGCTCCATATTGAGAATGAAGGTTGTGTTCATGTGCCACGATTTTTTAGTCAATCAACACTTTACTTAATGAATCATCCAAGCGTTTCTTTACACTTGGCACAAGATATTTCTAAAGTCCAATTGCAAGATTTGCAAAGAGATTATGATTATGTCTGTGATACGCGTGGACTGGGTGCTAAAGATAGCTTCAATGATTTATATGGTATTCGTGGTGAGGCTTTGGTGGTTTATGCCCCTGAAGTCAACATCACGGGAATCACTAGATTGTGCCATCCGCGCATGCCGCTATATATCGTGCCACGTGGCCGTGGGGTTTATTATATTGGCGCTACGATTGTCCAATCAGAAGATATGAGTCAGATGAGTGTGATTTCACAGCTTACTTTATTAAGCGCTTTAGTAACGGTTGATGAGGGTTTTGCCGAAGCAAGGATTATCAAAAACTTCACTCAAGTACGCCCATGCTTTAAAGAGGGCTTGCCAAGGCTCATACAACAGAATAACCTGATAACACTCAATGGTTTTTATCGACATGGTTATCTTTTAGCACCCATCTATGCGTTAAAAGTTATCGATAAAATAAAACGTAATATAAAAGATATAAAAATAGTGGAGCAAGCATGATAGAGATCGTATTAAATGGTGAGAAAAAGCAATTGAAAAGTCAGCAATCATTGCAGGCGTTATTAACTGATATTGGCTTTGCTTCAAGCTATGCTGCGGTTGCGGTCAATAAATCAATTATTGATCACAGTGCTTATGATACAACACAAATTAAACAAGGTGATGAGATCGATATTCTCACACCCATGCAAGGTGGTTAGATGGAGCAATTACAGCTTTATGATGTGAATCTTGATTCACGCATGCTTTTGGGGACAGCACTCTACCCAAGTTTGGAGAGTATGTGTGATGCGATTAATACGTCACAAACGCAAATGGTCACCGTGGCATTAAAGCGTGAGTTACATGGTGGTAAAAATAACTTTTTCTGGCAGAGCATACAGCAAAGTGGCTGCCATGTATTGCCCAATACCGCGGGCTGTAAAACAGCAGATGAAGCGCTGATGATTGCTAAAGCAGCAAGGCAAATTTTCAATACGGATTTTATTAAGCTTGAAGTCATTGGTGATAATCATACCTTACAACCTAATGTGTTTGAGCTTGTTAAGGCAGCAGAAATTCTCATTGATCAAGGGTTTAAGGTGCTACCTTATTGCACTGATGATTTAATCGTCTGCCAGCAGTTGGCTAATTTAGGCTGTAAAGTGATTATGCCACTAGGTTCTTATATAGGCAGTGGGCAAGGCATTATTAACCCATCGGCATTTAAACTGTTACGTTCACGCTTAAAAGACATTACACTCATTGTTGATGCCGGTATTGGCACGCCATCGGATGCTGTCTTAGCTATGGAGCTTGGATTTGATGGCGTACTCTTAAATAGTGCAGTGGCATTAGCTGAAAACCCGCCACTGATGGCAGATGCTTTTCGTTTGGCGATTGAGTCTGGCAGAAGAGCATATTTAGCTAAACGTATGCCGCAAAGAGAGCTAGCACAGGCAAGTACGCCGTTGCAAGATACGCCGTTTTGGCATCAAATAAACTAAGTTACTGGATACGCACTTTAGAAAGAACTATGATTTTATAAACACCCCGTCAGCCGCAGGCTGACGGGGTGTTGAAATAGGAAAAGTCCGTAACTTCAGTAAGTTAAGCTATTATGCAATAGGAGTAAATATGCCAAACACGAAGGAAACGCAAGTAAGAAATAAACCAATGATTGCCGTTTCAAGCTGTCTTTTAGGTAATAATATTCGTTTTAATGGCGCTAATTCTCATAAGAAAATGATCACCGAAGAATTGGCACTTGTTTTTGATTACCAGCCTGTTTGTCCAGAGATGTCAGCAGGTTTTGGTGTGCCGCGTGAGCCCATTTATCTTGAGTTGAAAGAGAATGACAATATCGTGGCAGTGAAGCATGATCAAGTCACCGATGTCAGTGCGCAATTACAACAAGGTGTTGATAAAGCCGCATCAAGCCTTCAAGATATTGACGGCTTTATTTTAAAAAAGTCTTCACCTAGCTGTGGCAATGGCAGTGTTAAACTTTACAATGATAAGCATGGGATCATTCATAACAAAGCAGATGGTTTTTTCGTGGCACATATTAAAAAACATTGCCCACTTTTGCCACTTGAGGATGAAGGTCGTTTAAATGATCCTTATTTGAAAGAGCACTTTATCAAACGTGTGTTATTGACTCGACAAGCTAAAAATGAAGTATTACATGCGCAAAGCATCAATGAGCTGATGGCTTTCCATACACGTCATAAAATTATCTTACGTTTGCATCATCCTGATGCGCAAAAGGCGCTGGGTCGTTTGCTTGCTAATGGACATCAGCAAAACTTTGAGCTGATTAAGAAAAGTTATTATGAAATGTTTTTAATGGCGCTACAAAGAGTAGCTACGCGAGGCAAGCATCATACGATTTTGCAGCGCATGTTGCGTGAAATAAACAAATTGATCTCAAAACAAGAACGCGATGATTTGCAACATAAAATCAAACAGTATCATTTAGGTATTTTGCCGTTAGCAGTACCTGTTGAGATTATCAAGCACTACCTTACGCGTTATGATATTAAGTTCTTAGCGCAACAAAGCTATCTAAATCTATACCCAGAATCATTGGGGCTTATGAGTAAAATGTAATGATAAAAGAAAATAATAAAGCCAACTTATTAGTCATTGGTGGCATTGATCCAACAGCACACGCCGGTGTGTTGCAAGATATCAAAGTGACTAACTATTTTAAGATAGACTGTGCTGCCGTGGTATCGGCAAATACTGTGCAAAATGATCGTGATTTTATAGCGCTCAATGCTGTTGAGGATGCTGTCTTTTGTGAGCAATTTACCGCTATTGTTAATGCGCATAAACCACAAGTGATTAAAAGTGGTGTGCTAGCTTCAGTTGCTCAAATTAAGATGCTAAGTAAATTTTTGCAAGCTAATCCACAGGTGAAATATATCTGTGACCCCGTGATTGCAACAAGCTCCGGTGGCATGTTGATGAGTGCGGATATTGTTAGTGTATTCAAGCAGCAGTTATTGCCATTGTGTTACTTATTAACACCGAACTTACCTGAAGCAGCTATTTTGTTAAATGATGAAAATATCAATCAAAAATCGTCTGTTGAGATTGCGCACACATTAAAAAGCTTATATGGAATACAATATGTCTTATTAAAAGGTGGGCATGCTTTAGTCGAAAACCAAAAGGGCTGTGATTATTTGACACTTGCATCTCAAGAAGGTGTGCATTATCAAAGCAAATCATTCTATGCGGGTAATATACGTGGTACGGGTTGCGCCTTGGCAAGCAGTATTGCAGCTCTTGTGACACAAGGTCATGAGATAACTGAAGCGATTTGTATTGCTAAGTACCATCTATCACAACAGATGGATAAGACGGTTAATGACCCACACCAATTAGAGATTAGATATTTAAGTTATTATGCTCAAGATGCCATGGATAATGTACGTTTCTTACCGAAGGTTAGCTATCAAAAAGTTGAAAGTGAAAGTTTCCGACGAATGTTTCATCCAATAGGCTTTTATCCGGTTGTCGATCATGTTGATTGGTTGGAAAAATTGGCGAAATTAAGTGTTAGAACCATTCAATTGCGACTAAAAGACTTATCACCAGATGAATTGGAAACTCAAATTAAAAAAGCAAACGGTGTTGCTAAAGCCTATAACTTATCTTTGTTTATTAATGATCATTGGCAGCTGGCGATTAAACATCAATGTTTTGGTGTGCACTTAGGACAAGAAGATTTAGATACTGCCAATTTGAATGAGATTGCTCAAGCGGGTTTGCGTCTAGGAGTCAGTACGCATAACTATGTTGAGTTAGCGCGCGCATTAACACTCAAGCCTTCATATATTGCGTTAGGTCCTATTTACCCGACAACGACCAAAGAGATGAAGTTTAACGAACAAGGATTAGATAAATTGCGTATTTGGCGTAAGCTTTGTCAAGAAACATCGCTTGTCGCCATTGGTGGAATCTTTGAGCCACAAATGCCTGATGTCTGGCAGTGTGGCGTTGATGGTGTTGCGGTTGTGAGCTATATAACCAAGACTCAAGATCTGCAAAGAGCCGTAGCAACAGCGCAAGACTTTGAGCAGATAGCGCTGGGAAATCGCATTGAATGTAGTATATGATGATATGCGTTAATAAAGATGGAAGTGGCATATCAGGAGTAAGTAATGCAAGTTAAACAAGTCAAAAAAATTATTTTTACCGCCAGCGCAGCGACAGCGATGGTTTTATTTAGCAATAGTGCGTTAGCTAACCAAAAGCTATTGCGTGTTTGTACCACAGGTGACTATCCACCATTGACATCATATGACGCAAATACGGGAGAGTACAAAGGCTTTGCAATCACTGTCGCAAAAGAGTTTGCGCATAAGATTAAGCGTAAAGTTGAATTTGTGCATAGTACATGGTCAAGCTTAAGTGATGATCTTAAAACAAAATGCGATATCGCGATGGGTGGTATTAGTTACACACCTGAGCGTGCAAACATGTTTTATTTATCAACGGGCGTGCTATCGAACCAAAAAGCCCCTGTTTTTTCTAAGGAAAATGAATCTACGTTTAAAAACCTTGCAAGCATTGACCAAAAAGGTGTGACCGTTATTGAGAATAAAGGTGGCACAAATCAGCCTTTTGCTGAGAGCTATATTCGTAATGCTGAAGTAAAGATTTTGCCAACCAATGCAGAAGTGTATGCCTGTTTGAACAAATACCCTCAAAAGAAACTAGTTATGTTTACTGACAAAATTGAAGTGCAATACCGTGCAGATATGAAAGATAGTGTGTTGAGTGATCATGGACTTAAATTTGATTTAAATTCTATCCCAGGCAATAAAGTCAGCCAAAAGGTTTTTATGACCAATAAAACCAAAGATGGTAAGTGGTTAATTAAGAAAATGAACAGCTTTTATAAGCATCATAAAAAAGACTTTAACACGTGGTATCAAGATGCCTTAAAAACACAATATCCTGCAGTGAAGGCGAGTTGCCCATTTTAGTGTTTTAGATCATAGGATAAATAATGGATTATCAGAAAATTATCGATGAATACCCGCAAGAATATTGCTCGTTACTTGAGCTTTGCTATGGTGAGGGCATGATGTCAGAAGGTGGGAGTGAAGCTATTGATCAGCTGTTTTCAGGTGTTGATTTACACAATAAAAAAGTATTAGAAATTGGTTTTGGTCAAGGTGGTTTGGCGCAGTATATTTCAAGTAAATATCCAAGTATTGACTATCATGGTGTTGAGATTAATGCCGATATGGTTAAGCATGCAAATAAGCATTACAAGAAAACAAATACGCATTTCTATCACCTAGAAAACCCTGATGTTTTGCCCTTTTCAGAGCTAAGCTTTGATCTGATGTTTTCTAAAGGTGTATTGGTGCATCTGGATAATAAACTGCCATTATTTACAGAAATACATCGTGTGTGTAAAAAAGATGGACTGTTTATTGTGAATGACTGGTTAAGTCCAGATGGAATAGGTTTTGGAGAGCTTGTCGATAAAATGTGTGAGCTTGAAGGGTTAACGCTTTATCCAACGACAATGATCCAATATATTGAAGTATTAACAGCGGCGGGATTTTTAGTAGAGTCGATGACTAGCGAAAATAAAGCGTATGCACAATATAATGCCGATGTTGTGACACGTTTGCAGCAACAAGCAATAAAGCAACAATTTCTAGCAACGCATAGCAAAGAAGAATATCAAGAATGTATTGATGCTTATGGCTGGATTTCACAGGCTTTTGCACAAGAGAGTTTGTTATTAAGACATTTTGTAAGCAGGAAAACCAAGCAATGAAAACCCATGAAATTGTACACCCCATTGTTCAGCATAAATTAAGCCTATTAAGGGATGAGTCGACTTCAAGTCGTGACTTTAGGATGATCACTAGCGAGCTTGCCATGTTGTTATGTTATGAAGCATTAAGTGATCTAATGGTTGAAGAGGAGATTATTGAGCATTGGCAGGGGCGGCTTGCGGTACCTATGCTTAAAAAGCCACTACCAACTTTTTGCCCAATACTGCGTGCGGGACTTGGCATGCTAGATGGTGCGTTATCTTTATTACCCAATGCACCCGTGACAATGGTCGGTGTCGAGCGTGATGAAGAGACTGCTAAGCCACGCGAGTATTACTTCAAAGCATGTGTTGACATTAATGAACGCACTGCGGTCATTCTCGACCCGATGCTTGCCACTGCTGGATCAATCAATAAGACGATTTCACTGCTTAAATCCGAAGGATGCAAGCATTTTATTGTAGTAACGTTATTAGCCTCACCAGAGGGTATTGCGATTCTTGAGAAAGCGCATCCCGAGGTTGAGCTTTATACCGCTTCAATTGATCAATGTCTTAATGAAAAAGCCTATATTATCCCTGGACTTGGTGATGCAGGTGATAAAATTTTTGCAACTCGTTAGCTGCGGATATGCTAAACTGATTCACAAAGATGTTTAATTGAATCTAAAAGGCGTTGTGATGAGCGGAAAAATTCAAGTTACAGTCGATGAAAGCTTAAATAAAGCAATCCATATTCAGGCGCAAAAAATGGGATTGTCTGTTAGTTCTTATGCAAGATATGCCATTAAAGATTTTATGGCGCGAAATAATTCACATAAGACACTGTTGGAAAAGGCGATGGAGTCTGAAAGCGAGGAAATTTCGCTAGCTGCTTTTAAAAAACAAATTAAGGCACTAAAAGGTGCTTAATAATCTTTACCGATTTCCTATGATATTTACAAGCGGTGACATCAATTTTATGGCATGATATAGCCCAAATTATCAAAGCATATACCATCGTAAATCGTTTTATGGTATTTAATGTTGAAGAAGTTTTCGATGCTTTTAGATGATTGGGTTGCAGGTAATAGTTGGAACTATTGGTAAAATTCAATCATCTAAAAGCGCGATCAATTCAATGGCAGAAATACTTTAAAATGATTTGAGATGGTTACAATGAAAAGGAAAAGTTATGTTGGTTGGACTGATCATTGCCGCCTTTATATTGGGTCTTATTATTGGGTTTTTATTCGTCAAAGTTTCAAGCAGATCGCAACAAGTAAAGTTGAAAGCGCTTGAAGAGGAGTTGCCGCAAATTGAGGCACTACTTCAGGATAAAGAGAGTCAACTGCAGCAAAGCCAGCAGCAAAACTTGGTATTGACAACGGATCATAAGCATTATCAAGAGCAAGAAAAGCGCTTAAGCCAAGAACTCAGTATGACGAAACAAAAGTTTGAGATTCGCAGTGATGAAGTGCTTAAGCTGCAAAATAAACTTGCCAGTGATGAAGCCAAGATTGACTCGTTGGCTAAAGATGGTGAGCGCTTGATAGTTGAGCTTAATAAGTTGTCAACTAAGCATGATGAGCTGTTAGCTAAAGTTGATCATTTAACCGAGGAAAAATCAGCACTTCAGGCGGAGCGCTCAAAACTCCTAAAGCACATTGAAGCACAAGAGCAAAACGCACAGGAAAAAATTGCACTACTAGAGAATGCCAAAAAGAGTCTGACCGAGCAGTTCGAGAATTTGGCAAATCGCATTTTTGAAGAAAAGGGCGAGAAGTTTGCCAATCAGAATAAAGTGAATTTGGCAGAAGTATTGCAGCCGTTTAAAAATGATATTAATGAGTTTAAGAAGAAAGTTGATGATGTCTATGTGCATGAAGCCAAAGAACGAGCCTCATTGCAAAAAGAAGTCAATAAGCTGTTTGAATTAAATCAAGAGATGAACAAAGAGGCGAAAAATCTGACCAAAGCGCTTAAAGGTGATAAGAAACTGCAAGGCGATTGGGGTGAAGTGGTGCTTGAGCGTGTGCTTGAATCATCAGGTCTACGCAAAGGTCATGAGTATGATGTGCAGACAAGCTTTAAAGCAAGTGATGATGAAGACAATACCAAGGTTATGCGCCCTGATGCGATTGTTCACTTGCCTGATGGCAAAGACGTCATTATCGATGCCAAGGTTTCTTTGGTAAGTTATGATGCCTATACGCGCGCTGATAGTGATAGCTCAAAACAAGAATATCTTAAGAAGCATATTGACGCGATTCGTCAGCATATTGCATTGTTGTCATCTAAAAACTACGAGCGTTTATCGCAGGTTAATTCATTGGATTTTATTTTGATGTTTATGCCAATTGAAGCAGCTTTTGTAGTGGCATTCCAGCATGATGATAGCTTGTTTCAAGAAGCCTTTAAAAAGCGCATTATTATCGTAACACCAACGACTTTATTGGCAACATTAGGTACCATTCGTAACACATGGAAATATGAAAGCTTAAATAAAAACGCCAGTGACATCACCGATCGCGCAACCAAAATGCTTGATAAGTTTCGTGGTTTTGTTGAAGATGTTGAGACACTTGGTAAGCAGTTAGATAGAACCAAAGAGACTTATGATGGTGCGCTGAACAAGCTAACTAAAGGTAGAGGAAACTTAATCTCCCAAGCCGTGCAACTCGAAAATATGGGGGTACATATGAAAAAGTCGTTACCAAAAGACATTGTTGAGCAATCAGAACTGGAGTTGTCACAACATGAAGATAAGTAAATTTATTGCCCATAGAGGGGCGAATAACATCGCGCCTGAAAATACGATGTTGGCATTTAAAAAGGCCTATGAGGCGGGTGCGCGCTGGATTGAGATAGATGTGCAGTTAAGTGCTGATAATGTGCTTTTTATCTTTCATGATAATAATGCGAAGAAGCTTACAGGATTAGATGTTGATCTAACCAGTCAAGCTTGGACTGATATTAGTAAGCTTCATGTATTAAATGATCGCTTCCCAGAGGTGCGTGCCAAGATTCCAACGATGGATGAGTATTTAGCTTGGATGGCAACTAAACCGGATCTATATACCAATATTGAGATTAAGGTCAAAGCTGAGTTTGATACTGATTATGAAGTGTGCTTGGTTAAGCACTTATTGGGTCTTGTTGAGCGTTACCCACAATTGCATTCACGCATTCTGTTATCGAGCTTTTCAGAGTACATCTTAGCGCAATTGGCTGAAAGTAAAACAAAACTGGCATGTGAATTTTTGATTGAAGTTAAAGATTGGCAGCGTGAAGAGCATAGCATTTTTACTGAAACAAAGAAGAAGTTTGATCAGTGGGGCTGTATCGCTCTAGGTATTAATAGTGCGGTACTTAATCGTGAGCGTATTGCGCAATTAAAAGAAGCTTTTCACACCGTGCTAGTTTATTCGATTGGCTCATTGCCAGATGAAGAGATTCATAAATTGCTTAACGAGGGTGCTGATAGTGTATTTATCGATAGTATGACTGTATTGCAATCTGAGCCAAAGCGCATTGGCTTTTTAGCAACAGGGGATGAAATCACAACGGGCGATGTCATTAATACCAATACCCCTAAGCTGGCTGAAAAGCTATATGAACACGGCTTTCAGCCGGGGTTACATCTAGCTAGTTTTGATGCTAAAGAGAAGCTCAAAACAAGTCTTCGATTTTTACTACAAGAGCATGATGTTGTTATTACAGTGGGTGGTTTGGGGCCCACCGAAGATGATAAGACCTGCGAGGCGATTGCCGAAGTTTTTAATAAGCCTTTAGTGTTTAATGAAGATTCTTGGCAGCGAATTTTCACGCGTATTTCTAGTCGCTTTGCAACTGTGCCTGAGAATAACAAGAAACAGGCGTATTTCCCCGAAGGTGCTGAGGTGCTTGTTAATGCGCAAGGTACAGCGGATGGTTGCTATGTTACTGTCGATAATAAGCATTTATTTATGCTACCAGGGCCGCCACATGAATGTTTGCCAATGTTTGATCAAGAGGTTTTACCTAGACTGCTTCATTTGCAGCTACACAACACACCGGTACGCTATCAATGGCAATTATTGGGTGCTTCAGAAGCGCATATTGCCAAGATGTTAAGCCCGTTGGCTGCTGAATATCAGCTAGAGCTTGGTTATCGTGCGGCATATCCATATCTTGAAGTTAAGCTGCATGTCACAACTGCGCAGGATGTATCGTTACTTGCTCATGAGATTACCAAAGTAGTTGAGCCATTTTTAGCAACAACGACTAAGCAACATGCCAGTGAAGTGCTCAAGACATATCTTAAAACAGGTGAGGTGAGCCTCAGCATGCAAAAGGATGTCACCAAAGGTTATGTATATAGTCATTTAGCACAATTGATGCCAGTCACTGAAGCTAAGCCAAAGTTAAGTGTTCAGTTGCAAACCAATGGCATGCTTGGGTTTTGGAGCAAAAGCTCACAATTGGTTGATGATCTGTCATTAGTGATTAAGGCAAATGATCACATTAAAAATAGAAGCTTTGAACAAGAGCATCATGTGCGTTTTAGCAATAAAGGTAAGCATAGTTTTCAATTTATATACGAGTGGATTTGTGCGCAAGTCTTACATGTTATTCAAAAAGAGGGGGGCTAGAGAGAATGAGTAAACCATTAGTTGGTGTTGTTATGGGTTCAAAGTCTGATTGGGAGACAATGCAAAATACCACAGAGACCTTAAAGCAATTGGGTATTCCTTATGAGGTACAAGTTGTTTCAGCGCATCGCACACCTGATTTATTATTTAGCTATGCGCAAACAGCCGAGCAAAAAGGACTAAAAGCAATTATTGCAGGTGCCGGAGGAGCGGCACATCTACCAGGCATGCTTGCGGCGAAAACACATATCCCAGTGCTTGGTGTGCCGGTGCAATCGAAAGCTTTATCAGGACAAGATTCATTATTATCTATTGTGCAAATGCCAGCAGGCATCCCCGTGGCGACATTTGCTATTGGTCGCGCGGGTGCTGTCAATGCCGCTTTGTTTGCATGCAGCATGTTGGCTGCTGAGCATCGTGAGTATAATGAGGCAATTAAACAATATCGTCAGGCACAGACGGATAATGTGTTAAAAGATACGACTTTAGAATAATTTGCTATACTCGATTTTGCCCATTTATAAAACACTTAGACAGATTATTATTCGAGTATTTAGCATGTTATTTAATGACTTGAGAATGTTGGTAAATTATATTGATTTGAGCTGCCATAGCTATCCGTACGCACACGGATAGTGCCTGACTTTAGCCAATAGTATAATTTTATCTACATCTACATCTACATCTACATCTACATCTACATCTACATCTACAGCGTCAATATTTATACATTCTTTGCGCTGTTATTTTATGGGGAAGTTATGAAAAAGACGGTTGTGCAACTACTGATAAGTTTGTTATTGATCACAAATACATGGCAAAATGTGGCATTAGCGGCATCTTTGCCTATTGTTTCAAGTCATCATCCAACGGCGATTATTAATAGCATTAATAATACAGATAGTGCAACCACCACATACTGTTATAACGATTTAGATCAACTAACGAGTGTCCAGAATCCACATGATTGGTCGGCGCGTGAGCAAACATACAGTCAAGATGGTGATTTAATCACAGCTGCCGATGGCAAAGAATATACATTTAATGGTCAAGATCAATTGGTTCAAGTGAAGTTAAAGAATGGTAAAACAATAAACTACCAGTATTACCCTAATGGTTTACGTTCAGATCGCATTATTAAGAATGGTGAACATATCAGATTTTATTATGATCAATCGGGTCACGTGTTAGCGACAGAGAATGTCACAGCAACCCAGAAAATTAAGCACAGCTTTTTTCTCTCAGGTGTCGGCAAAGATATGGCAACCGTTGCTGAGTATAATACCCAAAACAATCAAGACAGTTATTATGTTCATCAAAATGCTGATACGGTCATGATGTTAGCGCGCTCTGTTGGCAATGGTGTATTAAAATCAGGTGGTTTAGAGGTGATGGGCAATCAGCATTATGATGCCTATGGTAATCCAAAATCCTTAGGTGATAGCTATCTTGCCCAAGCTTTTAAGTTCGCCCATCTAGAGAATAGCAATCAGGACAATAGCGCTAATAATAGCAATAGCTTAAATACCAATGCAGCGAATAACTTCACTTACAAGGGTGAGTATCAAGATGTAGACAGTAACATCGTTTACTTAAAAGCACGTGACTATGATCCAGCCAGTGCTAGATTTTTATCTCGTGATAGCTATGATGTCTGGAATCACTATAGTTATGCTGATTCTGATCCGGTGAATAAGATTGATCCGAGTGGGCATAGCGCAATGCATTTGTATGGCATATTGCAATTTGTAGGCTCATTTATGCCTGTCATTGGTGAAATCGAAATGGGCGCAGATTTAGTTCAAAAAATTTCTAAAGCAAAGAAAGAAAAAAACGGACTGTCAGCAGGTGAGATTACTGGCATTGTCTTAGGAAGTGTTTTTCTACTTGCTGTCGTATCATTTGGAGTGTATAAAGGTGTGAAAAAATATAGGAAATATAAGTTTGATAGTCTAGTCAATAAACATTGGCAACACCAATTAGAAGCATTGAAGTCTAAATTAGAAAAAATTATTGATGATCAAGCAAAATCCGTTTACTTTGTAAAACAAAAACTTGAGCATTGCATGGGAGTCGCTGATGGGTCTTTTGCAGACAGGATAAGATGGGAAAGAGAATTAAAAATAGCAGATGCTAGTACATATAATCAGATAGAAAGTAACATAAGGAAATTACAAATTAAAACTTATGAGTATAACAATAGATACTTTACGCCTTTTGAGCATAAAACAGAGGAATTTCATGAGATTAGTCAAGCGTATAAACAAAAATATATTGCGTTGTTGGGCGGGCCTTCGGTCTAATAACAGTAACTTTACAAATCGAATTTCAGGCAGTAAAGCCTTGCATTTTGCAGCAATTTTTTAAATTTAGATAGCGATAACTTTTTAAATTTATAGGGTGATATTAGAATGAGGCAAATTCGATAAAGTGGTAACATCAATATGACATTCAGGCCAAACTTGAATGCGGTATCAATAAGTGCAATCTCTATCCAATGTTGTGCCATAAATGGGTTGCTAGAGTGGTGAAAAGCGATACTAAAAAACACCATACTATCGATAAATACACCCAGTGCTGTAGATAGTAAAGATGCTGACCACCATTTTTTTGATTGCCTTAATTGATTGAATATCAGGATGTCCATCAATTGCCCAATAACGAAAGCAGCAAAACTTGCAAGTACAATTCTAACGACAAAAGGGTTAAATGAGAGCAAAGAGCTGATACCAATATAGTGGCCGTTTAAAAATATATTTGCAACAACATAAGACATAGTTGATGCCGGTAGCATGGCAACAAAAATAATTTTTCGTGCGATTTTTTGTCCTAACTTGGCACACGGTTTAACATTTTTGAGACGCTTTTTGTGTCTCTAACTGTGGTCCAAAGTATGGGGAGTATTATAGTGAAGTTAAGGACAAGTTTGACACCTCTCACTTAGAAGAATCTAAAATACAGATATAAAACCCCGTACACCTACGGATATCGATTGATTTCAGGTCTTACTATACTAATGTTTATTTAATGCATTAAACAATGGTGAAAACTATGAAATTCCAACAAAGAATATCCGTTTTATTAACCCTATTATTAGGGGGAGTGTGTATTGCCTCTGCAGCAAACATGCTACCATCGAGTAATGACATGGATGTTGTTACTCAGGATTCATCCTATTTATTCGCTGTGGATAGTCGCTACTCTCTGGAGAATCCACATGCGGGGGATTTGTTTTGTATGGACTTTAAGGTGGATGGAACGTTTTATTATTATAATTTAACGAATAGTGAGCGGATGCAAGGCAGCTATCGTTATCAAGCTTTAGCAAATAAAACACTGAGTGTGTTCGATGTTCATAATAATGATGGCTCTCACTACCAGATGATTCTTGTGCCAAAGAACAGCACCACAGGCTCATATATATATAAGCAGCCATTAAATAAACCACGACAAAAGGCTGACACTTACGCACTCACGGGGCAAGAAAGCTATCGATTGAATTATTCGCGCTACGTGTTGATTTCGCATCAAGCGAATTTTTGCCGACAAATGCTGATAAATCACTAAGGCTTAGATATTCGCCCACAAGTGCTGACTATACCCTGAGCGTAAGTCGAAGCGATTTATTGAGCATTAGTCGAAGTGGCTGTACTTGGGAAATCACACTTCATCGAAGCTTAGACATACGCTCAGCCAGCGTTTACACAATCAAAGCCGCCTGTCACACAGCTAGAATATAGCTATAAATAACAAGGAATATCTATTGATGTCTAGTTTAATGTTTGTTAAAGCCATGGTGGTTGCCAAGATGGCTGAGGCTGAAGGTGATAAAAAGTGCTGTGACGATAAGCGACAAGATAAGCCTGATATAGCATCAGAGACTATTGACGAGCAGTGTGCTAGGAATAAGATCATTAGAGAAAAATTCTGGCAGTTTCTTGCTTATTCGCATCGATAGCAAACAGATAATGGTAATAAAATAAATTGAATTTATGAATAGTAATAAAAATATTAAATTAATCATGTTTTCAAGCATGGCGGAATGGTATGAATATATTATCTATATTTACTGTGCGGGTATAATCGGTGCCACCTTTTTCCCTCAATCAAGTCAGGTGAATGCCTATATCGCAGCCTTTTTTGTGTTTGCGATGGGCTATCTTGTCAGACCGATCGGTGCAATTATCTTTGGTTATATTGGTGATAGGTATTCACGTGCGGCAGCCTTGAGTTTATCCAGCCTATTAATGGGACTGGCAGCGTTGATAATTGGGCTTTTGCCTGGTTATCAAACCATGGGCATATTTGCGTCGATTGTGCTGATTATCTGTCGAGTGTTGCAAGGACTATCTTTGGGTGGGCAATACAGTGGTAGTGTGGTCATGATCATCGAGCGCTATGGCTTAAAAGATCCGATGTCATCGGCTTTAGCTGTTTTTGGTTCTTTTGTTGGTGTTGTTATCGCGTTGGTACTTTATCATTTAGCAAGCTATTTCTTGACCAGCCAATATCTGTCACAAGGTGGTTGGAGAGTGTTCTATCTTGCATCTATTCTATTAATTATACTGTCATTGTATTTACGTAGACTGGATATTCAAGAGGAGGTTGACGTAAAAGCGCATCAACCTTCATTACCACTTTTAGAATTGTTCAAGTCACACAAAAAGGCGATGTTAAAAGTGATATTGATGTGTATACCTGGTGCAATTACTTCATGCTATCTATTGACGATGATGCCGGTAATATTGATTAATTACTTTGATATATCATCCTCTGCGATCGTCTTGAATTCGATTATTGGCTTAATCATATTTACTTTAAGTTTATTCTTATCCGTTTCGATTGTGCGTGTGATAGGCGCTAAAAACACCATGCTTTTTGCGTTAGGAATATTTGCTATACTTGCTTTGCCTCTGTTATATATGGTGAGCATTAATTCACTGTATATTAGTCTGCTATATAGTGTCTTGGGTTTGGTTTTGGGTATCTTTTATGGTGTGTTTATGCTGCCATTGGTTGCTTTTTTTCCATCCGATCTGCGGTATAGCGGTTTTTCTTTTGCTTATAACGTTGGTTTTGGTGTCTTTGTTGGTATTTTGCCTGTTGTTAGCCTGTATTTGACCAAGCTCTACGGGGTCTATTCTGTCGCATTTTTTGCAGCTGGCGTGGCAATAATATCATTAATTATTGTTTATTTTATAGTAGGAGATAATCATTATGTTGATACGAATGCATAAAATTTTTTGTTATGTAGTTATAATATTGACCGTGTTGACTCAGTCGGTCTTTGCCAATGCTGTGTATGCTTCTAGTGCTTCCCCAGTTGATCATCTGATTGAGTTATTAGCCAAGCGCTCAAGCTTGATGAAAGAGGTTGCCATTGCTAAGGCGTATGCAGCGCAGCAAAAAGGCAAGTATACGGCAACGGCTTATGATGCCAAGCAAGAAGTGCGTGTGTTGGCAGCGGCCAAGCAAGCTGCTAGTGATTGTCAGCTAGAACCTTTACCATTGTACGCCTTTACACAATTGCAGATGGATGTTGCTAAACAGATTGAGGCTTATTGGATTGGACTGTTAAAGGGCAAGAGTATTCAAGCGCCGTCACCAGAACATACGTTAACTGCTTTGCGCATTGAGTTACAAGGTTTAAATGCCAAGATTTATATTGCAATCAAGCAAAGTATGTATGTTTTAAATGTCATGCAGTTTGATAGGCTGGTTAATGAATTCAAGATTATATTTTTACAGGTATGCCCTTTTATCAAGAATACGGGACTCATAGATGCTAAGGGTTATGTTTCGCCATTACTGCTATCCTATATTAAATCATTACAAAATCTCAAACTCCGTATTCATACGGATATGATCAAAATCTCAAGTGCATATAATAGGCAATAGGTCTATGACAAGCCTGTATTTTCATGATCATTAATTAAATATGTTGGAGGATATATGCCATGCTTCATTATAGTATGCTATTACATAGTCTTTACTGCGATCAAAATCCCGATGGAGATGATGCGAGTGTTTTGAGGTCAGTGTCTGAGATAAAATACTCCAGTAGCACTGCTTCAAAGAAAAAAATAGATAATTCATTTACTGCTTGCTTAGTACGTTGCTTTAAGTGGCTGAGTTTGAAGTGATTATTCAAAGGAGTTGCTTTGTATGCTGTCGGTTAAAAAATACTTTCTAAAAATTGTGTTGTTTGGTTATTCATGCTCAAACGCATGGCATCTGTTAAATCAACAAAGATCAATAGAAACTGTTTTGAATTCAAATGGTGATCCTAGTGATAAAATTAGTTTGAGAGGTTAAATAATTGATTTGCTGCTATGCAATATCTGAAAAAGGCAAGGGGTGGGTAAATTGATAGATCAACAAAAATTACAAGAAGCAGTGGCAATGTCAGAAATGGGAGTTCCTTTATCTGTAATTGCTAAAGTTTTGGATATGTCTTTTGTTGATATTGAGCATATTAAAAATGAACAAGCTAATAATAATGAGTAATCGAAGGGGTGTCGATCTTGTTGCTTGCTCAATTACTCAAAATTGCTGAATTGAATACCGTGCTGATACGGATATCAAAAAATACGAGGATCTATAGAATGAAACATGCTCTAGCGACTGTTTTGTCGTTAGTTAATTGAAATCATAAGTTAATAAAAATGGGGTAAAAAATGAAAAAATTACAAATAATCGCGACGACAACTTTTTTCGGTTTTGCAGCAATCGGTCAAATTAGTTATGCGAATCCGATTAATAGTAGCAGTGCTGCTGTTCCTGTTAATAGCCAGACCGTAAAAGATTTAGCAGATTATATCATTCGAAGTGTAAAAGACAACAAAGCAGCAGATGATCAAGGGGGTGGTCCTGTAGCTCATCGCTACAAGCAGGCTAAATATCTCGTTCAAATGATGACAAAAAAAGGCAATTATGATCTGACTTCTATATCACCACAGACCTGTATTCAACAAGTCGAAACATTGCTCAATGGCGCAAAGCAGTATCATCAAAGTACCTATAGTGATGCGACCATTAACAGTGCCATGCATGTCATGGAGCTGTCATCAGGATTATTGTATACCGGTGCATATTTTGCCGATGGCTGTCAGACAATGCAATCGATCACTTACAATGCGGCTTATCTTATGGATAAGGCGATGGAGTTGATTGATCAGAATTATCGAGGCTGATATGCGGGTTTCTAAACTGTTATGTATTTTTGTGGGTTTTGTTGGTGTCTGTTCAAGTAATTATGTTATTGGCGATGTTGCTCTTAATTCAGAATCTGATTATACTGTCTGTATTCAAGCAATAAAGGATGCTCCTTATCCTCAGGCGTACACCGTGGTTGTTCATCCTTTGTCTGAGTCATCATGTATTTATTCTCCTTACTCAACAATACCGCAATCAAATCATGTTGTTAAGCATATTGTATTTAAAGATAAGAGTGCTGGTAATTTAAAGTGTGCTTACATTGGTAGATCCTATTTTGACTGTGATACTGCATATTTCCGACTATCGCTGCTTGTTGATAATGACCCTAGTAAGAGCCGTGAGATATCATTAACTAATGCTCATACTGATCAGTATACGAGTCATACTAGAGGCGAACCAAAATATTATTTCATTGGTCTATCAGATAAAAATACTTCGCTGAATTATCTCCAGATATCAAAATCTTTGACGCTGAGTCATGAGACCGCAGAAATAGGTGGGATTGATAACAATATGTTGGATCATAAATATGGCGGGATAGATGTGTTATTTAGTCCAGATGGCACCTTTACATGACATTAAGGTTGTTAGGTTCAATACTTTAATTATTCGTTAATAAAATATAGGATAGTTCTATGATTAAGATAAGTCACTCTTTATATATTCTTATACTTTTTCCATTTTTAGGATTTAGTTTATCCATGCATGTTTGTGTCTATAGTGATGATGCGCAAAATACGCACAAGTATCAATTCAATTTTAACAGTATTGATGATACCAATAGTTACTACCCTCTTAGTGTCAAAGTCAATGGTAAAGGAATCTTTTGTTCGCCTGATAGCGATACTCTACTGTATACAAAGCCGATAATGATTTCAGGGTATGAAGTGGGTGATTATGAAAATGTTCCTGCTGATATCAATTACTCTTTTCAAGCGTTCATTACTACCGACATTGGACAAGATATATATCGTCAAATTGCGCCTAATACTAACGATAATAGTGGTACATTCGATCATCCTATGGTAGGCATTGTTGCCAACTCATCCAATTCTAATTCTGGTGTTTATCCACAAATTACCACAGGTAAGAAAAACTTTGTTAACACATTGCAACTGTCATTAGGTCCAGTAATGAGTGGCTTGAATTATGTATATTGTGCTCATTCTGGTCCTAATGATTTGTGTCAAGATGATGGCAGTAGTTATGATGTAATCACAGGCGGTATTTATGTGATATGGTCGCCAAAGCATGAACTTACATCTTTAATCCCCGTTTAACTTATATTTAGGAAATAATTATGCGTACTGTTTTATTAATGATCTTGATTGTATTATTCAATAATGTTTTTGCAGCAACGACTGGTGATCTAAAAATGTGTGTTTATAACTCAATAGATGTTAATAATATTTATACTATAACTATTCCACCAAAAAAGTATGATCACTGTTGGTATTATGGCGGAAAAGATCATAAAGGTCATCAGGTTACTATCCCTAGTAAGGATAGTTACCAAGTACATGTCCTAGTAGCTTATGGTAAAGGTTTGCACTGTATATCAATAGGTCACTTTAGAACAGATAATGGCGGTTTGGTTTGTGGGCCTTCTTCTAGTTTTTTCTATATTTCTATTGTGAGTCTGATTGATGGCAAAGGATTTTTGTTTATTGTAGCAGATGGTGAAAACCATGATTTTGGTGATGGTGATCGCTCATATGACATTGGTATAATGCCTCCCAACCAATCTGTTGATTCAAGTCATCCAGCACGCCTAAATATACTAACTAAATACCTGCGTGTTGGTGATTCAAATGTCAAAGCTGGTCGATCTGCTTATGTGCATTGTCAGGATGGCTATTGTTACGATAAATGCTCGAATGGTGATAGTTTTTGCTCTGGAGGTGTCTATGTACAATACTCACCTAACGGTGAATGGACGTAGTGTCAGATAACTATGATACGCGAATAATTTAAAGATCGATGTAACAACAAAGTTTGTATTCTGTTTCTGTTCCTTCTTAGATTGCGTGCTATAATACTAGCATGTGTATGGACAGCACCTGACTTTAGCCAATAGTATAATTTTATCTACATCTACATCTACAATGGCAATATTTATCAATTGTCTTTACATTATCTTTATGGGGAAAGTATGAATAAGCAATTAGTTAGAATCCTGATTGGTGTCTTTGTCATTACAAGCACATGGCAGAATGTGGCATTAGCGGCATCATTGCCTGTTGTTAAGAGTAATCATTCAATGGTGATGATTAATAGCATTAATAATACAGATAGTGCAACCACCACATACTGGTATAACGATTTAGATCAACTAACGAGTGTCCAGAATCCACATGATTGGTCGGCACGTGAGCAAACATATAGTCAAGATGGTGATTTAATCACAGCTGCCGATGGCAAAGAATATACATTTAACGGTCAAGATCAATTGGTTGAAGTGAAGTTAAAGAGTGGTAAAACGATAAACTACCAGTATTATCCTAATGGTTTACGCTCAGATCGCATTATTAAGAACGGTGAACACGTCAGGTTTTATTATGATCAATCGGGTCACGTGTTAGCGACAGAGAATGTCACAGCAACCCAGAAAATTAAGCACAGCTTTTTTCTCTCAGGTCTTGGCAAAGATATGGCAACTGTTGCTGAGTATAACACTCAAAACAATCAAGACAGTTATTATGTTCATCAAAATGGTGATACGGTGATGATGTTAGCGCACGCTGTTGGCAATGGTGTATTAAAATCAGGTGGTTTAGAGGTAATGGGTAATCAGCATTATGATGCCTATGGTAATCCAAAATCCTTAGGTGATAGCTATCTTGCCCAAGCTTTTAAGTTCGCCCATCTAGAGAATAGCAATCAAGACAAAAACGTAAATAATAGCAATAGCTTAGATACCAATGCAGCGAATAACTTCACTTACAAGGGTGAGTATCAAGATGTAGACAGTAACATCGTTTACTTAAAAGCACGTGACTATGATCCTGCTAGTGCTAGATTTTTATCTAGAGACAGTTATGATGTATGGAATCATTATAGTTATGCTGATTCTGATCCTGTGAATAAGATTGATCCGAGTGGGCATAGCGCAATGCATTTGTATGGTATATTGCAATTTGTAGGCTCATTTATGCCTGTCATTGGTGAAATCGAAATGGGCGCAGACTTAGTTCAAAAAATTTCTAAAGCGACACAAGAAAAAGGTGGGCTTTCGGCAGGTGCTATTACTGGCATTGTCGTAGGAGCAGTTGCTCTAATTTCACTTATATCGTATGGAGTGTATAAAAAATATTTAGGATCGCGATCTCTTGCTAATAGTGTAGTGGATGTACCAAGACCTACTAATAGACATTTTCAGATATCTAGTAATCGAAAAATCTATATAAATTTACATTTAAGACAAGAGGAGAATACATTTACTGCTTTGGCTTCTAAACTAAAAGGAGAGCTAGATAATATGAGTAATGAGGAGCTCAAAAATATGTTCAAGAACAATAAGCAATCTTTAAAATTCGATTTCAATCAATATAAGAATGCATTTTCAAGTATGGGTATGGCTTCTGGGCGCGGCATGCAAAGGCTTACATTTAAATATCGCTTTTATGAAGCTTTAAGAAATGTTTTAGAAGACGTGAGCGTAGCAGACCCAATAGATGATATCTATGAGTTTTTGACAGACGAGAACCAAATTGACTTATTTGCAAACTATTATTTTGAAATATCTAATACTAACAATAGTGACGCTATGTATCAGACTGCTAGAGATTTTGGGTTCTTTAGAGAATGATCATTGTTAAAAATATCAGGCTTACCGTAACACAATAACACACCTTCTAATGTGCCAATACAGAATGAGGCTTCGATGGAGTTGTTGTAGCATCCCCAACTATTTGGCATTGATAGTCCCAGGGTAAATGCGGAGATCATTTCAGTCATACCGTACCCATACGGATAGCACCTAACTTTAGCTAATAGTATAATTTTATCTACATCTATATCTACAGCGGCAACAGTTGTTCATTATTTGCGTTTTTATTTTATGGGGAAGTTATGAAAAAGACGATTGTGCAACTACTGATAAGTTTGTTGTTGATCACAAGCACATGGCAGAATGTCGCATTAGCGGCATCATTGCCTGTTGTTTCAAGTCATCATCCAACGGCGATTATTAATAGCGGTAATAATACAGATAGCACAACCACCACATACAGGTATAACAATTTAGATCAACTAATGAGTGTCCAGAATCCACATGATTGGTCGTCACGCGATCAAACATATAGTCAAGATGGTGATTTGATCACAGCTGCTGATGGCAAAGAATATACATTCAATGGTCAAGATCAATTGGTTAAAGTGAAGTTAAAGAGTGGTAAAAAAATAAACTACCAGTATTACCCTAATGGTTTACGCTCAGATCGGATTATTAAGAATGGTGAACATATCAGGTTTTATTATGATCAATCAGGTCACGTGTTAGCGACAGAGAATGTTACAGCAACCGAGAAAATTAAGCACAGCTTTTTTCTCTCAGGTCTTGGCAAAGATATGGCGACAGTTGCTGAGTATAATACCCAAAACAATCAAGGCAGTTACTATGTGCATCAAAATGGTGATACGGTAATGATGTTGGCGCGCTCTGTTGGCAATGGTGTATTGCAATCAGGTGGCTTAGAGGTAATGGGCAATCAACAGTACGATGCTTATGGTAATCCAAAAGCTTTGAATGACAGCTATCTTGCCAAGGCATTTAAATTCGCCCATCTAGGGAATAGCAATCAAGACGATAACTCTAATAAGAACAGCTTAAATACGACTGCTGCCAATAACTTTACTTACAAGGGTGAGTATCAGGACTTAGACAGTAACACTGTTTACTTAAAAGCACGTGACTATGATCCTGCCAGTGCCAGATTTTTATCCAGAGACAGTTATGACGTGTGGAATCATTATAGCTATGCTGATTCGGATCCGGTGAATAAGATTGATCCGAGTGGGCATATGCCAAAGGCATTAGAGCTTTTGATGTTAATAGCGCTAACTGTGGTTGTTGATTCATTAGCTGGCTATATAACAGGATATGCCTTAGGTTTATTCTTTAAATCAAATATTACGATACAAAACATGATAATCCCATTTCTAGCTGGAGCTACAGGAGGGGCTGCTAGTGATATATCTTCTCAGCTCATATTTAAGAAAAAAAATCAAAAAATTAATTCTGGTGAGGTGATTGCAATGAGTGCTATTGGTGGCGGTTTATCGATTTTTACGAGTTTATTTGGAGCATCTAAAGGGTTAAAAAAGTTTAAGACTCAGCAGATAAGAGAAGATTTAAAACAATTAAATGAGATTTATGATAATTTATCTTTTAATGGTTCTAATCATACAGCAGCTGCAACATCAGAAAATGATTTACTGGATAAGTATACTAGAGCTTATAAAGACAAAAACGGAAATGATCGATTGATGCTTAATAATATGGTTAAGAAGGAAAGTGAAAATTACGATAAAGATTCAAAACTTTTCATATTTGTCAATAAAAGTGATAAAGACTTATCTGTACATTATGCCTCTAATGAACGATATTTGACAGGATAGATGATATGGAAAGCAACACACATAGGGAAAATAAAACTGTACAGTTCTTAGCTAGTTTATTAGTGGTCACAAGCACATGGCAAAATGTGGCATTAGCGGCATCACTGCCTGTTGTTTCAAGTCATCATCCAATGGTGATTATTAATAGCATCAATAATACAGATAGTGCAACCATAACATACAGGTATAACGATTTAGATCAACTAACGAGTGTCCAGAATCCACATGATTGGTCGTCACGCGATCAAACATATAGTCAAGATGGTGATTTGATCACAGCTGCTGATGGCAAAGAATATACATTCAATGGTCAAGATCAATTGGTTAAAGTGAAGTTAAAGAGTGGTAAAAAAATAAACTACCAGTATTACCCTAACGGTTTACGTTCAGATTGCATTATTAAGAACGGTGAACATATCAGGTTTTATTATGATCAATCGGGTCACGTGTTAGCAACAGAGAATGTCACAGCAACCGAGAAAATTAAGCACAGCTTTTTTCTCTCAGGTCTTGGCAAAGATATGGCGACCGTTGCTGACTATAACACTCAAAACAATCAAGACAGTTATTATGTGCATCAAAATGGCGATACGGTGATGATGTTAGCGCGTGCTGTTGGCAATGGTGTATTAAAATCAGGTGATTTAGAGGTAATGGGTAATCAGCACTATGATGCCTATGGTAATCCAAAAGCATTGAGTGATAGCTATCTTGCCCAAGCCTTTAAGTTCACCCATCTAGAGAATAGCAATAACGCCAATAATGGCAACAGCTTAAACACCAATGCGGCGAATAACTTTACTTATAAGGGTGAGTATCAGGACTTAGACAGTAACACTGTTTACTTAAAAGCACGTGATTATGATCCAACCAGTGCTAGGTTTTTATCTAGAGACAGTTATGATGTCTGGAATCACTATAGCTATGCGGATTCTGATCCTGTGAATAAGATTGATCCGAGTGGGCATGAGTCGGAGAAAGTTAGTGCTTATACTTTCAATATAATTGCAATTATCGGTGGAGTGTTAGGTTTCTTCTTTTCAGGTGGCTCTTATTTGTTTGCAGCATCGGCATTTTTCGGAGGTGCCTCAGGTACATTAGGAGTTATTGGTTTATCATTAGAGAACAAGACCTTTAATAAAATTTCTTCATATACTGGATATCTAGGCATGATATTAGATTTTGGAGCACTTGCAAAAGGAGTCTATGAAGGTAATAAAGGATTGAAGCTTGTCTCTAAGCAGAGTAATGAATTAATTCTAGAATTAAGCAATAGTGAAGCCTGTTCAATAAAAGACATAATAAAAGGTAAGCTTGGCGTTGAGATGAATCATGATGAACTTGTTAAAATACTTAATGATGCGTTAACAGACGCGTTAACTAAAAACAAGAAAAAGATTTGGTTAAAAGGTTTCAGATCAGGCAGTCGAACTGTTGTTAAAAAAATCAATAGAGCAATTGATAGGTTAAATGATGGACTGAAGCCAGGCTTACTTCAAAAAGTAAAATTGATGAAAATAAATTTAAAGAAGATCAGCGGAAATATCGAAGTGATAAGTCACAAAGAAATCATTGAAAATGTGATTAATCAATATATAGCAAGCATCAAAATCTAGACCACTAAGACCAAAAAATTAAGAGATAATTCGATCTAAATGAAGAGGAACAGATAATGACTACTAAACGCGAGAGTTTTAGCAAGTGTAGCATCCCAAACTATTTGGCATTGATAGTCCCAGAGTGAATGCGTAGATCATTTCAGTCATACCGTACCCATACGGATAGCACCTGACTTTAGCCAATAGTATAATTTTATCTACATCTACAGCGGCAATATTTTATACATTATCTACGCTGTTATTTTATGGGGACGCTACAGAAGTTATGAAAAAAACGATTGTACAACTACTGATAAGTTTGTTATTGGTTACAACTACATGGCAAAATGTGGCATTAGCGGCATCTTTGCCTATTGTTTCAAGTCATCATCCAACGGCGATTATTAATAGCATTAATAATCGCATTAATAATACAGATAGTGCAACCACCACATACTGGTATAACGATTTAGATCAACTAACGAGTGTCCAGAATCCACATGATTGGTCGTCACGCAAGCAAAAATATAGTCAAGATGGTGATTTAATAACAGCTGCAGATGGCAAAGAATATACATTTAATGGTCAAGATCAATTAGTTGAAGTGAAGTTAAAGAGTGGTAAAACGATAAACTACCAGTATTACCCTAATGGTTTGCGTTCAGATCGCATTATTAAGAACGGTGAACACCTCAGATTTTATTATGATCAATCGGGTCACGTGTTAGCAACAGAGAATGTCACAGCAACCGAGAAAATTAAGCACAGCTTTTTTCTCTCAGGTCTAGGCAAAGATATGTCAACTGTTGCTGAGTATAACACCCAAAACAATCAAGATAGTTACTATGTGCATCAAAATGGTGATACGGTGATGATGTTAGCGCACGCTGTTGGCAATGGTGTATTAAAATCAGGTGGTTTAGAGGTAATGGGTAATCAGCATTATGATGCCTATGGTAATCCAAAAGCCTTAGGTGATAGCTATCTTGCCAAAGCATATAAGTTCATCCGTCTAGAGAATAGCAATCAGGACAATAACGCTAATAATAGCAACAGCTTAAATACCAATGCCGCCAATAACTTCACTTACAAGGGTGAGTATCAAGATGTAGACAGTAACACCGTTTACTTAAAAGCACGTGACTATGATCCAAACAGTGCCAGGTTCTTATCAAGAGACAGTTATGATGTGTGGAATCATTATAGCTATGCGGATTCAGATCCTGTGAATAAGATTGATCCGAGTGGGCATATGCCTAAATGGCTCAAGGGGATTTTAATCTCTGCAGGAAGTGCTTTAGTGATTATGGTTTTG
Organism: Cysteiniphilum marinum; assembly: GCF_014857925.1. Taxonomy (GTDB): domain Bacteria; phylum Pseudomonadota; class Gammaproteobacteria; order Francisellales; family Francisellaceae; genus Caedibacter; species Caedibacter marinus. The sequence goes on along the minus strand of NZ_JACYVZ010000004.1, from coordinate 107,310 downwards.
TCTTACGTGGCTACATATGCAATATCGGAATGGATTAGTGCTGGATTTGATAATATAGATTTATTTGGAGAGAACAATACAAGTTTTACTAAACCTGTTAAATTAGATACTGAAGTAGATCTCTCAAAAATAAAATATAAAGAAGGCATCACTATGTCCGAGTATTACGATCTTATGGAAATAGAAGCAGAGGGAAATAAGAGTGCATATTTCGAAAATCATACGATTGCTCAGAAAATATTGAAAAACTCATTGGAAAATCCTGCAGAGAACCTGAGTGAAGATATGATTGAGAGTATTTCATCTGAATTCTCCGAGAATGATACAGCGCAAAGCATTATCGGTAACATTAATGAAATAGGAAGTAATCTTAATCAATCTTTAAGTGAAACCGAACAACTTAGCTTAAAGAAAAACTTGTTATCTCTTAAGGAAAAACTTCTTGAAGATAAAGAAATATTGGAGTTTGTGAAAAACAAATTTACTACTGAATTCAATAATAATTTTGAATATGGAAGTCAGTTTATGAGGAAATATAACTCCCTGCAAACTCAAATGAAAATATTCAGACAAAGCGGTTTGTAGCGTCCCCAACTATTTGGCATTAATAGTCCCAAGGTGAATGCGTAGATCATTTCAGTCATACCGTACCCATACGGATAGCACCTAACTTTAGCCAATAGTATAATTTTATCTACATCTACATTTACATCTATAGCGGCAATATTTTATACATTATCTACGCTGTTATTTTATGGGGACGCTACAGAAGTTATGAAAAAGACGGTTGTGCAACTACTGATAAGTTTGTTATTGATCACAAATACATGGCAAAATGTGGCATTAGCGGCATCTTTGCCTATTGTTTCAAGTCATCATCCAACGGCGATTATTAATAGCATTAATAATACAGATAGTGCAACCACCACATACTGGTATAACGATTTAGATCAACTAACGAGTGTCCAGAATCCACATGATTGGTCCGCACGTGAGCAAAAATATAGTCAAGATGGTGATTTAATCACAGCTGCTGATGGCAAAGAATATACATTTAATGGTCAAGATCAATTGGTTAAAGTGAAGTTAAAGAATGGTAAAACAATAAACTACCAGTATTACCCTAATGGTTTACGTTCAGATCGCATTATTAAGAATGGTGAACATGTCAGGTTTTATTATGATCAATCGGGTCACGTATTAGCGACAGAGAATGTCACAGCAACCCAGAAAATTAAGCACAGCTTTTTTCTCTCAGGTCTTGGCAAAGATATGGCAACTGTTGCTGAGTATAACACTCAAAACAATCAAGACAGTTATTATGTTCATCAAAATGGCGATACGGTGATGATGCTAGCGCATGCTGTTGGCAATGGTGTATTAAAATCAGGTGGTTTAGAGGTAATGGGTAATCAGCATTATGATGCCTATGGTAATCCAAAAGCCTTAGGTGATAGCTATCTTGCCACGGCCTTTAAGTTAGCACACCTACAGAACAATAACCAAGACAATAACGCTAATAATAGCAACAGCTTAAATACCAATGCGGCAAATAACTTTACTTACAAGGGTGAGTATCAAGATGTAGACAGTAACATCGTTTACTTAAAAGCACGTGATTATGACCCAACCAGTGCTAGATTCTTATCCCGAGACAGTTATGATGTCTGGAATCATTATAGCTATGCGGATTCTGATCCGGTGAATAAGATTGATCCGAGTGGGCATCTGTCTCAAGGTACCAAAACTGCGCTTAATATAGGCATATATATCATTGGTATGCTGGGCATGATTTTATCTGATGGTGCAATAGGTGCTTATTTTTCAAGTGCGAACGGATTAAGTAAAGCATTTGGTTTTGGTGTTATGGTAGGCAAAAATGAAGTAGCAATGTTTCTAATGGGTGTAGCCCAAGGTGCTGTCTCAGGAGTAGATCCAGTAGATAGTGGCTTGGAGGCTGCGGGATTAAATAATTATGGTAAAGGATTTGCGCAAAATTTCTTAAGCACACTTGTTTGGGCTGTAATCAATATAAAAGGACCAGGTGATCCATCCGAAGAGCTTTTTAAAACAATGCGGCAGCGCAAGTGGACATTTATGGCGCAGGGGCCTTTTAGCTATTTAACGTCCAAAGTTGTAGGTACGCTATATGGTGATAAATTTATAACAAAAGATGATACAGCACCATTCATTATATCACTCGTCATGGGCCCTTTATGGGATACTGTTACTGAGACGGCTGGAGTACTTAGGCGTAATGCTAAACAAATTGTAAAATCCTTGACTCAGTCTTTCTTTCATACGGTGTGGGGTGCTGTTCTTAATGAGTCAAACAGCATGGTAACTAATGAAGATAAGGTTGATTTTCTTAAGTTAACAAATCAATCGATAAATAACTCAATGATGTTTAGTAGTATCTTTTCAATGTAGGTGTGAAAACAGTGATATGATTAATGTCAGCAAACAACACTAATATCAACCGATGGACGCAAGGTTGAGCAGACGGCTAACGCTTCATGTACAGGGTGGTTTGCAAATTTTGTAAATGGTGCATTATCTTGTGCTTTTTGATCGATTGCAGGAATTGCTTGTTGCATTAGGTTGTAATCAAAGCGTGGCGCCCATTTACGTGCGCCAAGACGTGCAGTGGTTGAACAGTTGTCAACCATGTGCGCAACACCTTTAAAATGCATATATGGATTAAGTGAATCAACGGCTTCGATAATTGACTCATTCACGATCTCTGAATAGCTGTGACCTTTTTCCGCTAAAACATCAACTTGGGCGATAATGCAGGCAAGGTAAACACCAGCAGTAATTGGGTCATTTGGCATATTGTTATTATCGCGCCCACTACGTACTTTCTCGCCGACTTTCCACATGTCAGTACCATCGATTTTGCCCATTGGTAGGCGCGAATGACGTTTGCCTGCCAAGGTGACTGATCGAAATTCATTGCCGCTTTCAACATCTTCATAGATCTCAAAAAGAATATCTAAGCAGGGTGTATAGGCAGCATTGTAGGCATTTTCAAATTTTTCTTTATCAGCTAGGCTAAAGCTGTCATAAACCTTTTTAAGCCCTTGTGTTGAGATGGTTTTTGAGATATTACCTGTGATTGCTTCAGCAGTACGCTTGAAGGCTTCTTCAGGATCAACACCATTATCGGTAAAGTGGCGATAAAGCACTTCAATAATGCCATGAACGGCACCGAGTAATACGCCGCGCTCGCCAAAAATGTCTGAACGATATTCCATCTCCATTGTTGTTGGGAAAACAAATGGTGCGCCACAGGCGATTGCCCAAGCAAGCGCATATTCAGTTGCCTTACCATTGATGTCTTGATAAACGGCAATGCTACTGTTAATGCCGGCACCATTAACTGTTTTACCTTGTTCATACAGTCGTCTTACCGAAGGCCCCATACCTTTTGGACACATTGCAACAATATTAATATCATTGCGAATCGGTGCATTGATTGTCTTCATATAGCCGATCAAAAAACCATGGGAAAAGCCAAGGGTACTTCCTGGTTTTGCCGCAGCAAAAATTTCTTTGTAAAGTTCAGCTTGTGCTGCATCTGAGATTAAAATGATCGCTAAATCAGATTTAGATATCACGTCAAACATCTCACCTAATGTGCCATCTGCTTTAGAGAAGCCCGCAGCTTCAGCAGATTTTTCTGATTTGGAATTAGCGCGCAAACCAACGCATACTTTAATATCAGTATCAGCGAGTGAATCACGCAAGTTTTGCGCCTGTGCTGGACCTTGTGAGCTCCAGCCAATCACACCGATTTGTTTGATACCATCAAATGCTTGTGGCAGCTTCGAGAATAAATGACGACCTCCGGCAACAATTGTTTCGCTGCTGCCGCCTAAGTTGTACTCTTTAACGTCAAAAATATTGCTTTGGATCTTCATGGGGTCTTACCTCGTTGTTTTTAATATTTAATATTTTAAAAATAAAATTCGCCGATAAACTTATTGTGCTATAAATTTGGTGTTGAAATAAAGTGAATTATCATCAATTATATATTGCGTGTTATGCAATAATTATTAAATCACGTGAATGTTGGAGTGATAGTTGATGAATGTGAAAAGTTTAGAGGTGTTTAAAACATTGGCAGAAACGCTTAGTTTTAGCAAAACCGCAGAGCGTTGTTACTTAAGCCCCTCAGCGGTGACAAGAGTTATTCAAAAGCTTGAAGAAAGTTATGAGGCAAGTTTTTTTGAGCGCAACAATCGTAATGTTTCATTAACTGACGCTGGTAGATATATGTATGACTTTAGTATTAAAGTGCTTGATGCAAATGATGAGTTATTTGCGTTATTACATCCGGATGAGGATAATTTGCGCGGTGATATTCGTCTGTTTTGTACGGTGACGGCGTCATATGTGATTTTGCCACGGATTATTGAGGCACTTAATGCACGCTATCCCAATGTGCAGTTGCAATTAGAAACAGGATCAATGCAAAATGCGCTTAATTTGGTTGCTAGTAACCAAATGGATGCGGGTATTTCATTTATTGATGAGCATAAGCTTGATGATAATCTATATGCCCATCCTGTACTGATCACCAGTATGGTATTAGTCGTGTCAAAAGACAGTGATGTGCAGTCGATCGATCAAGCCTTAGCGCAATATCCTTTTATTATGCCCATTCAGTTTTTAAACGATAACACGATAGATACATGGTTAATAAGGCAAAAAAAATCACCGCGAATATATGGTGAAGTTGATGGCAATGAGGCGATTTTATCACTTGTTGCATCAGGTGTTGGTGTGTCTGTATTGCCGAGAGTTGTCGTTGAACATAATCATTTGGCAAGCAAAATCAAAATGCTCAATATTGCTGATATGACAGCGGTAACGGTGGGTATTGTGATGCGTAAACAATCCCTAAAATCACCAGTAAAGCTTAAATTTTGGCAGTTATGCCAGAGCTTGGCGTTATTGGATTATCATTGATTAAATATATAGAGGGATGTACCACAAAGAACAAGAAAATCAATAACAGAAATGCTGTAAAATGATTCACGGGCGGTATATACTCAAAAACGACAATTAGGATTTGGAAGGGTTTGTAAACAAAATGATTACATTAGATTGTTTGAATAACATGCTTGATGATAGCAAGGTCAAGATTCGCCAAGCTGCAGAGAAATTTAATCTCACAGTTGATGATGAGCAGATCAATCGTTTGATTGATTATTTATCATTGCTTAAGAAGTGGAACAAAACCTATAACATGACGGCAATTACTCAGTGGGATGAAATGCTGGTAAAACATGTCTTTGATAGCATGTCGGTGGTTTCTTTTATCAAAGGAAAACATGTTGTTGATGTCGGTAGTGGTGGTGGTTTGCCAGGTATCGTCTTGGCAATCTTATTACCTGAAGTTAACTTTGTGCTGATTGATAGCGTTGGTAAAAAAGTACGTTTTTTAAACCATGTCAAGAAAGTGCTCGATTTGGATAATGTTACTGCGGTCAATATTCGCATTGAGGATTACGAGCCGTCGACCTTGTTTGATACGTTGATTTCACGTGCCTTTAGCTCAATTGCTGATTTTGAGCGTTTATGTCGCCATTTATTGGCAAGTGACGGGCAAATGATTGCGATGAAAGGAGCTGAAGTTGAGCAAGATACATTAGATGTATTGCCACTAAAATATGAGATATTTGAGGTCGATGTGCCGCTGTTAGATGCTACGCGTCATGTGATCCGGATGTATAAAGCATGAGTAAAATAGTAGGGCTCATATTTTGTGCGCTATTAGCTGTTATTGCCTATATCGTGGCTTTTCTACCCTTTGCCCCTTTTACGATTTATCATCAAAGCTTAGAAGTTCATCCATTGGAGCCGATGGTGTTATCAATTATCATTGGTATTATCTTTGGCAATGTGTTCTTTCGTCATAAAGCAGCAGCTCATCAACAGGAAAATTTGCAAGGTGTGATCAGCTCAGCGCACTTGTGGCAGAAACTCACTCCAGGTGCCAATTTTGCGGCAAAATCGCTATTGCCATTAGGCATCGTGCTAATGGGGGTGAAGTTTGATTTGCTTTCGGTGCTTAAAGTTTCAGGACAAGCATTATTGATTAACCTCATTTGTTTATTAATTGCCTATATTGTCACGCTTTGGTTATGTAAGCGCTTAGGTGTTGATGAGAAGATGTCAGCCCTTATCACCATTGGTACGGCAATATGCGGAGGTTCAGCAATTGTTGCAGCAGCTCCCGTTGTCAAAGCCAATCAAACGCAAGTGGCGATTGCGATGACAATCGTGTCGTTATATGGTTTAATTGCCATTTTTGTCTTGCCGTTACTGGGACATGCCTTGAGTCTAGATGAGTTTCAATTTGGCGTATGGGCGGGGACCTCCATTCAAGCAGTGCCACAAGTGGTGGCAGCAGGCTTTGCTTTTGGTGCGATTGCCGGACAAACAGCAACGATTGTTAAGATGGTCAGGATTTTACTTCTTGCGCCGATGGTGATGCTAATCGGCATTAGGCATCATAAAGCCAATAAAACGGATGGTGAAGTGCAAAAGAAAGTGCCGTGGCATCAGTATTTCCCTAAGTTTATTTTATATTTCTTGGCAGTGGTTGTGCTAAATACCTTGGGGTTATTTGGCTTTCTAGATCGACTAATTGATCTTTCAGTAAGCCATTATATTGCCGAGATTTCTGCTTTTTGTATGACGATGGCAATGGTCGGAGTGGGTTTAAATACCGATCTGATTGTCTTGCTTAAATCAGGCGGTAAGCCATTGTTAGCCGGCGGTTTAGCGATGATTATCCTGCTTGTCATATCACTGGGCTTGATTATTGTGCTGTGACCAGTTTTGAGTTAAATTTTGTATGAGTTCTTTAATTGGCATCGGTCGATAGAAATAATAACCTTGGATGCAATCACAGCCTAGCTCAATCAGTTTATCCACTTGTGCTTTGGTTTCAGCGCCCTCAGCAATCAGATTGATATTGAGCTCATTGGCTAATAGCACAATGGCTTTAACCGCACCAATGACAGGTTGATTGTGTGATTGATCAAGGCGTTGTGTGAAGCTTTTGTCAATCTTGATTGTATTAAAACTGTAATTGATAAAGCGATTAAGAGATGAATATTGCGTGCCAAAATCATCCATTGATAATCCGATATTATGCATTTTAAGTTGTGCAAACATTTGGTTTATATTTAATGAGTTGCCTTCTAAATGCTGCATCAGTTGAGATTCAGTAATTTCAAACTCAATATTAAGCCACTTGGGAACAGGATGTTGTTTAATTTGCTCAATCAATGATTGCATATGTGCTGGAAAGTTATAAACAACTGGGGAGATGTTAAGAGTAAGTTTAAAATGTTTGGAGGGTACTAAATCTAACAGACAGAAATAGTATAATACTTCATTAACGACATAGTAATTGAGCTTATCGGCAAGCCCCATACGTTCCACAATTGGAATAAAAATATCTGGACGAATATTACCAAGCTCAGGGTGATTTAAGCGAATAAGGCTCTCACAGCCAATGATGGTCCCATTATGCCCATCGACAAGCGGTTGAAAATGGAAGTAGAAAGATTTCTCGGCAAGTGCTTCATACATATAGTTTTCAAGGGTTTGTTCCGTATGATAGAAATTATCAATAGTTTCATCATAGGTAACACAGTCTTGTTTGTGACTCTTGGCATAAAATAACGCTAAATCAACGCGCCGTAAATTTAAGGTGTAATCCAGCTGTGGCGTAAACAATGCTATTCCTAATGTTGTGGTAATGCTTAGTGTTTTGTAGTCTAAGCGATAGCTTTGTTGCATTTTCTCTTGTAGATGGCTGCCAAATGTTTGTATATCCTCGTTCACCGGGAGTGTCACAAGGATGCTAAATTCATTGCCGCCAGTGCGCGCAGCAATACTACTTTTGGGTAAAGTTTCAATTAAACGTTGTGAAAAAGCGATTAATAGTTTGTCACCTGTATCATGCGAATAGGTATCATTGATACGTGAAAACTGGCGGATATCAATCACTAAAATATAGTGATGGTGTTTAGTGACGGGGAGTAGTTTCTTAACAACATTCAAAAAAGCTCGGCGATTATACAGTTCAGTCAGACTGTCGGTCATCGCAAGTTCTTCTAAAAGTACAGCCTTTTTGCTAAGTAATGCATTGCGATCATTGACATGTTGCAATAAGCGTGAAGTTAAGCGACGCATCGAGATAATCACAAAGCTGATAAATAGTAAACTAAATATCAATAAGCCTATTAATAACAGCCACGAATAAATCGAACCAAGATAAGTCATAGGTTGGATATGCCTATCGTGCCACATGGTTATATGCAGACAGGTAATAATTGCTACAGTAATAAGTATTGTGCTTGAAAAAATCAGTGCAGATTTCTCGGCATAAAAGCTTAAAGCATAAACAATAGCAAGACCGTAGATAATGCTAACAGGTGATAGTAGACCATAAAATAAATAATCATTAATGATGGCTATCGCGGCAACAATCATAATAATATGTGATTTGGCTTTGTTGCTTAGCTTGGCGCGATAAAGCATCAAAACAACCAAGGCTAAAGCTAAAGATAAGTCCAAAGTGTATTTAAGCGACCAGCCACTATCAAACGCGCGAAATACCGACAATGTACTTAATAAAATTGATGAAATAGCAATTAAGATAAGCATGGCATTAATCAAGCGAGTATGTGCCTTTAAGGTGATGACCTCCTCAAGCGTGCCTTTTGAGCGATTAATATGCTTTGCCATAGGTTATCCTTATCGTCCTCCATGGAAACTTAAGTTGAGTATAGATTAATAATCGGTTAAATCAGTACTTGAGGCTCAAAGTTTAATAAAAAAATAATTAGCGCTATCACATTATCTGGCGATTGGGTATAATTTGCGATCGTATTTTAACTGAGCTAGCATTTTTAAGGTTTTGCCGATGTCACTAAAAGTCAAAGAGCGCAGACGCGCGCGTTTTCATGCCGTGCAGGCTTTATATCAGCAATCATTGGCGCATACACAAGTCAACGAATTGAAACTTCAGTTTTATGCTGATAATGTTGATCGTCATCCTGTTGAGTGGGATTTTTTCTATCGTTTAATCGATGGTGTCGATAAGAATAAAGAAGCGATTGATCAGAAAATCAACCATTATGCGATTAATGATTTATCGTCAATCAACCCAATCGATTTGGCGATTTTACGCTTAGGGGCTTATGAGCTTATCGATTGCTTAGATGTACCTTATCAGGTGGTTTTAAATGAGTATGTTGATCAAGCAAAAGAGCTAGGCACTGAAGAGGGACACCGTTTCGTCAATGGACTCTTGGATAAAATTGCTAAAGAAATGAGACAGCAGTCATTCTAAATTTCTGATCAGTGGTATATGCCACTGTAAAATATCATCTGACATGTATATAATCTTTTGAGCTTCAAATGCTTCAAATATAGGTTATAGACACGATGGAAAAAAAGGTAAGTCGCCTTCGTTGGCAAATGGATCGCGTATTTTGGTGTGATTTGTTATTGATAACAATCATTATGGCAATTGCCTTATGTCTTTACGGTCTGCCGGTACTGTTTACGCCTGATGAAGGGCGCTATGCTGAGATTGCGCGTGAGATGGTCGTCAATCACCAATATATCGTGCCACACTTAGATGGTGTGATTTACTTTGAAAAGCCACCAATGATTTATTGGCTAACTGCTTTATCACTCAAAATCTTTGGCTTTAATATTTGGGCGGCACGCCTGCCTAATCCAGTATTATCGATTATTGGTGTGTGGTTTGTGTATATCGTTTGTCGTATTGTCTATCAAAAGCGCCGTGTATCACTGTGGGCTGCATTGATTACGGGCACATCGATCTTATATTTAGGTGGTGGGCGCTATCTAAATCTTGATGCCGGTGTCGCCTTTTTCTTAACGATAACCATGTTGTCATTCTGGGCATCAAGACAATATCGCCAGACAAGTTGGCAAGCAAATATATGGCTATTAAATGCCTTTATTTTCTCAGGCCTTGCGGTAATGACTAAAGGACTCATTGGTATTGTGTTTCCGATGATGATTATCGGTTTATGGGCGCTTATCGTTGGTAAATATCGTCTGCTATTAGATTATCGCTTATATCTTGGTTTAATCGTCGTATTAATCATTTCAGTGCCATGGATTGTTGCAGTTAATAACGAGCACCCTGAATTTTTTCATTATTATGTGATTGTTCAGCAAATCTTGCGTTATGCGACGGACGAGCAAGGGCGACAAATGAGCAAGTTTGTCTATTTTGGTATTTTCATTATTGCCTTTTTCCCGTGGTTTGGCTTTTTACCACAAGTCTTTAAATCAGTATTCACTAAGTTTAAAACGCGCAAAAAGCATGAAAATGAATGGTTTTTGTTTGTCTGGGGTATGGCAATTTTGCTATTTTTTGCGTTTTCAAAATCAATTTTAATGGGCTACCTAATTCCAATAGTGACACCCTTTGCAATCTTGATCGCGCGACGCATTGACAAGATACTTAACGAATCGAGATTACGTAAGTCAACCAAAGCGAGCATTATTGTTGCCTTGGTGTTTTTCATTATTATTGCAATTGCTTTTGTGATCTTGCCATTTATTCCTAACTTTGCGATGTTTTTTGGTGGAATTGCAGGTTTCTATTGGCCAGCGGCTATTGTCTCTCTTATCACTGCCATTGCAGGGTTTATTTATCTGAAGCGCAATAATCTCAAAGCGATTATGCTATGGTTTGTCTGTGCGATGATGATTATCTTGAACTTAGGTTGGTCAGGTTCTCAGTATTTTGCGCAAAAAAGTGTGCGCCCATTGACGAATATTGTCGCGCCCTTGCTTAAAACCTACCCGCATGCCATTGTCGCAAATTATGGTGGTTATTATTATGATGCACAGTTTTATTTGGATCGATTGACGTGGATTGTTGCTAATGAAGGTGAGCTTGCTAATACTGCCAAAATGCCAAATTCAGGTGCAGATAAAACGCTAAGAACCGCAGATCAATTCTGGCCAGTGTGGCAAAGCGATCGCCGTGTGTTTGTCTTTACCGATGAGAATAATTACAATGCTTACTTTAAAGCAGGGCAGCCTTATCAAGGGTATTTGTTAGCAGAAACACCAAAGCGCTTCTTGCTAACCAACCACCCCTTAGCAGAATCAGCCTTTATGCATGGAGCGTAATACAATGGATAAAAACTATCAGTATTTACACGATAAGTTCAAATATATTAATGATCTTAATCACGCACTTGAGATGTTGTGCTGGGATGAGGATGTGATGATGCCAATAGGAGGTGCTAGAGCGCGCAATAGTGCATTAGCCAGTCTCACAACAACCATTCATCAGCAGTTAAACTCACCTGAAGTGGTGAGTCGTTTGCAGGATGTCGATGAAAGCGCTTTAAATCAATGGCAATTGGCTAATATTAAGCATATGCGTAAAGCTGTTGTTAATGCGACGATTTTGCCTGAGCGTTTAGTGGCGGACTTGGCGGTGACAACCAAAGAGTCGACACAAGCATGGCGCACGCTGCGTGGTCAAAACAATTGGCATGACTTCATGCCGCTTTTGAGCAAAACCGTTGCCTTGGTAAAACAAAAAGCAAAGATCAAAGCAGAGTATTATGGTGTTGATGCCTATGATGCGCTGCTTGATGAGTTCTCCCCAGGTGTCAATAGACAATACATCGATCCGATATTTGATGAGCTTAAACACTTTTTGCCACAAGCCATTCCAATGATTGTTGATAAGCAAAGAAGTAGGGTAAGTTTGCCATTTAACCAAAGCTTTGCCATCGATAAGCAGCATGAATTATCCCAAGATCTGATGCGTATTATTGGCTTTGACTTTAACCATGGTCGCATTGATACTTCACAGCATCCTTTTTGTGGCGGAGTGCCTTCTGATGTACGCATTACCACGCGCTATAATGAACATGACTTTTTATCCAGCGCCTTATCGGTATGTCATGAAACAGGACATGCCTTGTATGAAATGGGTTTGCCGCAAAAGTATATTACACAACCTGTAGCCAAAGCATTGGGCATGGCAGTGCATGAGAGCCAATCATTGCTTGTTGAAATGCAGGTGTGTAGTAGCCCTGAGTTTATTGCTATTCTTGCGCAATATGCACAACGTCACTTTGGTCAAAATGACAGCTTATCAAAAGATAACTTGATGACGCATTTATTAAAGGTGAGACCTGATTTTATTCGTGTTGATGCCGATGAAGTCACTTATCCATTGCATGTAATCTTGCGCTATGAGATTGAAAAAGCGCTCTTTACTGATGAAATCACGGTGGCAGATTTGCCGGCTATTTGGCAGGAGAAGATGAGCGATTATCTTGGGGTCGATACGACGAATAATTATAAAGATGGTGTCATGCAAGATGTACATTGGTCATCTGGTGATTTTGGTTATTTCCCATCATATGCATTGGGAGCATTATTGGCAGCGCAATTATTTGCTGCAGCGAAGCACAGCAATCCAAAAATTATGTCAAGTATTGCTAAAGGTGATTTTAAGCCATTAATGAGCTGGCTTAATCATAATATTCACCAATATGGCTCGCTATATACGTTTGATGAGCTGGTCACAAAGGCTAGTGGTAAAAGTTTAGATGCGAGCGCTTATATCGAGCATATTAAAGCGCGCTATATGTAGCCTTTGAATTTTAGAACTGCTGAACACCGGCAACTTGCCATAAATGCTCGCCATCTTTGCGTGTGAAATGCCAGATTTCTTCAAAGTTCTGCCAGTCACTATGGGCATCTTCTTTGACTTGTCCGACGAACATGACACTTGCAATATATTGATTTACTTGACGATCACAGCTAATGACTTTGCAGCTCAAATCTTTAAATTGTGCTAATTCATCATTGTGCTCGATGTCATTTAAGACACTGTGATAGAGATCTTCAGTGATATAGCTTCTGATCTTTTCAAGACCTTCTTTATTGTTTAAAGCTTGTAGTTGGTTAAATAAATTTAACGCTTGGTGATTAAAGACAGTCTCAGGTGTGCCATCAGCTAATTGACCATTAACGATGCCATTACTTACTTGCGCTGATTGATCGTGCTGCTCAGTTGCACTTTCTTGTGCATTGCCTGTAAAGGCATTAGCAGCGCTATGCAATGGTGATGCTTGGTTAGGTGAAGCATTAGTGTTACTATTGTGCATTTGTTGCTGCATGGCTTTCCTACGCATAAAGAAAACAAAGAGTGCGATCAATGCAATAACGATAAGCAGTCCTGTCATACCATGCGCGCTAAAGAGCCAAGCAAAAAGTGCACCCAATCCAAGGGCAGTTAAGATCTTGCCAAAGGTGCCCATGCCACCTTTTTTCTGAGCAGTGTTGCCAGCAGCTGTGCTATTGTGTGTTTGTGTCGGTGCTGAGCGACTATAACCATGGCTTGAGCCACCGCCAAAACGCTTAGCTTCAGCTAATTGGAAGCCTGACATTGCTAACAGCATAAATGAGAATATCACGCCAATTTTCTTAAGCATCGTATCGTATCCTTTGGTTTTGCTAAATGAAATCTTGCCAATCATAACCAAAAGCTGCCGTAGAAACTAGTTGAATATTTTAGCAGGGTGGTTGCTATTTTGTTCTGTTAATCAGTGGGTAATTTAAAAAGCGCGTATAAATAGCTAATGAGAATGGGAAGATTGAAATGCTCAACCATATCTGATAAAAATCGCGTTTGAAAAATAGAGAACTGACATATTGCGTCTAAACTTTTACATAATTGATGTGTGCAACAGATTAGGATAATATCGAACTTAAACAATAACTATACAATTTAGCGGGAGGACATATGAATGCACTTGAAGACATAAATCTAATAAAGCTAAACCTGCACGATATAACACTGCTTATGAGGACTTTTAATGAGTTTGGGTTATATCAGTCAGGGAATACTTTAGCAAATGAATTCGCAGAAAGATTAATTGAATATAGCAAAACGAACTGGTCATTAATAAAATTATATTTTAATGATGAAGTAAGTTTAACCCAATTGTGTCATGAATTTATTAAAACATGCCAGAACCACAAAGAACTAATTGCTCCACAAGATATATTGGCTTGCTGGGATTATCATAATGTGATTACCAATCAATCTATATTAAATGCGATTGAGCCGCTTTGCCTTGAAAAAAAGGATGTCAATATTTTTAGTTATGGGATTGGTAATGGAGAATATGAGCTATCATTAAAATCATTTTTAGAGGAAAAATATTCAATCAATGTTGGTGTTTATGGATATGATCCCTATCCTGATATTAAATCAAATAGTATATGTTATGTAACTCCTGAAGAAAGTGAGCAAACATCCTATGATATTATCATTGCTCGATGGGTATTGCATCATGTCGAAGATAACTGCCGCTGGAGTGAGTTTTCATCTTTCCTTCGATGCTTATCTCAGCATGGAAAAGCAATTATTATCGAGCATGGTTATACTGAAACGCCGCCTGAAACTCTTCATGAAAAGTTTCTGGCATTCTTAAATGCAACCTATGATGTCATCACCAATTATCACTTACGACCATCGGGATTTATTAACCATAATCAAACGAATCATTCTTTTTATATAAGCTATCTGAATATGGATGATATTGCAAGAATTGGCAGTGGGTACAATGTTACAGTTACGACGCTAGGTCCAAAATTCCCACAGCAAACAGAAGTAGTCATCACAAGATAAAAAACCATTTTTTGTGCCAGCAAAAAGTATTGCTAGCACTACCCCATCTATGATGCGTTAACCCCCACCATAAATTTCTTAAGACTATTGTTAAACATTCAATTTAACTGTTCGAAATGATATCTAAGCTTTTCGCACAATAAAATTGTTATATTTTCAGTAATTTAACTCCAAATATCAGGGATTTCTCCTGCTATAAATGCAGGCAAAGTGCGTAAATATATATAAATTTTGATTGTAATTAATTATGATATCTCATGACTAAACTTTAGCTACAAAAACAAAGACAGATAATGGAATTGAAATCATGCACATGGCAAGATGTTGCCCAATCGGTAAAGCAAGAAAACATAGAATTATTTGATGCAATTGAAGACATTGTATCAGTGGATGATGTTTTCTATGAAGGAACCTATTGTTATGGTGAAAACATTCTACTTAATGGGAAGCTCCAAACTAATGGGATGCTAGATGATTTAAACTATGCACATATTCCCTTGTCAATAATTCTATCAAATAATGCTGAGCTTTATATTGATAATAGCACTAGAACAATTCCCTTAAATTTATTGCATCAGGGTGGCATCTTTGGAACGTATGAAATTCTTGACGTATTATGCAACATCAACGCTAAACCACTTTGGTCAATTACTGCTGGAAGTAAAAGTATATTTTGTTTACAAAAGCTAACTGAAGTATCAAGACTTAAAAAGCTACAACAGCATTTCCATCTTAAAAATGATATATTTCCAGCAACCTATCATCAGCATTATCACCTATTTAAAGCAATTGCTGAGTCTCAGTCATGGACATGCAAAGTCTTGTTTTTCCCTAAATCGATTGTAGAGCCCGTCATCAAACGCAAGCCTTCCCATCATTTATTAACTGATTTCATTACACAATACTCATGGAAATCAGTAAATTCATCTGTGGAGATGATGAAAAATTCATTACATTGGGAACAATTATCACTAACATTGTCCCAATATAATATCAAACTGGATCAACAACACATTGAAACTTTAAAACACTTAATTCAAATTCATAAAGGTAAAGCGCCAGCATTTAGAGTATCTACATCAATGGATGCCCCTATTGATGAAATCAAATATGCATTATCAGAAATCTATCAATGCCGATATCCGCCAGATATAATTTCTCTAGCTGGAACAGCCGAGAGTTCCACTATAAAAAGTGTATATTACTCGTTTTTACACCCGACACTTTTAGATGGTAACGTTGTATTATCTGAAAGCTTAAGAAGCTATTATGCGTTTTGTGAAAAGATTTCCTATACACTGAATTGTATTAACCAGAATAACAAAGATATGCCGCTTCCCATTAATATATACAGTTCCAAGAAAGATATACATGACAATAAGTTAGTGAGACCAAGTCATGAAATTGGCATAGATATTGCTACTGATAATTTATCCAGCTCTAGATTTTTCCGCGCTTGTGCTGAAGTCATTTTTTAGAGCAAGTAATAATTTAAACTCATCACAGTCAAGACTCATTCCCTCAGAAAAAGACTTTATACAATCTAATGATGAAAAAATTTGCCGTACTTCATTGTTAAAGTCATCGCCATGATCGTAAGCTAGGTATTTTTGTGCTAAGTAATATTGTAATGAAGCATCCGTTGCCAGGCTTAAATTACTCGTTACGTCATCTAAATTTAGGTACCTTAGTAAGAAACAGGCTTGAAAAATTGATCCCAACATTAATGCACGTGTAATGCATATATCTTTAATTGGTACAGACTCACTGGCTTGATCAAAGTTGACAGGAAATCCACCTGAAAGAATGGTTGTGGTATTACCGTTGTATGTCTTTAATTTAATGTCGTTTTGTAATGGTTTATTGCCATCAACTGATTTTAGAAGTGATTTGAACTCCTTGTCTTCAGAGCTAGCGCTAATCAAAAAGATATCATGACATAAGTGCTCTTTAAAATTAAAGTCTACACTAATATCTTTTCCTGTTGTTCCTATAATGACTTCTGAATTATGAATTAATTCATCCAATGTTGAAGCCAATTCAACGCTGCTTTTATCTTTCAGTGATTTGCACTTTTCAGACTCTGTATCAAAAGCAATGACTTCATAGCCATTATTAACAAGCTCTCTTGATAAGGCAGCCCCGATATTACCTAACCCAACCACTCCATATACCTTATATTGTGAATAAGGTAATTTGCTGATTTTTTGTAAAACGGTTTTTACCACTTTACTGACAATTTTAGGAGATTCTAATATTTTTTTAACCGCCGATAACGCGGGCTTTAAAATGGGTATATTCATATGTTGAGAAGCACTATTGTACAGACCTCCTCTTGTATGCTCTATGACAATCACATTATATTTATTCTTCAAATAACGAGGAATTTCCTCTAACGCCCTGCCGCCTTCATCTAAAATAATGATGTTATCAATATTATTTGCATCCTCGATGTCAGCTAATGCATATTGCCAC
Source organism: Cysteiniphilum marinum (assembly GCF_014857925.1). GTDB lineage: Bacteria > Pseudomonadota > Gammaproteobacteria > Francisellales > Francisellaceae > Caedibacter > Caedibacter marinus. Next base: position 90,095 of record NZ_JACYVZ010000004.1, on the reverse strand, counting down.
ATATCTCTAATTGTCTGTTTTATTGCAATAGAAAACTCTCCTGGCTTTACCGTGTGGTTAATGGTGTGAATGTTAATTCCTTTACCTCTCAAAGTTTGAATAGCAGGAAAATAATCGGAATACAACTTACCAGCAAATCTAATTTGTTCTGGTATTGCACCTGCACACAATAAACCATCAAATAAGCATAACTCCGTTTCCATTAAGTGTTGTACACCAATCACATAAGATCTTGATAAAATATTTTTCAAATAAACCCGACTTGTGTCTGATAGGTCATTCACCATATCATCAACCAAATCCACTTGATAAGGTGACATTTTACTTTTAACTTGATTTACAACATACATCGTAACCCCCTTGTATTTAAAGATTTATATTATCTGCTGAAGCTAATCTTTTAGCATAAGCATAACCATTATAAGAGGATTCACTTTTAGATAATATAAACTCAAAAGGTAATATACGTATCAACGTATCAAAATCTGAAATACACATAAATGAGCTAATATTTAACGCTCAAACATGAATATTACAACACCTATATCCCTATTAGGGTTTGATCTTAAAATGCAGATATCCATGCCAAAATTTATATATTCCTTTAATTTTTGCCTCTAGATGGGGGCTATTAGCAAGTAAGGCAACCTACGTTTAAGTGACGGGGTGGTTCACTTAAAGATAAGCTATCTGCACTGCTAAATAATAACTAATTTAACTCAATAAATCTACAAACAGACTTGTAATCATTTAGAAAAATGGAAAATATACATCTTATATCCAAACTAAATAATCACCACCGTATTCACCCAGACCATAATAAGACTAACAAATATAAAGCAAGCAAGTAGACCAAACAAAAATAACTCATTCATCATCATTATCCCAGTTAAGGTTGATCGCACACATGCTGAGTATAGTCAAAGAAATAATGATGGTTTGCAATTATCAACTATACTCAACCTAAGAATGATTAGATGGAACCTAAACAAATAATGGATATAAGAAATAAACTCCCGTTTTATCGTGGGCTATGCTTATTACTGGGCTTGGTTGAATCTGCTATTGCTGCAAATGTTGTCGATAATCATGACCTAGATGATTTGCATCCTACGATGGCATTGCATAATTCAGATAATCGACTGGATAATCACTGGTATTTTGGTCCAACACTTGAGACGCGCTATACGCATACTCGTTTGAATCTTTTTAATGTTGTAGGCACAGCCGCAACATTTGAATGGATGGGTGGCGCTATTTTTGGTGTTATTAGCACTTATAATCATTGGCAAGCGCATTGGTATATCCATGGTGCGGCAGGAACAGGGCGCATTAATCTGCGTGCCAATGATTATAACATTGATCAACACACTAATCTTGAGCATTACTTTGCAACGTCAACTTTAAGCCTTGGTTATGAATTTATTCAAGGAAGATTTCATATAACGCCAGGTGTTTACACTACGGCAAATTACTCAAAATATCGTACAACTGAACCGATGATGTTGGCTTTGATCAATACCAGTGGCACCAATCAGGATGATCTATATTTGCATGCAGGGGTATTGCAATCTAGTGCATTTCATTTTAATCATTATTTTTCAATCTCCAGTCGCACTGAGCTTGGTTATATCTATTACAACAATACGCAAGTGGATTTTTATCAAGCTAATGGTTTAGGCACGCTGTCACAATCGACTACGAATCATGGTGGATTGTATTCATTATTAGGTGTTGGCTTTAATTTTGATAGCAGCTATGGACGCTTTATTATTGCGCCATGGGCAAGCTATATTTATGTTCCCGCAAAAAACAATAGCATTAACAGCAATGTGAGTGCTGTTGGCTTGAAGCTTTTGTATCTTATTTAGTGCATTGCGCTTGATTGGGAATATACAAGCTCTGACCAATATAAATCTTATTGCTGTTTTTGATCCTGTTATACTTTGCCAAGCAACTTGTTGTGATCTTGTGATGCTTGGCAATTAATGACAATGTATCGCCTTTTTTAATAACATAGTCAGAAGCTTCGCCAAGTAACTTTATTTGCGAAGCATAACAAAGCGGGTTAAGTAGAAATAGCGCCAGAATAAGCGCTATGGTTTTATGAATCATTGATTAGCAAGAGTGTACTGCTGGAATAACAAGCTTTTGACCCACGAGAATCTTAGATGGGTTGGTGATGTTATTTTCTTTAGCAATACAGTTGGCGCCTTTAGTTTTTGATAAGCCATGTGCTACAGCGATATCATACAATGTATCACCTTTTTTAACGGTATATGCCGCATTGCCAATAGCAGTTGGTGCTGGAACTGCAGCTGCGGCTGCAGTCGGTTGGCTATGCATTGCAGGTTGCTCTTGACCGATTGCATTGTTCTCTTCATTTGAGAAATAGTTGCTTGGCCCCATCGGGATCGTGTAAGTCAAACCAACAGAAGCCGTTGCTTGACCCATGTTGTGACCGCCTTGTGGTAACCAGTTGTATTGGTATTGTGCAAATACATTCAATGTGCGAGACAATTGGTAACCAGCGCCCACTGCAACAACAGGTCTGAAGATTTTGCTGTAGTTATCATTAGCACCAACACGGTTCCATGCATAGCCTGCTTTACCAAAGACATTAAACTGTTTGTTGCCACCAAAGTAGTACTTACCAACTAAGAATAATGGCACATTCCAAACATTGATTTTGTTACCTGCTGTCTTTGATACTTGGTTTGCATATTGCAAATCCATTTCCGCACCAACGCTAATGCTACGATTTAAAGCGTAGTCATAACCTACTAAACCACCTAAAGCTACACCACCTTTGTGGTTTGCAAAACCATTTTGTGCAAATGAATAACCAACGTTACCACCAACAACCAAACCACTTTGTGCGCCCGCATTTGCTGCAGAGATGCTTAATAAAGCAATGGCTGATAAGCCAATTATTTTGTTCATTTTTGTCATGAGATAAACCCCCTATAGATTTGTTTTGTACCAAAGACCTATTTTTGGTTCGCGCAAATTAACGTAAAAATTTGGAAAAATCAAATACGATACGCTTATTTCTATTAACATTACGTTTATTATGATCAATGTTTGGCTATACTGGCCAAGGAGTTTATGGAAAGATAAAAAGGAAATTGTTATGCCTCTCATTCAAATATATTTTGGTCGCAGGTATCACCCCGTTAGTTATGGCATTCGTTGGGTAACGCGTTCACATTTCTCACATGTCGAGCTGCAAGTTGATGATGATTGCTATAGTAGTAATGGTTCATTAGGTGTTTATAAGCGCAGCTATGATGATTTACGTAAATCTCAAGATATGCTAGAAACGTGGTGTACAGAAATCAGTGATGCACAAAAGAATAATCTGATTAGTTTTTTAAACAATCAACTTGGTAAGAAGTATGATTATTCATCCGCTTTGGGGCTTGGCTTGTGGCGTCGTGACTGGATGGATGAGCATGATAAATGGTTCTGCTCAGAGCTTATTGATGCCGCATTTAAAGCGGCAAAATCACCTTTGACCAATAATGATTTTGCTTCACATCGCTTAACGCCGAATGATTTAAGAACCTCATTGGCAATAAAGCGCGAAAAGCTTGAGAAAAATATTCACAACAAAAGTTGGTGGCAGAAATTAAAGTTTTTTTAAAGCAATATCCGTATGTTACGTATTCTCATAGGGAGGAGTTACTTGCGTCATAAAAAAAACATGAAGAAAGAAACAAAGAAATAACTATCAACAAAAAAGAAATTAAGTATAATGGTAATGATTGATTATTAAATGTCGTTGAATTTTCCCAGAAGAGTTGATCGTTCCCTGAGTGTAAGTCGAAGGGAGTGCTAATAAATTCGACATGTAAGTGCCTAAACAATAGTTTCGTGGTAATGATGGATATTTCGATTAAGCCCGAGAATCTAAAACAACACCTGATAATATTTGCATAGGTAACTTATACTGGCTTCGACTTATGCTCAGCCAGCGACCAATGAATGTTGATAGATAGTATAGTTATATAATTTAAGAAGGATGTAGTTATGAAAAAAGTGATTGTTGTTGGTGCGACGGGTACGATTGGGCAAGGTGTTTGTGATACATTGCAAAACCATGGCTATGAGGTTGTGAAAGTATCACGTTCAGGTGATATTGAGGTGGATATTGCAGATCTTAACTCGATCAAAGCCATGTATGACAAGATTGGCTCATTTGATGCTTTGGTATCGACCACGGGTAAAGTAACTTTTAAAGCGTTAACTGAAATGACGGTAGCTGATTTTATGCTTGGGCTTCACAATAAATTGATGGGACAGGTCAATCTCGTGCAAGAGGGGTTAAAATATATTAACGATAACGGCTCATTTACACTAACCACAGGGATTTTAAATCAAGAGCCTATTGCGCTTGGCGCCTCTGCTGCAATGGTTAATGCCGCACTTGAAGGTTATATCAAAGCTGCAAGCTTAGAGTTGCGCCAACAAGTGCGTATCAATGCAGTAAGCCCAACGGTTATCACCGAAGCTCTTGCATCTTATGCACCATTCTTTCCAGGGTTTAAATCAGTATCAGTACATGAGGCAGCACAAGCCTACCTAAGATCCGTTGCTGGTATTGAAATTGGCAAGGTTTTTAAAGTCGGGTTTTAATAAAAGCTTCTTTGACATCGAACACCGCAAAATGATTTACGAGCGGTATACCCCGCCAATTGGGCACACAGTTCAACATTTTTTGAGACTCTTTTTGTGCCTCTAACTGCGGTCCAAAATCTGGAGGGTATTATAGTCATAGGCAAACCTCCCAGTGACCGGTTTTCTTAGAACCAACCCGTTTTAGTAAGTTGTGCTCTTTCAATTTTTTAATTCTGCGTTCAATGGTACTAAGTGCCTTGCCGGTTTGCTCAGCCAGTAGCGCATTGGTGATAGTCGGGTCTGTTCTTATTAATTCAAGGATGGTTTGATCAAGTACCGATAGTTTTAAACCCGCATTTAAACCCTTGTTTAACCCTTCACTTAAACCCTCATCTTTAATGGGTAGTGATGTGCTTTCCTCAATGGCATCCAGTATCATTTGCAACATAAATTCAATAAATGGTGAGCAATCGGTTTTGGCGGTACTACTGCGGATGGCAAGGTAATACGCTTGCTGATGCTGATGCACCAGACTTTCGACGGGAATATTAATAAAGACAGACTGCCACTGCGATAGAATCAGTGTTTGCCACAAGCGCCCCATGCGACCATTACCATCAGAGAACGGATGAATAAACTCAAATTCGTAATGAAAAACGCAACTGGCAATTAAAGGATGCAAGTCAGTAGTGCTTAGCCAGTCCAGTAGCTCATGCATCAACTTGGGTACACGATCGGCCTGTGGCGCCATATGTACCACTTGATCACCCGACATAACACCAACACCCTGACTGCGGTATCGACCTACTTCCTCAATCAACCCCTTCATTAAAAGCCTGTGTGCAGTCAGTAAATCGTTATTATTAGCAGGCTGCCAAGTGTTGATGAGTTCATACGTAGCAATGGCATTTTGAGCTTCTAGTACTTCTTTGGGCGGGGCAATCACACGTTTACCATCAAGAATGGCAGTGATTTGCTCTTGTGACAGTGTATTGCCCTCAATGGCCAATGACCCCTGTACCGTACGCATACGATTCACCTTGCGCAGACGCAGCAGCTTTTCCTGTTCAAACTCAGCGCTTAAGCGACCGACAGCCTGACTGATTTCAACCACCAGATTGAGGGTGTCGGTAGTAATCGTAAAGGGTGGTTTGTAGCTCATTGTTGCATCCTTACTTTCTATTGGATTATCTTGCTCATGTAGTATATGGCGGCATTATAACAACTTAATAAGCACCTGCATTTAGATTTCCATTACTTCAATGTAAAAGCGCGAGGTTTTAATGGTTTAAACACTTCACGACATCTAAAGCTGCGGCTTTACGCGCAGGTAGCAAGCCGCTTAATATCCCTAAGCTGACGACGGAGATAAACGCTAGTAATACCGCAAAGGGTGAGATGAACCAGATAAACTGGATCTCTTGCACAAATTTTGAGGCGATATATAAGATTAACTCATAGCTGCCAACGCCAAAAATAAAGCCGATAATACCAGCACTTAAGCATAGTAAAATGGCTTCAATCAAATAGCTCCAAAAAATCGTGCGATCTCCGGCACCAATGGCTTTTAATAAACCGATTTCATATAGATTTTCAGAAATTGATGCTAGCATCATATTGGTGATACCAATACCTGCAACCACTAGTGACACGATCGAGATCACGGCGAGCATTAACGTGAAGATATTCAAAAAAGTCTGTATATTATGCAATAGATCTATATCCGGTGACACCATAAAGGTACCGCTATTGCCATATTTGCTGGTGAAGTAATTTTTAAGCGCGTCACTCACCGGAATGACCGTGTTTACATCATCAACACTAAAATAAAACTGTGCTAAAAAGCTCCAATTGACCTTTTGTAAATAGGTGAAAGGCAGAAGAATCTGCATGTTAATATTATTCCACGCATCACTGCTTGAGCTAGATTTTTTCTTTAGCACGCCAATTACAAAGCAGGTATAACTGCCACCATAATCACCGATTTTAATGACATTGCCAATTGCGCTTTGTGTTGGGAAAAGCTCATGATTAATATCATTACCAATAATGCAGACGTTATCAGCATTTTGAATGTCCAGTGCCGAGAAGTTACGGCCTTGTGCTAGCTGTGTATTCACAATAGGCAAGAAATATTCATTAACGCCTTGAATTGATATTTGACTTTGATGCACCTTGTTACTGTTGAAAATCACACTATTGGCATAACTACTAATCGAAGGCGATAGCATGGTAATCTGTGGGAAAATCCGCTTTATCGGCATAAGATCATCTTTAACTGAGAGCTGCTCAAACGCCGAATTGCTATGATCTGATGCTGATTGCATCCAGTTCTTGTAGGCATAGAATAATACCGTTTTTGCGCCCAATTTATCATAAGACGCTAGAATTTTATCTTTAGCATATTGCCCAAGCGTCATCATTACAATAATGGAAGCAACACCGATAATTACACCCAATGCAGTCAATAGTGTTTGACCTTTCTTGATCATCAATGTACGCAATGCCAATACAAAAAGATGTGTTAAGGCATATGTGTAGCTGCTGCTTGAGCTTGGCTTTTGTTTGTTGGCTTGAGCTGTTGCTAAGTTATTCTTTTCCGAGGAATTTATTTGGTTGTCCTTTTTAATATCCGCAAGCACTTTACCATCTTTAATTTCGATAGTGCGCGGCGCAAAATCAGCAATTTCCTTATCATGTGTTACTAAAATAATCGTTTTGCCGCGTTGATTAAGCTTGGTTAATAGCGCCATAATGTTCTGGGTATTATGACTATCCAAATTACCCGTTGGTTCATCGGCAAGGATAATGTCGGCATCACGCATCAACGCTCTAGCAATCGCGACACGTTGTTGCTCACCGCCTGATAGCTCTTTAGGATAATGATCTAGGCGATGGGCAATGCCGACTTCTTTAGCAATGTCATACGCTTTTTGTTTTAATACTTTGCGATCATGTTGGATATTGATCGGATAATTCATCGGTAACAGGATGTTATCCAATACACTTAGCTTGGGTAATAGATGAAATTGCTGAAATACAAAGCCAATATGTTTAGCACGTATCTGTGCTAGCTTACGACTATCAGCATGGGCAAGTGACTCGCTATTGATTTTGATGTTGCCTGATTCAAGTGTCAGCATTGCACCTAATAAATGCAGTAGTGTTGACTTGCCTGATCCTGACGCCCCGACAATGGCAACAAACTCACCTTGTGTGATGTTTAGATTAATGTCATGTAGCACAGGTGTTGATTTCATTGAACCATGGTAGCTAAAACTAAGATTACTTACCTCATATGCCAAACTCATATGGCTATACTCCGCTGAAGTAATCAATCGGCTCAACTTGATCACCGACTGTTAAGCCTTTGGTGATTTCAACATCTTGTGTGGTTTGTATGCCTAAGCTGACTTCTTGCGTTTTACCGTTGCTTAATTTGACATAATTATGCCCATCTTGAGTGCGAATATATTGCTTAGGGAGGGCAATGACGTCATGCTTTTCATCAATGTAAATATCACAAATAACATTCATTCCTGGAAGTAAAACGGCATTCTTTGTTGTGACGAGTACTTTAATTGGATAAGTCGTTTGTTGTGTTGAGTTAAATGACGTTCCTGAATTATTTGGCGAGGGCGCGAGAGCGACGCTAGTAATAACACCATCAAAGCTAGTATTGTTGTTAGCGGATGCTTTGATCATAACTTTTAAGCCTTTTTTCATTTGCAGTATGTTTGACTCAGTAATATTTGCAGTGACATAAAGCTTCGATAAATCATCAACTTTGAGAATGAAGTCACTGTTTTGAGTGCTGCCTGAACCTTGGGTGACGTACTCACCTTCAGATTTCTGAATATAAACCACTGTTCCGGCATAAGGTGCTCTAATTGGGTAGACCTTCTCCGGTGATTGTAGTGAGCTGACGATACTCACAAGAGGATCACCTTGAACGACGTGCTGCCCCAGATTGACATAGATTTTTTGGATATAACCAGCATAAGGAGCTGCAACCACGGTTTCTTTATTGGCACTCACTTCTCCTGAAGCGGAAATTTTATTTATCAGCGTTCTTTTGCTTACCGTGTAGGGCGTATCTGTTGTTGCCAATGGCTGACTGGTTTTAACAGCGAAGTAATAATAAAGCCCGTAGCCAATCGCAATTAGGATAATAATGATAATGAGCCATTTAATGATTCTTGAAAACATAACGCTCAATGTCTCCTTTATAGAAATGATATTGATAGGTGTCTTTTAATAAATTTGCATAGAGATTAAGCATCGTTTGTTCGGCTGTTTGTAAGCTGCTTAATGCATTGATTAAATCAAGATAAGACTGACTTCCAGCTTGAAAATTACGCTTCACCGATGTGTAACTTTCTTTGGCATATTTCTGCAGTTCGATTGCTGTTGGCAAGGTGTCATATTGGTTTTTGAAATCATTGAGTAAATCGGCTAGCGTTTTCTGTACATCGAGTATGCTGCCTTGATTGTCATATTGATTTTTAAGTTTTGTTTCCTCAGCAATGACGATATTGCGATCCAATGTGCCGCCATCAAATAGGTTGAAACTCAATGTTAAGGTTGCGTTCCAGCTAAACTCTTTGCGTGCACTAATGCCACCAAAAAAGCCATTTTGTGCATAAGGATTTTGATAGCCACCATTGATAGAAAAGGAGGCGTTTGGCCAGTAATTACGTTTTGCTTGGTTAATACTCCAATCATCTTTTTGTCGTTGTAATTGCCATAATTTGTATTGATAGAGATATTGCTCAGAGAAGCGCGTTAATGCTTTAGGGATGTCCTTTAGGTCTTGCAATGCCAAGACATTAAAACTGAAATCTTGAGGGCTAAAAGCACTAATACCCATGCTTTTGAGTAATTCCTGTTTGGCAACTCTGAGGTTTTGTTTTTGTTGCTTTAATGTAATCTCGGTACTTAATAGCTGTGTTTTTAAGTTAAGCTCATCCGAGCGTGATTTAAGCCCTTGTTTATATAAGGTGTTGGCACTTAAATACTGTGTTTGATATTGCTGGTAAAGTGTTTCTTGCAACTTAAGGTTGTGTGCGCTGAGTGAATATTGGATAAAATTTTCAGCCACTTTTTGGATCAACTGATCCTTAGTATAGCGATAGTTAAGTTGATCAATTGCGGTTTGGATCTTGGCTTGGTAATAATTGGTGATCTTAATGCCATTTTGACTAAAGTCTTCCGACAACTGTAAGCCAACGGTATTGCCGGTATTAAAGCCTGTACTGTTGACTGCACTGTATGTCGTATCACTTGCTGTTGATGTGCTGACTAAGTCAAGCTTTGGCAAGAAGGCGGCAAAAGCATTATCTTTTTGCAAAGTACCAATGTTAAGTTGTGATTGCTGTGATTTTAAACTCGGAGAATGCTCAATCGCATATTGTACTGCTTGCTGTAAACTGAAGCTTTTGCAAAACCCAAAAGAAGTCATCGTGCTTAGCATACATAGGCTAAGATATTTTAGATGTTGGTTCATGGGGATTTTTAGCAGTCAGCAGGCTTTGGAATAATCAGTGTTTGTCCTGCTGCTAAACGATTAGGGTCGGTGATTTTATTGGCTTTAGAAAGACAGGTCATACTGATATTATTCTTGCGTGCAATGCTATATAGGCTATCGCCAATCTCGACTTTATAAGTTACTGGTTGATCATTATCTACAGCGTTAGCAATTGATGAGATTTCTTTGGTTTTTGTTTCAGGTGCACCGATTGCTTCAACGATTTTGGTTGTGTTATTGTCGCTAGATGCCTTGTCTATTGTGGTTTTGTCATTATTGCTTACTGTTGAAGATGTATTGTCTTTAATAGCCTGTTCTGTCGGTGCTGTGGTAGTTGACTCTTTGTGTTGACTGCTAAATTGTGCGCAACCTGCTAACAACAGTATTCCAGCTGCAAGAATATAAAGTTTCTTTTGCATAACTCACTCCTTCTTTTGATGATACCTCACCAGTGTAGCTATAAAGCATAAGTGCTGCAAAAGGTTTACGGCTGAATTGTGGAGTACAGGTGTGTACTGTTTGTGAACCATTATAAGAATGGGAGATAATAGAATGAGTCAGATTGCTATCGTAAGCAAATGATATAAATCAGCTTTTGATAATAGTTTGTTACTCAATATGAGTTATGCTTATGGCGGTATGTTATTCCATATCACCTAGTGAGTGCTCACCTTTGATGCGCACAAAGATTTCTTCACGATGTACAGACACCTCTTTAGGTGCGTTTATGCCTAGACGAACTTGATTTCCTTTGACGCCCAAAACAGTGACTGTTACTTCGTCCCCAATCATGACAGTCTCGCCAAGTCTTCTTGTTAAAATTAACATGTTAAAGTTACTCCTTATTATATAGCTTTATCTTCCAAAGCTGAATTAAACCTATACCAACCCTTTGCAAAGCAAATGCACAACCCCAAGCTTAAAATGCTTTTAGTCCTCGCAAAAAGTATAGACTTAAAATATTTATATGCATCTAAAAACTGGATAATTCTAAACAAATAAATAAGTTTTACCAGAAATTTATGCATTTAAATTGAAATTGACTAGTTTTGCCACAGCAGTAGTAGGGCTTTGGGTGAATTATCAGTTATACTGAAAAGCATTATTAAGCTGCGCTTATATCAGATGTTTTTATTTTATAAGTTAAATAAAATTATTTTTAGTTATCTAAATGATGAGCAACGTGCGTTAGTGGCAGATGCTTTTTTATTTGGTGCTGATGCGCATGAGCTGCAGGTTAGAAGCTCTGGCGAGCCTTATTTTACCCATCCAGTGGCAGTTGCTTGTGTATTGGCAGGTATGCGCCTTGATTGTGAAACGGTGATTGCTGCTCTTTTGCATGACACGATTGAAGATACTGAAATCTCATCAGAAATGATTGCCAAACGTTATGGTGAAAAAACAGCGCAATTAGTTGAAGGTGTTACTAAGTTAAGTAAGATAGAAACCCATTCAAAGGCAGAGTTGCAAGCTGAGAATTTCCGTAAAATGGTTTTGGCAATGGTTCAGGATATTCGCGTTATTCTGATTAAGCTGGCTGATCGGTTGCATAATATGACAACCCTTGCGCCGCTTCGCCCAGATAAGCGTCGACGGATTGCATTAGAGACCTTGGAGATTTACGCCCCTATTGCGCATAGATTGGGGATGCATCATATTAAAAACTCCTTTGAAGAGTTGGCTTTTGAGGCAATGTATCCTTATCGCTATAAAACGCTTAAAACAAAAGTATTACATGCGCAAAAGCATCGTGATCGCTTGTTTCGTAAGATTATGGAGCGATTACAACACCATTTGGCTGAGCTGTTAGAAAGTGAACAGTTGGTTTCTGGGCGCAAGAAACGTTTGTATAGTATTTATCGCAAGATGCGTGATAAAGAGATGTCATTCTCTGAAATTATGGACATCTATGCTTACAAAGTGATTGCACCAACGCGTCGTGAGTGTTATATGATCTTGGGTGCAATTCATGAGATCTTTCGTCCAATTCCAGGGCGTTTTAAAGATTATATTGCGACACCAAAAGCCAATGGTTATCAGTCATTGCATACTACAGTTTTTGGTCCTTATGGTGTGCCAATAGAAGTGCAGATAAAAACCAAGATGATGGATGATACGGCAGAGAAAGGGGTTGCCGCACATTGGATTTATAAGGCCAAGTCATTAAGTCATGATAATGCTCAGAAATGGCTAGAAAAACTTTCTGATTTGCAACAACACGTCACCAAATCAACCGACTTTGTTGAAAGTGTTAAGCTTGATTTATTTCCTGATGAAGTTTATGTGTTCACACCAAATGGTGAGATTATTGAGTTACCCAAAAGTGCGACATGCGTTGACTTTGCTTATCATATTCATACCGATATTGGTAATCACTGTATTGCGGCTAAGGTCAATCGTAGGATCACACCATTGAGTTATATATTAACCCATGGCGATACCGTTGAGATCATTACCTCGCCTAATGCCCACCCAAATCCCGCATGGCTTGAGTTTATTAAAACAGCGCGTGCTAAACACGCGATAAAACATGCTTTAAAGCGCCATGAGCATGAAGAGTTTGTGCATATTGGGCAGCAGATTCTCACACAAGCGCTACTAAAAAATCATATGGATTTTTCGACTATTTCAGCGGAATTATTACAAGAGGTATTAGTTGAATTTAATTTCCCTACTATTGCCGAGTTACATGCCGCTATTGGGCAGGCGAATTTTTCAGCGAATACGTTTGTACACTTTGTTGAGCAAAAACAACAACTTGAAAGTGATGGTTATGACTCACAACGCAAATTATTAATTGATGATAGTTATTTGCGCCAATTAGCAAGCTGTTGTACACCAATTCCTGATGATCCAATTACAGGTGTATTGATCTCTGACAAAGGACTAATGATTCATCGTATTAAATGTAATGAGTTATTAAAACTTAAAAAAACACATGAAATTATTGAAACACAATGGGCAAAAGACTGCACAGGTTATTACCCGGTGAAGTTGCGTGTGAGTTTGCAAAATGTACAAGGTGCGATTGCCAAAGTCACTGCTAATATATCACGTCATGATGCACAAATTTTAAGTTTCAATATTCTGGAGTCTGATGCGCAATATGGTATCGTGCAAACGATGGTTGAGGTGAAAGATCGTGTGCATTTGGCGCGTGTCATCCGTGGGTTAAAGCACTTAAAAATATGTCTTAAAATAGAGCGTGTTTAATTAAGAAGTCTTTTTGCCTCTTCAAAAGAGCGCTTAACACAGTCCTCAACGGCTAAGCGCGTAAAGTAGTTGCCCGTTAATGCTAAAGTTTTGTCCTTGATCAACTCATTCTTAATCCCATCAATAAACTGTTGATGCTGTGGTTGATAACATGGTACGCTATTTTTTTTGTGTTTTAGATCAATTAAGGCATCTCTAGGAATATTAAGTTTCGATAAAAACCCATCCACTAATTGTTGGTAAGGGGTATTTGTGTTTTTAAAATGCACTGTCATGCCACGATATTTCTGATGTGTTAGCGTGTCGCGCGTGACCATTGAAAAGAAGTCTTGATTCACACCAATTAAGCCATTGATTGGTTTGATATGTTTGATCTTGTCTTGATCAAAAACTAAAGCGACTGTTATGAGCTTAGAAATATCAGGTTGATGCTGAAGATGAACAAGTGGATGATTAATTTGTGCAAGCAATCGATAGCAAACATGCCACGGTATTGCTAAAACCAGCTTATCTGCTGTGAATACACCATTATCTGTGGTGATATGCCACTGTTTGTTCTGCTGCTCAATGCTCATGACTTGAGTATTTAGATTGATCGTTGTATTTGGGTTAGCTATATCTCTAAATAGGCTTGACATGCCGTGCTCAAAAGTAAAACTGCGTGGTAAGCTTTTATCTTTAGCACGTGTTTTAAAAAGAAAGTCAGCCGGGAAATGTTGGCTATCTTGACAAAGTACGGCATCAAAGCAATAACGTAGTGTTTTTTGATAATTTTGAGATCCGAAGACAAAGCTGAAATATTCTTCAACGGTGCGATCATTAGCATGGCTAAATTTAAATAGCGGCAAGCCAATACCTGCGCGAATTGGATTAAGCTTACTGACAACACTCGCGATTTTATTTTGTGCTATTAGTAGTTTAAAGGGGTGTTTTTCACGTTTTTGCAACTGATTCAAAAGTCCGCTATCACGACACAAACTAATTAAATGTTGATAAGAGTTGTAAATGGTATGCGCACCTAGTTCAAGCCAAAAATCACGTGTTTTGGGGCTGTGGTAGGTTTCAATGCAGCCACCAAGCTTGTCATTTTGCTCAAGGATAATGCTTTTATATCCTTTAAGCGCTGCAAAGTGTGCAAAGCTTACCCCTGAGATGCCGCCGCCAATGATGGCAATGGGATAGTGTTCTGCCATGATAATATTCCTTTTATGCAGATAATGCGTGAACTAATGAAGTTGCATATGCGCCTGTTCCTAAGCTAAAAGTAAGCATTAACGTATTATCTGATTCGTTATAATCATACTTAAGATCATTAGGATATGCATAGATGCTGCGAAATTGCATCTCGCAATGTGTTGTTAAATAATCAATAAACTTGCCATGAGTTTGCGTAAATTGTTCATATTGGCTCAATGCCTCATTACTAAAGAATAACTTTTGCTGTTTACCAATCAGTGGTGCGGCAATGCTTAACTCCTTAGACTCAATACGCTGTTGGATTTCGTTTTGGTTCTCCTCAGTGACTTGAAAGACACTATTGCCATCGCTAAAGCCGACAATATCACCGATTAATGCTATTTGATCTGTGTGATTTTGTTGGCGAAACTGCACATAAGCATTAAACAAAAAGCTGCGCATAACGGATAATAAAAAGCCATGATCTTTTGGGTTAAGCTTGATTTTATCGTCAATAACATCATGCGCTTGTTGTAGATTGTCATGACCAAAACGCTGTTCACCAAAAAGGTTTATAAAGCCATTTTGCATAATATGTTTAATTCTGGGCTCTATTTCTGTAAAGGGTAATGTTAAATCACGCAATACAAGGGTAAAGCGATTGGCTTTGTGGCTGCCAATTTTAAGTTTTTTATTGTGGCGACTGATGCGTAGAATGTTGCAATTGTCGACATTGAAATCACTAAAATCGATATCAGCTTTTCCTGGGTAATATAGCGAGAACCACTGGCGAGTAATCGCGTGTTTATCTTTCAAACCACTGTAGCCAATATCGCGCTGCTTAAGATTTGTATATCGAGATAATGCGCGAATAATATCTTTGGTGTTTAAACCATTTTTTTCGGTAAAGAGCCAAATATGCTCGCCTTCACCGGTTAAATCAAAATCAAAGATTTCTTCAACCAAGAAGTCCTCATGATATGTTTTGAGAGCGCCAATCAATTGACTCATTGCTTTTCTTCACCTTCAGAAGCATAGTCTTTAGGGTATTGTGGTTCATTGTTGAGCTGATGGGTTTTTTCTTTATCGCGATAGGCTTTGGGTTGCAATAAAGACTGTCTTGATGGGTCAAGATTAAGCTTAACACTGTATTCTTGCGAATGTTTTTGTAGCTCAGAAAATTGCTGATAGATGTTTTCCATAATCTCATGTGTTTTATGCACATGCTCATTGATGGTATTTTGATAGTGTGTTAACAATGTCTTAGTTTCATCTAGTTCATTGCTAAGATTTTTGCTACTTTTACGCACACTTAAGCCAATCGCAAGTCCAATGATAAAAGCGGCGATGACACCTAAAATTAATGAAATAAGCATGGTTGCTCCTATTGTTGATAAATAAGGGTAACCGCATGGCAGGCGATACCTTCTTTTCTGCCGGTAAACCCAAGTTTTTCAGTCGTAGTTGCCTTGATGTTAACTTGATTTAGTGTAAGCTGCAACAGCGTTGCAATACATTGACGCATTTCAGGAATATAAGGGGCAAGCTTTGGCACTTGAGCGACAACAGTGACATCAATATTGGCAATGTGATAACCTTGGGCTTTGATGCCGTGCTGCGCATGCATTAAAAAATCTTTGCTTGCTTGATTTTTATGTTTGGGGTCAGTATCAGGGAAATGCTGACCAATATCACCTAAAGCACCAGCACCAAGGATTGCGTCGGTAATGGCATGTAAAATGACATCACCATCAGAATGTGCTTGAAGTGAGAAAGGTGCATCAACCTCAATGCCGCCAAGCATTAATGGCTTATCTTCGTTGCTGATGCGATGCACATCATAGCCGTGACCAATACGAAACATCATTAATCCTCAACACTTAATGGGAAGCTATTGCTAACCCATGCACGAAAACCACCATCCACTGAGATGACATTGTCATACCCCATTTTTTGCAGGTTATCGGCACTTAATGCTGAGCGAAAACCGCCACCGCAATATAGGTATATCTTTTGATTTTTGTTAGGAATGAGTTGTTCAACTTTGACTTCAATCATTCCACGGCTTAAATGATTGGCCCCAGGCAAATGTGAGTGCGCAAATTCAGACTCTTCACGGACATCAATAAGAAGACCATCTAATGTGTTGTTATCAAGCATCTGTTTAATGTGGAAAACATCGCACTCTTTAATGCGTGTTTTGGCATCATTAACCAGTTTAAGAAATTCAGTGTTGTGTTGCATCTTACGTCCTTTGCTTTTTGATGATATGTGACGGGTGTTATTGTACCTTAGTCTCTCATCAACTTATAGTTTTAATGACAAATAAATAATATCGTATATAATATCAATATTAGATGGTGACCAGTGGCATGCTGTGAAAATAATATTAGATACCAATGTGATATATAGCGCGCTCTACTCAAAAAATGGTGCCTCATATCAAGTACTAACAACATCCATTGCTCACAGTGCAATAATAACATGCGCATCGGTCAGTTTAATATGTGAATATGAAGCCGTATTAAAAAGAAAGTTTGAGCATAACTTTGTGGATCAATTCTTAAGATCATACATTGATCTATCCGAAAAGGTATTGATATCTTATAGATATAGACCAACAGGTTGTGACAACAAAGATGAGATGGTTTTAGAAGCAGCTATAAATTGCGCTGCTGACTATATTGTGACACATAATATTAAAGATTTTAAAGGAGCTAAAAACTTCAATGTAGAGGTAATAACTCCACAACAATTCTTGAAAATATTAAAGGAGATTTATCATGGCTAATTTTGCATTAAGATTACCTAACTCAATCTATGATGATTTAAAACAAGTTGCTGAGATAGAGGGAGTCTCTATGAATCAGTTTGTTATGAGCGCAGTATCTGAAAGGGTTGCTTTAGCTAAAATAATGTCGAATCTTAACAAAAACACCGTCAAGATGGCACCAAATGAGCTAGTCGCCTTTTTGGATGAAAATGTAAGTAATAATAAGCCTTTGAGTAAAGATGAGATGTGATAGAACCACTACCTAAATCAACGCCATTCCGTATTGCGAAGATTGTTTTTTATTGCTAGCGTCGCGAAAGGCTTGAATGATGCATAATCCAGTAGATAAAAATTCCCCAAACACCACTGATTAGGACAGTGATCGTCCAAGCAAAGCCTGGCATCATTTGCGGCGTAACATTATGTTTGGTGAAGTTGTTTAAATCACGAATGACTGCTAATGTGCAAACAAGATGCACGATGACAGTGAATGCGCTGATAACGTAATAAATATTTTGATACAGATTGATCACGGCTTGATGGAAGTAATCCATGGTCATTCCCTCATGTTCTTTCAGTTTTAAAAAATAAACTCAGGTTTTTTGTCGATATCTTGGCGTTGATTATGCTTATGATGTTCACTGATAATCTCAACAACTTCATCGATGGAATCAGTCATAATCAAAAGCTCAGTGTCATCCTCACTAATAACGCCTTCAGCAACAAGTTTGGTCTTAATCCACTCAACCAGTCCGCCCCAGAAGCTTGTATTAAAGAGAATAATTGGCATATGACGTTTTTTCTTGGTTTGTACTAAAGTGGCAATATCAAAAAGCTCATCTAATGTACCAAAACCACCTGGCATGCCGATATATGCCATTGAGTGTTTGACAAACATCGCTTTGCGTGTGAAGAAGTAGCGATAGTGCAAAGAGATATCTTGGTGTTGGTTTGGCACTTGTTCAAAAGGTAAATGAATATTTAAACCAATACTTAAGCCTTCGCCTTTTGAGGCACCAATGTTACCTGCAGCCATAATGCCATGACCGCCGCCAGTAATGATGCTAAAGCCTTCATTAGATAATCTGTGGGCAATTTCCTCGGCATCTTTAAAGTGAGGTGAGCTGCTTGGCAAGCGCGCTGAGCCGAAGATACTCACAGCTGGTTGAATGTCATCTAGGCGTTCATAACCTTCGACGAGCTCTGACATGACTTTGAAAATATTCCAAGTAGCACGTGATTGGTCGAAGTGAACATTGCCATAAGTTGTTGCATCGGTATGTGAGCGAGGGTGAACGGTTTTTCTTGTTTTGTTCATTTTTTTATTATCGTATTCCATAGTAATAGTGAAATATGGTAACACAAACGTAAGTAGATACCCACCACAAACCATTTTGCAGAATTGCTTGCTTTGCACTTTCCTTGCTTTTACCAAGTTGAATTTTGGCAATAGTCCTAGCTATTGCCTGCAATCCAACTTGTCAAAATCCTCACAAATTGCTTTGCAACTAAACACCGCAAAATGATTTGTGGTGGGTATATGCTATGTTAGGTGCTGCGTAATTTAAGAAATTATTGCATAATAAGCGCCAATTAAGCATATCATTAAAACAAAAGGAAACATGATGGGTTTTTTAACAGGTAAAAAAGTTTTAATCGTCGGTCTTTTAAGTAATAAGTCGATTGCCTACGGTGTTGCGGAGGCTATGCATCGCGAGGGTGCTGAGCTTGCATTTACTTATCAAAATGAGCGTTTTAAAGAGCGTATTGAGAAGTTGACTGCACATTACAATCCAGCGGCATTAATTGAATGTGATGTTACCAATGATGAGCAAATCGATAATGTATTTGTTGAGCTTGGCAAAAAATGGGATGGCTTAGATAGCATTATCCATTCAGTAGCTTATGCGCCAGCTGATCAGCTTGAGGGTGATTTTATTTCAGCGGTTAATCGCGAAGGCTTTAAGGTTGCACATGATATTAGTGCTTACAGCTTTGCGGCATTAGCAAAGGCGGGACGTAGCATGATGCAAAATCGTAATGGCTCTCTAGTGACATTAACTTATTTAGGTGCAGAACGTGCGATGCCAAGCTATAACACGATGGGGATTGCCAAAGCGTCACTTGAGGCAACCGTGCGTTATACTGCATTATCCTTAGGTGCTGAAGGTATTCGTGCCAATGCCGTTTCAGCAGGACCAATTCGCACATTGGCAGCGTCAGGGATTAAGAGCTTTAGAAAAATGTTAGATTATAATGCGCAAGTGGCACCGCTTAAGCGTAATGTTGATATTATTGAAGTCGGCAACACAGTGGCATTTTTAGCATCTGATCTTGCCAGCGGCATTACTGGTGAAGTGGTATATGTTGATGCCGGTTATCATTGTGTGAGCATGGGTGGGATGGAGTAATTTACTCATCCAGTGTCTTTAGGTATTTCAAAAATTTATGTGTCAGTAATTGACGCTTACTTTGTTTTGCAATGGCTTGATCATTACTATCTGTAATATAAAAACTGTCTTCAATTGAGAATCCTGATGTGTGAATCCGTGCACGAATAATACGGAGATTGTGTATTTCAAAGAAATAACAAAGGGCGGCTAACAGTCCTGGTCGATCAGGGTGTTTTACGATTACTTTGCTATAGCTTTTATGTCGAGGGCTGAGCCATTGAATGTTTTTCTTAAGGCGCTTTGTGGTTGATTTATCGACTAATGCATTTAATTTAGCCGGTTTATAATCAATTTTTTGATGTGTCAACTGTGCTTTTAAATGTTGCTCTAGCCATAGTAGTTCTTGCTCGCTTTGCAATGGATGATAATTTAAATTCGTGACGTTAAATTGATAAATCATTTTATTCTCAAGGAGCTTAAAAAAACTTGCTTCCGTGATGTTGATGCTTGCTTTATATAGCAAGTAGCAGAGTGCAGACAGTCTAATCTCTTTATCTGAAGCTAAAATAAGTAATAGCGTTTGATTCAAACTGTGATCAAAGTGCGTATGGATTGATAGGGACTGGTTGTTCTCTATCACATATTGGTAGAGTAAGTTGTTTTGCCATATCAAGGTGGCTAATGCCTGTTCTGTAAAGTAACGCGCAGGTAGGTATTGCCATAATGCTTTAATTGCATTGTGATCAGTGCATTCGAGCTGTGCCAAAACTTTCTTTTGCGTTTCGTTTACTTGCTCTTTAAGTGATAAGTTGACGGATTTGCTTAATAACTCACTAGTGCGCGTATACAGATGCTCAAACATCGTCTGTTGCCAACGCTTCCACAATGTGGGGTTGGTACCTTTAATATCGGCAATGGTCAAAAGAAACAAGCTATCCAGATAGTATTGGCTTTGGCAAAATTCAGCAAATTGCGTGATAATCGCACCATCATAAATATCTTCTTTTTTGACCATTCTCGAAAATGCCAAATGATGTTTAACCAACCATGATAGCAAATGGATCTCATCTTGTTTTAAACGCCAAGTTTCAGCATATTTTTGCACAAGACGTGCACCGAACTTACTATGATCGACACCGGATCCTTTGCCAATATCATGAAAGAATGCGGCGATATACAATAATCGTTGCGCGGGATGTTTAAGCATCACTTGATAGGCTAGTGGAAAATCTTGCGCAAAGTTCGTCGTTCGCATGTTGCGTAGGTTGCTAATAACCTCAATTGTATGGCGATCAACAGTGTATTGATGATATAGATCAAACTGCATCTGCCCTTTGCTAATGGCAAACTCTGGAATGATTTTTTCCACAATCCCTAAATCCATCATAATACTTAGCGCACCTTTGATATTGTATGGGTAAGTGAAAATCGCTAAAAATTGTTGCTGTAATGTTTGGTTAGAAAGAAAGTTTTTTTTAGATGATTGTGAAAGTAGTTGCAGTATGTTGCGAACGATATGGGCATCAAGTGTTTTAATCTCTTTGTGTTGGCAAAAATATTTAAAAGGCATCAAAATATTATTTATATGGCTAGGGTAGTCGTTTTGTGCATGCTTTAAAATACCACCATAAATACTAAAACCTTCGCTAAGTGCGATCTCATTGCTGGTTACTTGTGATGCCATTAGCTCGTGGAAAATAATACGATTGATAAGCTTAACATGACGAATACTGTTGTAATAATGCTGCATAAATAGCTCAATGCTTTTATGTGGCTTCTTGTGCTTGAAGCCAAAAAAATCAGCAACCATAAGTTGCTTATCGATTAGCAAGGCGTTTTGCTCACGCTGATACAAAATATGCAAATAAAAGCGAATAGCAGAAAGTAAACGATGTGCCTTACTTAAACTCGTTAGCTCGTCTGCAGTAATATAGTGATGCTCAACAAGGTAATGTAAATTGACATTAGGATGAAGGTAAATCAATAGCCAGTGAATACTTTGTAAGTAGCGCAGATTGCCCACAGTATTTTTAAGATCGGGCTGTTGGTTAATTGGGAAGTTATTGTCACGATCAATTTGCTCAGCATATTTGCTATAAATAAAATCTCGATGAACAGGAAGATTTTGTTTGCTTTCAACCAATGACTTAAATGTGTCAAATAGTGTGTTATTGCCACAGATAAAACGCGCATCCAAAATAGCAGTAAGTAAATTAATGTCATCATTGGCACACTGTATGATGCTGTTAATGCTATGAGTTGAATAGCCAACTTTAATTGGCAAACTTTGTAATTCCTGAATAAATGCCAAAAGTTCGGGACTTTCTAGTGCCTGGTCATTTTCCGCCAAAAACAATAAATCAAGATCTGAATATAAAGCGCGATCCTGACGACCATAGCCACCAATGGCGATCAGAGAAATATGGGCTATTTGTTGCGGAAAATATTCTATCAATAGTTTATCGATGCGCTTACTATAAATGAGCAATGTCTTATAGATAGAGTGTTTTTTCTTAAGAAAAATCTCTGTGACATCGTGCATAATACTCTGGCAGTGTTGTTTCATCATGATGTAGATAAAAGCTTACGATAAGAATAACTCTAGATTTTATACTCATTACAAACTGCTAGGCAATGAAACATCGCAAATGATTAACGAATGGTGTAGCTATTAGACAGGGCTATTTGCTTCTAAGAAATCTGCGAATGCGTAGGATCAGATAAGAGATAACAGTAAGTGCAACAACGAGCGCAATGATTGGGTGATCTTGTACAATTTGTGGAATAAATGATAGCGTTGTTGGAATATTCATCTCTGTGATTATTCGCTCTGCTGCATAGCTGTTGCTGTAGAGCATTGTTGCGAATGCTGCAAGACATAGTAAAAATCTCATCGTACACCGTTGTAGCTATTGTAATGCAGAGATTGTAGCACAAATTTGTGAGATATTAACCATAGATAAGTAGATTTTTTCTCAAATCTTGTAAAAAATACGCCATTTTAGTCAATTATAAAGTCATTAACTGTCTACAATAAGTACCTTTCTTTGATGGTTTTGATTTGGTCACGCATTTTTCCTGCTTGTTCAAATTCAAGATTGCGCGCATGTTCTTTCATTGTTTTTTCAAGTTTCTTAACGAGTGTCACGGCTTCTTTCACACCAAGAATCTCATCAATGGCAATATCTTTAACCTTTTTACGGGCATTATTTTTGGCTGCTTTTTTTCCAAATTCAGGTGATAGTTCTAACAGATCTCCAACCTTCTTTTTAATAGATGTCGGCGTAATATCGTGATCAATATTAAATTGCTGTTGTTTGTTGCGCCGCCGCAATGTTTCATCCATCGCGCGTTGCATTGATCCGGTAATCACCTCGGCATATAAAATGGCCTTGCCATTAACGTGACGTGCAGCACGACCAATAGTCTGAATCAGTGAGCGCTCTGATCTTAAGAAACCTTCCTTATCCGCATCAAAGATTAAAACCGTGCTGACCTCAGGCATGTCTAAACCTTCACGTAATAGATTGATACCAACCAATACATCAAAGACGCCCATGCGTAGATCGCGAATAATCTCAACACGCTCAACGGTGTCAACATCCGCATGAAGATAACGGACATTAACCCCGTGTTCAGATAAATAGTCCGTGAGATCCTCAGCCATACGCTTAGTAAGGGTTGTGATAAGAATGCGCTCATCTTTTTCCACTGCTTTGTTTATCTCAGATAAGGCATCTTCTACTTGTATGTTTACAGGTCTGACTTCAACTAGCGGGTCAAGTAATCCTGTTGGACGCACAACTTGTTCAGCTATATTTTGTTGATGTTCTTTCTCATAATCAGCAGGTGTAGCTGAAACATAAATTGCTTGGGTAACTAATGCCTCGAACTCATGAAATTTAAGTGGACGATTGTCTAATGCTGAAGGCAGACGAAAGCCATAATTAACAAGATTTTCTTTGCGTGAGCGATCTCCTTTGTACATGCCGCCAAATTGCGGTATGGTGACATGTGATTCGTCAATTACAATAAATGCATTTTGCGGTAAATAATCCAATAATGTCGGTGGTGGCTCACCTGGTGCGCGAGCCGACAAAAGGCGTGAATAATTCTCAATACCTGTGCAGTAACCCAGTTCATTAATCATTTCAATATCATATAATGTGCGCTGCTCAATGCGTTGTGCTTCAATCAAGCGGTTTTCTTTTTGAAAATACGCAACACGCTCACGTAATTCATCTTTGATTTCTTCCACCATGCTTTTTTGGCGCTCTTTTGAGCTGACATAATGTGTACTTGGAAATATGGTTGCGCGATAGGTGTTTGCTGTGATTTTGCCAGTAAGTGGATCGATGAGTTTAATACTCTCAATCTCATCATCAAATAGCTCAACTCTTACGGCATCTTTATCAGAATCTGCAGGAAATATATCGATAACTTCGCCACGCACACGATATGTTCCACGTGAGAAATCCATATCATTGCGATGATACTGCATGTCACTCAAGCGTCTTAAAATACTGCGTTGATCGATTTGCTCACCTGCTTTAAGATGCAGTAGCATTTGCATATACTGCTCAGGATCGCCCAAGCCATAGATTGCTGATACAGTGGCCACAATAATTACATCTTGGCGTTCTAAAATCGCTTTGGTGGCTGATAAACGCATTTGCTCAACATGTTCATTAATCGATGAATCTTTTTCAATATAAGTATCTGATGCAGCAACATAAGCTTCTGGCTGATAATAATCATAATACGATACAAAATATTCAACGGCATTCTTTGGGAAAAACTGTTTCATCTCGGCATATAATTGTGCAGCAAGTGTTTTATTGTGTGCAAGAATCAAAGTAGGGCGCTGAACACTTTCAATGACATTAGCCACTGTATAGGTTTTCCCAGAGCCGGTGACACCAAGTAATGTTTGATGTTTTAAGCCTTCTTTCAAACCTTGAGTTAAGGATGCAATTGCCGTTGGCTGATCTCCCGCGGGAGTGTAGTTTGTATGGAGTTCAAAGGCATTTTGTTTTCTCTCTAAGTGCATCGTAAGGTCGCTAATTTCAATTCAAACACAAGTCATGATAGCAAAGCAATGCATCTTTGTGACATTAAAACATAGCAATTTGACTACAGTTATTTCAGCGAAAACGCAAGCATCAAAGTGTTGATCTCTTTATGCAAGCTTTAAATTTGATTCTATCTTTAAATTACAAGAGAGGTAACAAACTTAGATAAGGATATTCGTCATGAGTAGTAATATAGAAAGATTTATTTATGCCATTGCTGAGATGCGTTATGAAGAAGCAAGACGTAATCCGCAAGATGAGCCACGTTTTATGTTAAATCTAGTCACTGAGGAAATTGAACGCGGCTTAATTGAGGCAACTTTAGCATATACTGGATTTCATTTAAGTAATACCGCTGAAGTATTGGGCATAAGTCCTGCGACTTTGAAATCTAAAATCAAAAAGTATGATATTTTTGTATTGGATTTTTCAAGTTAGTCATAATGAAAAAAGTTGCAGTAATGATTACCTCGACCCATGCGGGAGAGGTCGTGCAGCGTAGGCTGCGCGGGTGAGGGGTAATTAAAGTTATCTACTTACTTAGGCAATGCCTTCACGCACTAAGTCATGCATATGGATAATCCCAGCAATTTCATTTTGATGATTCAAAACCGCTAATGTGGTAATTTTCAATTGATTCATAAGGCTTAATGCTTCAATTGCCATCGCATCTTCGGTAATTGTCTTTGGTCTTTTGCCCATAACATCAGAGATATTGAGCCCTTTTTGATAAAGGGATTGTTGAAAGATTCTACGCAAATCACCATCGGTAAAAATGCCATTGAGTGTTTTGTTATCATCAGATATAAGTGTCATTCCTAAGCCTTTAGAGCTGATCTCTAAAATAGCATCTTCTAATGTGCTTTGAGATGTAACAATGGGCAGAGATGTACCGCTTTTCATAAGATCGGATACTTTTAACAGCAAACGCTTGCCTAATGCACCACTTGGGTGTGAGTTAGCAAAGTCTTCCGCACTAAAGTTTTTAGCATTTAATAACGCAATCGCTAAGGCATCACCCAGTACCAATGTTGCTGTTGTACTTGATGTGGGTGCTAAATTGTGTGGACAAGCTTCCTTTTCAACACCGAGGTTAAGGGCAATGTCTGCTGCTTGCGCCAATGCTGACTGCGGTTTGCTAGATATGGCGATAAGTGGGATATCAAGGCGCTTAATCATCGGGATTAATGAGGTTAGCTCAGGGGTTGAACCAGAGTTTGAAATGGCAATGACGATATCTTGACGTGTGATCATGCCAAAATCACCGTGCCCCGCCTCAGCCGGATGGACGAAGAATGCAGGTGTTCCCGTGCTGGCAAGAGTCGCTGCAATCTTTGAGGCGATATGGCCTGATTTGCCCATGCCGATGATAATCACGCGGCCCTGACATTTGAGAATCAACTCACATGCGGCGATGAAACTATCATCAATATGTTTTTTAAGCTGTTCAAGCGTTTCTATTTCTAGATTAATTGTTTTTAGTGCGTCTTGAGCAAAAGGATGGTTGTTTGACATAACAAAATCAAATAATAAAGCATTTTCAATGCGTGTTATTGTAAGTGAGGATAAGAGAAAGTCAAAATGGTTTGCGATGGGTTGTACCCTGCATAAACTAAATTAGGTTAGTGGCATGGGCTTAATTTTGCTTTGCCAGTTTGCTTAGCGCAGACCCTTTGCAACACAGCGTCAATGGTATAAGAGATCTCAGATTTTTGTTGTGTTTTACGGCATTTGTATTCGATGATGTCATTTTCTAGTCCGCGTTCACCAATGATAAGTTGATGTGGCGCACCGATTAAATCCGCATCAGCAAACATAATACCAGGGCGTTCTTTGCGATCATCAAATAACACATCAAAGCCGGCAGCTCTAAGGTCATTATAAAGTTTATTGGCAACCTCAAAGACTTTAGCTGATTTATGCATATTCATTGGAATGATCGAGATGTCATACGGCGCGATCTCACTTGGCCAAATAATGCCATTATCATCATGCGATTGCTCGATTGCTGCTGCAACAATCCGTGTGACACCAAAACCATAGCAGCCCATGATAAGGTCTTGCTTTTTACCATTTTCATCTAGAATATTCGCATTCATCGCTTTGGAATAATTATCACCCAGTTGGAAAATATGCCCAACTTCAATGCCGCTGGTAAGCTCAAGTGTACCTTTACCATCAGGAGATATATCGCCGACAACCACATTGCGAAGATCAGCAACATCATAGCCTTTAATGTCGCGATCCCAGTTTGCACCAAAGAAATGGAAGTCATCTTCATTAGCACCACATACAAAGTCGTGTAACATGACAGCGCTATGATCAGCAATCACTTTAATCGGTGAATTAACAGGACCTAAAGAGCCGATATTCGCATTAAATGCTTGTTGTATTTCGGCTTCGGTGGCAAAAGTAAAAGGTGCGTTTATCTGAGGTAACTTTTCGATTTTGATCTCATTTAACTCATGATCTCCACGTAGCACTAAGGCAAAGAGTGTATTATCACTGTCCTTGATAATAATTGTTTTGATCGTGTTTTCAGGTGATAAGTCAAACTGCTGACAAATATCGCTAATGGTTTTTAAGTTAGGTGTTGCGATCTTTTCAAGTGATTGAGAAGGAGACTTGCGTGTTGTGAGATCTGGCTTTAAATACTCTGCCATTTCAATGTTGGCAGCATAATCACTTTGATTGCTGTAGCAAACAATATCTTCGCCTGCTGCGGCAAGTACTTGAAACTCATGTGTTTTGCTGCCACCAATGGCACCAGCATCAGCATTAACGACACGAAACTTAAGCCCCATACGCGTTAAGATATTACAATATGCTTGATGCATTTTCTGATAGGTGTGTTCTAAGCAATCATAATTGCTATGAAATGAATAAGCGTCTTTCATAATAAATTCACGTGAGCGCATCACACCAAAGCGTGGACGTATCTCATCGCGGAATTTTGTTTGGATTTGATATAGATTAAGGGGTAATTGTTTATAGCTTTTAATTTCTTTGCGTGCAATGTCAACAATCGGCTCTTCATGTGTTGGTCCATAGCAAAAATCACGCTGGTGGCGATCTTGTATTTTGAGAAGCTCAGGACCGAATTTTTGCCAACGGTGCGTTTCTTGTAATAGCTCAGCAGGCAATATACTAGGCATTAAAATCTCACAGGCGCCTGCGTTATCCATTTCCTCGCGAACAATTGTTTGAACTTTTTGTAGCACTTTCATGCCTGTAGGTAGCCATTGATAAATGCCTGAGGCAAGTTTGCGAATTAAGCCAGCACGTAACATATACTGATGACTAATTAATTCAGCGTCTTTTGGTGTTTCTTTTTCAGTGGCAAGTAAGGTTTGCGATATTCTCATATTTAGAATCTTGTGAAAAGCAATGTGTGAGGTTACGTTAGCTCGTTTTTTAAGTCGGTTCAAGCGGATTTTCGGAATTTGTGCCATTTGGTTTATCCGCTAATAGCCGGTTGCGCAAAAAAGCATATAAGAATAGTGCCAAGGGTGCCGCGTAAACCCAATAAACAACGTGCCCTTTAACGATAATACTAAAGTTGTTGAAATAGAAAATAGAGGTAAGTGAGGCAATAAAGGTAATGCAAGCAAGAAAGAAGATAGCATCAGCGATATAACGAAGTTTTTGTTTCATGGTGGTTGCCTCCAATTAGGTAAACTATGTTAATTATATAATGCAAGCATGCAGTTGGGTAGTCGCGTTTAATTAAATGCTAATATTCCCAAGGATTAATATAAGATACCTCAAGTGCCTGAAATGCTTTCATTTCTGCAAGTTTACGTTTAAATTTCTATTTTAACTATGAAATCAAGATGAATCTGTTCAATAAGCTTATAATGATGATTGATATATTTGTTCTAAATCTAAACAAATTTGATGCGCTGGAAGCACTTAATATATTACCGCTTGAAATTAGAGATTATGCCAGAGGCTTGAAATTGGAGCGCAAGCGTATTGAGTATATTGCATCGCAATGGTTGCGCTATAAGTTGTTTAGTGAGTGCTTAGGTATTACTCCTACTGATCTGCGATTTTCAAAGTCCAAAAATGGCCGACCATTTCTCGTTGATAGTATGATCGATTTTAATATTAGTCATACGCGTGATTATGCTGTTATAGCAATTGCTAAAGGGCAGCGTGTTGGTATTGATGTACAGACTAAAAAAGAAAAAATCGATGTGCTAGCGATAGCAAAGCAGTATTTTGCACAGAGCGAGTATGGCTTGATTGCTGCTAAGAAGGATGAAAGTGCGCAAAAAGATGTGTTTTATTGGCTATGGGCATATAAAGAAGCAAGTCTGAAACTAACTGGTGAGGGGATTGCTAATGGGTTAAATCGTTATATTTTTGAAGTCAATGAAAGTGGTGAATGCAAAAAGAAAAATGCTCAAGACAACTATTACTTCCATCAACAGTTAGATAGTAACACGCTGCTTTGTTTAAGTTTTGAGAGAAGTAACAGTAAGGTTAGATTAAAATTTTTGTAGAATTTAAAGCGTATTAATGGATAGAAAAGTTACTGCTGAGGTGCTGTCGCACTTTATTGAGAAACGTTAAGCTCAGCTTGGCCAACAACTGCTTTGGTTGGTGTGTACACCACTTCAGCTTTCCATACACCTGGACATGATATTGAACCATTAGCGCTTTGATGGGCAAGCGTTCTATAAGCCCAAGAGTAATCACTGGCTTCTTTGTATTTCATAATTGGGAACGTTGTGCTCACGCAATGCGATTGGCTAGGTGCAACCCAGTGAAGTTTTAAATCCCCTTGTTTGGCGCCATTCCAGTCAGTATAAATCTTTGCAACTAAACGCCCATCTTTGGCGCTTAGTTTAACTGTTGAGCTTGGCAATGAGCTACTATTTGAGGTGACTGATGCTGGTGTTGACATTGCTGTAACAGATGCATCTGTGCTTTGTGGCGCCGGTGCTTTAGGTGATGTGGCACAAGCAGATAATAATGCGGCACTAGAAACAATGCCAAGTAGTGTGATTTTTCTCATCGTTGTCTTCCTTCTGTTGTATGAACCTATAAGAATCACTGATTACTATAGACCTAATCCTAGCGTATAGCAAAAAGATATCAAGGAGGTTAGAGAAAATTTAATAAAAAGTGGCGAAAAATTGATTTATGCCGAGTATTTTGATGTTAGACAATGATAGCAGCGGCAACACGGCGTCCTTCATTTGCTAGAATATTAAAAGTGCGGCATGCGGCAGCTGAGTCCATAAAATCAATGGATTTGCCTAGGCGGGCAAAAGCAATGATGATTTCTTGCGTTGGAATCTGTGATGTTGCACCGGTGCCAAGAAGATAAACATGCACATCAAGCTCAATAAGTGGATCAATGGTATCAAGATTAAGCTCATCAATAGATTTTACATTCCAATTATCATTAATAATTGCCTCAGGTGTGATAATCACGCTGTGAGAGAATGTTTGTTGTGGAAGTGTTAGCTCGCCAGACTTGTAGTGTTTAACAAAAATTGGTGAATCCGGTTTTTCATGTTCTAATTGCATTGTTGATGCCTTTAAATTAAAAGATAAATTGAATGAGTAAATAGAGTTTATTAATCAGTGGTAGCAAGATGCTTGCCAGTAAGTTTGATTGACCAAAAGGAATAAATAGCAGCAAAAGCACGATCAAAAATCCCCAGCGCTCTAAACGGTTGTACTGTAGCGTTGCTTTATAAGGTAATAATGCGCTAATAACACGACTGCCATCAAGTGGTGGAATGGGTAATAAGTTAAATACCATTAGCATCAAATTGAGTATGACACCAAATTGTGCCATCTGATGGAAACCAAAGTTTGGTACAAATTTCCACAGCAAAAACCAAATAATTGCCATAATGAAGTTGGCTAAAGGTCCGGCAATTGCCACAAGAATCATATCTTGGCGTGGCTTTTTGAGGTTGTTAAAATTAACAGGCACAGGCTTTGCCCAGCCAAATAAGAAACCAGTACCTAATAAAAACATTGCAGTTGGCAGAATGATCGTGCCGAGAATATCGATATGTTTAATCGGGTTTAAAGTAACTCGCCCCATAAGATAGGCGGTTTTGTCACCGCGTAATTTGGCGATGTAGGCATGTGCTGCTTCATGTAGTGTGATAGCAAAGAGCATTGGGATGATAAACATCACAAAAGCTGTTAAATAAGTGTTAAGATCAGCAGGCATTGTCTATTAGTGCTTTTTTCATATTTTTTCGCAGTGAAATAAGTGTATTATAAAGCCTTAGCAGAATGAAGAATTTATGCCAAGGAACATACAGATGAGCGATGTAGTTACATTAGATTTACCCAAGTTTTCACAAATAGACATTGATAGCGCCAAGACTGAAGTGGAAAAGTGCATTCAGTATTGTCGTGATTTAAAAGAGCAATTACTTAAAGAGAGTAATTACACATGGGATAATTTTATTTATCCTTTGGAAGAAGCCGAAGATGTGCTTAGCAAAACTTTTGGCCCTTTGGGGCATTTAAATGCCGTTAAGAACACACCGCAGTTGCGCGAAGTCTATCAGTATTGTGTTGAGAAAATATCAGAATATTCAACACAAACTGCACAAGATGAGCGTATGTTAAAGGCATATCAAACTATTTTGCAACGTGATAAATCTTTAGATCAAGCGCAGATTAAGGCGATTAATGATGCTATTCGCAGTTTTAAATTATCAGGCGTGGACTTAGAAGGTGACAAGCGTCAGGAATTTGAGCAAGTCGTTACTAAGCTTGCCAAGTTACAAAGTGATTTTGAGAACAATGTGCTTGATGCAACGATGGCGTGGCATTATCACACATTAAATGAAGATGAATTAAAAGGTTTATCAGACAGTGTTAAAGAGCAAGCGCGCTTAAAGGCGCAAACAGAAGAAAAAGATGGGTTTATCTTAGGTCTTGACGCACCAACCTATATTTCTGTAATGCAGCAAGCAGATAATCGCAAGCTGCGCGAGACCTTTTATAAAGCTTATGTCACGCGTGCCTCGAGCGAAGCGGACAATAAAAGCTTTGATAACGCTAAGATTATGCAAGAGATTATGCGCTTAAGAGCACAAGAAGCTCGACTTTTAGGATTTAAAAACTATGCTGAAGTCTCATTAGCAACGAAGATGGCAACCTCAGTTGATGAGGTGATGCACTTTATGCATGATTTGCTACAAAAGGCAAAACCACATGCACAAAAAGAGCTGCAAGAGCTTATAGCATTTGCTAAAGCGTCTGGATTGGATGATGAGTTTAAACCATGGGATAGCGTGTATTATTCAGATAAAATGAAAAAGGCACGCTATGATTTTACCTCTGAAGAGCTGCGTCCTTACTTTCCTTTAAACCATGTAATGAAAGGCTTATTTAGTGTATTATCATCTCTTTATGGTGTCACAGCAAAAAAACGTGATGACTGGGATCGCTACCATCCACAAACAGATTTATATGAGTTTTACGATGAAGAAAAGCAACTTCGTGGGGCAATTTTAGTTGATTTCTTTGCAAGAGCACACAAGCGTGATGGTGCGTGGATGGATGAATGTCGTACGCGCTATAAGCGTCTTGATCATTCAGTGCAAACACCTGTGGCGTATGTTACTTGTAACTTTATGCCCGCCAATGAAGGTGCTGATGCGTTATTGACGCATAATGATGTATTGACTTTATTTCATGAATTTGGGCATGCCTTGCAGCATATCTTAACTCAAGTAGAGCATTTGCCTGTTTCAGGGATTAATGGTGTTGAGTGGGATGCCGTTGAGTTACCAAGTCAATTTATGGAGAATTTCTGCTGGTGCGAGGAAGGGTTACAATTGCTGTCAGAGCATGTTGAAACCAAAGAAAGCTTACCAAAAGAGCTCTTTCAGAAGCTAGTTGCCTCACGTCAGTATCAATCAGGCTTAGCGATGTTGCGTCAGCTGGAGTTTGCACTGTTTGACATGCAACTACACCAAAGTAGTGTAGAGGGTTTAGATATCCATCAAATAATAGAGGATGTGCGCCAATCAACAGCATTGTTAGAGGTGCCTAAGTTTAATCGCTTTGAAAATGGCTTTTCACATATTTTTGCAGGTGGTTATGCCGCAGGTTACTACAGTTATAAGTGGGCGGAAGTGTTATCCAGTGATGCTTTTGCTGAGTTTGAACAGGGTCAATCCGTATTAAACAAAACCATTGGTCAGAAATTTATGCAAATTATCCTGGAGACGGGCGGTTCAGCACCAGCGGCCGAGCTATTTGAGAAATTTAAAGGTCAAAAACCTTCAGTTGATGCACTACTGCGTCATAATGGTATTCTTTAGATGAGTAGAGCCATTGGTGGTGAGGCGGAAAATAGAGCCTTAACGTTTCTAGAGAATCAAGGTTTTCACTTAATTGCCAAGAATTTTCTAACACCATTAGGTGAGATCGATCTGATTGGTCAAATTGCTGATGTATTGATATTTGTTGAGGTTAAGGCGCGAAAGTCAGCACAGTTTGGCTCGGCATTAGAAATGGTGACAAAATCTAAACAGATAAAAGTGCGTAAAACAGCGCAAGTTTTTCTGCAGCAACATCGAGATTATCAACATGCCGAATGCCGCTTTGATGTCATCGGCATTACAGGAGATGACATCCAGTGGGTACAAGCAGCTTTTTAAACAGATACTTCGACAGAAAGTTATAGAAAGTTTCATTTGAATAATGAAAAAATTGTCTATAGCGCGTACAATGTGCGCAAATTTTAAAGTAGACTCAATATAATAAATGACATCATTACATAATTCTCATTCAGAAAAACCTAAGCAATATAAGGCGGTTTCGCTTATTTCTGGTGGTTTAGATTCCATGTTGGCAACCAAGGTGATTGCAGATCAAGGCATTCATGTTGAAGGGATTAATTTCTTCACTGGGTTTTGTGTCGAAGGGCATACTCATGCCATTCGTAAGAAAGATCAAAGCAAAGAAAAACGCAACAATGCCTTATGGGTTGCTGAACAGCTTGGGATAAAATTGCATATTATCGATGTAATCGAAGAGTACAAAGATGTGTTATTAAATCCAAAATATGGCTATGGAGCCAATATGAACCCGTGTTTGGATTGTAAGATTTTCATGGTCAAAAAAGCCAAAGAATGGGCGCTTGAAAATGGTTTCGATTTCATTATTACCGGTGAGGTCATTGGTCAGCGTCCGATGTCGCAACGTAAAGACACCATGCCAGTTATTCAAAAGCAATCAGGTATCGATGATTTATTATTGCGTCCATTATGTGCTAAAAATCTACCTGAAACCAAGCCTGAGCGCGAAGGGTGGGTTGATCGTGAAAAGCTATTTGGTTTTCACGGGCGCAATCGCACACCGCAATTTGAGCTAGCCAGTTCATATGGTTTTGTTGATTATGCGACTCCTGCAGGTGGTTGCTGTTTTTTAACCGATAAGCAATACTCGGACAAGTTGGTTGATTTATGGAAAGGTCGTAATGACAAGCGTGATTATGATTTTGATGACATTATGTTGTTGAAAGTTGGTCGTCACTTGCGTCCAAAGCCAGAGTTTAAATTGATTATTGCCCGCGAAGAAGGTGAAAATAACTTTTTAAATGGTTATAAGCGTCAGTTTCCACATATCACCGTTGAAAGTCATGGCGGACCACTGACATTGATCGATGGCAACTTTGACACCCAAGATGAAGCATTTGTTGCCAGAATTATTGCGCGCTTCTCACAAGGAAGAGAAGCTGACGAAGTGACTGTGCGCTTTGCTTATCCTGATGGTGTTGCACGTGAGCATACAGTGAAGCCTTTTACCGTTGATGAAGTACAGCAAGCGTGGTATGTCTGATGGAGGTTAATGTTGAGCTAGATTTACGTCGCTTATTATGTCCGATGCCTGTGATTAAAACGCAAAATGCATTAAAAAAGATGACTGCAGGTGAGCACTTAAAAGTGACGTGTACCGATCCGGGTGTCAAGCATGATATTCCTGCTTGGTGTAAGATCAATGGCTATGCTATCTTAGAACAACTTGAAGTAGATAATGAATTCATCTTTGTGATTAAGGCGTAACAAATGGATCAAGGTTTATTAAGTATTTTAGTATGTCCTGAATGTCAATCATCATTGATATATGACAAACAAAACAAGATGCTTGTGTGTAAAGCGGATAAATTGGCATACCCCATTATTGATGGCGTACCGCGTATGCTATTAGAAGAAGCCCAGAAGCTAACGCTTGAAGAAGTCAAGCACTATGAGTAAGCGCCATATTATTATTCCAGCGCGTTTGCAATCCAGTCGCCTTGCCAATAAGTTGTTACTTGATTTGGCAGGCAAACCCATTATTGAGCATGTTTATGAGCGCGCATTACAATGTGGCTTTGAGCAAGTGGTGATTGCAACAGATAGTGAAGAAATTCAGGAGGTAGCACACAGTTTTGGTGCGACAGTTTGCATGACGGCAGTAGATCATCAATCAGGCACTGATCGCTTGGCTGAAGCCGTGCATAAATTAGCAATAGCTGATGAGGATATTGTTGTTAATATCCAAGGGGATGAGCCATTAATTCCGATGGAGAATGTGATTCAAGCTGCTGATTTGTTAGTGGATAGATCGCAAGCGGTAATGGCAACTTTATGTGAGCGAATAACTGATGAAAATGAAATTCATGATCCAAATTGCGTAAAAGTTGTATTTAATCGCGAGCAATATGCGTTGTATTTTTCAAGAGCACCGATTCCATGGCAGCGTGGTGTGTTTGACCAAGATGAGATTAAGATGGGAGATCATTATCGTCATATTGGTTTATATGCCTATCGCGCGGGTTTTCTAAAGGTATATGCACGGATGGAAAAAAGTCTGTTAGAGCAAATTGAATCTTTAGAGCAGTTACGTGTGTTATGGCATAATCAAAAAATAGCAATTGCTGAAGCTAAGGCGTCAACGCCTCCTGGGATTGACACACAAGCTGATTTAGATAAAGTAAGGAAGATGTATGACAGCTTTTGTGCTCGATAAAGCTTTGGCTGATTCCAGCAGTCTCATCAAAGATCTTGGAGATATTCAATTACGATTATCAAACAATGCACTGGTGACGTGGTTTCTCATCGTACCTAAAGTGACCGTCACCGAATGGTTTGAGCTTGATATTGATATGCAACTAAGACTCAATGCTTTGATTAATACGTTATCTCGTTTCCTCAAAGAGGATTTGCGCGTTGATAAAGTCAATGTTGCAACGATTGGTAATGTAGTCTCACAAATGCATATTCATGTGATCGGACGCAAAAAGGATGATTTTTGTTGGCCTGATGTAGTGTGGGGTAACAGCAAAAGCCAAGCGTATGTGCCACATCAAAAAGATAGTCTCATTTCGAGCTTGCTAAAGCTTGTTTAAGCTGCTATGAGCCTTTGGGAACAATTCAAAAAAAACATCGATAAAATATCTAACTTTAGGCAAAACGATAGGATCTTTTTTGTAGAATATATATAAGTCAATATCTGAGTTATATTCATTTGATAGAATTTCAATGAGCTGGTTATTTTTAATTTCACTTTCAACAAAATACTCGTGGAACTGTGCAATTCCTAGACTATTGATGGTAGCCTTTTTAATGAACTCCATATCATTGATCGTCATGCCAATGTTGAGATGTTCAATTTCTTCAGCCCCTCGAATTAAATGTGGACGTCCAGCATGCTTAATAAACAGATGAGGTTTTGCTGATAGCTCTGTAAGTGTTTTTGGTAAGTCATGAGTTTTAATATATTCAGGCGATGCGCATAGTATATCGCGAGTTGTCATGATTTTGCGTGCAATAATATTTTCCTGCATGACCCAGCTGGAGCCAAAAATAATATCGATAGAAAAATCATTGAAATGGATCGGGTGTTCATGGTGAATTAACTCAACCTGAACATGAGGAAAACGTTGGCGATAAATAGTAATGATTGGCAGTATAAATTTTTCATAAGACATTGGATTACAGTTTATCTTAAGTACACCGTTTGGGCAGTCATTGATATGCTCAATAATTTCTTTTGTAATGTCAGTTTCAATCATCACTTTATTAAATTGCTGATAAAGAATGTGGCCTTCTGCAGTTGGCTTTACACTTCTTGTTGTACGTATCAAAAGTGCTATACCGATGCTTGATTCAAGTTGCCGGATGGTTTTACTGATTGCAGCAGTGCTAACATTTAAGTATTTGGCCGCTTTGCTAAATGAGCCCAGTCGCACGACGGTGATAAAAGCTTCCATATTACTTAATGATAAGGGGTAAGTACTGGGCATTGTTGAGTTCCGTTTTTACAAGATGAGCTTACTTAAGGAGATTATATTGTTATTTTATAGATTTTATAAAGTTCAATCTGGTTGCTTTTAGGAAAATTATTAACCAATGGTTAAATGTGATTAACTTGTATGGCGCTTATAATAAGAGTAGCTTGGTTTTACAATGGGAGCAATAAAAAATAATAGAGGTAATATTTATGCGTCTAAACGAAATTCAATTTGCGCTAGTTTGTTTTCTTATTGTACCAATGTCCGGTTTATGTATTGATTTGTATGCACCTTCTTTGCCAGCGATAGCCAATGCATTTTCTGTCTCAGAGGTGCTAACTAAATACTCCATATCATTTTATCTATTATCATTTGGTATTTTTCAGTTGTTTGCAGGTCCTATTACAGATAGATTTGGCAGAAAAGCACCGATGCTTGTTGGGTTGATTGGCTTCGTTATTGTCTCCTATGCTATGACATTATTAACGAGTTTTTATTTGTTTTTACTATTTAGAATCTTTCAAGGTGTATGTATTTCATTAGCAGGTGTTAGTGCCAGAGCAATTATTCCAGATGTGTTCAAAGGAAGTGAATATAAGAAAATGATGAATTACATGACAATAATCTGGGCACTAGGGCCGATAGTTGCTCCATTTATCGGAGGGTATTTGCAGCATTATTTAGGTTGGAGATCACCTTTTTATTTTCTTAGTATGTATGGAGTGATAATGTCTTTGTTAACATGTTTTATGTATCGCGAAACGCTTAAACAAAAAACAACACTTTCATTAAAATCCAGTTTTATGGGATATGCTGAGATGGCGTGCCATAACAGGTTTGTGCTAGGTACAATATGTTTGGGATTGTTATATTCGTTTTTAGTTATCTTTAGTGTCATTGGGGTTTTTGTGATTGACAATACTTTAGGCTACTCGTCGATTACGTTTGGGAAAACGGCACTTTTAATGGGATTTGGTTGGTTTTTGGGGAATATGTTAAATCGATTTTTCTTGCATTATAGTGAGACATTTAATCGTTATAAAATGTATGTGGCAATGATCATTTCAATTTTATCGTGTCTTTTTTTGGGTTTACTGCCACTTATATTTGGACAGCATTTATGGCTGTTGTGTGTGTTTATGTTTATCAGTATGTTAGCTGGAGGAGTGGTCTTTCCTAATTTTTTTGCGCTTTGTATTGGTTATTTTGCGCATAAAGCCGGCAGCGCAAATGCATTTATGGGAGCATGCTTTATTTTGTTATCAAGTGGTTTCACCTTTATTTTTGGTGCTATTGGAATTGTTTCAATTAGCGGATTAGCTGAGGTTGTTTTAGTTTTTTCAGTGATTTGTTTGATGTTGATAATGCGTTTATTTTCCCTAGATAGGAAGGAAGTCAATCAAAAAAAGAGGATTTAAAATTAAATCAGAACAAAAAAGGAGATATAAATGCCTACGAATAATTTAAATCTTGAAAGAATAGATCTCCCGCCTTGGGGGTATAGCTAAAAGCAAGTTGGCTTATGAGCAATAAAGTAAGCGTAAATTTAAAGTGGTGAAATATCTTCATATTAGTTGTTGTTCTAAAAAACGAATGCTTGTTATACCAGAAAATTCTGGCAGTTGGGATTTTATGTTTTATTGGCAGCGAGTTTTGTTACAATGTGGAAAATGTTTTAAAATGGAAAATGATGATGCTAAGTCTTATTTCACCGGCAAAAAGTCAAGATTTCAGTCAGAATGCGCCAACAGAGCTTACCAGTAATGTATTATTCGCTGAGCAAATAAAGCAGCTCGTGGCTAAGCTTAAACATTATACGCCAGATGAGTTTGAGCATTTAATGAAGATATCACCAAAGCTTGCAGAAGGTGTGTTTGATATGTATATCAACTTTGATGGCAATCACTACGGCAAAGACAATGCTAAGCAAGCATTATTTGCTTTTACAGGTGATGTTTATCGAGGTTTGGATGCGCTTACTTTATCACCGGCACAAATTGATTATGCGCAAGAGCATTTGCTAATGATTTCAGGCTTATATGGATTGATTCGACCATTGGATTTAATTCAGGCATATCGTTTGGAAATGGGGACTAAGTTTTATATCGATGATGTGTTGCTATATGATTTCTGGCGAGAAAGGTTAACAAAGAAGTTAAATGGCATTGTTAAAGAGAATAATCACCAAGTAATCGTTAATTTAGCATCGAATGAATACAGTAAAGTAATTGATAAGAAAATGATTAAAGCGACATGGCTTGAAGTTGATTTTAAAGAATTCCATAAAGATAAATATCAAACCATTGCGCTTTTTGCCAAGCGTGCGCGTGGTCGAATGGTGCGCTATATTATCGACAATAACATTAATGATATAGAAGCGCTTAAAGGCTTTGATTATGATGGTTATGTCTTTAATCCAGAATTCTCGCGCGATAAATCATTTTGCTTTACTCGAGTCAAACCATGAGGATCAAGCTACTTGCCCTAGGTGAGAAAATGCCAGCGTGGGTACAAGAGGGCGTTAATGAATACCAAAAGCGATTAACGGGATCATCTGTTCAGTTACAGGTGGTTGAGTTACCTATTGCCAAGCGCACAAAAACAGGTTCAATTGATGGATGGTTGGCACAAGAAGCGAAAACAGTATTATCCAAGCTGAATGAGCAAGATCATTTAGTTATTTTGGATGTGCAATCAAAGCTTATTAGTACTGAAGAGCTTGCGCAAAAAATGGAAAACTGGCAGCAAAACACACCAAACGTTGCGATTTTGATCGGTGGCCCAGATGGAATTGATGATTCGATCAAACGTTTGGCAAAGGAGAAAATATCGCTGTCAAAAATGACCTTCCCGCATCCGATTGTACGCATTATTTTTGCCGAGCAGATCTATCGTGCGTGGACAATTTTACAGGGTCATCCCTATCATAAATAGCGAATTGCTGAGAAATAATGATGGAATATGTTTAATATATTGTCAGGGTTTTGCTCACATTCCTCATAAATGAAATCAAGATTCTTGGGGAAATGCATAATCTTCTTTTTGGTCACTGACTCAAGCCAACCATGAATATTAAGCTCTTCAGGGTAGGTTGCGGTCATTTCAAGATAGCTAAAAGTAATACCATCATCTGAATAAGAAATATAGATAATCGTTAATTGCCCTTTGTGATCACGGATCTTGATCGGCAGTTTGAGGGCATCATCTTCATTAGCTAATTTCATATATCTTGCAGTGGATTACTAATGAGCTTAAGTCTAACAGGTATTTTAATACATGCAAATCAGGTAATTATTTTGAATTTAATTTATGGAGTTAAATCTGGGAAAATATTTAGATATCATGGCGGAATGGACGGGACTCGAACCCGCGACCCCCTGCGTGACAGGCAGGTATTCTAACCAGCTGAACTACCACTCCGCTTTTGATGGTGCCGACACCAGGACTTGAACCCGGAACCTGCCGATTACAAGTCGGCTGCTCTACCAGTTGAGCCATGTCGGCAACAGAAAGGCATTCTATAGATTTCCGATTAGATGTCAACGCCTAATTTTTAAAAATAATGAAATATTTGCTACACCCATCACAAATCATGTTGTGGTGTTTGGTATCAGTTGATCAAGGGTTGACAATAAGTGACTGTGCAAAGCTTTGAGTGATTAGTTGAGGGCGTGTAATGGCTGAACCAACAACGATAGCATATGCGCCAGATTGATAAGCTCTATTTGCCTCTATTGGCGTGGAAATTCCTCCTTCAGAAATAACAGGTGTTGTTAGTGCTGAAGATAGTTTCTGTACTAGCTTGATATTAGGTAATGGGGTATTTCGTGTATCCTTGGTATAACCGCTTAATGTTGTAGCAATGAGATCAAATCCAAGCTCATGTGCATAGATGCCTTCATCAAATGTCGCACAATCAGCCATGAGAAAAAGCTCTGGAAACTGGCAACGAATCTGATGTACAAATTGAGCCAATGTTTGTTTATTAGGTCTTTGTCTTGCCGTTGCATCAAGCGCAATGATCTCGCAACCTGAACTTGCAAGTTCATTGATCTCATTCATTGTTGCAGTAATAAAAACTTGGGAATCTGGATAATCTCTTTTAACAATCCCAATAATGGGTAAATCGACTTCTTTTTTAATGGTAGCAATATCGATGGCAGAGTTTGCGCGAATGGCAATAGCGCCACCTTGTTTGGCAGCTAATGCCATTTTTGCCATGATGTATGGACTATGCAGTGGCTCATCACTAAGTGCTTGACATGACACAATTAAGCCGCGAGGTAAAATGTTGGTAATAGATGTTGGCATCGATGCTCTCCTAATATTATCTATGCGTAAGAATAATCACGGTTTTGTGTTATATGATAGGCGCCCATTAATCCGGCAGTATTTTCAAGCTTTGCTTTGATCACTTTAATGGTGCGATGTGCGGGTAAGTATTTGGCTTGTAGTGCATGATTGATGTCGTTAAATAAAAAATCACCTTGAGAAGAGATAGCCCCTCCTAGAATAATTACTTCCGGATCAAGTAGATAAATCGCACTTAAAAGCCCGTCACTTAAGTTGTGAATAAATGTTTCATACACAGTAAGTGCATATTTCTCTTTTGCTTTTACTTGCTCAAAAAATTCAACACCATTGAGTTTATGGCCACTTATTATATGATAATGCTCAAGGATGCCGCGAGTTGATACGACCTTGTCAATACACGAATTGTTGGTGTTAAGGTAGCCGATCGCCGCAGCGCAGTTATGGGCACCTTTATAGAGCTTGCGATTAAGGATAAAAGCACCACCAACACCCGTGCCGAGTGTTAAGCATAGAAAGTTATTAGCATCTTTGGCAGCACCCATTTGCATCTCACCTAATGCTGCACAATAGGCATCATTCTCAACATAAGTATTAATGTTAGTCGCTGTGGTCAACGCTTTGACAAGCTTGCAACCACTATAATCAGGCAGGTTGTCATTAGCGTAAATAATTGTGCCATGCTGACTATCAACTTGACCGGCGCTACTGATGCCGATATTGCTAATGGATTCGCTAATCATTAGCTGTTGTATGAAGTCAATTAATGCCTTTGGGATAGTGCTTTGGCAGTTTGTTTTAGGTGTTGGGAATTTACCGTGATCATGCAATTTACCTTGTTGGTCAATCAAGCCATGTTTTATGTAAGTGCCGCCGATATCAAAGCATAGTGTTTTCATCGTTTATGAGTTCCGTGTTAGCCGTTTAGACCGTTTTTTCATTTCTTATAGGCTCATCAACGGTTGCGTAGGTTAAGCCTGTGACTGTTTTAGATGTGCGAAAAATAAAACTCAGTAGGTAACTTAAAATCATGCTTAAGAGCACACCAACAAGTCCATAATACATGAAATAAATATCAGTTTTGGTCACAAAGTAAAGAATAACCACACTGATAAGTACTGCGAAGAATACGGCATTACCACTAACGCGCTTAGAGAATATGCCGATAATAAACGCGCCAGCAATAGGCCCGCCAAATAATCCTAAAATTGATTGGAAAAAAATCTGCAGGTGTGATTGATTGGTTACAGTCATATACAAGGCAATAATAGTGCCAATAATGCCTGCAATGATAATAACCAATCTTGCAATGAGTACCGCTGTTTTTTCGGAAGTTTTATTGAAAAAGCGTTCAGTGATATCGGTAACAAAGCATGCTGATATACTGTTGAGGCTACTTGATATCGTCGATTGTGCAGCAGCAAAAATCGCCGCGATAATAAAGCCTGCAATACCAATGGGCATTTGCGTCACAATAAAATAAGGCACGATAGAGTCGAGATTAAAACCAGTGGGTAAATCAGCACTATGTTGTTGATAGTAAATAAACAGTAAAGTACCCATGCCAAAGAAGATAAAAATTACTAAGAAAGCAAGTTTAGCATTGAGATAAATGGCTTTATTGGTTTCTTTGATATCTTTCGTTGCATTATATCTTTGTACGACATCTTGGCTACCGATGTATTGATAAAGGCTGTTAAATATGCCGCCAATAAAAATGCCAATGATTGTTGCGTGGAATAGACTGAACTCGAAATTATTTTTTGTTAAGAGCTTGCCTGAGGCGACTGCATGATAGATTTCATGTCCTGGATTATGGATCTTGGCAATCAAGAAAATAATAATCAATAGCGCGCCACCTAAGAGTAGGATGCCTTGGATGACATCTGCCCAAATAACCCCTTCAATCCCACCTAGAAAAGTATAGATAATACATAATACACCAATGGCAACTGCCCAGCCAGGAACACGACCTCCCGCCTTGAAAAAGTTGTCTGTATCTTTACCACTGCGTTTTGAGAAATAAATGCCAATGGCAAGCATACCAAGTAAATATATGATCAACACGCAATAGTTGACTATGCCTAACTCT
The DNA here is from genome assembly GCF_014857925.1 of Cysteiniphilum marinum. Lineage (GTDB taxonomy): Bacteria > Pseudomonadota > Gammaproteobacteria > Francisellales > Francisellaceae > Caedibacter > Caedibacter marinus. The sequence goes on along the minus strand of NZ_JACYVZ010000004.1, from coordinate 46,644 downwards.
ATTTTCATGTCTGCCCTCCAGTATGTATTGGTTTTATGGTAAATTAAAATTTAGAAATATTGTGCCTTGAGCGCTTTTAGCTCATTAAGTCTTTTATCAGAAATTGCTTTAAATGGCTTTTTGCATATCCCTGCGTTTACATCATGCAGAGTAAGCATTGCTTTAAGCGATTGAAAGAAACTCTCTTTTAGTAAAGCAGAAATAATATCATTACACTCATTTTGCAATTTGCGTGCTTGTGCTAACTGATCGTTGTCAACAGCTTCTAATATGCCGCGAGCGCGAGCGCTGTTGATGTTGTAGGTGCTACCAATAGCGCCATCAATGCCGATAGCCGCAGAAGGAAGCAATAGCTCATCAAATCCCGAGTAGATGATCTTATCACTAAATTTCTCACGCAGGCGTTCCAGTAAAAACAAATCAGCTGCTGTGAATTTTACGCCAATAACATTTTTAATGGCAAAAAGCTCGGCAAATTGTTCAAGGCTCATATTGACACCTGTGAGCATTGGAATGGTGTATATCACCAGTTTGTTATTGACTGCGTGCGCAATGGATTGGTAGTAATCTTTAACTTCAGTGAAATCAAACTTGTAATAAAAAGGTGTCACCGCAGAAATGGCATCATAACCTAATTCAGTTGCATATTGTCCAAGCTCAATGGCTTCTTGCAGATTAGGTGAGCCGACTTGTGCAATTAGAGTGACTTGGCTCTTAGCTTCAGATTTGGTGATACTAAATACTTTTTTCTTATCAGCAGTTGATAGCATAAAGTTCTCACCCGTGCTGCCACCAACATATAAACCATCAACTTTTTGTACATCAATATTAAAACGAATGATCTCTCTTAATCCCGCTTCATCAATATTGCCGTGCTCATCAAATGCCACCATAAGTGCTGAAAATATACCTTTCATTTTGTTTACCTCATTTAGTTTTTTACTTTGATTCCTGTTGTTATTTTTTGTGTTCGCGTGAACATTTCAATTTAAAATTTTTCAGTTTAGGTTCTCTTTATAAATTATCTCGCTTTTGACTAATACGTTATGGTTGATATCAAGTCGCTCGCCATGTAGTGCTAAAAATAAATGCTTCGCCGCAAGATAGCTTTGCTGAGCGTGATCTTCTTTTATGGTTGCTAGAATTTGACCTTCTTTGATGAGCTGCTTGATATTAGCACTCATACCGTTACTGATAATGTATAGATTAATATCAGGATGCTTCTTATTTTGCTTATTTATGGCAGTGACAATTTCTGCAAGGTAGCGACTGCTATAAATTGCTTTGACGTTGTCGGTAAGATATTTATCTATGAGTATGTCAATGTTTTGCAAAATATGTTCAAAATAGATGGGACCTTCAGTAAGGATGTTGCTTGCTTTAGCTCCGTTACAAAAACCTTCAAGGTACTGCTTTGAAGAGATATTATCGCTTTCGGTATCCAAGATAAGTACTTTTTCATGACCGCGTAGCAAGGGGGACAAAATATTTGCTGTCATTTTTCCTGATTTCACATAGTTGCTGCCAATGTGTGGAATATCCTGTGAAATCGGGATGTCCAGTGTCATAAATTGGATACTTGAGTTTTGCTGAATAAGCTTCTTAACCTGCTCTTTATGCTGTGGAATGATGATAATGCCATCAGCTGCATCTTGTTTTATTATCTTTTGTAATAGCTTGATCTGCTCATCAGGTGAATTAATATCAGTTTTAACAATCTCTAGCGAAAAATTGTAGTTTTTAAACTCATTTCTGGCTTTTGTTAGCCCATTGGTCATTTCTAAACAATAATTTTCATTAATGGATTCAATGAGAAATGCATAAATTTTCTTAGGTGTCTTACTGGCTAATGAACTGCCAATTAGGTTCTTCTGGTAACCCAGTTTTGTTGCTAGCGCAATGACTTTGTCACGTGTCTCAGGCTTAATGCTAGCATTGCCTGCCAAGGCACGTGCAACGGTTGTGCGTGATAGGTTAAGCTGTTTAGCAATTTCTTCTTGGGTGATCATAACTATCTTTTAATGTTCGCGTGAACATTAAAGTAAATCAATAAAGCGCAAGTGTCAAATATTTGTGTAAATTAAATACATTATTGTGTTTTATGTTATTTGGGTATTTTGAGTGATGCAGTAAGGTTTTATATTTTTTTTATATTTCCGAATAAAAGGCCTATCGAATTTTTATTCTCATCACTCGTACAATTTAGCCTGAGTGATTATTGTCAACATTAAGAGAGGTTTTAGATGACAATATTTTCAGGCGTGATAATGGCAGTATTAGCCATTTATATGATTATTGTTTTAATTTTCCCAGAGCGATTTTAGGTAAAAGTATGTATCACAATATTTGGTTATTCGTTATTTTTATTGGCGTTTTGTTAGTTATTACAAAGCCATTAGGAACATATATTTATAATGTTTATCATGGACGAAGAACGTTTTTAGATTGGTTTGCTTCACCACTTGAATCTGGTTATGGCAAGTTAATTGGCTCTCATCTGAATAAAGAACAAAGTGCTAAACAATATTTATTGAGTTTGTTAGTGTTTTCGCTATTCGCACTTTTTTTTGTGTTTATTATATTGATGTTGCAGGCTTTCTTGCCTCTAAATCCACAGCATATTGAGAATATGACGTGGCATCAGGCATTTAATACCGCAGCAAGCTTTGTTTCTAATACCAACTGGCAAAGCTACTCCGGTGAAACTGGGGTGAGTTATTTTTCACAGATGGCAGCATTGGCTGTGCAAAATTTTGTCTCTGCTGCTGTAGGCATATCGGTAGCTATCGCTTTGTTTCGTGGCATTGCGAGAAACAATGAAACAACAATTGGTAATTTCTGGCAATACTTAGAGATTATGCGCTACGTTTAGCCGCTTCGCATGTTGGTGAAGATGTACGCTCATATAAGAAGCTTTATGATTCACATGCCAATATTGCTGCCTCACCTTGTGTGCTGGTTTGTTGTGCCTATGATGCGTCAACACCAAGATTGCTTAGAAAGGGCAAACAGCTTGCCACAATCGCCAATGCACGATTATTAGCGATATTTATTCATAACCCACAAAAGCAACTATCGCGTGTGAAACTAAGGGAAATTAGACGTTATAAAACACTGGCACTTGAGTTGGGCTATCAATTAGAACATATTTCAGGTGGCAGGTTATCAAAAGCGATTATTCGCTATGCCAATGATCACAATGTCACTGATATTGTCATTGGTAAGTCAAGACGGGCTAAGTGGCTAGATTGGCTGTTGGGGTCAGTTGTTTATGATGTGATTCGTCATAGTGAGCATAAGCAAGTGCATGTGATTAGTACGCATAAAGCGCGTCTCTCTGACCTTTTCTCACGCTTTAAAGAAACTAAACAAAGTAGCAATACAACGTGGATGAATGTCACTAAAGCATTAGCAATTACGTTTGTCTCTGGGCTCTTTATTTTCTTTGGATTAAGTTTTGTCGGTTTATCTGGGCAATCACTTATTCTGGTACTGCTTTTGATATTATGCGCTTATCGCTATGGGCTTAAAGCATCAATCGCCTCGTCGATTCTAAGTTTTATAATGTACATGTATATGTATTTGACGCCTACTTTTCAATTTACGATAGGCACCTTTTCGCAAGTCATTACCTTTATCATATTTATGTTAGTTGTTTTGATAGTGAGCCAACTAACGGCACGTACGCGCCGCTCATTAAAGGTATTGCGCTCACGTGAAAAGACTTTATCGATGCTTTATAAATTCTCCAATGAGATTACGATCAAGCAAAAAGAGCAGTCGTTTTATCAGCGCTTTTTAGCAGCCTTAGCGCAGTACTTTGATTATGAGTTTGCATTTATTGTCGCTGATGATCATAAGTTATATGAGATCATTCCCAATGCATGTCAGTTAAGTGATAAAGAGCAAGCCGCAGTGCGTTGGTGTTGGAGCAATAAAACAGCTTGTGGTAAAAGCACGCAAACCTTTAGCGCGTTACCGTGGTATTTTGAGCCACTGATTGTTGATGGGCGTATGCTTGGCATTATTGCCATTTGTGTGAAGTTTGAATATAAAATCGAAGCTTTCATGTTTGATCAAATACTCATTAAAACAATGCTGTCACATGTTGCTAATGCATTATTACAACAGCGTTTATCCCAACAAGAGCAAGAAGCGATGATTTTAAAAGAGCAGGAAAAGCTGCAAAAAACATTGCTATCATCGGTGTCTCACGATTTAAAAACACCATTGGCATCTATCACCGGTGCCTTATCTAGCGTATTAAGCTACGAGGAGATGTTTTCCAAAGAGGATAAAGTCGAGATGCTTACTGTTGCCTTAGAGGAAAGCAGGCGCTTAGATCAATATATCGATCATATTCTACAGATGTTGAAGTTTAGCGCAGGTATCACCATTAATAAGCAAAACGTGCCGTTAAAGAGATTAATTAGCGAGGTGCTGACTATTGCCAAAAAGCGTTTTGTGAGTCACCAGTTTAAGCTGCAATGTCTTGATAAAGACCTTGTGATTAATGGTGATAAGTTGTTATTGGAGCAGGTTTTGCTTAATCTAATATCCAATGCGGTTAAGTTTAGTGCGGCTAACAGTCAAATCACTTTGAGTTTAAAGTGTATAAACACTTCGGCAGTCATTGAGGTCATTGATCAAGGCATTGGACTTGAGCAGACCGAGCTAGAGAGTGTATTCTCAATTTTTCATCGACTCAAAAAATCAGATAGTTATACTAAAGGGCATGGACTGGGTCTTGCCATTTGTAAGGATATTATTACAGCCCATCATGGTGAGATTTATGCTGCCAGTGAGGGTACTCATAAAGGCAGTACATTTATTGTTAAATTACCGATAGTGAATCCATATGAATAAGAAAATATTATTAATTGATGATGAAGCGCAAATTCGCAAATTCTTGAAAAAAACCTTATTGGTTCTTGGCTATGATGTCTATGATGCCGTCAGTGCTGAACACGCGACAGAGATTTTAAACCAGCAGCATCCGGATCTTATTCTATTAGATCTAGGCTTACCTGATCAGGATGGACAAAAATGGTTAGCAAATCTAAGAGTTAAGCACCTGCACATGCCAGTGATTGTGGTATCCGCAAGATGCGATGGTGATGAAGTAGTCAAAGCACTTGAGCATGGTGCGAATGATTATGTCAGAAAACCGTTTGATATGCCTGAGCTCGTTGCGCGTATCAAACGTAACCTTGAGCTTGTCGATGCGTTTAAAGCTGAGGACAAGGCAGCAGAGTCCGTTTATCGATTTGAAAATATGCGTGTTCATATTGCCGATCATCGCGTGATGATCAATGATGAAGTGGTTCATTTATCAAAAAAAGAATTTCTGCTGTTGAGTGTGTTTTGTCGAAATGCGGGTAAACTATTGACCCAAAATCAGATCTTGCAGCAGATATGGGGCGAGTATTTCTCTGATGAAGTACAGTACTTGCGTGTCTATGTCGGGCAATTGCGTAAAAAGCTTTCTGCTTGTACTAAACAGCCATTGATTACAACCGAGTCCGGCGTGGGATATCGGTTTGTTAAGGTGGATGTTTATCAATAGAGAATGATCAAAAAATAGATGGTACTATTTCTCACCTCTTTCCTTACGGGAGAGGTCGTAGAGTATAGGCGACACGGGTGAGGAGTGATTCAACTTATTTATTCATCTATAATAGTTTGCCTTACAACATCTTCTTAACAATATTATCCTTAGCAATATACTTATGATAAAGCGCTGCTAAGATGTGCAGTATGACAAGTGCTAGTAGGATATAGGCAAACCAAGGATGCCAGCTGAAAATCTCACTACCAAGCTCTGGGTTTTGCGGCAATAAGATAGGCACATTAAACCAATAGAAAAATTGCCATTGACTTTGAAATAACTGTGAGGCGATAAGTCCCGTCATTGACATACAAAATACACAAAGATAAAGACCGAAGTGGACAATCTTGGCAAGGAAAATGTGTAAGGATGACATCGCTTTAGGGTAAGGGATTTTCTTTGATAATAAGCGGGTGATGATTAGCAGAATCACCGCAACAGCTAACGACAAACCGATTGATTTGTGTATTGTCATAAAAAATGCACCATTAAACTGGGCAAATAAATCATCAAAGAAAAAACCAATTAAGAGTTGCAAGATGACACCAATCGCAATGACTAAGTGAAGCAGTCGAATAAGAAAATTGTACTTCATTGTTTCTGATCCTTATCAAGTGAGTTTTCCAAATTATATTGCTCTATACCCGTCACAAACCGCTTTACAGAATTTCTTGCTTTGTATTCTGCGCGCTTTTACCAAGTTTGATTTTGATAATAGTCCTAGCTATTACCTGCAATCCAACTTGCCAAAATCTTCACAGGCTACTTTACAAATAAACACCGCAAAATGATTTACGATGGGTATAGTATAAACAAAAAAACATAAATCACCATCAACTGCTAGGCGATGCTCGAAATAGTTTCTATACTTAGCACTATCATTGGTAAAGAAGGACTAAGCTGCAATGAAAAAATTATTTGGTTCATTAAATAAAAAAGCAGACAAAACACACGATCAAGCATCTGATGTAGAGCTAGAAAATGACGAGTTTGATTCTGAAGTATCAAACCAACAAAAAGGTAAAACGCCGCTAACAAAACAGCAGAAGCTTATTATTTTAGGTGGTGTGGGTGTGGCGTGTGTGCTGGTATTTCAATTGTTTATTATCACTAATCAAAAAGAAATCCAAGCGCATCAAAAGGTATTGCAATCGCATATTGAGGATCAGGCAGGTGCCATTAGAAATACGCTGTCAAATATCATTCACGCCGAGGCTGAGCAGGTGAGAAAGTCTGCAGATGCCAAAATTGCTGAGTTAAAACAAATGATTTTAAACAGTAATACTCAGGCAGTAACGCAGTTACAGCAAATGCAAATGAAACTAGATGAAGTGCAAAAACAGACCAAAAGCTTAGATAAAGTCAGCGATGATTTGGCAAAACAGTTCTCAGCCAAGCTTGCGCAAATAGCAGCAAGTAGCGCATCAAATGATAAGGGTCAAGCTATGCAGTCAATCATAACTACGCCAACAACGGCGGATAAAGTAGCGACAAGCTATAAGATTTACTCTGCTAATAGTTATGGTCTTGTACTGCAATCCACTAATGGCACCTTCACGATTGCTAATATTGGCAAGATGTTGCCAGGCTTGGGCGAGATTACATCAATAACTGCTAATGAAGTGATTGCCGGAGATTATAAGATTATTAGTGACCCGCAAGGATTTAAGCTTGATGAGTCTGCTGCAATTTCAGCGTATCAATAGCATGGAGAAAAATGTGCAGCAACAGACGATTAATCATCATATTGAAATTCAAGGCATTGGCTTACACTCAGGTGTTAATGTCAATATGCGTTTATTACCGGCAGCGGTTGATCAAGGGATTGTTTTTCGGCGCACGGATTTACCCCAAATGCATGATATTAAGATTACGCCATTTAATATTACTGAAGCAGTGATGTGCACATTGCTGGTCTCGCCAAATGATAAAACGATAACGATATCTACGATTGAACATCTCATGTCAGCGCTTTGTATGTTTGAGGTTGACAATGTAATCGTTGAAATTGATGCGCCGGAATTGCCAGTCATGGATGGCAGTAGTATCGCCTTTGTTGAGGCTTTGCAAAAAGTAGGCGTTAAAGCGCAGGATAAAAAGCGTCAAATGATTAAAGTGTTAAAGACAATACGGGTCACTGATGAAGATAAGTTTGCAGAAATTTCCCCGAGTGATGAGACGCGTTATCGCTTTGAAATCAAGTGGGATCATCCAGTGATTGCCGCTACTCCCTTAGTTGTCGAGTTTTCAGGTAATCAACAGGAGTATATAGCGCAAGTTGCCAAGGCACGCACGTTTGGTTTTGTTGAGCAACTGGAATACTTGCATGCAAACAATCTTGCAAAAGGTGCCTCACTTGACAATGCCGTTGGTGTTACTAACGAGGGTGTTGCAAACCCTGAAGGCTTAAGATATCCCGATGAATTTGTAAAACATAAACTGCTAGATGCCATTGGTGATTTTTATGTCGGTGGTGCCATATTAGGATATTTTAATTGTTATAAATCAGGACATACGCTCAATAATAAACTCTTAAGGGCTTTATTTGCAGATAAGAGTGCATGGAAGTTGTGTTAATATGACGAATGCCTGATAATTGACAGCAGCTAATAAACGTCTAATTTTGTGTTAGATAAAACTGTTAAAGTAAATCATGGTAAACGTAATGGATATAAGCTCGGTTACATTGAATAATCTCTATGTTTTTAAAGCGGTTATTGAAGTCGGTTCAGTATCCGAAGCTGCTAAGCTTTTAAATAAGAATCAATCAACGGTAAGTGCTGCATTGAGGTTGATTAGAAAGACATTTGGTGATGATGTGATGCAGATTCAGGACGGACGCTGTGTGGCAACTGCCAAGGGTCTGCAATTATGTAGCTATATTGGTCATATTGTCGGGCTAGCAAAACACAGTAGTGTAGAGGCAGAGAAAAAGTGCTACAAAGTACTGACCAGTGATTTTTTTGCACTGTTGTATATGCCTGAGTTTATTGAAACCTGCAAAGTCCATGATATTGAAATCGAAATGGAAGTACTGAAGCTTAAAGACTTAAATAAAGCACAATGTGATGTGAGTCAGTTTGATTTATTTATTGGCATGGAAGACCGTGTGTTGAGCATTCCAACGCAACCATTGATGGAAACACAGTCTGTTGTGATCACAAGTCAACAAAGTGATTTTGATAAAATGACTTTGGTTGATTATCTGCAGGCGAAACATATCACCATGCACGATAAAGAAACCCCCTATATTCGCCAAACTATCGGACATCATCCGCGCAGTAAGGTGGTGCTGTCTAACAGTATTTTGACATCGATGAGTTTATTAAGCAGTATGCCCAATACGGTGATGTCTACCGAGCATCATTTATATGAGTATTATCGTGATATTTTTAAGGTAAAACGTGTCAACTTTGATTTTGCCTTTGAGAAAAAACTGGTGTTTTATAGTTGGCGCAAAACTGTGCATAGTGAAGAGCTAGCAAGGTTTTTTATGCAATGGTGGGAAGATAAGATGGCGCTGGGTGATACGGCAATAAACAGTGAAAGCTTAACGAAATAAGCTTGCTCCAACTAAAGTAATTACAGCGACAATCAATAATATAATTGCGCTAATAATTTTGATACCTGCAGCACGTGATGCATTACGCCATTCACCGTGTTTAAGTCCCCAGAAATTTGACATTAAAATAATAAATGTCATAAACAATGGCCAAGCAATAATCGGACCCAAAGCGCCTAGGATTTGTGAGGCTTTGGCATAACAAACCGTTGATTCAAAAAACATCACTGCCATGGCAATAATTAACAGTTGGTCTTTTAAGGTCATTTTTTGTGTGGAAACGGCTTTGGTTTGATGTTTGGTCTTAGCGTTTAACATCGCAAAGTAGATAACATAAGGTATAAAACCACCAACAAATACAAAAAACCATGGCAATATCGCAAGAATAAAGGGGGTACTCACTTCATTTGTCAGTGCGGCATATGCACTTAATGCATAGGCATAGCTAGCCCCTTGAAGTGCAGAGCTTATTCCTGCAAAAATTGTAATTAAAATGGCAAATAATGCTACCTTAGTTGCTTTGTTGGTCGTGCTAGTTAAGGCTTCTTTCTCACGTTGTTGTGCGGCAAGTCCTGCCAATAATACGCCAACTAATAAGAAAACAACCGCTATGATTACTAAACTGACAAATCCCGTGCTTAGCTGCTGTTGTGGGAAGAATATCAGCGGGATAAGTGTGCCACCTGCCGTACCGATACCAATATTGATAACAAAAGCAACACCGATACCAATATGTTTAAGTGCAACACTTAAACAGACCATGCCAATACCCCAGATCAAACCGGCAATCAGTGGAATAGCAATTGCCATGGTAGGCACTTGTAGTAGCAAGCCAAAAAACGCCGGATCGACTATCAAGAAGGTCAAAAGGGGGATAATAATAAATCCCCAGAAAGCAAAATTAAGCCACATTTTGACTGGATTGATTTGTATATGTTTTGTTGGGGTGGCAAAGCTGCCGTTTAAAATGCCCGCTAAAATCGAGAAAAATAAAGCGCTAATAATCGTCATTATAGTAGATGATAATCAAAAGTTTTTCTTAATGCATCTTGCATTGACACTTTAGGCGTCCAATTAAGGTGTGTCTTGGCATTCTCAATCGATGGTACACGGCGATCGACATCTTGATAGCCTTCACCGTAATAGTCTCCTGCGGTTGTCGCAATGATTTTAGTATTCTCAGCACGTGCTTTGTATTCAGGATAACGCTTCATCGCATCAACGGTTAACTCCGCGAGCTCTTTAATTGAATATTCATTATCCGGGTTGCCAATATTAAAAATACGGCGATGTGCTTCGTTGTCGCGTTTTTTAACGATTTCAATCAAAGCATCGATGCCATCATCGATATAGGTAAAACAGCGACGTTGTGTACCGCCATCAACTAGTTGTAAATCTTTACCATCGATAATATTTGAGACAAATTGCGCTAATACGCGGGCGCTGCCTTTTTTAGACGATTTGATTTCATCCTGCTTGGGACCAATCCAGTTAAATGGTCTAAATAATGTGTAATTAAGCCCTTCTTGCATGCCATAGGCGTGAATGACGCGATCAAGTAGCTGTTTAGAACAAGAGTAAATCCAACGCGGTTTATTGATAGGTCCTGTTACCAAGGCGCTGGTTTCTTCATTAAATGGAATGTCTTTGCTCATGCCATAAACTTCTGATGTCGATGGGAAAATAAGGTGTTTTTTATGCTTAACACATAGCTTCACAATATCAACATTTGATTCATAGTCGAGCTTATAAACAAATAATGGATCAGAGACATAAAGCGCGGGGTTGGCAACAGCAACTAGCGGGAAAATAACGTCACATTTTTGGATATGTTCTTCAACCCATGCCATATTTTCAAGTACATTATCTTTAACAAAGTGTAAGCGTGGATGATCCAAAAATTCAGTGATTTTATGATCGGAAAGATCCATGCCATAGATTTCCCAATCGGTATCTCTTAAGATTTTTTCAACCATACTGCTGCCAATAAAGCCATTGACGCCTAAAACTAATAATTTAACGGACATATTGTTACCTTTTTTATTCACTTTCTTTTGTGTTTTCAGTTTTTTCATTTTGTTCAGTTTTTTTAGCGTGCGACTTATCTTTTGATTCAGTCGTTGTTATATAGTCTTTAATAATAAATCGTGGTCGCTTGCGTACTTCTTCATAAATCCGCCCGATATATTCACCAACGATACCAAGTCCCATTAACAGCATGCCAATGAGGAAATACATGATCGCAAAAAGCGTAAATACGCCATCTGCATCAGGACCAAAGGCAAGACGCTTTACAATCAGATAAATAAACAACAAGATACTCAAAAATGACACGATTAAACCAGTCATCGTAAAGAACTCAAGAGGTGCCTTTGAGAAGTTGGCAAAGAAGTCAAAATTATAACGAATCAACTTATATAAATTATAGCTTGAAGTCCCTTCTTCACGCGCGGCATGGCGCACACCAACATCGGTTGGATTTGATGAGAAGCTATGCGCTAGCGCGGGTAAAAAGGTTGAGTTCTCACCGGTAGCAACAACGCGATCAATCACTTCACGTGTATAGGCTCTAAGCATACAACCCTCATCAACCATATCAATACCGGTTAATTTCAAACGCAATGAATTATGCAGTTTGGAAACAAATAAACGCCATTTTTTGTCTTGGCGATCCATGCGGTAGCCACCAACGACATCGTGACCTTGCTCGATTTTTTCTAACAATAGCGGGATATCTTCTGGGTAGTTTTGCAGATCAGCATCCATCGTTACGATAACATCACCATCAACATGCTCAAAGCCTGCCATAATCGCCATATGCTGCCCAAAGTTACGATTAAAGTTAATTACCTTAACTTCATTTGGACGCTTGTCATGCATCTGGCGCAATAGCTCAATTGATTTATCTTTACTGCCATCATTGGTAAAAATGACTTCATAGGGTTTGTTAATGGCGTCAAGTGCCGGGAAAAGGCGTGAAAAAAGTGTAGGCAATACTTCTTCTTCATTGTATATCGGAATTACCACACTTAAATAAGGCTTAGTCATATTAGCTCCTTAAGCTCTTAATATTTTGTTAAGTGCGTTAAGCACATCATCTTGTTCAGCAAAGGTCATATCTGGGAAAAGAGGCAAGCTAATCACATTAGCACCAATCTCCTCAGCATTGGGGAAATCATCTTTTTTAAAGCCATATTTGTTAGCGTAATAAGGGTATAAATGTGCCGCTTCATAATGCACACTGCAACCAATATTATGTTGTTTTAGCTGAGTCATCAGCTCATCACGCGTGATTTTAGCAACCTGTGTATTTAGTGTTGGCGCAAACAAATGCCAGGCATGCTTGTGCTCAAACTGTGGTGCTTTTGGCAGGATGAGTGCGTCAAAGTTTGCAAGCTTTTCATAATAGCGCTTTGCTAGTTGCGTGCGCTTTTCGATGAAACCGTCTAAAGCAGGCAGCTGGTGTATCCCAAGTGCTGCTTGCAAATCCATCATATTATATTTAAAACCAGGTGAAACGATCTGGTAGTGTGCACTACCTTCTTTACCAAAACGATTCCACGCTTCACGATCCATACCATGAAAACGTGTCAAAGAAATATGCTTAGCAATTGCATCATCACGTGTCACGACACATCCGCCTTCACCAGTGGTCATATTTTTATTCGGATGAAAGCTAAAGACTTGCATATCGCCAAACGTGCCTAGCTTTTTACCTTTATACTCAGCACCAATCGAGTGCGCTGCATCTTCAATCACAGTGAGATTGTATTTTTGAGCTAATGCATAAATAGGATCCAGATCCACGGGTAATCCGGCAAAATGCACAGGCATAATGACTTTTGTGTTAGGTGTGATTGCTGCTTCAATTTTTTTAACATCGATATTATAAGTATCACGTTCAACATCAACAAGCTTAACCTTGGCACCAACGATTTCAATGACATTTAAAGTGGCTGCAAAGGTCATTGGTGTCGTAATCACTTCATCTTCGGGCTTTAAATTAAGTGCCAATAAGGCCAAATGCAATCCGGCAGTTGCAGAATTTAAGCATAATGCATGTGGTGCACTATGATATTCCTGAAGCATGCTTTCAAACTTCTTAAGCTTTGGCCCCGTTGTTAACCAACCAGAACGCAAGCTATCAACGACGTCGGCAATTGCCTCTTCTGAAATGCTTGGTTTGGCAAAAGGTAAAAATGTATCTCTCATTTATTTGTCTCTATTACTGATTGATGTTGATTTATGGTTTTGCAACCAAATAAACGCCTAAAATAATCACGAAAATTCCGGCAACACGTGTTGCTGTCAGGGTCTCACCTAATAAAAAATAACCGGCAATCGCGGTGACAATGTAACCGATAGATACCATTGGGTAGGCTAAGCCAACAGGCACGCGTGACAACACCATTAGCCACACGACAACGCTGATGACGTAACACATAAGCCCTAGAATGACGAAATAATTCGTTGCAACTTTCCAGCCAATTGGCCATATATTGGCAAGTGTGAAACTAAACTCTCCAATGCGATCCATGCCAAACTTTAAAAACAGTTGTGCTGAGGCGTTTAATAGCACACCAAACAACAATAGACTCCATACAACAACGGTCATTTTTTAATTACCCTCTTATGACTTAAATAAAAAATTAAGTCCAAACCACATTCAATAGGCTAGCATTGTAATGGCTTTAAGAGTTAAAGACAAACACATCGCATTAAGAAACACAGAAACTAATCATGAGTATTATTTATATCTCAATGTTTGATAGCATTTTCTGCAAATAGTGCTGGTCAGTTTTATCAAAAGCATCCTCGTCATCTGAATCTATGTCTAATACGGCAATGAGTTCGTCGTTAACAACCCAAGGCACGACAATTTCTGATATGGTACTGCTCGAGCACGCAATATGATAAGGCAGTAAATTACTGCTGAATATAATTAACTAAGCTTTCAACTTCATCATGCTTTTGATGATAGCGTGAGCTTGCCCATTTACTTAAGTCACCAATTGATAAAAGTCCTAAAAAAGTATTATTGTCATCATAGATGGGTAGGTGGCGAATACGTTTTTTAGTCATGAGTTGTAAGGCTTCTTGTGCGGTTTGATTGTGGTTCATCGAAATAATCTGCTCGCTCATAATATCAGCGACAAGATGTTTTTTTAAGTCTTGATTGCGTGCAGAGACTTTGAATAAAAAATCACGTTCAGTGATAATCCCATGAAATTCATCGTTATCGATAACAAGTAGTGAACCGACTTTATGTTCAGCCATTTTTTGTGCCGCCTCAAATAGACTGCTATTGGCACTAATGCTAAAAACGCGTTTTTCTTTATTGACGATTTCTTTGAGTTTGCTATGCATGAGGTTGCTCCTTATGGTTGAGTCAGAACATCGTGTTCTTTCATGTTCTAGAGTATAGCCTAACCTTTGCAAGATAATTGTAAAGGGCAAATTATTGCAAGGGATGGAAAAAATAAATTTTTATTGTTGCGATTCGCAGGTGATGATGATAGCTTGTGTTTATTGTCATTGAAAAAGCTCAAGGAGGCTTGTGATGTTAAGATTAGTCAAAAAACACATACTGCTTCCACTTTCTTTTTCCCTTGAAGTACCTCTACGACTGCCTCGCTGGTAGGCAGCTATTTAATTCCCCTTTTGTATTTTACAGTTATATTTTATTATCACATTTAAGCAAACTAAGTAAATCACGTATCATTTTTTGGAGGATAACGTAAGTGAGTGAGCAGGGTTATATTTGGCAAAACGGTCAATTTATCGAGAAAGAAAAAGCAGTTGTGAGTGTAATGACCCATGCATTACATTATGGTACAGCAGTATTTGAAGGAATCCGCGCGTATAAAACACCCAAGGGCACTGCGATTCTAAAGCTAAAGGAGCATATGCAGCGTTTTGATTATTCAATGCGTGCTTTGGGTATGAACCCGCCCTTTGGTGTTGAGCAAATGTGTCAAGGGGTCATTGATACCGTTAAAAAAAGTGGGCTTGAGTCTTGCTATATTCGGCCGCTGGCTTTTTATGGTGATAATCAAAGTGTTGGTGTATTGCCAAAGTCGGATCATCCGATTGAGGTCATTATTTGGTGCCTACCAATGGGGCGTTATTTGGCAGCTGAAAGTGTCGATGTGATGGTCAGTAAATATATTCGTATCCACCCGCAATCAACCATATGTGACGCCAAAATATCAGGTCATTATGTCAATAGTATGCTTGCCAGTATGCAGATTCGTGGCACGCACTATCATGAGTCTTTGCTATTGGATGCTGATGGCAATGTTGCTGAAGGGGCAGCGCAAAATATCTTTTATGTTAAGAACAATGAGATCTTTACAACACCATTGGGTACGATCTTAGATGGCATTACACGCCGAATGATTATTCAAATCGCCAAGGAACAGGGCTATACGGTGCATGAGCAGTATTTCAAAGTGGAAGATATTATCGATGCTGATGAGGCGTTTTTCAGTGGCACGGCTGCTGAAATTACACCGATTCGGAGTATTGATGATCAGAAAATTGCCGGTCACGGTGAAATTGGGCGTGTTACTAAACATATTAAGCAGTGCTTTAGCGAAATCACTCAAGGCATTAAAGCATCTGAGGCCTTAACCTACGTGTAGGGGCGTATGGCATACGCCGACAAGCATAATTATTTTGAGGAAGGAGAGTTAACGATGAGTACACAAACTAAGCAGTCTAATAAGCAGCGTGTTTATATTTTTGATACCACATTGCGTGATGGTCAGCAATCGCCCGGTGCGGGCATGAATTTTGAAGATAATATTGCTTATGCTGATTATGCACATGCACTTAATATCGATGTCTTAGAAGCAGGTTTTCCTTCGGCAAGCCAACTGGATTTCCAAATTGTGCATACAATTTCTGAGCGTATGGCAAATCGACAATCCAATATGATCATTGCGGGGCTTTGCCAGCTCAGAGAGGCACAAGTTTTAAAGACGATGGAGGCATTAAAGCCGTCACTTGCTATTGGTAAAGCACGTATTCATGTTTATTTGCCCGTTGATCCTAACTTAGCGCAAGCAAGTCTAGGAGATAAAAATGATGCGCAAAAACACATTGATGAAGTCTATCGTTTGATTAAGATTGCAACGGATCAAGGTTATGAGGTCGAGTTTAGTGCTGAAGGTTATTCGCGTTTAGCAGATGGTTTTGACTATGTTACCGAAGTGTTTAAATCAGCGGTGAAAGCAGGAGCTGCAGTAATTAACTGTCCTGACACAATAGGTGGGGCGTGCGAGCGTGAAGGAGATGAGTATTTTGTGAAAAACATGACAAAGCACGCGAGTATTATCAAAGAAGCTTTCCCTGATAAAGATATTATTTGGTCGGCACATTGCCATAATGATTTTGGCTTGGCATTGGAGAACTCAATGAATGCGGTTTTTGATGGTCCAGCACGTCAAGTTGAAGCATGTATTAATGGTGTAGGTGAGCGCGCGGGTAATGCGGCATTAGAGCAATGCGTGATGTTTATCGATGCTTTTGGTAAGCAAGAAGATGCTCATTACTACACTAATATCAATATCAATGGCTTAAAAGAAGTCTCAGATTTTATTGCCCAAAAGATGCTCCCTAAGCAGCCACATTCTCCGATTGTGGGTTTAAATGCAACACGACATACTTCAGGAGGGCATACCAATGCAATCTTGAATAATCCATTGGCTTATCAGCCATTTGATCCAAAATCCATCGGCAGTGAAATCTCTTTTGTTTTTGGTCCGTTATCCGGTGGTAATCATGCTAAGAAGATTATCGAAGATTTTGGTTATGTCTGTGAAGAACATGAAAAAGCAAAAATAGCGCAACAGATCAAAGATATTTATCATGAGCGTCGCAAAGGCGTAACTGATCTTGAATTATTGAGTGCCTATAAGAAAATCCGTGCACCGATTAAGGCGAGTAAAATTGCATATGGCAAATCAGAGGACAGCAGCTCAGTGACAATTACTGGGCAATTCTTTGGTCAAGAAAATCTAAAAGTTGAGCTAGCCGGTGAAAACTCCGCACTTGCCGCGTTACTTAGTGCAACGGATAAATACATGCCGGGCATTGAGGTTAAAGATTATTATGCAAAATCCCTAACAGAAGCAGGGGTGCGTTCAAGCTCAGAGGCGACTATTATTGTTAGCGCACCAAATCATAATGCCTATAAAGGTATTGCTAAAGATCATGATATTGAGATCTCAGCACTCAAAGCATTTATCGAAGCAGTGAATCAAATGTATGTAGATGCTAACTATAGAGCGAAGAGTACATCGATACAAAACAATCAACAAGAGGTGCCCCATGGCTAAAAATATTATTGATAAAATCTGGGATCAGCATGTCGTTGAGTCAAAAAAAGGCTTTCCAGATATTTTTTATATCGATCGAATGTTGATGCATGAGGTTACCTCAGCGCAAGCATTTGATAAGTTACGTGAATTAAATATACCCGTGCGTAACCCGCAATCCATTGTGGCGACCTTGGATCACAGTATTTCTACCTCACCGATTGATCGCACACAGATGAATGATCCCATTGCCAAGGCGCAAGTAGAAACGTTACGTAAAAATGCCAAAGAGTTTGGTGTTGAGCTATATGATTTTGACAGTCAATATCAAGGCATTGTTCATGTCATTGGGCCTGAACTTGGCTTTACTTGGCCGGGAAGTACGATTGTCTGTGGTGATTCACATACTTCAACGCATGGTGCCTTTGGCGCATTAGCGTTTGGCGTTGGCACTTCCGAAGTCGGACATGTCATGGCGACAAATTGCATTTTGCAATATCGTCCGAGAACGATGAAAGTGCACTTCAAAGGTAAGCCATCAAGTTATGCAACAGCAAAAGATATTGTGATGAAATTAATAGCTGAAATTGGCATAGGTGGTGCTACTGGATTTGTGATTGAGTATAGCGGTGATGCGATAAAAGCATTATCGATGGAAGCACGAATGACTTTGTGTAATATGTCGATTGAATGTGGTGCCAGAGCCGGATTAATCGCGCCAGATGAGACAACCTTTGATTATCTTAAAGGGCGCAAATACGCACCTGATGCTGAGCATTGGGAAAATGCCGTGAATAAATGGCGCACCTTAACAAGTGATGACAATGCCAATTATGATAAGGTGATTGAAATTGATATTGAGGGCTTGCAGCCAATGGTGACGTGGGGGATCAATCCACAACATGCCGTGGCAATTAATGAATCCATTCCAGACTTAGACAGTATTCCGAAGCATCAGCAAAAATTAGCTAAAGAAGCTTATCGCTATACCGGATTTAGTGAAAACGAAGCTATTTTGGGTAAAGCGATTCAATGGGCGTTTGTTGGTAGTTGCACCAATGGGCGCATCGAAGATATGCGTGCTGCGGCTGATGTGTTAAAAGGGCATAAGATTGCACAAGGGGTAACGATGTATATCGTGCCAGGCTCTGAGAAAGTCCGCGCGCAAGCGATTGCTGAAGGACTGGATAAGATATTTATCGAGGCAGGTGCAGATTTTAGAATGCCAGGATGCTCCATGTGTCTGGCGATGAACGATGATAAAGTACCAGCAGGACAACGCTGTATCAGTACCTCAAATCGCAATTTCATCGGTCGTCAAGGCACGGGTAGCATTACCCATTTGGCCTCACCGCAAACGGTAGCCGCAAGTGCGATTAAAGGGGTGATTTGTAGTGTGGCACAGTTAGAACAAGAAGGAGTATTGGCATGAAAGCATTTCAAACGCTAACAAGTAAAGCGATCCCGATGTGGTTAAGTGATGTTGATACCGATATGATTATTCCGGCACAATACTTAACACAAACTACGATAGCCGGTTATGGCGAGCATCTTTTTACCCGTCTAAAATCAGCAGATCCTGAGTTTGTATTTAATCAAACACGATTTAAAGGTGCGCGAATCCTGATCAGTGGTAATAACTTTGGTTGTGGATCCTCGAGAGAACATGCTGTATGGGCATTGCAACAAGCGGGTGTCGATGTGATTTTAGCACCTTCTTTTTCGGATATCTTTTTCAATAACTCGGCTAAAAACGGTTTGTTATTGATTGCTTTAGATGGTGAGCTATTAGAGAAATGGTGTGAAAAGGCACAAAGTGAAGATCTTGACATAACCGTTGATTTAGCGACACAAACCATTACCGTAGATGGGGTATCTTATCACTTTGACTATGATCCTTTCCGTAAAGAGTGTTTACTTCAGGGGCAAGATGATATGGGCTATTTATTGTCTAAAGATCAGGAGATTAGTCGGTTTGAAACGATGCTAAAATAGAGAATGAGATAATGAGGTTGCGGATAACGCCTTTTTGGCGTACATTTTGACGCGAATAACTGAAGGTGAAAAACTATGAGCAGAAACGTTAACGCTATCGATTTTCTTAATGAGCAACTTGAAACACCATTGACTTTTGGTACATTGATTAAAAATATTCGTTTAACTGAATATGAAAATATGACACAGCAAATGTTTGCTGATGAAGTACTTAAAATCAGTAAAACAAGGTTGTCAGACATAGAAAATGACAGAAAAGGGCTGACTATTGCTAAGGCGATTGAGTTTGCCAAAATGCTTGGGCAAAGCAAACGTTTTTTTGTCACTATTGCCATTCAAGATATGCTAAGGAAGAATAATCTAGATTATGCAATAAGCCTTAGTGATGGAAAATTATCAGCGATTTGATTATTTATGATTGAACTAAACAAAAAGTTACAAACTCTTGAAGAATCCTTGTGGCTTGAAAAAACAAGATTTGATTTGGCTTATATGGACAGTGTTTTAGATGCAACTTTTTTTGAGTATGGGCGTTCAGGACGTATTTATACACGTGAGGAAACCTTAGCACATTCTTATCAGGAAATTAAAGCGAAGCTTCCACTTGAAAACTTTCAAGTGCATGATATTGGCGAGAATATTAAGCAAGTGACCTATGTTAGTGAGGTTGGAAATGCAAAGCTTCGAGCGAATCGCAGCTCAATTTGGGTTAAAAAATCAAATGAATGGAAATTGATTTTTCACCAAGGAACTCCAGTGCAATAGTCCTTGTGGGAAGTGGGTGCGGAGTATTTTGGTGAACGGTTTTGAGAGATATTAAAGGCTTTGGTTATAAAATGTGTGTCAATTAAGATTAATTTTTACTTTCACTTTATTCCGGATAAGTTATACTTTGATGGACTGAATTCCGTGTTAGTGAGGTTTTTATGTATGAAAGAAAAATAAATTTATCTTTACCTCAGGAGCAAAGTGCCTTTTTATGGGGCGCAAGACAAACAGGCAAATCTACCTATTTAAAGCAAGCGTTCCCTGACTCGTACAAAATTGATCTTTTATTATCCGATGTTTATGAGCGTTATAAAAAGTACCCTGGAACGCTTCGTGAAGTGATTGCTGGGCTTCCGAAAGAGCAAAGAAGCTTGCCTGTTATTATTGATGAAGTACAAAAAGTGCCAGCTTTATTAGATGAGGTGCACTATCTAATAGAATCACAACAGATAGCCTTTATTCTCTGTGGTTCAAGTGCTCGCAAACTTAAACGAGGAGGAGCAAATTTGCTAGGTGGTAGAGCTTGGCGCTTTGAATGCTTTCCTTTGACAAGCGCTGAAATACCAGAATTTGATTTATTAAAAGCATTAAATCATGGGTTGTTGCCAAGAATTTATGATGCAGAGGCTATTCATGTCAAGCGATCTCTACGAGCATATGTGCAAGAGTATTTAAAAGAGGAAATTCAAGCGGAGGGACTGGTAAGAAACCTATCAGGATTTGCTAAGTTCTTGGATGCTGCTGCTTTTTGTAGTGGTGAATTGTTAAATTACACTAAGATTGCAGCTGATTGTGCAGTGGACCAAAAAACAGTAAAAGCATACTTTCAAATACTGTATGACACATTGATTGGTTACGAAATAAAGCCTTATAATAAAAAAGTTACGCGAGATATTTTGTCAAAAACGGTAAAGTTTTATTTGTTTGACACAGGTGTCTTTAATCAGTTGACTGGTCAATACTTGACTACGCTACAAGGAGATAGAGCAGGTAAAATATTTGAACATTTTATTTTAATGGAGTTAATTGCTTTTCGCGGCTATAACGAATTAGATTATCCAATAGAATATTGGCGAACTAAAACTGGACTTGAGGTGGACTTTGTCATAAATCATGCAGAAATAGCAGTAGAAATAAAGATCTCAAAACATGTGCGTAGTGCTGATATTAAGGGACTTAAAGCATTTAAAGATGAACACCCAAATTCCAAAGCTTATGTGGTAAGCTTGGATCAGGAAGTTAGAGCTTTACCAAGTGGAATTTTAATTCTGCCTTGGCAAGTATTCTTACAGCGGTTATGGAATGATGAATTATAGATAAGTAGAAGGTGCTTAAAAAATGAAGAAAACAATCGCAATTTTAGCAGGGGATGGTATCGGTTCTGAGGTAATGGCGTGTGCCATTGATGTACTAGATGCAGTTGCCAATAAATACAACCACGAATTTACGTATAAAGAAGCTTTGATTGGTGGTGCCGCCTTTGATGTTTATGCTGAGCATTGCCCGAAACAAACCATTGATATTTGCAAATCTGCAGATGCCATTTTATTTGGTTCAGTGGGGGGGGCGGTCGATGCGCAAAATGATCCTAAATGGCAGGGTTGTGAGGCAAAGAGCATTTTAGCCTTACGCAAAACGTTTGATTTTGGGGTGAACATTCGTCCGATTAAAATGTTTCCGGCATTAAAAGATAATAGCCCTATCAAGAATGAACGCATTGTCAATGGTGCTGATATTGAGATCTTTCGTGAGTTATCAGGAGATATTTACTTTGGTGAGCATAAGCGCTTTGTCAATAAAGAAGGTATACGCTGTGCTACGGATGTTGCCGAGTATGATGAGCAGACGATTCGACATATTGTTAGAGCTGCCTTTAAGCGCGCGGGTGAAAGGCGCAAGATCTTGAGCTCTATTGATAAAGCCAATGTATTAGATACCTCAAGACTTTGGCGTGATATCGCTAATGAAGAAGCAAAAAACTTCCCAGATGTGACCTTGAAGCATATGTATGTGGATAATGCAGCAATGCAGCTAGTGTTGAACCCTGCGCAATTTGATGTGATTGTAACGGGTAATTTATTTGGCGATATTTTATCGGATCTGGCATCGGTGTTGCCTGGCTCTTTAGGGCTTGTACCATCGATTAGCTTAAATAAAGAAGGCTTTGGCTTATATGAACCTGCAGGAGGTTCAGCCTTTGATATTATGGGTAGAGATATTGCTAATCCGATTGCGCAGATTCTATCAGCCGCTCTTATGTTATCTTATTCATTTGGTATGCATGAGGAGGCGATAGCGATCGATCAGGCAACTGACCAAGTCTTAGCTCAAGGCTTTAGAACCGCGGATATTGCGGGTGGTACTGCAAGTATAGGCAGTAAAGAAATCACGCAGAAGATTGTCAGAGCACTGACAGAATCAGCATTAACCTATTAAGCGAGTTGTGAATGCGTGAAATAAACGAAGTATTTAAAAAGCTGCAAGCATTAAAAAAGCGTGCTTATGCGCCGTATTCAAATTTTAGTGTTGCTGCAGTGGTTGAGCTTAAAAACGGTGATGTTCACGAGGGTGTCAACGTTGAAAACGCAAGCTTTCCCGTGGGTTCATGTGCTGAAATGGTGGCAATTAATGCAGCGGTTGCCAGTGGCGCGCGTAAAGGCGATTTTAAAGCGATCTATGTCACAGCGGATGCCAAAAAGCCGGTCACACCATGTGGTGCTTGTCGGCAAGTTATGGCAGAGTTTTTTGATAATGATGTTGCGATTCACCTCTTTAATCAGAATGGCACAGAGCATCAACAATATTCAATTGATCACTTGTTGCCAGAGCGATTCTGTCTTTGACGATTACCCTTGGGATGTCGTCTGGCATTTTGCCCATTGCGATGTTCAATCTTTGGCTTTTTAGGTGTTACTTTCTTGATGGTTTTATAATTATGCGGATTAGATTGCGGTAGGCTGTGTACCGGATCAAAGTCATCAATAATAACGCGCTCGAGCGCTCTTTTTAAGAGTCTCTCAATATCGGCTAACTGTGGGAACTCATCGGCACTGACCAAAGAAATCGCCTCTCCAGTGGCGCCCGCGCGTCCTGTGCGTCCAATGCGATGGACGTAATCTTCCGGCACATTCGGTAAATCAAAGTTGATCACGCAAGGCAGTTGACTGATATCCAAGCCACGAGCAGCGATATCTGTTGCCACTAATACTTGTACTTCATTGTTTTTAAAATCACTTAATGCTTTGGTGCGTGCGCCTTGGCTTTTATTGCCATGAATCGCAGCACTCTTGATATTCGCTTTTTCGAGTTTACCAACAAGATGATTGGCACCATGTTTAGTGCGTGAAAAAACCAAGACTTGTGCCCAATTATGGGTTTTAATGAGTTTGATGAGTAAGTTAGTTTTTTGTTTTTTATCAACCGGAGCGATCCAATGTTTGACTTTGGGTGCTGCTTGATTCGGTGGGCTTACTGAGATTTCTAAAGGGTTATGGACAATAGATTTAGCAAGCGCTTTGATCTCAGGACTAAAGGTTGCTGAAAACATCAAGTTTTGGCGCTTTTTCGGTACAAGCGTTAGAATTTTGCGAATGGCATGGATAAAACCCATATCAAGCATACGATCGGCTTCATCAAGGACTAAAAATTTTAAGCGATCAAAGCGTATGGCATTTTGTTCATATAAATCAAGTAACCGCCCAGGTGTTGCCACCAGAATATCAGTCCCTTTACGTAAGCGCATCATTTGTGGATTGATTTTAACTCCGCCAAATACAACACAAGAGCGCAAATGCAAGTTCGTACTATATGCTTGAATATTTGTCTCTATTTGGGCAGCAAGCTCACGTGTTGGCGTTAAGATAAGGGCATGCGTTTGATTGGCAGTTGACTGTGGTCCTTGTGCTAACATTTCTAAAATGGGCAAGGTGAATGCGGCGGTTTTACCCGTGCCGGTTTGTGCTGCAGCAAGTACATCACGCCCGCTTAAAACAGCTGGAATGGCCTTTTGCTGGATGGGAGATGGTGATTTATAACCTTGTTCTGCCAGCGCATTTAAAATGGCAGTGCTTAAGCCTAATGAGGAGAATGACATCGATATTTATAAACATTGAGTAATTTGTGCTAAGCATAGACATATTGGCACTGAATGGATAGTTATTTTTTAGTTTTCAGAATGTGTTTGATAAAGAATGTCACCACCACGATCAAAGCTTGTTATCTCACCTTTGAGCTTCCATTGTGGTGTGAGTGAAAAGGTAGCAATCCCTTGCTGTTCACCCGTGAATACGCCAACACCATAGCTTAGATAAAGTCGCGAGGTTACTTGTTTGCCAATGAAAACTGCTGTATTGTTTTGCCCTGTTGTTGTGTTGTTTGTCGTATTGGTTGGATTATTACTTAAGTTGCCAAGTGAAAACTCAGCAAGAGAGAGTCTGTCTTTAAGCTCATCAATGACACCACTACCCCCTTCATTAATCGCAATTAAAAGCGCTGCTTGCGATAGTGCATCAGATGATGTTTGGCTGCTATTGGCATTATTTAGTACTTGACCAAATAAGATATAAGAAAGAATATCTGTTTGTGACATGCTCGGATCTGAGAACAGTTGAATTTTTGGATTATTTGCCATGCCAGTGATTTCAATGCCGATGGTATCAGGTGCATTTGATTGTGTTAGTTTCATAGAAGTGGGAATGTTGTAAAATGTGGTAATTGCTAGCATTGGATTACCAACTGGCGAGTTATTAAACTGAATAGTTGATTTAGGATCTACACTAAATGTTTTACCATAAGCGCTAAATACGCCATTAACTGGTTGCAGCGTACCAACGCCAAGCATTGGTTGATTTGGTTGGCTAATGATGTTTAACTTGCCTTGAATATTAGTGTCAAGGCCAAGCCCTGAGACATGGGCATTCTTACCCATATCGATATTGATATTCATGCTAAATGGTGTGTTTTTTTGTGTTTGTATTGCTTGATTACTATTGTTGACATAGACAACATCGTTTTGAATGGTATTTTGCAGACTACTGCTTTTCATATCAGCAAGATTAACAATTAACTTATTAATAAAGATATTACCGCTTAAATTACTGCTGCCGTTTTGTTGGCTGAAATGTAAAGTAGGGCTGACCGTGACTTCCATATCAGGCGTGTTAAGCACTAACAGTTTTTTGCCATTGATATTAATATTGGTATTTGGTGTGGCATCGTGCAAATCAACAAATCCACTAACAGTTAGTGGTGATTTCTGGATATTAGCAGTGAGGTTAATCTTAGCATTCAATGGGTTGCGTATCATAATATTGGCATTGATATCATCTAAGGTGGTATTTAATGGTAGTAGCTCAATTTGTGCATCTTTAAGTGCAACATCACCATCAACGTTTGGGTCAAACAAAGTGCCCGTGATTTGTAGGCTGCTATGTAAATCACCTTTATTAATTAATGTTGGGAATTGTGGGATAAAATTACTCACCCAATCAAGGCGTGTTGATGATAGCTCAAGTGCACCAGTTAAGTTTGCTTTGCTCAAATTATATAAATCAAAATTATCACTATTAAGCTTAAGTGACAGTGTGTTTTGTGGAAAGGAAATATTGCTATTTAATATGAGCTTTTGATCTTGAAGTGATAGATTGGTATTAAGATTAGTAGTATAGGATAATTGATGGAGCGGCACAATCTGTTGTAATTGCTTAAACCATGAGGTGTTGTTAGCGAAGAACAAGCCATGTCCAGAGATACTAAAATTGGCTTTGGGATCACTATTAGGTTGTTGTAAATAGTTCCCCTTGAAACTTAAGGCAAAGCTATCACCGCCATAAGGCAGATTAGGGATAAACTGCGCAGGGATGATCTCACCAACTGTTTGAACCGCAATGGCATTAGGTGCTAATGAGGCATTGATGCAAAAATGGTTATCATTGGATGCCAGAAGGCATAGATTACTCATGCTACTTTTATCAGGACTAATTGCTAAATCAACAGCTTTCGTCAGATGCCAGTTTTGCTTAAAGGTTTTACTAGTAAAGTCTAAAGTATTGAGCTTCGCCGTAATCTTTGACAGTGAGAGACTCTGTAATTGCATCTTAATCAGTGTTGAGATTTTATTAGAATCGGCATTGAATGTTAATGCGTGATTATCAACAGCTAATACAAGTTTAGTAAGATCAAATTGCTTATAGAGAAAGTCACGGACATCAAGGGTCATTTTGAGTGCTTTGGTTGTCTTATCGTTGATGTCAATTTTTCCTTGTGAATAGATGTTGCCACTGACGTTAAAAGGGTAAGTATTAAGATTATTCACAAAAACTTCCCATTGTGCTTGAATATCTTGTTTAGATTGCGTGAGTTTGATTTGCACACGATCATCATTACGTGGGTTAGTAAGCTTGAATTGATTTAAGTGAAAAACGCCATTGTTGCTAGATAGGCTTACATGACAACGTAACTCAGTATCGTTGCTAAAAATATCACAAAAGCTGGTTTTAAGTCGAAGATCATGATCAGTGGTATTAAGCTTGCCTCCGATGTTGAACTTGAGTGGTACCGCTGGATTTAAAGAGCTAAGATTAACTGACCAATCCAGTTGATCATTAAATAGCAATGTATTATTAATCGTGGCAAGATGATCAAGTTTAAGCTGATTGACGATTTTACCTCGATCAAAGCTTGAAACAAGTGAGTAAGGGTAAGGCTTCATTTTATAGTGAATAATACCATCGCTCATGATACTAAATTTATCTGCAAAATTACCGATGATTTGAGTTTGTGTGCTCCTGATATCAGCACCACTTTGTGTGGCAGATAGATTGACTTTTAAATGCGTTTTAAAAGGCGCGTTTAGTATAATATAACCGCTATTTACCGTTGCACTGGCTGAATAAGCGGGGACATTGGCGGAAACTTGGTTAAGCGCTAGTTTGTCATCAACTAAATTAATATCGTCTGCACTGATGCTTGTAGCATAGACGATTAATTGCTGATTCATCAAATATTGTACATCATTGACATTGATGTTTTTAGCATAGAGCGCAAGCGGCATACTAAAAGGACTATCATCTTCATGTGCTTGATCATTGTGATCGCTATCTGTTGAATGCGTGTTGACATCAACATAGACTTTATCTAAGGATAAATGCTTAACATCAAGCGTTTGGCGACTAATCAAAGACCACAATGATAACGACAGTTCAACGTGGCTTAAGCGAATATCGACGGTGTCGTTTTTAATATCAAGTTCATCAAGTTTGAGTTGGTTAATTTGACCTGAAATATTGCCTTTAAGACTAATGCCAAGCGGCTGTAAAAAGTGATTGGTCATTTTTTGCGTTATCTTCAATCCTGGCGTGGTAAATAATAAAAATCCAAGCGCCAGTGTAATGATCAATATGAGACTCAAGAGCGTGATTAAGCACCATTTAACGGTTTTACGTAGCCTTGTCATAGGCTTATCCCAATACTTAAATCAAAACGCCAGTGTTCATTATTATGATTTAATGTGCGTGTGAAAAATATCATAAAGGGTCCAAGTGGTGTTTTATAGCTAAGCCCGATACCTGCCGCACGTAGAATATCAACATCACTAAAATTAGGCTTATTGGCAGCATTACCCAAGTTATAATAAAGCATTGAGCTGAAGTTGCCATAAATGCGTTGCTCAATGCCAGCAAGACCTGTGGCAAGATAGCGACCACCCGTGACATTGCCATTGACTGTAGGCCCTTGGCTTAAGAAGGGATAGCCCAGAAGGTTGTTGACACCACCGGCATAAAAACGAAAATTAGGGGCAATATTTTGAATGTTATCGACCGTAATAAATCCCCAGTTCGCGGAAAATAGCAAACGGTTCCATTCAGGATTAATAGGAAGTGAGTAATAAATGCTCATGCTATTACGAATAAAATCTTGATCCGAAAGTGGGGACTTGATGGAGGCTTGTAATAGTTCATTCCACACTAAACCTTGACGCCAAAAGCCATTTTGCCAGCTGCCATCGTATAGAAGGGTTAAAGCCGGAACGAGGTATTTGCCGTTGGTATTATTGGGGTTAGCGACGGTATCATAATTGGTAAGATATTGCTGTAAACTCACGGTGGTTTGCCAATGACCATATTTGTGGGTGCGTGCAATGCCAAAATTAGTTTGGCGCTCATTGTAGGTATCGGTTTCAATATAGCTTTGCTCGGCAATAAGGCTCCAGTTATCATGTAATGGGTCTTTGCCTGGAAAAACATAGCTTGTGCTAAAAGTGCTATTGGCAGGAGATGCTGAGACGTTAAAGGAGAACTGCTGTCCGGTATCGGTAACATGACGAAAAAGCGTGCCAAAGCTTACCCTAGGACCTGTAAATGTGCCATAACCCACACCAAAAGTATAAGTGCGCGCATGCCCCGCGGTTAAGTTTAAATCGACAGGAACGGTCTTGTTAACTTTATCGCGCTTAGAGATTTTAGGGACAAGCTGAGCATTGCTAAAATAGCCGCTATCTTGTAAACGTTTATTGGCTTTGGTAATTTTTTTCTGCGACATAGCGTCACCGATGCTGACCTTGATAATATCATTGATAAAACGCTCAGCATAATCATAACGCTGTTGCTTGATATTAATGGCACCGATCTTATAACGCTCACCAGTATTAACGGTTAAAATAACTTCAGCAGTGTATTTAAGCATATTAATGCGAACTTCATGTTCCGTAAGCTCGCTATCTAGGTAGCCGGCGTTAAAAAAGCTATCAGTCAGTAATGCTTTAGATTTTTCATAAGCAGTTTGCGTTAGAATGTCACCTTGCTTTAGTGGTAAGTCATTTAGTGTTTTAGTAGCGATTTTAGAATGTTGACCTGAGCCATTGATATTAACGGTTAAGGCATCAATATGTAATGGTTCATTGAGTTTGACATTAAACGTTGCAATCCACAGCTTATCTTTGACACTAAAGTCTGTAGTAATGACTGGCTTATAGTAACCATAGGGCTCAAGTAACGTTTTGATTTCATCATCACTTTTTTTAAGTAGTAGTTGCATTTGATTAGGGTGAGAAACAGCAAACGACTTAAAGCGTGATAAGCTGATATTATCAAGAATGCTTGATGTGATTTTGTTATCACTAATACCATTAATGACAATATCGAGAGTTGGTGTTTTTGAATCACTTTTATTGTCATCAGCAGCGTACAAGAAGCTAAGGCTAAATAGGCTAAATATAAAAAATATACAAAGAATAGTCTTCCTTAACATCTTAATCTTGCTCTATAGGGTCATGTTGTTGATAAAGTGTAGTATAGTATAGGCTAACTTATGGTATAGATAAATAAACTACGCTATCAGAAAATACTTAATGGTATTAAGTGGCGAGATAGTGTGTAGTGAGTATTAATAATATGATGTTAACGAATAAAGAACAGTGGATGGCGTATGCGCTATTAGAGGCAAAGAAAGCGCAAGTGCATAATGAAGTCCCCGTTGGTGCGATTATTGTCAAAGATAATCAAATCATTGGGAGGGGTTTTAATCAGATGATTATGAATAACGATCCAACAGCACATGCTGAAATCATTGCATTGCGCGATGCAGGACAAACAATGCAAAACTATCGCTTACCTGAGTGTGATCTCTATGTCACTTTAGAGCCATGTATGATGTGTTTAGGTGCGATGGTGCACGCACGTATCAGAACGCTTTATTTTGCGACCAAAGAACCAAAAGCAGGTGTCGTCTGTTCAAAAGCACAGTTACATACAGAGCCATTTTTAAATCATTATCTAGATGTGGAAGGTGGCATCTTGGCAGATGAGGCCAGTGAGATGCTTAAAGCGTTTTTTAGTGAGCGGCGGTTGCAGAAAAAGCATAACAAATAAGTTGAGTCTTTATTATCCCCTTCATCCATGTAATGTCAGCTGCACGAATTATCCCGTCAGGGGAGAGGTTATATTGGGGGTTGGGGGTATTTTGAAATCTTATTCACTCTTTAAAACGTGCTGTATCTATTGATTTACATGGGTTTGAGCGGTGTTGAAATGATTGATTATGGCGGAGAGAGGGGGATTCGAACCCCCGATGGAGTTATTAGCCCCATACTCCCTTAGCAGGGGAGCGCCTTCAGCCTCTCGGCCATCTCTCCGCGGTACTGCGACAATTTATCGACTTGACCTTGCTATGTCAAGTGGTTAATGCTGATATTTTGCAATCGAATAGAATCAAATCAAAAAGCATAAAAATCGCTTATGAAGCTATGCAGTAAAAGTGGTGATTTATTTAATAACCATCCTAGGAGATTTCATTACCACTTCATCGTTTAATTCAATCCCAAGTCCTGGTGTTTCTGATACTTCAAAGAAACCATTAACAGGTTGTGGATCTTGTAGGCAAAGTTCGCGATTAAAGTCTTTTAAGGCATAGGTGTGATGTTCATGGATAATGAAGTTAGGAATTGCTGTTTCTAAGTGTAAACTAGCAGCAGTTGCTACAGGGCCGCCGCACACATGCGCTTGGATTTTGACATCATACATATCGGCATAATCGCAGATTTTTTTTGCTTCAGTTAGACCGCCACACAAACCAATATCGGGTTGCAAAACATCAACGGTTTGCTTCTCAAGATATTCGCGTACACCATGGCGTAGATACAAGCGCTCACCTGCAGCAATAGGGACATTAAGTTTTTGCTTAAGTGGTTCATGCAATTTACTATTCAAATAATTAACAGGTTCCTCAAAGTATAAGCAGTTAAATTCTTCAGCAATTTCACCAAGTTGCAAGGCGGATGTAAGACCTGGCAAGCTATGGCACTCAAAAATAATATCGCCATTTTCACCCAATACATCGCGAATCGCTTGCATGCGTGCACGAATGAGATTTAAATGATCACGGCGAAATGGCAAGGTGCAGTTGTAAATCGTGTCTCCCTTGTGATCAAACATCATCGGATCCACTTTAACCGCATCATAACCTTCAGCAACTGCTTTTTCAGTTGCTTTGGCATAGTCTTCGGGTTTGAATAAAGTCTTACGTTCATAACAATCCCAATCAAACTGTAATTGACTGGCGTAAGTGCGCAGTTTTTTATTGGTTTTACCACCCAGAAGTTGATAAACTGGTAAACCAAGCGCTTTACCTTTGATATCCCAAAGTGCGGTATCAATCGCACTCATCGCTGAGTAGACTACAGGTCCGCCACCTAATCCCCAGAAGCTCTCGCGCAGCATACGATTCCAAAGATGTTCAGTAGCAAATGGATCAACTCCTAATAACATCTCTTTCGCAAACTCTTTAATCATATGTGCCGCAGCGGAATGACCAAGATCATAAGCAAGACCTGCCTCACCGACTCCCGTTAACCCCTTGTCGGTATGAATGCGCACAAACACGGGTGACCATGCTGGACGCTTGGGGCAGTGAATATCAAAAATTTCAATTTGAGTGATTTTCATAAGTTACTATCCTTGGTTGAAGTTAGTATAAAGCTCAATATCCGCTTCATGCGCTAAGTATTTAACATAGCGCTTAATATTTTCAGGAATATTGATGAGATGACTGATAATGCCTAGGTTACGCAATATTGGGAAAACTATAATATCATCCCAAGACAATTGGTTGCAGCTAGCATAGATGTATGTCATAAGCTTATCAAGTTCATTCAAAATTGCTTGTGTGCTTTCAATGGCGGCATCTGGGAAGTGTAAATTTGCCTTAAAGCAACCAATGTACTTTTCTTTCTTACGCTCAAAATAGTCTTTGGCACTTTGCGTTGGAAAGTCTTGTTGATTAAGTGGATGATTCAGAAAGCTTGGGTAGACCAGTGATTTACTGGTATTGCTTAGCAGTGTCGTGAGTTTAATGAGTTTGGTGCTTGTCGTGATTTCGTCACTTAAGATTGGCTTTTTATCAAAATTATTGAGATATTGACAGATATCCAAGCTTTCAATCAAAAAGCTATCATCATCTTTTTGTAAAAAAGGCACTTGTTTCTTGCCAATGAGATCAAAGTGGGACTTCTCATCATCATTGGCAAGATAAATTAGTTCAAGTGGAATATGTTTTAGTCCAGAAATAATGCGTGGACGGATACAGAAAGGGCAGTGTTCATAAATATAAAGTTTCATATCAATAGTATATGTAAGCAATGGAATAAGCTATTGTCCACAAAAGCACTGTAAATCACAATTGTGATTAGCAGGTAAGTTTACTTTTTGTATGTTTTTGTATCTGGATCTGATTGATTCTTTGCGGTGAAATGTCTGCCGTGTGCGGTAAATTCAGATAAGGAAAACAATGACAGGTCTGACCAAAGAGATATGCTCCAAATTTTTAATCATGGGCAGCTTTGCTTTAAGTGGTTGTGGCGGCGGTGGTGGTGGATCTGAGGCTGGTGATAGTGGCTTTAGTGATTATCAGATTCAAACATCACATTTAAGTTTATATTCGACCTCCCAAGGGAATATTGTTGATGTGTCATTAGCAGGGGTGAAGTCTTTGGCAATAGGAGAAGAGCCTGTGAAGGTAAAAGCAATTATAGGGAAGGGGAACTGTCAAGACATCACACTAAAAACAGATGAAGCTGATCTTATCGTTGGTGGTGGTAAAAATGCTTTTACTGTCAACCTTGGCAGCTTGCAGTATTGCACACAAGAGCTAGTGCTAAAAACAGCAGATGGTGAACATCAGATAACTGAAAAATTGAATTTTATGAATGGAATGATATTTGCTAAAAATCAGGTCTTTATCAAAACTGATAATGATCAGAGCATTAGTCCAGACACTGCAAAATTGATAAAAGGTAATCGTTATAAAGTCGTCTACGCTTTGCTAGCGGAATATGAGGAAAAGAAGTTAAACTATCCCATTTTGCTAGATGCGGAGTTTAGCAATGAAAAAGCGGTTAATGTCGGAAAAAGACATTGTTTCTTGACAACAGAATCTCCTTATTGTGAAACCTTTTTCACAATAAAACAAGATGCTCAAATAGCAGAACTTGGCTTTACCTATTGGGTTTCAGCATCAGAAAATGCAGATAATCGAGTAAAACTTATAGATTACACTTTTGGTGTTATCTAACTTTCAAAATACTGCTGTGCTTGCTTTACCAACCAATTATGCACAATTTTTTTATTTGCAGTATGCCGGTGTGGTTGGTTATCAACTAAGTAATAGTATTGCGATAATGGCAAAGGTTCTTGCCAAATACTAAGACGTTTGTTTTGAATTAATGCATAAACAAGCGGCAAGTGCGTAACAAAGCTGCCCAATCCATTTTCAACGGCTTGAAGCGCATGAATAGTTGTGGCAACAGATATTTTTTTGCTAGGCATTGATAAATGCGTAGACCCACAGAAAATCTGCCAATCTTGTTCACGCAAGGGGTGATTCACGATAATTGCAGGGCTCTTGTTTATCTCATTGGCTTTAATGATCTTCGGGTTGTAGACAAGGGTCAGTTGATTTTGCCATAGCTTAACTGCTTTACTGGTTGGATCCGCTAATTCCAATTGAATGCTTAGATCAGCATTATCGACATCATGTGTTTTTAACTCAGTTGATGTCATCATATTGAGATTGATATCTGAGTGTTTTAGATAAAGATCACTTAGTCGTGGGATAAGCCACTGTACGGCAAGTGTTGAAAATATACGTAACTGTACCGTATCTTGATTAAGTGGTTTAATCTGACTGGTTGCTTGCTCAATATGAATCAATGCAGCTTCAATTTCTTTGTAATAACTCATGCCATCATGTGTTAATTCAACATGCTTCGTGTCACGGTTAAAAAGCGTTGTCCCAAGGTATTGCTCTAACTGTTTAATTTGTTGGCTAATCGCACCGGCTGTAAGATTAAGCTCGGCAGCAGCCTGAGCAAAGTGCTTGTGTTTGGCAACAGCAATAAAATAAGGCAAGGACTTTAATGGAGGCAATTGCATAAGAAGTCACGATTGTCATTAATTTGTGATTATGGTACGTCGAAAGCTTATAGCTGTAAAGATAAGTGATTAAAGTCATTAACGAGATACTAATTGGGTAATTGTTGTAGGTTCAGGATTTTGTTGATTCCTTTGGCTTTTTTGCCGTACTAAAATGCTTTGCAACTTCGAGCTTTTAGCAATCACGGCATTGGTTGCAGACATTTGATTCAAAGTATAGAAATGAAGCCCATGTACACCAAGGTCAATTAAGTCATCACATAGTTTAGCCACAACATCACTGGCAAAGTCTTGTAGTGCCACAGGATCATGTGCGTAGGCGGCAAGACGCTTATCAAGCCACTGCGGGATATCAGCATGACAAATTTGTGAGAAGCGCTTCAAGCCTTGATAATTGGCAATGGGCATAACTCCTGCCGTAATCGGAATAGTGATTTGATGATCATGACACATTTGCAAGAAGTGATAGAAAGCATCAATACTATAAAAATATTGCGTAATGGCGTGACTGGCACCTGCATTTATTTTTTGTTTTAAATTGTCGATATCCTCTTGTAAAGTCTTCGAGCTAGGATAAAACTCAGGATAAGCTGCAATCGTAATATCAAACTGTTTACCACTGATTTGGCGAATATAATCAATTAATTGATAAGCATAATTAAAGCTTACTTTAGTTTGTTTTTGAATATCTTGTGGTAAATCGCCACGAACAACAACAAGGCGATCAATGCCAAGCTTAATATACTCTTGCAAAAGATTAAAAATCGCCTGTTTATCAAGGTGAAAGCAGGTAATGTGTGGCACAACATCAATATGTTGTTGACGTAAATAGCGAATAAGCGTTAACGAGTTAGCGTAAGACTCGGAGCCACCAGCGCCAAAAGTAACGGATACGTATTTAGGTACATGAGGCTTTATTTCATCAATCGCTTGGTAAAGCTTGCCACTGTCAAGATGGGCTTTAGAGGGAAATAATTCAAAACTGATGTGGCTGTCATTTGGCATGGTGTTCACTCGTCAAAGATGTTGTTATTTCATGGTTTAAGATTTTCTCAAGATCGTCAATAAGATCATCAGGATCTTCGATGCCAATCGATAGGCGGATAAGACTCTCTGGAATATTGCGCTTACTGGTATCAATTGCGGCATGCGACATCTGGCAAGGCAGACTAATGAGACTCATTAAACTGCCAAAGCTTACTGAAATAGTAAAAAGTTGCGTCTGATTTACAATGTGTTTAGATAGTTCAAATGATTCAGTAGTAAAGCTTAATACCGAGCCAGATCCTGAGGCTTGAGCCTGCATAATATTATGGTTTGGATGTGTTGGCAGTCCTGCATAGTAGACTTTAGTTACTTTAGGGTGATTCTCTAGAAATTGTGCAATTTTAAGTGCGCTTTGCTGTTGGCGCTCAATGCGTAAACCTAATGTTTTAACACCTCTTAATAAAAGCCATGCTTGCATGGGGTCAAGTGCATTACCATTAGCATTTTGTAAGAATTTAAGCTCTTGTGCTAAATGTTCATGATTAGTGACAACAACACCTGCAGAGACATCGCTATGACCTGCTAAATGCTTAGTCGCTGAGTGAATAACAATATCAGCACCAAGCTCCAGTGGCTTCTGTAACCAAGGTGATAGCAAGGTATTGTCTACAGCAAGGATAATATCCTGCGCTAGCTTCGATCTTAAGGCGTTGATATCGGTTATTTGTTGCAGTGGATTGGTTGGTGTTTCTAGCAATACCAACTTAGTATTGGCCGTTAATGATTGTGTTAGTGCTTGCTCATCATTGAAGTCAACTTGCGAGCATTGAATATTAAAACGTGTTAGTACCTTGTGAAGGATTCGGTGTGTACCACCATAAATATCCGTGCCAATAATGATATGATCGCCTGCGTTTAATAGTTGTAGCACACAACTAATGGCTGCCATGCCACTGCTAAATGCCAGACCATATTGTGCATTTTCAAGCTTTGCTATGTAAGCTTCAACGTATGCTCGTGTCGGATTGCCACTTCTTGAGTAATCATATTGGTTAGTAGGATCCTCAGCATCATCTTGAGCGAATGTAGCTGTTTGATAGATTGGTAAACTATTGGCCTGATAAGGGTCGTTATTGTCAATTTCTGGATGAATAAGGCGAGTCCACTGATCCATATTATGCAACCTCGTAAATATTAACTTGACGCGATACTTGAGTGGCTTGCTTTGTTTCTAATGTGCCAACGGTTGTGTAATTATTACCACTGAGCTTACCAATTTGAAATGTCAGGCAATGTGCTTTAGCCCAAGTAATCGCTTGCGGTTGAATGACTTGGGTTGCTTTTTCTTTTGCGCAATCATAAGTAAGTGTTTCGTAGCGAATAGCATCTTTGAATTTATTGGGGTCTAAATGATAAACACCATCAACATCCTTAAGTAAAATACAGCGCTTGGCTTGTAATTGATGCGCAATAAAAAGGGCTGTTAAATCCGAACCACCTCGCCCTAAAAGGCAAGGTTCATTGTCTTTATTCTCAGCAATAAAGCCTGGTAGCACAATGGCTTGTTGTGTATTTAATAGCTCATGAAATAATGATTGATTGATATGAAGTGGAGTGGCATTGGCATAATCACCTTCAGCAACGATTGGGTTGGTGATGAAATTGCCTTGGACTCCTTGCTGTAGTAGTGCTTGTGTCAGGTATGCGACGGATTGTAGCTCCCCCGTGGATAGCAATAAAGCACGCGCTTTGGCACTGGTTTGATTGTTGCTTAGATTAAATGCATTTTGATTGCCTTCTAAAGCATCGGTAGTATTACCAATAGCCGAGACAACCGCAATGACTTTGTAACCTTTATCCACAAAGCGCTTTACTTCAAAAGCGGCGTCTTGGAAGTAATCAAGAGACTCCAAAATGGAGCTGCCAAACTTAAGCACAACGACTTCAGCTTGAAAACTACTACAGCGATATTGTGTCATGATTAAGATACCTTTTGTTTGTTTTGCTTATTTTGCTTACTTTGTTGTTCGGTGGCAGCAGCTAATGCTTGATCTAGGTCCTGAATGATATCAAATGGATCTTCTAAGCCAACAGATAATCGAATTAAACCATCATGAATGCCAAGGCGTTTACGCTCGTCTGCAGCAATTGGACCGTGCGTCATTGTCGCTGGATGAGTGATTAATGTTTCAATCGCGCCGAGATTCTCAGCTAACGCGCAGAGCTTAACCGAATTAATAAAGTTTATTCCATTTTGAATATCACCTTTAAGCTCAAAGGCGAGCATGCCACCGTGTGCGCCAAGGTGTTGCTTTTCAGCCAGTAGATACTGTGGGAAGCTATTTAAACCAGGATAGTAAATGCTTTTAACTGCCTCGTGTGTTGCTAGAAAACGCGCGACTGCTAAAGCATTATCAGAGTGTTGTTTCAAACGAAGCGGCAATGTCTTGATGCCTTGCAAAATAAGCCATGCCTCAAAGGGCTTTTGAATTGATCCTAAGCAGTTGCGGGTATAGCGAAAGCGCTCGTTAATCGCTTCATCTTTAGTGATTAACGCACCACCAACAGTCGCGTTGTGCCCATCAATGTATTTAGTGGTCGAATAGATGCTAATATCTGCCCCTAGATCAAGTGGTTTTTGCAGTGCCGCCGTCAAGAAAGTGTTATCCACTGCCAATAGAATATTATGTGCATTAGCAATTTCAGCGATCGCCTTGATGTCAGTTAATTTAAGTGTTGGATTAGCGGGTGTTTCAATTAAGATTAGTTGTGTATTGTCAGTAATCGCATGTTTGACATTTTGCGGATTGCTACTATCAACATAGCTCACACTAACGCCAAATTTTTGAAGTACTTCATTGAATAAGCGCACGGTGCCACCATAGACAACATCAGAACAAACGACATGATCACCCGCTTTGAGTAAAGTGCAAGCAAGTGCGCTAATGGCAGCCATACCTGTGGCGAAACATGCGCTACTTGGTGCTTTTTCAAGCTTGGCAAGTTTCTCTTCTAATACGCTCACCGTAGGATTAGATGAACGGCTATAAGTGTGCCCTTTATGGTTGCCAACACTTTGTTGTTGGTATGTAGTTGTTTGGAAGATAGGTGTTAGTAATGCGCCATTATTTGGATCTGCTTGGATGCCTGAATGAATGCATTGCGTGGTGAAGTGTTGCTCATTTGTAAATTGATTTGCCATTTTGAACCTCTTTTTAAGCTGTTTTTGCGCTTGGGGTCGCTGGCAAGAAGCCAGTGCCTTTGGAATCCTAGGCACTGGAATTGGTATTTAAATCGCTTGTTCGCGCTTAAGCAAACGACTTAAACCCAACCTCGACAACAGCGCCTAGGTTGGGCATCATCATTCGTTTGTAACAAGCGTATTTAAGCATAATGTCTTCACGAAAAAAATTAACAACTTGAACTTAAGCTAACAGAAATTTTTAAAGACTGTCAATTGTGATTTGCATTTTTTTATGATTTTTTTATTTGTATGGGGTAATCTGATTTTTGATTTTTGATTTTTGATTTTGGTGCCTTTTTGACGTACACTTAGGTTGTGTTGGAAATTTATGGAGCCTAAAATGCGAAGTGAAACCATGAATCTTAAGCAAGAGCGTATTAATTTAAGATTAAATAATATGGCGAAAACAGTTCTTGAGCGTGCTGCAAGCTTTGAGGGTAAAAGTGTAAGCAATTTCATTTTAAGTTGCGCATTAAAGCAGGCTGAAAAAACAATCCATGCGCATGAGACGATGCAGCTAGGGCAGAGTGACGCAGCAGCTTTTTTGACTGCTTTATCTCAGCCAGTGCAGTTTAATGATAAGCTGTTAAAAGCATTTGATGAGCATAATGCGCGTGTTAGTAGTAAGTAATGAGTTATTCAAATATTATTATTTCAGCTCTTGATAGTGAAACTCACAATCGTACACATTTTTGTTGTGGTGTTGATGCTTTGGATCATTATATCCAAAAGCAAGCAACCCAAGATGTTCGGCGTAGTATTGGGCGTACATTTGTTGCGACATCGGAAAAGGATATAACGGTTATCCTCGGTTATTACACACTTTCCACGCTATCAGTAGCTGTAGACTCTTTGCCTGATACAGTAGCGCGCAAGTTGCCGCGTCATCCAATACCTTGCGCTTTAATTGGGCGTTTGGCAGTCAGTGAAAGTGCGCAAGGTTTAGGTGTTGGCAGAATGCTTTTAGTCGATGCAATTAAGCGCACACTTGCCGTGAGTGAAGAAATTGCTATATATGCCATGGTTGTTGATGCAATTGATGAAAAAGCGGTATCTTTTTATAAACAGTTTGGTTTCAGAGAGTTTCACTCGGAAGCTCGTCGTTTATTTTTACCTCTAAAAAATATATAA
Organism: Cysteiniphilum marinum; assembly: GCF_014857925.1. Lineage (GTDB taxonomy): Bacteria > Pseudomonadota > Gammaproteobacteria > Francisellales > Francisellaceae > Caedibacter > Caedibacter marinus. The sequence continues at coordinate 7,106 of NZ_JACYVZ010000004.1, read as the reverse complement.
AAAGATGACATAGATCATTGTTTTTGGATCTATTGGTATTTTTTGCTATAAGCGTGCATGACGCCTAGTTTTATGATTGTTAGACTCAAACTGGAAGTTTGTAATATTAATCATAAATGTAGGAGTTAATAATGTTAGAACATCACCCGCTAGTTAAAGAGTTTCCAGAGCATGCTGAAACAATCCATAATTTAAAAGAAACGGATAATCACTTTCACAAACTATTTAATGAATATGAAGCGCTTGATAAGGAAATATTTAGGATTGAAGCCAATCAAGAAGCGGTAACAGATAATGAGTTAACAAATCTTAAAAAACAGCGTCGCCGTGTCAAAGATATGCTTTACAACCAAGTGTTACAAACAAAAGAAGTGGTTTAGTCCTTAGTTATTGCCGTATTTCCTTAGGCTTTTTTGATTTCTCGAATATAAAATATATCACCTTTATCATGATAGATATTAACTAATTGACCTTGAGCAATTTGGTTTTTGTCATATTGGTGGATAAGGTATTTTTTGCCATCACTTTTATTTTCTACAAGATAGCTATACAAGTATTGGTCATGGTTTTTGGCATAGCCGTAAATAGCGCCACTGCCAGCACCAATGGCGGCACCTCCAGCGCCTCCAGCTAAGGTTGTTACAGGAATCAAAGGTGCTGCTAAACCAAAGGTTACAATGGTTAAACCAATGCCAACAATTGCTCCAGTCACTGCACCTGCACCTGCACCTGCACCAATTGTGCCAATAACGGTTGAGTCATGTCCAACCGCATGCAAGACGTCTTTTTTCTCGACTTTCATGCTATTGAGAACAGGACCGCTGCCAATCGGTTGATGAGCACAACCTGTTAGTAGAAGTAAAGATATGAAAAGGCTTAGGGTTGCTGATAAATATCGCATGTGATTTCCTAGGCTGTGGTTTGTTGGATAAACAATCCTGAAATGGCGTCAGATAAACCAATGACAAGTAATGGTTTAGCACTATCAAATGCTAAATTTACACGATTTGCCATGCTAAGAATTCTTGTTTTATCTGTAATGGTATTGTCTTTGAATTTTTGACTGAGCTTAATGTCACTAATCACCGTATAGGTTACGTCTTTGACAAAATTATCCGTTACTGATGTGGCGACACCACCTGCAACACCGCCAACAACGACATTGGCGCTACCTGTGGCAGCAATAGCAACACCGGATACAACACCCTCTAATGCACCACCATAGCCTTCAGACATCATCTCTTGTGCTGCGGTTTTGCTTTTTTGACCAACTTGTAGAATGTTGACTTGCAAAATAAAAGAAGCCTGTTGTGGATGATTAACGATAGTGTAGCCCTTTGATTCAAGACGCTTTAATAAAGCGCTTTTAATAGAGAAGTCTGGGTGATCTGTGGTATTGGTTAGCATGACAAATATTGTTGGCTTTAAATCAACAGATTCAGGTGACAAAAAGACACTATTGCTCATAAGCGTTTGGGTTTCTAAGTTGCGATGACTAACGGCAGTACCAATTGCTGCGCAACCACTAAAAAGTGTGATCGTTGTTAAAATTAATAGAGTTGAAATTATTCTTTTGATGTTCATTTAATTGTCTATTTAAATTTGAAGTGGACGATTCTAATAAGATTCATTTAAAAAGACAAGCGTAGTTTTACGTGGGTTTGTTCTTTACTGATGCTGTTGTTGCATCTCATGTAGTCGACTTTTGGTGCGTTCAAATTCAAATTTAAGTTTTTCACCTTGATAAATATCATTAAAGTCAGTCTCTGCTGCGATAATAACGTGTTTGTCTTCATCATAAAACTCATCAATCATGGCGATAAACCGTCTGCTTTCACTTTCATGTTTTATCGTTAATATGGGCATATCACTGATATAGATGGTATCAAAACGTTTGGCAAGGGCGATATAGTCACTCACACCGCGACCATCACCGCAAATACTAAAGAAGTCAAACCAAATAGCATGCTCATCAACGGCTTTGACTTTAACAAGGCGATCTTCAAGGATGATTTCAGTGTCATATATCACATGAGTTGATGCACTTTGTTTAAAGCGATTGGCAAGATCAAGTGTGGCTTCTGGTAAGGGGTAGAAGAAGTTTTGATTATGCGATTGTGTTAGTTGTCTGTAATCAGTGCCAGAATCAAGATTAAGAACGGTGACATGCTTAATAAGGCAGTCGATTGCCGGCAAGAAAAGTTCACGTTGTAAGCCACCTTGATAAAGCCGTTCAGGTGGGATGTTTGAAGTGGCGATAAGAGTAATGCCAAGTTCAAATAATTGTGTGAAAAGACCGCCTAAAATCATCGCATCTGCAATATCCTCGACAAAAAATTCATCAAAACAAATTACGCTATATTGATCAGCAATATTATGAGCGACTTTTTGTAAAGGATTATTTTGACCTTGGAAATTGCGCAATGATTGGTGTACTTGCTGCATGAAGTGATTAAAGTGCAAGCGCGTTTTATTGTCAATAGTTAGCGTATCATAGAATAAATCCATGATGAATGTTTTGCCGCGACCAACGCCACCCCACATGTATAAGCCTTTGATGGGGTCCGGCTTCTTTTTAAACAAGCGCCAAGTCTTGGACTTTATTGAGTCTTGCTCCTTAACGCGTGCAATGATTTGCTGTAAATAGTCAATCGCTTGTAATTGCAATGAATCTTCATTGTAGTGATGTGCATTGAGATAATTTAGATAACTGTCACGTAAAGTCATATGATCACACTATGGCTTTGGTGGTAAAAAAGCGATTTGAAAGCGCATCGGTTGTTGATTGGGCTTGGCACGTTTCCAAGGAATTTCTTGATAAGGCGTGATTACTAAATCAGGGTATTGTGCTAATACCTCTTTTGGGAATGTAGTAGTGCCTTCCATTTGCGGTACTAAAATAAACACTGCACCTTTTTGGTGTAAGTCATACATATCAAGTGCAGGATTAAGTTTAGGATCAAAAGCAATAAGCGCCATTGGATGGTCTTTGGAATAGCGGGTGATATAGCTAATCGGTTTGTTAAAGCCTGCGATATATTCAAGCTTGGTGTTATAACGTTGGTGCCATTCATTGGTGACGATTTGTGCGATTTCGCGCGCCGGATAATTGGCGCTACTGGTTTTACTGCGAGATAATGAAATACTATAGCCTACAAGCAACAAAAGGGTAATAAAGCCAGCCATAGCGATAAGACGTTTAAGCTTACTGGTGGTTAAAATAGGTTTTGCTAGAGCAATAAGAATAAGGCTCCATAAGCTTAATAATGGGATGCCCCACATCGTATGGATATTCCAACCGCCAATGATTGAAATAAGCACGGTAATAAGTGTCGGACCAAAGCCGACTAAGAACAAGAATTTGGCATTAAAGGCGCCAATATTCGTTTTGCTATTGAGCGTTGGTTTATTTTGGGTTTTACCTGCAAAACCGAATAAAAATAAGGCAACAGCGCCCATGAACGTTCCAATTTGTGCGAAAAAGAAATGCAAGGCATAACCAAAATGTCTTTGCAATAAATTTTCATGGATATGGCTATCAACTTTATCCATTGAGTAATGAATGGTTATAAAACCATATTTTATAAGCCACATGATATGCGGAATACAAATAATAATTAAGATGGTTAAGCTTAGATAAAGTTTCCAGTTGATTAAGTGGCGATGGAGTGATTTTTCAAAAAGGATAAAAAGCAGCATGGCAACTAAGGGGACAGCTGTGTAGTATTTCGCCATCATCGCAAGACCTGAGATGATGCCAAGTAGCAGCCAATGCTTCAGGCGATTTGTGGTGATGCTGCGATAAAAATACAAAGCCATTAACGGCCAAAGTCCAAGTTCACAGGCATTGTCATTAAAGTCAATAATCGCTAAGTTATAGTATTGAATGGCAATAAGAATAATGGCAGCAAATAGTGCTAAATAATCATTTTTAAAGATCAATCGCCCCAAGCGCCAAACTGACCAAAATGCAATAAGCGCCATCAGTTGAGAGAATAAATAAACACTCCAATCATGGTTGCCGCTAATAAAGAGTGCTACCTTAGTTAATAGCGCATTTAACCAAGGATCGCGTGGATAGCCCCATTGCAGCGTATGCGCCCACATTGCCCCTTCGGTGGCATCCATGGGTGTGACAAAGCGCATAATTGACGGCGCAAGCGTCCATAAAAATGCGTAAGTGAGGAAAAAGATCCAAAATAAGTGGCTAGCTTTGATTGTTGGTTTCATTACGTCTTGCATTCTTGTCTATCATGGCAATGCGCATCATCATAGCAGAAATAACGTATCAGAAAATGTTTTTATTAATGTTAGACATTATCACTTTGTGCTTCGTTGTTATCTTTAACAAAGCATAATAAGACAAAAGATAGAATCATGCTGAGTGTCAAAATGGAGAATGCCATATGGTAAGAAGAAACATCGAAGTGTTTGACAGCATTAGCGGGTGCCAAGCCTTGTGCATACTGCACAATTTGTCCAGCGCTATTGATGTAATTACCCTGCCATGTAAGCTCAAGAAAATAACCAATAAGAGGATCGAAAATCGCGCCAAAGATGGGCTCGCCCGTATTGATTAATGCAGCAACAGTAGCAGTGACAACGATAGGATTAATACGTCGGCCGATGGCAAAGCTCAGCATATAAATGCCCAATGAGAAACCAAAGATAAATAAGCAGATAGAGGCGGTTAGTGGTGTGGTTTTTACTGTGAGAACAAGCGCAAGGCTAATGGTGGCTATAACATGGAATCCTAGCATTAAACGCTTGGTGTTATAGTATTCTGATAGTTTGCCAATAATTGGTGAACCAATCGCCATACCAAGGAAGATCATCGAAATCATGCCTGCTGCATGCTCAGTTGACACACCATATTGCTCACGAAAATAGTTGTTACCCCATAGACCGGCAAAGGCATCAATCGCTGTGAAGCTTAAGCCTGAATAAAAGGTTAATAGCCAGTTATTGCGATTAAAAAGTACTGTTTTGATCGATGCCCACTCAAGACTGCTGTCCTTGGTGGAGATATTTTGTTGTTTGGGGTTGTGATCACGGATGATGAGAAAGTACAAAAGTGCACCAATAAGTCCAACGACAGCGCAAATGGCCAATGCCTTTTGCCAAGAGCCTGTATGTGAGATCAAATAAGATAATGGCGCTTGTCCAATGATCGCGCCTAACATCGCAGCAGTGGCTAAGAAGCTTGAAACGAAGGCAAAGCGTCGCGGGGAGAACCATACTGAAACTGCTTTGATATAACTAACCGTAGCAAAGGAAATGCCAACGCCAATCATAATGCGCCCAAGATAGCCAAGCCATAAATCACCGTGGTTAGCGCCATAAATAAATACCAAAAGCCCGAATGCTGAGCTCACCAATGATAGTGAGCTAATGATGCGAAAACCAAATTTATCCAAAATCAACCCTGAGAATAATTGGGTGATAACAATGGTCCAAAAGGTAATGGCAACTAATGATCCTGCTTCAGCTGGAGAGATGCTAAAAGACGACATAATGTCATTGGCAATAAGGCCTGGGAAAACCTGCATAATATATTTATAAAATAATAAAAAGGCGCTTAACACCACAACGAAAATAACATAACCTTTGATTTTATGAATTGCCATATATGTTAAAGGGATTGACTAGGGGTGAAAATATATTAACGATTTGACTGAAAATTAAAAGTAAAGTGTTTGGATTTGTCAGGTTTTTCATATGCATTGCTTAAAGTGAGGGGTATAGTATGTAACTAACTCAAGAATATATCGCTCGTAAATCATTTTGCAGTGTTTTAGTGCCGAAGAAGTTTCTGATGCTTTTGGATGATTGTATTGCGGGCAATAGCTGGGGCTATTGTCAAAATAGAATCGTTCAAAAAGGCGTAAAATTCAATGGTGGAAATGCTATAAAATGGTTTGTGGGCGGTATGAGTTGAACTGTTTTTCACCTCGCCCCTTGAGGGAGAGGTCGCGTAGCGTAAGCTGCGCGGGTGAGGGGAAGTTTAGGTTTAACTTAGGCGGATTCGTATTATAAAGGCAAAAAATAAGGACAACGGCAATGAGTCAACTTTTACCACATGAAGCAGAATATTTTTTCAAACTTCATCGATCTTTAATGGATTTCACCAACAAAAAATATGTGATTAATTCTAGCTTAAAATCCGTGGAAGATTTTCAGGACTTAAGTCATGATGAATTGCAAGGCGCTATTCCTGCTATAAGAGATAAGATGTATGCGGCAGCCAATATAAAGGAGTTCTGTGATAAAAACCCATATAACTTTAATGCGGAAGACTTAGATGTTATTCGTCAGTGGCAAGGTAAGTTAGCGATTGATGGCTTTCTAATGAAGCACTTACGTGAGCACTCGGTTGTTATGGCAACACCAGCTGCAAATAAAGGTACCGGTAGGGGTACTAGACTTTATGGCATTAAAGGAATTAGCCATAGCTTAGAAGATTTTTTTCCGAAGAACGGCTTGCCGTATCAGGTGAACTTTATATTATTGCCATTTTTGGAACATATTATCTATGATGGTTTTATTAGTACTTATAGCATCCACTTTGGTTCAAACATGCGCCGTAGCTTTACCAATGAATATAATCAAATCAAAGCCATAGATGGTATTTACTCTAAATACTCAATAGGTGATGATTTGGCAAATCCACCAAAGACGGCAGCGATTAAAGATGTTATTGCACATTATATCAAAGAAGCATTGGATCAGGGCGAGTTTCCGCATAAGGCGTTAGTTTATGCTGAAAAGCATAATGAAAGGGCAGTGTTTGAAAAAGAGTACACGGCTAAGTATATAAAAAATGATAAGAAGAATCTTAAAGCCAATCAGGCTTTGCCTAAAATGCACTATGGTGCATACCGTGAAACAATTATTGCAGTACAACCAACAAAGAAAGATTTATTAGCATTTTGCCAACAACATTATCCAAAGATTGTAGATTACATTACTGTTTTTTCAGTATGAAGATTGATCTACCCCGTCAATTTGGGACACTTTTGATTTTCGGATTTCATACTATCTTCAAACTGTTTTGGTGTCATGTAATTTATCGTTGAATGTTTCCTTTTGGTGTTATAGTAAGCTTC
>NZ_JACYVZ010000039.1 GCF_014857925.1 Cysteiniphilum marinum | reverse complement strand
ATGTTTGCCTGACATAATTTTTGTTATCTTGTGAATGATATTTAACTATGCTGGTTACCATATTTCATTTACTCAAAACCGGCAAAGATAAATGTCGCCGACCGGCAAAGATAATTGTCGTTCAATATATTTTGTTGGAACGATCGTCAGACGCGTATTAAGCTTTGTTGATGATAAAATGCTAATGAATATCTCATTTGCCATTTTGCTTATAAGTAATGTTGTATTTCTTATTATGAGTTTTGCTTTTAGCCAAAGTCTTAGCATATTACTTATTAATATTTTTATTGCCTGCTTTCTTACCGGTATTTTATATCCTATTTACTTAAGTAAAACCTTAAGCTTATTTCCCCAATTAGGCGGTACTGCAGGTGCTATTACTGGTGCTTCAGTGATGCTTATAATCAGTGTGATGACGTCCATTGCCAGTCTTTTTCGTATCCATACACTAACAGAGTTTGTTGCGCTTTATCTTGTGACGGTTGTTATTATTGTGATTATTCAAATGCTAACATCCACAAAAAAATCTTAAAATTGGCTCAACCGCCCTATTTTTTATTATTTTAATTCAACCTGATGTTTATTAGCCCAGCGCTGCATAAGATAAGCAAATATCACATAGATAACACCTAAGCCAATACAAATTAATCCAACCCAAAAGAAATAAGACATATAAGTTGGTAAGCTTTCCAATGGATTGACCTTACCATCAGGCATGGCAACTAATTGCCCTAATTTTCCTGCAAGTGCCCCGCCTGCGGCTAATGCCAACATAAAAAAGCCCATCCCAAGGGTGACAATCTCTTTTCTAAAGTATAGTGCCACCAATGAGAATCCAAGAGCAGCAACAAGTAGCTCAGCTAAGGCAGCAAAAACATAAAATAAAATCATCCAGTTCCCATTGATATAGCCATCTTTAGCGCTTAGTAAGCAGATAAGAAACAATACAATAAAGGCCACACCTGATACGATAGTGCCTAGTGCATATTTATAAGGGATTGTTGAGAATTTGGTACGTTTTGATCGTTGGTATAATAGCGCAAGAATCGGGCTTAAGACAACTAACCAAAATGCATCCAGTGAAGCATAAGTCGCGGGTGATACATCGATACCAATTAACGTTAAATGCACATTATGCTTGGCAAATAAGACAAGGGTTGAAAACATCTGGTTATAAATCACAAAATAAACAATCGCTTCAATGACTAACAAGACGCCTATAATCTGCATAAAGCGCACTTTAATATCTGTCACTTTCATTGCGTCTTGTAGCATATAAATAAACATCAAAACACACAGTACGATAATTAGGTAAAACGAGACATCAGATATCTGAAATAGCAGATAACAAACAACGATCTGCACTAAAGAGCCTAAGATAATCATCGCTATAATTCTTAAGTTAATGCGTTCACCATCACGTTCACCGTTAATATCTTTCAATAATTGGTAACGCAAGCCATAGTTTAGTAGTGAGACGATCATCCCCAGTACCGAAATCCCAAAAGCGGCTGAATAGCCTGTGTGTTCAGCAATAATTGGGGTAATGGCAATTCCTAGGAAACTGCCGATATTAACCCCCATATAATATAGCGTGAAAGCTGAGTTAGAACTGGCTGCATTATTGCTAAATATCTTTGAGATTAATGCCGTTGGTGCCGGTTTAAAGAAACCATTACCAACGATAATAAACGATAATGCCCACGTAACAGTATTAAGATTATGCGTCAATGCCAACATGCCATAACCAACAAAAAGCATAATGCCACCGGCGACTAAAGCACGCTTAATACCAATGTATTTATCGGCAATATAACCACCAATAGTCGGTGTTAAGTATAGCAATGCAGCAAAGATGCCAAAAATCAGATAAGCCTTAGATTCATCAAGATGCTCAGCGGTGATAAACAATAAAAACAATGACTGAAAGCCATAAAAAGCATAACGCTCCCATAGTTCCATAAACCAAATGACGCCAAACTGACGCTTACTTAAATTTTTTTGATTAATTTGATGTTGAGTACTCATTATTGGTGAAAATCTCAATATTTGGGCGTGATTATATGTTTAGTCACGCATTTTTGAACAAGGAAAATCAATAATGGCGAGATTTAATGCTTTTGTAAATAATTAATTTATGACTGTAGAGTCAATAGGCACTATTGAGTTTAATGTAAATAATTGTTTACGATATGTTACATTTTGTATTTTGATTTTAAATACGTAAGCTTTTGCGCAATTTTACTTTCAAGCCCCCGATCCGTTGGATAGTAATATTGGTGAGTTACACCTTCCGGTAAATAGCGCTGATTAACATACGCATCTGGAAAGTCATGTGGGTATTTATAGCTTTGTCCTGTTATCTCTCCTGCAGGTTTCACATTACGCAAATGCATTGGTACGCTGACATCTGAATGATTTTTTAAATCGCTAAAAACATTCTTATATGCCATGTATGATGCATTACTCTTAGGTGCTGAAGCCAAGTAAATTGCTGCTTGAATTAGTGGTAAGCGTCCTTCTGGCAAACCTAATCGCTCATATGACTGCCATGCATCTAAGGCAATATTAAGCGCGCGTGGATCAGCATTACCAATATCTTCCGAGGCAATACATAGCATGCGCCTTGCAATCACTAAAGGATCGGCACCACTTTCGATCATATTGGCAAGCCAGAAAATCGCAGCATCTGGATCAGAGCCACGCACTGACTTATGAAATGCCGATAATTGATCATAGAAATAATCGCCCTGTTTATCGAGCTTATGTGCGTTTTCACCCAGTGCAATAGTTAGCAACTCATCATTTAATTCAACCGATTTTTCTTGAGTGGTATCTGCCATTAAAAAGAGCATTTCAAGGACATTGAGTGCTTGTCTGCAATCGCCTTTAGCATAATGATATATTTTCTCAATAACCGTATCAGGTAGTATTAGCTCATGTGCTGATAGTGTCTCGTCATAGATAAGCACATATTGCAAAAGATCACTAATATCTTCAAGAGACAACGGCTTTAAACGCAGCACCGTTAAGCGCGATAATAATGCATTGTTAACTGAAAAAAATGGATTCTCTGTAGTCGCACCAATTAAGATTAAATCACCACTTTCAACATGAGGTAATAATGCATCTTGTTGTGATTTATTAAAGCGATGAATCTCATCTAAAAATAAAATAGTTGCCTGCTGATGCTCAGAAAAATGCATTTTTGCCGATTCTACAGCAAGCTTAATGTCTTTAACACCAGCGCTGACTGCCGATAGCTCTATAAAGTGATAGGAAAGCTCATGAGCTAACACTTTGGCTAAAGTCGTTTTGCCAACACCCGGATCGCCATAGAAGATCATCGATACGATATGAGATTTATCAAGCATCCGTGTTAGTATCTTTTGCTCACCTAACAAATGTCGTTGCCCGACATAGTCTTTGATGTTTTTAGGGCGCATCCGATAGGCTAATGGTGCTTGAACGTAAGACATAGCTAATCCTTATTATTTTGATAATTATTGACGATTTCATATAACATGCCTTCACGCAATGCACCATCTGATTTCAACATGTTTTTAATTGATAAACGATTAAACAACGCATAAAGCACGCAAAACCCACCTGCTAAGATGTTTTCGCGATCTGCTCTTAGACCATTAAAGTGAATATTAGCAACTACCTTCTTTTGTAACAGCTCAGCGGCCAAATTCTCTAAAACTTCACGTGTAATACTGCCATCTGACCAGTTATTTGCTAAGGCCAAATCTGCAATCGAGCGAATGGTACCAGAGGATCCCAGAACGACTTCCCAGCCCTTTTGAATGTATTCTGTGGCAATTGGCTCAATTAAAGTATGCGCATAGGTAATTGCTTGTGTCATATTGGAAAGGCTTAATAAACCGTCATTAAAGAACTGGTTTTGCATGCTGACACAACCCATTTCAAGGCTGACTAATGCCTTTAGATTCTGCCCTTTACCAATAACTAGTTCTGTTGAACCACCACCAATATCAATAATTAAGGCTTGTTTCTTTTTGGCTTGTGTTATGGAAGAAGCACCGACATAGACAAGACGCGCTTCCTCTTCACCTGAGATAACTTCAATTTTTGTTTTTAAGATATGCCTAGCTTCTGTTAAAAAGTCTTGAATATTATCCTGTGCTTTACGTAGAGTATATGTGCCAACGACTTTGACTTCATCGACCTGATAATGATCGATTGACAAAGCAAAATTTTGCAGACATTCCAAAGCACGGGTTTTGGCTTCATTAGTAAGTCCCATGTCATCGGTGAGTCCGGCTCTTAACTGTACTTTGCTTTTACCACGATATAGCTCTTTGATATCACCTTCGGTTGTCACCTCGGAAATCAACATGTGAAAACTATTAGAACCCAAATCGATTGTCGCTACTTTTTTACTCGACATAATGTATTACTTTTCCTAACTTATACCATCCATTGGCATCATAGCATAGCGATTGGTAATGCCAAAGGCATTCATTTTTATCTTATGATTAAATTTAACAATTTTTCTTGAAATTACGATTTACACCCCTATCTATCAGCTCGTAATACGCCAAACGGGTATTACAAAACCTTTTGAGTCATATGACTATGACTTCAAAAAACTAGAAAAAACTTGCTAAATTAGGAGTAAAATTATGAATACATTAGATGCACTTGTTAGAAACGCCATTGGCTTTGATCGCTTATTTGCATTGGCTGAAACAGGCAAACCAACCAGCTACCCTCCCTACAATATCGAAGTTTTAAGTGAGCATGATTACTTAATCAGTATGGCAATTGCAGGCTTTAAAGAATCTGAGATTGATATTGTTGTTCATCAAGGTAAGTTAACTGTCACCGGTAACAAAAATGAAGATACCAAAGAGCGCAAATTTATTCATCGCGGTATCGCTGAGCGTTCATTCACACACACTTTTGAACTTGCTGATCATATTGAGGTCAAAGATGCACAATTTGAAAATGGTATATTAAACATTGCTTTAGTCAAAGAGATTCCAGAAGCAATGCAACCTAAGAAGATCAAAATAAATTCAAATGCACAACATACTCAAAATACACAAAGTGCTAAAACACTTGAAACAATTGATTAATTAGTTAATAAATCCCATGCTTGCTCTTTGTAGTGGCAAGCTGCTTCTTGCGGATCTTCTGCACCATAAATACCGCGTCCAACGATAATAATATCTGATTTTTTGTGAGTGATAACATATTCAGGCGTATTATAGTTTTGCCCTAAGTTGTCCCCTCTTGAGGCAAAATTCACCCCAGGTGTCATCGTGACTAAATCATTATCTTGACTTAGTTTTTCTTGGGCGATAAAGCCCATTACAAAGTCTTTATTTTGTTCTGCTTCAACAACCGTTTGCTGTGTGTATTCATCACTAAATAGATTGCCTTTACTACTCATTTGTGCCAAAAGTAGTAAACCAATGTCACGCCCTTTACATCCTTCTTTTAAGCCATCAATAATACCAACCCCAGGCAAAAGATGGGCATTAATAATATCTGCCCATTGGGCAATATGATAAACCCCATCATGCACTTGGTGACAAACGGTGTTACCAATATCGGCAAACTTACGATCTTCAAAGATAAGAAAGCCTGCCTCATCGGCGATTTGACGTAATTCTCGTGTCAATTGTGGTGTAAAATCAGAGACGATATCAATATGTGTTTTCAAAATAGCAATATGATCTGCCGTTTTCTCAACAAGCTTTAGAAGTGATTTACTATCCGTGACATCAGCTGATAATGCCAAATTCGTTTTTTTGTTTTGTACAATTTTGTGTAATTTCTGTGTGACCGGATGCGTTGATTGAGCATAAGGAAGTCGCATGATTCAAACCTTACTGTATAAGTGATTTGAGCGCAAACTATAGCATAGCTAGTTCAACTAGTAAAATATAGGTTCTCAATTTACGTTAAGTTTTTCTTGCTATTCGCTTTCAGCTGGTAGGTTTTTGTCAACACTATGCGCAACAGTGCATCCTGCAACTACCGCAGTAAAAGCCGTTGCTAACCAAAATATATAAAAACTTTCAAATACATAGGACAACACCAAAGCGGCAATGCCAATAATCCATAAAATTAGTTTCATTTTAAAAACCTCTTAGTTTTCTTAATATAACTCATGCGAGCGTTGTTCTACTTCTTGCGCTGTCATTTTAGCATCTCTACCCCACATTTTCTTGTAAACAAAGGTTGTGTAGATAAAAATGATTGGCAGCATAATCACTGCCACAACCAATATGCCAATTAATGAGGTCAATGAACTACTTGAGTTCCAAAGTACCATACTTTGCATAGGTTCAATGCTTGATGGCATGATAAATGGAAATAAGCTAAAGCCTAGTGTAAACACCGTACCAAAGCATGCGATAACACTACCAGAAAATGCAAGTAATGGATTTGATCTTTTAGCAAAGCTCAATACCATTATTGCACCAACAAAGCCTAATACAGGGGCGATTAGCATCCAGATATGATTGCCATAATTACTCCACCAGCCACCTTGTGTGACTGTCACAATGCCACCTGTTAATGGATGATTAATTGCTTGTGAATAGGTGTTTAACTCACTTGCTAGCTGCCAGTGAAAGCCAGGAATAAAGATGAGCCAAATACCACCGATGGCAAATAGAATAATAAAAAGCCATGCACTTACTTTTTGAATTTTCACAAAACGATCTAATAACACACCACTAGTACGCATTGCACAATATGATGCGCCATGCATAATTGACATAATCACGGCAAAAATACCAATTAATAGTGCAAATGGTCTTAATAGTCCAATTAATGAAATAAAGGCAGGTTCTTGTACCAGTGCTTTGGTCTCACCGTAGTAAAAACGTAAGCTATGCGGGTCAAATTGAAATGGTAAACCTAAGAATAAATTGCCAATAGCCACACCAATGATCAAAATAGGAATCAAGCTACCTAAGCACAGCATCCAATCCCAGAAACCTGCCCACTTAGTGTTTTCGATTTTATGGCGATATTCAAAAGCAACAGGACGTAAAAACAAGCCCCAAAGCACAACTAAAACACCTAAATACATGCCTGAGAATGAACCGGCATAGACACGTGGCCAAATCGCAAACAATCCAGCACCGGCGGTGATTAACCAGACCTGATTACCATCCCATGTTGGTGCAACAATATTGATAATCGCACGTTTTTCATTGTCATTTTTACCAACAAAACGCGCTAAGATGCCGGCACCAAAGTCAAAGCACATCGTTGCAGCTGTCAAGAACATGATAAGACCAACCGCGAGCCAGCTTAATAACTGAATAATACTATATAAATCCATCATTATTGCTTCTCCTTCGTTGTTGCTGATGCTTTATTAAGGACTTTGCTTGGCCCCAAACGCGCAAACTTAAACATCAAATACATTTCAACAGCAAACAATAAGGCGTAGAACAAGCAGAATATTATTAATGTGAATAAAATATCCCAGCCATTGATCATTGACGAGCTTACGGTTGTTGGCAAGATATCATACACTGTCCATGGTTGACGTCCATGTTCGGTAACGATCCAACCACATAAGCAAGCAATCCACGGTAATGGGATCATATAAAGCATCGTTCGTAAAACCCAACGCTTCTCCCATAAAGTTTTTCTAAAGAGCAAGATCAAGCCGCCAACCATGACAAGGAACATAAATACGCCAATGCCAACCATTATTCTAAATGTCCAGAATATGGTTGAAACATTTGGTACTGTATCTAAGGCTGCCGCACGAATCTGTTGAGAAGTCGCTTGAGTCAATGGCTCACCAACTGGCAAATAACGCAATAGCAACATGCCATACCCCAGATCTTGGTGATATTCATTATAAGTGGCATAGTCACTTTTCGCTGCCGAGCCATCGCGCATTTTCATCATTGCTTCATATGCCTTGGCACCATTGGCAATGCGTGTCGTAACTGCAGGGATTTCTTTACCTGTTATGACATCAGTATAACCATCAAACAATATAGTGTTGACGCCATAAATTTTCTGATCAAATGAATGCGTTGCTAACAGACCTAATAATTTAGGGACTTGAATGGAAAAATCATTCTTGCGCTCAGACTGATTAGGGAAAGCAATGACATTAAAATTAGCCGGAGGCGCTTGTGTGCCCCACTCCGCTTCAATTGCAGCAAGCTTCATCGGTTGATATTTATACGCCAGAATGCCCTGCTCATCACCCATTACCATCACCATTAATGAAGCGATTAAACCAAAGCCTAAGCCAACCCCCATTGAACGTTTAGCAAAGGAAACATCACTTTTATTTTTCTTGCGCAGCAAGTAAAAAGCGCTAATACCAATGACAAAGACAGACGATGTTATATAGCCGGCAATTACCGTGTGCGCAAAGCCAATTTGCGCTATCGGATTAATAAACAAATCCCACAAATGCGTTGTTTCCATACGCATCGTCTGCCAGACAAATTCGCCGCCAGCTGGGACTTGCATAAAGCCATTAGCAACTAGAATTAAAAGAGCAGATAAGTTTGAACCAATTGCCAAACAGAATGTCACACATAAGTGCTGTTTCTTAGAAAGCTTGTTCCAACCTAAGAAGAACATACCAACAAAGGTTGACTCAAGCATAAAGGCAACCAAGCCTTCAATCGCTAATGGTGTTCCAAAAATATCACCAACAAATTGTGAGTAATATGCCCAGTTTAAACCAAATGAAAACTCCATTGTTAAACCCGAAAGAACACCTACTGCAAAGTTAATTCCAAGGAGTTTTCCCCAGAATTTGGTCATGTCCTTATAGACTTGTTTGCCAGTGATGACATACATAAGCTCCATCGTGAAAATAATCCACGTAAGCCCCAGTGTCAATGGTACAAAAATAAAGTGAAAGCAGGCGACAAAGGCAAATTGCCAACGCGCAAGCTCCACCGATAATAGACTTGGTATCATTTATACTACCCTTCATATGATTGAACATACACTTTGTATACAACAAAGCATCTTAGCGTCATTGTAGTTTGAGTTATCACCGAGCTAAACTATCAAAGATAAATCAATCGCTTAAGCTTGCTGTTTGTTGACATATATCAAGTTTTTGGCACAATGCCTGATATCTCTTACTAGAATAGTTGAAACAAATTCATGGTGATACGCCCAACACATAAATCAACTGATCGCCCCAAAACTTGTCATTTTTGTGATTGCCGTGATTTATGTAGTGCCCTTAATATTAACCCATTTGATGATGACAAAACATTAACTCAAGTGAAGTCCATTTCAGTTAATGTCAAAAAGGGAGATGCGTTATATACAATCAATCGCAATCTAACTGCCTTTTATAGTGTGCGTGCTGGTAGTTTTAAACTGGTAAATAACCATGAACATATTGTTGATTTTTGTCTGCAAGGTGATGCCTTTGGATTTGATGGCATTGAATCAAGTCTACATCAATTAAACGCCATTGCTTTAGAGGATAGTACCGTTTGTGGCTTTGATTACCCGAGTTTTGTACAATCCATTTCAAATGACACACTATCTAATTTGGATTTTTTGCAATTAATGAGTAAGAAATTTAATGCTGCTATACATCTTGTTGACGCGACTTATGAGGCACATATTAAGTTAGCACAGTTTATTTATCGCTTAAGTTGCCACCAAAAACGCTGTGGTTACTCCAACACATTCTTTACATTACCGATGAAGCATTTAGAAATTGCCAATCATCTCAACCTAAGTATTGAAACAGTTTCACGTGCCTTTAAAACATTGGCTAAAGATGGCATCGTTCAAGCTAAGCACAAAGATATTACCATATTAGACATGCCAAGACTTAAAACCTTAGCCTTAACTTAACCATTACGAATCCTCACTTCCTTCAAGTGATATTGTTGCCACCAACACTCTATGCTACACTACGCGTCATTATGCATAGTTAGCTAGAGTGTTTTTTTATGTCTAAAGATATTCAAACCGTCAAAGTGTCCAGTGGACAAAGAATCTGCTGCCCTATTCCTGAACATGCTTCTTGGAATCAGCATCCACGCGTATATATCGATCTACACGACCAAAACGAAGGCGTCTGCCCATATTGCAGTACGCGCTTTGTTGTCGTTAATAATGATCAAACTGTCTCTGATGCATAAATATCTCATTATCGCACCCAGTTGGGTTGGTGATATGGTGATGTCGCAATCACTTTATCGCTTTCTCAAATCACAAGATCCCAATTGTGTTATTGATATTGCAGCCCCAAAACATTGTTGTGAGCTCGCGCAATTTATGCCTGAAATTAATCAAGCTTTTGAGCTTGAATTTAAGCATGGTCAATTTGGCTTTAATGCACGCAAACAAAAAGCACTTGAATTTAAAGGCAAAAGTTATACCGATGCAATCGTCTTACCCAACTCATGGAAATCAGCATTAATTCCTTTTTTTGCGCGCATTAAAAAGCGCACAGGCTGGCATGGCGAAATGCGTTTTGTGCTGTTAAATGATCGTCGTAAACTCGATAAAGCAAGATACCCCTTAATGATTGAGCGTTTTTGTGCATTAGGCACTGCTAAAAAAGAGCACTTACCCGCAAAACTGCCCTATCCTAAATTTAATATTGATCGTCACTTAGTTGAAACAACACTGACTAAGTATCGTTTAACCAAAGATAAGCCGATCATTGCGTTGTGCCCAGGAGCTGAGTTTGGTCCTGCTAAAAAATGGCCAAGTGCGTATTATACAGAACTTACACAATATCTGTTGGATCACAATTATCAAGTTCTCTTATTAGGTGGCGCTAAAGATCAGCAAACCACGTCAGATATTAGTAAAGGCTGCAATCATCACGCACATTTATTTAACTTAGCCGGAAAAACCACGCTGCCAGAAGCCGTTTATCTATTGGCGAGTTGCCAACGGGTTATCAGTAATGACTCAGGATTAATGCATATCGCCTGCGCACTTAATATTCCAACACTTGTTATTTATGGTTCCACTTCTGATAAGTTCACGCCACCATTAAATACATTAGCAAAAAGTATTTATATTGAGGGGCTTGAATGTCGTCCTTGTTTTAAACGCGAATGCCCATTAGAACATATGGATTGTATGAATAAACTGCTACCACAAAAGATTATTGCTGAGCTTGAGAAATTGCCACTAAGCTTGCCAACATCATATTCACATAATCCGGATTACTAGGCACCCCTTCAACTTTATTCATCGCTGCTTTAAATGCTTTTGAGCTAATCGCTAATGAGCAACGCTTAAGTGACGGTAATGCATCTTTAATCGCAGGATAAAGTGATTTATCAACACTGCTGATCGTGGCTCTTAATTTCGTTAAATCTAAATCTTTATGATCAAAGCTTTTAGGATCAACAAGCCACTTATCTAGCCAATACTGCTCAATAAACTTTGACATATCCATTTGTAACTGACTAAACATTAAAGTTGGATAAAGTGGCAAATTTTCTTTGTTAGCAATTGCTTGAACGTTTTGTAACACCTGTATCTCACGCGCTGGTGCGTAAATACTTGTCTTATCAGAGTATTTATCAGCAGCAACTAATTGCATAACTTCAGCGCGCTTAGCAATTAAATTAAACGCATTGGTGAGTTTGCTACTATCACAATCAGACGCCTGTGCCACACCGGTTAATACTACTGCCATAAAACATACCCTTGTTACTTTATTGATTATTTTTAACATTATTTCCTTCTCATCATAAAACGCTCAAATCAATGATATTAAGCTATATCGTGTCTTTAGTTTCAATGCTTTTATGCAAAAAAGCATTAATTTATCCAAGTTTTTGCCATTTCATGTGCCACTTCACGTGTCAATTTAGGAACAAGATAGCCTGAAGTTAATGATTTAAGCTTAGTATGTATTTCCTTGGCGGTTGACTCATCAATATCAAAGTGTGCCGCCCCTTTGATTTTATCAAGCACATGTAAATAATATGGCATGACCCCTGCAGCAAAAAGTGCTTCAGATAAAGCTTTTAATATATGTGCATTATCATTGACGCCTTTAAGCAAGGTTGATTGATTAAGCAAAGTAAATCCAGCATGGTTTTTAAGCGTGCTTAATGCTGCGATGACATCATCATTAATCTCATTGGCATGATTGGCGTGAATGACCATAATTTTTTGCAAGCGCGTTTCTTTAAAGACCTCAATCAACTCATCGGTGATTCGCTCAGGCAATACTATTGGAATTCGTGTGTGAATACGCAGACGTTTGATATGTGAAATTGCCTCAATTTGTGCCAAAAACCACGCCAACAGCGCATCATTATGCATGAGTGGGTCACCACCAGAGAATATGATCTCATCAAGCTCTGTGTTTTTACGAATATACTCAAAAGTATCACGCCACAATGCTTTTGATTGTGTTTGTGCTTGATAATCATACTCCCGACGAAAACAATAACGACAATGCACGGCACACGTTGGATGAAGGATTAATAGCGCACGATTTTTATATTTATGCAAAAGTCCTTTGACCGGATTAAAGTCGACTTCTTTCAAAGGATCATCAACATAATCATTGACCATATCAAACTCTTTTACTGAAGGTAATACTTGTAATAATAATGGATCCTTTATATCACCCTTTTGCATGCGTGATGCGAAGCTTAAGGGAATACGCATCGGAAATGATTTAAGTGCCGGAATATCATAAGACGCAGGATCAATTTCCAAAAATTGCGCCAAATCTTGCCAATGGGTGAAACCTTTTGCCAATGCATTTTTCCAATCTGCACTTTTGCTATGCGCTTTATTCTGTTGCCTGATGTGTTTTTCGTGTATCATGTTTGACGTTTTGAAATAAAGTAGCGCTAATATACTAAAGAGGAAAAAGATGGCAAGTTTTAGTACAAATGAATTTAAAAACGGTTTGAAACTTTTACTAGATGGCAACCCAATGGTGATCGTTGAAAACGAATTTGTTAAGCCAGGTAAAGGTCAAGCATTTAATCGTGTCAAGTTACGCAATCTAAAAAATGGACGTGTCATTGAAAAGACATTTAAATCAGGTGAATCAGTTGATGCAGCAGATGTTCTAGAAGTAACAGCAAGCTACTCATATTTTGATGGTGAATTTTATGTTTTCATGCACGATGAAACATTTGAGCAATACAATGTGACTGAAATAGCATTAGCTGATAGCAAGAAATGGATCAAAGAACAAGATCAATGTGCGGTCACCTTGTTTAATGGTGAGCCAATTAGTGTAACCCCGCCAAACTTTGTACAGCTTAAAATTGTTGAAACAGATCCAGGTTTAAAGGGTGATACGGCAGGTACAGGTGGCAAACCAGCAACACTTGAAACAGGCGCTGTGGTTAAAGTGCCTTTGTTCGTTCAAACTGATGAAGTAATCAAAGTAGATACACGTACGGGTGAGTACGTTTCACGCGCTAAGGACTAAGGTTGTGAGTGACGTGGCACAAACAAAAAGCAATCTTATCTGGCTTGATCTTGAGATGACCGGTCTTGAAATCGATGCTTGCCATATTATTGAAATCGCTGCGATTGTTACTGATCCAGATTTGAATATCTTGGCTGAATCGCCAGCTATTGCCATTTATCAAAATGAAGATGTCTTAAAAAGTATGAATTCATGGTGCATTAAAACCCATGGTGAATCTGGATTAACTGAACGTGTCAGACAAAGCAATATTTGTTTAAATGAAGCAGAGCAATTGATTTTGGACTTTATTAAGCCATATGTCAAAAAAGGTCAATCCCCCTTGTGTGGTAACTCAGTTTGGCAAGATCGCAAATTTTTAGCGAAATATATGCCAACTTTAGAGGATTATTTTCATTATCGCTTGCTTGATGTAAGTTCCTTTAAGATTGCGGCTTCATTCTGGAAACCCGCACTTTTGCAACAACTTGACAAACAAAGCACCCATTTAGCTTTAGATGATATTAAAGAGTCCATTGATGAGATGAAGTTTTATCAGGCAAACTTATTAAATCTAGATATCACATAAGACTCTCTAACAAAGAAAGTTGGCTGAGCGAAGTCGAAGCCATTTGGTTTTAATGCTAACTGAGGTAATATACTTCCACTTTTGGACGTAGCATATCAAATCATAAACTAGCGATTGCTTATTACATATTGTTTTGTTAATACAACTTTTTCTTTAAAATATAAATTAAGCTCAAAGACATCATTGAGTTTAATTTCACCAACACCTTCAGGTGTGCCTGTCATGACAATATCGTGATCATTTAAGCTGAAATATGTCTGGATATATTGAACTAAAAACTCTGGTTTATGCAACATATGCTCATATACGCCATGCTGTTTAATACATCCATTGATCATTAATTTAAATGACAAATCAGCTAAATCATTGATATTTTTCAAGGGAATAAACGCACTAAGAACCGCCGCACCATCAAATGATTTGGCTTTTTCCCATGGTAGCCCTTTTTGTTTAAGCTTGCTTTGAAGATTGCGATCGGTTAAGTCAAGTCCTAAGCCAATACCTACTATTTTTTGTGATTCTATCAGTAAACATAACTCTGTTTCATAATGCAATATACGCTTTGGATCAATAGCTAACGTGTTACTGATTGTTGAATTAGGTTTTATAAAAAGCACAGGCTCTTCGGGAATCGCATTATTAAGCTCTTTGATATGATTTAAATAATTGCGCCCAACACATACAATTTTTGAAGGATAAATATTTTTACCATTAAAAATAATGCTTTGCATATGCATTCACAATACTAGCCTAAGTAATATAAGGCTAACAGTTTTTAAATTCCTTGTAATGACTAATATAAGCAAAATCATAAAATTAACCGATTGAAAGTTTGCTTGAAATACAAATTTTTCTTATGATAGCCGCCGCTTTAAACCGATTAATGGAAACTATATAAACATGTTTAATAAAAGCCTTATGACAAACCTTATTGCACTCATTATCAGTATTTTAGGCGTGCTATTTGCCAATGCCCAGCTTAAAGCAGTTGGTTTCTATGCCCTTTCTGGTGCTATCACCAATTGGCTAGCAATTGTAATGCTTTTTGATAAAATCCCCCTTGTCTATGGCTCAGGCGTTATTCCACGCCAATTTGAGGGTTTCAAACGTGCCATTAAAAATATGCTATTAAAGCAGTTTTTCAAAACTGAATATCTTGAGCGCTTTTTATTAAGTACTTTTGCTGATGATAAAAGCAGCTTTAAAGATACTATTGCCAAAAAGGTTGATTACGATTTGCTATTTGACAGTTTTGTTGAGGCAATTATGGAAAGCCAGTTTGGTAGTATGATTGAGTCTTTTCTAGGCGGAAGAGATGCGATTGAGCCCATGCGTGACTCTTTTAAAGCCAAGATGGAGAAATCAATTATAGCGATGCTAAGTAACACTGATGCCAATGGTGAGTTTAAGTTTGATCAATTAAATGCGCACCATATTGCTGAAAAACTTGAGTCTATGATTGATGCGCGTTTAGAAGAGCTAACACCAAAGATGGTGAAAAACATCATTCAAGAGATGATCAGAAAGCACCTTGGCTGGTTAGTTGTTTGGGGTGGCGTTTTTGGTGCTATTATTGGGCTTATTGCTAGTTTTTTTAGTTGATAGGCTGGCTTGATTGTGTAAGCGTTGGCTGAGCGTAAGTCGAAGCCTTTATGAAGTGTAATTTTCCCAAGCTTACCCTTCGACTTACGCTCAGGGTACGGTAAGCGCTTGTGGGTGAATAGTTAGTCTTAGCTGCTAAACTCCTGACACAACTTCTCAGCAATGCCGATATAGTTCGCTGGTGTCATCGCTTTTAGGTTTTCTTTTACTTCATGTGGTAAAGCTAATCCATCGATAAAAACAGATAAATCATTTAGTGAAATGCGCTTACCACGTGTTAGCTCTTTGAGTTTTTCATATGGCTTTTCAATACCATAGCGACGCATCACCGTTTGCACCGCTTCACCCAAGACTTCAACATTATTTTTTAGATCATCTAAAATAGGCTCGCGATTAAGCTCAAGTTTTTTCATACCCTTTAACATCGCCTGATAAGCAATCAAACTATAAGCTAAACCAACACCGATATTGCGTAGCACGGTTGAATCCGTCAGATCACGTTGCCAACGTGAAATGGGTAATTTAGCAGATAAATGATTCATTAACGCATTGGCAAGACCTAGATTACCCTCAGCATTTTCAAAGTCGATTGGATTGACTTTGTGTGGCATGGTTGATGAACCAATCTCACCCGCAATCGTTTTTTGTTTGAAGTAATTTAAAGAAATATAACCCCAAATATCACGGTTAAAGTCGATACAAATGGTATTAATACGACATAAACAATCAAAGCATTCAGCAACATAATCATGTGGCTCGATCTGTGTTGTTAAAGGGTTATAGCTTAACCCTAAGCTCTTGACAAATGACTTAGCTAGTTTCTGCCAATCAATGTCAGGATATGCTGCAATATGCGCATTGAAGTTACCGACCGCACCATTGATTTTACCCAAATACTCAATTTGCGCTAATTGCTTGGTTTGACGTGATAAACGATAAGCAACATTAATGAGCTCTTTGCCAAGCGTTGTTGGTGAGGCGGGTTGTCCATGAGTGCGTGATAACATCGGTTGATCAGCAAAATCATTTGCTAATTTTTGAATAAAGTCTTGAACGTGATTAACCTCTGGTAACACAACCTTTTCAATCGCATTTTTTAACATCAAAGCATAAGAAAGATTATTGATATCCTCAGAGGTGCAGGCAAAATGAATAAATTCGCTGATATTGGCAAGCTCGGCATGCTCTGCAATTTTATCTTTTATAAAATACTCAACGGCCTTAACATCGTGATTGGTTGTTTTTTCAATCTCTTTAACCGCGAGCGCATCCTTTTCACTAAAGTTATTGATAATACCATCTAAGGCATTTAAAGCCTCTATTGATAGCTTTGGCACTTCATTAATTTCAGGCGTATTGGCAAGATGCTTCAGCCATTTGATTTCAACAAGTGTGCGATAATAAATAAGACCATATTCACTTAAAAAGGGACGTAAGCTCGCTGCTTTATCAGCATAACGACCATCGACAGGTGATAAACACAATACGGAATCCATAAAGTTAAGACTCAACATTCAAAAACAAAGGTAGCCAGATTGTAACAAAAACTATTTGGCACCCTCAAACGCTATTTATAGATTTCTATTATTTTTATACTTTTCAGCGCCACGCAAGCTTCACTTTGCTTTACTTTGGGCATTAAATCCGCTATTTTCCTTAGCATTGTGACTAGCCTTTTGTGTTGATTTTATGGCTTATTATATTTATGAAGAGTTTGAAGTGATTCGCGTATTTGGCGCGGACTGTGTGAAGTTCTTACAAGGACAGCTTACCAATGATGTGACATTGCTTAATGCTGATAATCCGATGCAGTTAAACGCGCTATGCAATCAAAAGGGACGTATTATCGCCCTGTTCTTTATGCGTTTTGTTGCTGAGAATGATCTGCTATTGGCGTTACCAAAAAATTTGGCTGATCAAGCATTACAAGCCCTTAGGAAGTATGCTGTATTTTCCAAGATTAGCTTTGAGACTTCTGATCAACATCAATTAATATATAGTCAAAATGATGATGAAAAAGGCTTTTTGCTGCAACACGCTATTGTTGAGGTTTCTCAACAGCTTGTTAGCTCATTAAATTTTGATGAAGTACAAAAAGAAAATATTTGCCAACAATTGCCAATGATTGATATTCATAATAGCGAAACCTTTCTACCTGCAGAGCTTAATCTTGATCGCTTAGATGTCATTAGCTATCAAAAGGGTTGCTTTATGGGGCAAGAAATTGTTGCGCGCATGAAATATCGCGGTAATTTAAAAAAATCCTTGTTAAGCATTGAAACGGATAAAGCATTGCCCCCTACTCAAAAACTGCAAAACGTTGACGGAAAAAACATCGCTGATATTGTCAATCAAGTGAATATAGATGATAAGAGCTACATACTTGCTGTTTTTAATCATGTCATTGAAAATATGCCGATTATCTTACAAGGCGATATCCATGCCAAAATTATTGCTTAAGTTCAAATGCGTCAATTAAATCCAGAGCAACAACAAGCGGTTGAATATATCAGTGGTCCACTCTTAGTGCTTGCGGGTGCAGGAAGTGGTAAAACCAGTGTCATTACTGAGAAAATTGCCTATTTAATCCAAAAATGTCATTACAAGGCACATAGTATCTTAGCGGTGACTTTTACCAATAAAGCAGCTAAAGAGATGAAATCACGTGTGCAATCACGCCTTGAAGGTGAGAACACCAGAGGTTTGCGTATTTCAACTTTTCATAATCTTGGATTAACGTTATTACGCAAACATCATGCGCTTTTAGGTTATAAGGCCAATTTCACCCTTTTTGATGAGCAAGATGCGATTACATTGATTCATGAGATTGCTTATAGCGCTTTTCAATCAACCAAACAGGCTGCTGCTGAATTTAAGCAGCAAATTTCATTGTGGAAAAATGCGCTATTGAGCCCGTCTGAGGTTGTGCTTGCAGGCAATGATCATTTAAAGCAGGCGCATGAAGTATATATTCAATATCAGAAATACCTTAAAGCCTATAATGCAGTAGACTTTGATGATTTGATTTTCATTCCCGTGCAATTATTAAAAAAACATCCTGAGGTTAAAGAGTATTGGCAGCAACGCTTTCATTATGTATTAATCGATGAGTATCAAGATACCAACGAAAGCCAATATAAGTTAATGCAATTATTAGTTTCTCAGCGCCAGCAATTTACGGTGGTCGGTGATGATGATCAGTCGATTTATGCCTGGCGTGGTGCACGTCCTGAAAATTTGTCTCTCTTGCAACAAGATTATCCGAAGCTTAAAGTTGTTAAACTGGAGCAAAATTATCGCTCAAGCGGACGTATTTTGCATGCAGCGAATACGTTAATTGATAACAACCCTCACCTATTTACCAAAAAACTTTGGTCAGCCCATCACTATGGTGAGCCGATTCGTGTACTCGTGACCAAAAGTGAAGAAGATGAAGCCCAACGCATTGCCAGTGAAATCATGACACACAAAGTCAACAATAATACGCATTTTAAAGACTATGCCGTGCTTATTCGTGGTAATCATCAATCATTTTTGATTGAGCGCTATTTTCAGCTATATAAGATTCCTTATGCTATTAGTGGTGGCAGTTCATTTTTTGCTAAAGCCGAGATTAAAGATGCTTTGGCTTATTTTAAATTGCTTGTGAATGATCAAGATGATTGTGCGTTTTTGCGTGTGATAAACACCCCAAGGCGAGAAATTGGTCCATCGACACTTGAAAAGCTTGGTGAATATGCAACATCGCGACATATCTCATTATTCAATGCAATTGATGAAATAGGTTTAACACAAGTACTAAAACCTATTGCCATTGAAAAGTTGAAAGTATTTAAACAATTTATTTATGACTATCAGCGCAAAATCAAGGATATACGTCATTTAGCAACGCATTTGATCCATATGATGGAAGCTATCAATTACCATACTTGGCTTGTTGATAATACGAATTCATTGGCACAAGCGGAAAAGCGCTATAAAAACGTACTGGATTTAATTGGTTGGATTTGTGAAAAAAAAGAAAATAACAATAATACTGACGATATAGCTGATGTAGACGAAGCAAGAACAGCTGAAAATGCGGAAAGTTTATCAAACTCAGAGAATCAGTCCGTAGAGATAAATTTTGCAGAAACGATCAATCGTATGTTGCTATTAGACATTATTGATCGTGAACAAGAGCAAAAAGAAGATGAAAAAGTCCAAATCCTCACAGTGCATGCCTCAAAAGGTCTAGAATATCCACATGTTTATGTAATGGGTGTTGAAGAAGGTTTATTACCACATCAACAAAGCATTGATGATGATTTTATTGAAGAAGAGCGACGCTTGGCTTATGTTGCCATCACACGTGCCAAACATACTTTAACGCTTACGCTAACAAAAATGCGCAAAAAATTTGGCGAAACGATCCCTTCAAAACCCAGTCGCTTTATCGATGAGCTGCCACAAGATGACCTTAGTTGGAGTGGTAAATCAGAAACCACACAAGCCGAAAGAAAGACGCTTGCTAAGAGTAATTTAAGCTTATTAAAGGATCGCTTCAGCTAGTTGTCGTAAACAAAAAGGCATCTTCATGAGCTAAATATTTAGCTTTAATTTTAAATGCATTGGTAAACTTATCATCAAGTATTACTTTTTTTGGCTCATCCATTTTTAGCAATCTACCGTTATCAATTAAAAGCATTTGATCACAAAATTGAGCTGCTAGATTTAAATCATGCATCACCATAATGACACCCAGATTATGCTGCTTTAATAACTCATCTAAAATTTCAAAAACCAGCGCTTGTTGATAAAGATCTAATCCAGCAGCATGCTCATCCAGTAGCAGCCATTTTTCTTCATGATTATCCCCAGCAATAATTTGCAATACGACACGCGCTAAATGAGCCCGCTGCTTTTGTCCGCCTGAGAGCGTATGAAAAGGTGCGCCCTTTTGTTTAGTTAAGCTTAACATATCACATATTTGATTGATTAGCTGTTCTTTACAATTTGAGTTTACACCATGTGAGTATAGCCCCATACTGATAACATCATTAACAGTGTAATTAAATAAAACTCGCGTATTTTGCGCAAGGTAAGCAAATCTCTGAGCTCGCTTTCTTGGGTTGAATTTAGCTATATTTTCACCGTCAAGCAATATCTCTCCCATAGTGTTTTTTCCGGAAATTTTGGATGATATCATATCCAGTAGCGATGTTTTTCCAGCGCCATTAACACCGATAATTGCATGCTTTTTACCAGACTCGAATGATGCGCTCACATTAAAGATTCTGCCATCAATATTAATATCTCTTAATTCAAGCATGCGCCTTGCCTTGCTCAACCACCAAGGGCATCACTATAAAGAAAAGCCCTTAATATAGCAATAAAGCATCACCTGCGCATGCATATGTTTACATATTTAAACATCCGAATATATGTATATTTGAATATATAGATATATGAATATTTGGAGAAACAGGTATTTATATATATAGCTATGCATATATTGTTTGACTGCCCTGCTCTCATCGGTAAAAATAGATGTAATTTAAAATGATGAAGGGATATTTATATGTCGATATTAAAAAACTTAGGCTCAACTTATCAAACAGAACTGTGTTTAAAGGCATTTAAAGCACTGGCTAATCCCGATAGATTTAATATTGCACTATGGTTATTAGAACCTAAAAAGAATTTTTTCTCTGAGAAAATTGATATTGAAAAGGAAGGAGTCACTATTAATATGATTATGCAAAAATTAGATCTTTCTCAGTCTGTCACCTCACAACATATTCAACAGCTTCAAGAAGCGGGCATTATTACTTGTGAGCGCAAAGCGCAATTTAGAATGTGCAAATTAAATAAAACCTACACGCGCCAGATGTTTGAATCAATTGCTGATATGTTTCAGTAACCTACCCTTTTATTAATATACCGTCCATAAACCATTTTATAGCATTTCGACCTCTTTTTATTACTGTCTTTAGATATCTCTTAATATTAATGGCACTACCTTAAGCGGCAGATGAATCTTTTTTATTGGCATTTTTCTGCATCCTGTTAATTATTTCAGCTCTTTCCAACTCCCTGCTTTTATTAAGTCGCCTAAATGCTTTGGGGCGCTTTTTAACAGCTCGAGGCTCAATCCGTCCTGGTCTATTCCCCACCTTGTTTTTTATGATCGCCTGCAGCAATATGTCATGAGCTTTATCTGAGTTTGCTGCGAAGCTTAACCATGATACAAAGCTATTAAACAATTGTATTGTCCCTTTGAAACTAACTTGTACGGGAAGGCGTTCACTTTTACGAC
>NZ_JACYVZ010000038.1 GCF_014857925.1 Cysteiniphilum marinum | reverse complement strand
TCGTATATTGAAGCTTACTATAACACCAAAAGGAAACATTCAACGATAAATTACATGACACCAAAACAGTTTGAAGATAGTATGAAATCCGAAAATCAAAAGTGTCCCAAATTGACGGGGTAGATCAGTTCACCATATAGTGATTTCTATGGAAAAGTGAAAGTCTATGAGTATGATAACGGCATCTGGGCACAAAAAGGTCCTGATTTGACTGGGGGTACGACGAGTAGCCGTCTTGGAACATACGTCTCTATTAGTGATGATGGTAGTAAAATAGCAATATCAGATTATGAGTCTAGCACACGAGGGGTTGATATATACAGTTGGGATGATGGTTCCAGTTCTTGGGTGCTTGAGCATCATTACGCTACAGCAAGTTATCCATGGGCTGTCTCATTGAATGCAGATGGTACTAAGATTGTAGTTGCTGAGAATGGGGCAGGTAGTGCAGGCCATATCGAGACTTGGGAGTATGTTGACAATGCATGGACTCAATATGGAGGTGGTTTGGATGGTTCAGAAAACGATGAACGACTTGGCACCAGTGTTGCGATTAATGCAGATGGTACCAAGCTAGTGGCAGGTGCAATGTTGGGTGACAATCCAGGTGCGGACGGTATCCCAAATACTGGAGATGATATAGATAATACAGGTTTTGTTGCATCTTATAAGCTTGAAGGTGGCGTTTGGGTGGAAGATAATGAGACGCTCTATGGCAGTGTTTATGGTGAGCGGTTTGGTATTTCTATTGCCACCACCCCTGACGGAGATACTATTCTTATTGGTGTTGATGAGATGAATGATGGAGATAATAGCACAACAGGTTATGCTGCGGTTTACACCTCAAATGCATTGCCTGTAATTACCATTGGTGCGGGTACTATGGCATTTACTGAAGATCAAGGTGCAACGGCTATTGATAACAGCATTACTGTCACTGATAGTGATGATATTACACTTGCCAGCGCTGAGATAACAATTACCAACTATGCAGGTACACAAGATATACTGGGTTTTGTTGATCAAAATGGCATTACAGGTAGCTATAACGCAGGCGTTTTAACTTTAACGGGTGTAAGCTCAGTTGCTAATTATCAAACGGCACTGCAAAGCATCACTTACAATAACACATCCAACGCGCCAAATACGACTTCGCGTATACTTGAATTGAAAGTTAATGATGGCAGTGCAGACTCTGAAGTGGTGAATAAAACCATTGATATTACAGCAGTTAATGACGCCCCTGTATTAAGTGGCTCAGGCACATTATTAAATATCAATGAAGATGATACGGATCCTACAGGCCGCGCCATTAATGCCTTTTTGGGAAGTACCATGAGTGATCCAGATGGCAGCTCACCTGAAGGGATTGCGATTACCGGTGTTGATAATACCAATGGTCAATGGCAATACAGTACCAATAGTGGCAGCACATGGTCGGCTATTTCTCCTGGCGTTTCTGATAATGGCGCTTTATTGTTAACCGCTGTGTCATCTAACCAAATACGCTTTGTCCCTAATCCAAACTATAACGGTCCAAGTGGCAATATCAGTTATCGCGGCTGGGATCGAAGCTTCGGTAGTAATGATACGTTCACTAATGTATCTACTAATGGGGGTACGACTGCGTTTAGCGCAACTACTGAAACAGCGAGCTTAACGGTAAATGCTGTGAATGACGCGCCTGTTTTATCAGGCACTGGGACACTGAGTGATATCACTGAAGATAACACCAACCCATCAGGTGATACAATCACTGATTTATTAACTACAACGGTTAGTGATGTTGATAGTGGTGCCCTAGAAGGCATTGCAATTATTGGGGCTGATAATACTAATGGTCAATGGCAGTATACGATCAATAATGGCACTAATTGGTTAAATATATCTGGTGTTTCAAACAGCAATGCTATTTTGTTAGCAGTAGGGGATGCAAATACCAAAGTGCGTTTTATACCCAATGCTGATTATAATGGCGCAAGTGGTGATATGACGTATCGTGCTTGGGATCAAACTTCAGGTAGCAACGGTGATACGGGGGTTGATGTATCAACCAATGGCGATACAACGGCATTTAGTAGTGCCACTGAAACCGCAAGCCTAACTGTCAATGCAGTCAACGATGCGCCAAGTATTACCTCTCCCACTGAAGCGGTTTTATTACAAGCGACATCCATTACCTTTGACGCAGGTCAAGGTTTAATACAAATTGCAGATGTTGATGCTGGAAGCAATGATATTGAATTAAGTATTTCAGTGACAAATGGGATTTTAAGCTTATCACAAGATACTGGTCTAACCTATCAAGGGGGCACCAATAACAATGAAGCGCTGATTACCGTACAAGGCACAGTTAGTGAGATTAATAGTGCACTGACTAATTTGGTTTATACACCGACATCAAACTTTACAGGTATTGCTACTTTAACGGCTAATATTGATGATTTAGGCAATGACGGCACAGGTGGCGTATTAACTGACAACCAAGTGATTAATGTTAATGTCAAGGCGATGGCTGATGTTAGTATCGTTGAGATGAATATTGATGATCCAGGTTTTGATGAAAGTAATTTTGTGACCCTTTTGGTCAACAAGAACGCAACCATTGCAGCAGGTACGCAATTACGGGTTAATATCAACGAGACGGATCGATTAGCAGGGACGGTAATCGCTGAATATAATGGCAGCAACTGGGTAGGGCAAAATGGCGCTACAGTAAGCGTAGGTCAAACAAGCACTAATTATGAAACCATTATTGTTGAAGATCCAGCTGCCAATGTCGAGAATCAGGGTTTAATTGTGCATACGACCGCCCATGCAGTTGCATTGGTTGATGCGAGTAATGTCTTAGAGCTATTAAGTTATAAAGGCAATATCTCTTTTGACTATCAAGGCAGCACATACTTATCGACTGATATTGGTTTATTGTCGTATTCGGATAATACGGATATTGTTACAACCAATTCCAATGTGTCACTTAAGCGAAATCTACTCAATGATGATTGGCAGATCAATCGTGATAGCAACTTTTATGCTGAGCGTGGTGCCTTGCCGCTATGGATTAGTGATACCGTGCATGAAGCTATTGCTAACCCATCGCAAGCAGATGTTTTTATTTCAATGTTTCAATATAATCCAGCAGGTGGACCAGGTGGTGGCAGTAATAATTTTGTATCGATTGTGGTTAGAGACGATGTTGATTTTGGTGGCTATAAACTGGTCACTGATTTGGCAGATGGCATATATAGCAGTGGTGTTAATGGTACGATTATATTTGATAATACGGCGAATGTATGGAGTGCGCAAAATGGACGTTCTGTTGAGAGCTTAGCTTATGCAACAGAAGGGTATACCGTTTATGCTGTTTATGGAGTTGATCTTAATAATACAGAAGGCGCACTTGTCCTTTTGGATAATAATGACAAACCGGTGGATTTTATTAGTTATGGTCATGAGTTTGAAGTGACTTTTGGCAGTAATCTATATCGCAGTTTGATCGCCGGTGAGCAAACCAATGAGGATTTTGTTTTCTTACGTAAACCGGATTCAAGCTTTATTCCAATGTTTGACCTATCTGAAAGCGGTGGTGTCAGAGCAGGTGTTGATGGTGTAGATAACCGAGTTGAAGAAGATCATCGCGTTGATTTACCCGATTATTTATTGTCAACAACAACGGTTTCGCCAACGACCAGTTATCTTACATCCGGTCTGTTTATTAGTGCATTGAGTTACCATCCAGAAGTTCAAACTGCGGGTATCTCTGAGGAGTTTATTGAGCTGATATATCGTGATGGACAAGTCGCTGAAGGCACTAAACTATATGCTAATATTAGCGCAGATGATCCTAATGGTGATCATATTGCGACCTTCAGCTCAGGGGTATGGGTCGCTGAAGCAGGGTACACATTGGATGTGTCAGATCAAATGCATGAAGCAGGGTTTAATGCCGTTGCTTTTACCAGTAGCAGTGATAATTGGCTAAGTGATGCGCCGCAAGGTTTTGCATTAACTGATGTCAGTGATAATTTGATTGAGTTTTTAAGTGTTGAAGGTCCTGTACAAAGTGACTTTAACGGCACAAACTATGTCTCTAATATGATTGAAGTTTATCATGATGATGATAATGCCGGGGTGCTAAAGCGCCAGAGTAATGACACTTGGGTGCGCAACTTTGAATCAGATCATTTCACCAGCAAAGGCTTGCTTGAAGCAGGTGAGTTTATTCATCGACCATTCTCGGATAATGCGACTAAGGCCACTGATTCATCAGCTAATCACATCTTCCAAGTCAGTGATTTTATCTTTGCCGATAACGATGTTGGTAATAGTTTGCAGGCAGTGCAAATAACGACTTTAGCCACAAATGGCACATTAAAGCTTAATGGTAGTGCGATTAGTCAAAATGACAGTATCACTGTGGCAGATATTAGTGCAGGCAACTTTACTTTTGAAGGGGTGATTGCACCTGGAAACGCACAAGATACCTTTGACTTTAAAGTTAGTGATGGAACATTTACGTCGTCTCAGGAATATACGATGACCATGAATATTCCAGAAGCACTGGATGTCAATAGTGATGGTACAGTGGATGCCGTTGTGCCGTATGGTACAACCCATGTTGATAATGGCACAGACTTTACGGTTACAACACTATTGGGTAATGAAATAACACTACCTGAACTAAATCCAGGCGATGGTGCAACGATTGTCACAGAGGCAGCTGGTAGCTTAAGCATTGATGTTAATGATGATGGTGTCGATATAACCGTGCCAAGTGGTTCAACCGTAACTAATATTGATGCCGTTGCCTCAACAGTAACGATTACAACAGATCCAAATGGCGATGGCAGTGTTGTAAGTACAGTCACCGCGCCTTTTAATAGCAATGCGATGGTGACAGATACTGGCACATTGGTTACATTAGATACAGATGGTGATGGTACCTTAGATGTAACTGCCCCTGCTGGAACAACACTCAATAGTGATGGCACTGATGTGACGGCAACAACAGCGCAGGGAAGCATTGCTAATGTAAAAGTCGAATCAGAGAGTGTCATTACCGATAATGGCACAATCTTAACGTTAACCGATAATAATGGGTCGAATTTAACTGTGCCATCAGGTAGCGAGATTACGGATAATGGTGATGGTACATTTGCGGTTGATTTTGATCAAGATGGCACGATTGATGTGATTGTCTCGCGTGATAGTACCGTGGTTAATAACCCAGATGCAACGCAAACAACGACAGTTGTCGGTGGTGGACAAGTGACCACACAAGATGAAGCCAGTGCGATTATCTTAGATACAGGAATCACTTTAAGTGTTAATGGTAATGGCTTAGGTGATACTGATATTGCTTCAGCACCGAATGATACCGATGTCAGTGTCGCTGCTAATGGTGATGTGACTGCCACTACTAATAATGGCAGTGTGTTAAACCTCAAAGCGGACACTGAGAGCTCCATTACTGACAATGGCACAATACTTGTCTTAACTGATAATAATGGATCCAATTTAACTGTGCCATCAGGTAGCGAGATTACGGATAATGATGATGGTACATTTGCGGTTGATTTTGATCAAGATGGCACGATTGATGTGATTGTCTCGCGTGATAGTACCGTGGTTAATAACCCAGATGCAACGCAAACAACGACAGTTGCCGGTGGTGGACAAGTGACCACACAAGATGAAGCCAGTGCGATTATCTTAGATACAGGAATCACTCTAAGTGTTAATGGTAATGGCGCGGGTAATACTGATATTGCTTCAGCGCCGAATGATATCGATGTCAGTGTCGCTGCTAATGGTGATGTGACTGCCACCACCAATAATGGCAGTGTGTTAAATCTCAAAGCGGACACTGAGAGCTCCATTACTGACAATGGCACAACGCTTGTCTTAACTGATAATAATGGATCTAATTTAACTGTGCCATCAGGTAGCGAGATTACGGATAATGCAGATGGTACATTTGCAATTGATTTTGATCAAGATGGCACGATTGATGTCGTGGTTTCAAATGATAGCACAGTGGTCAACAATCCAGATGCAACGCAAACTACGACGGTTGCCGGTGGTGGGCAAGTCACCACTCAAGATGAAGCCAGTGCGATTATCTTAGATACAGGAACAAGCTTAAGTATTAATGGTAATGGCTTAGGTAATACCGATATCGCGTCCGCACCGAATGATACTGATGTCAGTGTCGCTGCTAATGGTGATGTCACTGCCACCACCAACAATGGCAGTGTGTTAAATC
Organism: Cysteiniphilum marinum; assembly: GCF_014857925.1. GTDB lineage: Bacteria > Pseudomonadota > Gammaproteobacteria > Francisellales > Francisellaceae > Caedibacter > Caedibacter marinus. The sequence continues at coordinate 17,085 of NZ_JACYVZ010000038.1, read as the reverse complement.
TCAAAGCGGACACTGAGAGTTTCATTACTGATAATGGCACAACGCTGGTCTTAACTGATAATAATGGATCTAATTTAACTGTGCCATCAGGTAGCGAGATTACCGATAATGGTGATGGTACATTTGCGATTGATTTTGATCAAGATGGCACGATTGATGTTGTGGTTTCAAATGATAGCACAGTGGTCAACAATCCAGATGCAACGCAAACTACGACGGTTGCCGGTGGTGGACAAGTCACCACTCAAGATGAAGTTGGTGCGATTATCTTAGATACAGGAACAAGCTTAAGTGTTAATGGTAATGGCTTAGGGAATACCGATATCGCGTCCGCACCGAATGATACCAATGTCAATATCGCTGCTAATGGTGATGTAACTGCCACAACTGATGATGGTAGTGTGTTAAACCTCAAACCAGATACGCAAACAGCCATTAGCGATGACGGTACAACATTAAGCTTAACCGATAATAATGGGTCTAATTTAAGTGTGTCATCAGGCAGTGAGATTACGGATAATGCAGATGGTACATTTGCCATTGATTTTGATCAAGATGGCACGGTTGATGTCGTGGTTTCAAATGATAGCACAGTGGTCAATAACCCAGATGCAACCCAAACAACCACCGTTGCCGGTGGTGGACAAGTCACGACACAAGATGAGACTGGTGCGATTATTCTCGATACAGGAAGCACTTTAAGTGTCAATGGTAATGGCTTAGGTAATATAGATATTGCTTCAGCACCGAATGATACGGATGTCAATATTGCTGCTAATGGTGATGTCACTGCCACAACCGATGATGGTAGTGTGTTAAATCTCAAACCAGATAAAGCTAGTGTGATTAGCGATGATGGTGCCACATTAACGTTGACTGACAATAATGGCACAGCAATTGCCGCACCATCTGGCAGTATGTTAACAGACAATAATGATGGTACTTTTGATATTCAAACAGCAGATGGTAATGTCGTTACCGTGCCAAATAACACCAGTGCAATTATTATCACCAATGATGCATCTAGCACAACCATCGATTTAGATGGTGATGCATTGCCTGATGTTACAGTGCCGCATTTAGCGACTGTTGCTGATAATGGCGCAGGATTTATCGTCACAACCGATCCTAATGGCGATGGCAGTTTAGTCAGTACGGTAAATCTGCCAGATAATATCAATGGTGTGGTCACGGATGATGGTACGACGGTTACCGTTAATGCAAATGGTCATGTGATCACCGCGCCAAGTGGCTCAACAGTCACCTATGATGGAGCAGATTGGTCTATTGATTCTGATAGCGATGGTACATTAGATATGACTATTGCTGCGACCCTATTAGGCAATATTGTTAGTGATGGAACAACCATTACTGCAACAACCCCAACGGGTGCGACTATTCAAACAGTGGCTGAGAGTGAAACGATTGTCAGTGATAACGGCGATGGCACGATTGCCATTAATGGTGATGGGACTGGTAATGTCGATATTGTCTCTGTACCAAATAACACGGATATTAGTGTTGCCGCTAATGGTGATGTAACGGCTACAACTGATGATGGCAGTGTATTAAATCTCAAACCAGATATGCAAACATTCATTACTGAAAATGCTGGCACATTGACGTTGACTGATAATAATGGGTCTAATTTAAGTGTGCCATCAGGTAGCGAGATTAGCGATAATGCAGATGGTACATTTGGCGTTGATTTTGATAAGGATGGCACGATTGATGTCGTCGTTTCAAATGATAGCACAGTGGTCAACAACCCAGATGTAACCCAAACAACCACCGTTGCCGGTGGTGGACAAGTGACCACGCAAGATGAGACCAGTGCGATTATTCTCGATACAGGAAGCATTTTAAGTGTTAATGGTAATGGCTTAGGTAATACCGATATTGCTTCAGCACCAAATGATACGGATGTCAATATCGCTGCTAATGGTGATGTCACAGCCACAACTGATCACGGTAGTGTATTAAATCTCAAACCAGATAACGCCAGTGTAATTAGCGATGATGGTGCCACATTAACGTTGACTGATAACAATGGTACAGCACTTGCCGCGCCATCTGGCAGTATTTTAACAGACAATAATGATGGTACTTTTGATATTCAAACTGCAGATGGTAATGTCGTTACCGTGCCAAATAACCTTAGCACGATTATCACAACGAATGATGCATCTAGCACAACCATCGATTTAGATGGTGATGCGTTACCAGATGTTACTGTGCCGCATTTAGCGACTGTTGCTGATAATGGCGCAGGATTTATCGTCACAACCGATCCTAATGGCGATGGCAGTTTAGTCAGTACGGTAAATCTGCCAGATAATATCAATGGTGTGGTCACGGATGATGGTACGACGGTTACCGTTAATGCAAATGGTCATGTGATCACCGCGCCAAGTGGCTCAACAGTCACCTATGATGGAGCAGATTGGTCTATTGATTCTGATAGCGATGGTACATTAGATATGACTATTGCTGCGACCCTATTAGGCAATATTGTTAGTGATGGAACAACCATTACTGCAACAACCCCAACGGGTGCGACTATTCAAACAGTGGCTGAGAGTGAAACGATTGTCAGTGATAACGGCGATGGCACGATTGCCATTAATGGTGATGGAACTGGTAATGTCGATATTGTCTCTGTACCAAATAACACGGATATTAGTGTTGCCGCTAATGGTGATGTTCTTGCGACCACCAATAATGGCAGTGTGTTAAACCTCAAACCAGATACGCAAACAGCCGTTAGCGATGACGGTACAACATTAAGCTTAACCGATAATAATGGATCTAATTTAAGTGTGTCATCAGGTAGCGAGATTACGGATAATGCCGATGGTACATTTGCGATTGATTTTGATCAAGATGGCACGATTGATGTCGTGGTTTCAAATGATAGCACAGTGGTCAATAACCCAGATGCAACCCAAACTACGACAGTTGCCGGTGGTGGTCAAGTGACCACGCAAGATGAGACCGGTGCGATTATTCTCGATACAGGAAGCACTTTAAGTGTCAATGGTAATGGCTTAGGTAATACGGATATTGCTTCAGCACCGAATGATACTGATGTCAATATCGCTGCTAATGGTGATGTCACTGCCACAACTGATCACGGTAGTGTATTAAATCTCAAACCAGATAACGCCAGTGTGATTAGCGATGATGGTGTCACATTAACGTTGACTGATAACAATGGCACAGCACTTGCCGCACCATCTGGCAGTATGTTAACTGATAATAATGATGGTACTTTTGATATTCAAACTGCAGATGGTAATGTCGTTACCGTGCCAAATAACCTTAGCACGATTATCACAACGAATGATGCATCTAGCACAACCATCGATTTAGATGGTGATGCGTTACCAGATGTTACTGTGCCGCATTTAGCGACTGTTGCTGATAATGGCGCAGGATTTATCGTCACAACCGATCCTAATGGCGATGGCAGTTTAGTTAGTACGGTAAATCTGCCAGATAATATCAATGGTGTGGTCACGGATGATGGTACGACGGTTACCGTTAATGCAAATGGTCATGTGATCACCGCGCCAAGTGGTTCAACAATCACCTATGATGGAGCAAATTGGATTATTGATTATGATGGTGATGGCACACCAGATATGCAAATCAGTGAAACACTTTTAGGCAATATATCAGGTACACCAACAGAGATTACTGCGACGACTGCCAATGGTGCAATGATTGAAAGCGTACCTAACAGTGGTATGACGGTCAGTGATAATGCTGATGGCACGATTACCGTGAATAACGATGGTGCAGGACTATATGATGCGATTATTCCAGATGTCAGTGGATTTGATTTCACCAACGATGGCACAAGTGATTTTAATGTGACAACACTATCAGGTGGCGATATTACCCTACCACATGATAGTGCTGCAGATATGAGTGTACAATCAGGGCAACTTGCCATTGTTAGTACCGTAGCACCAGAGATGGATATTAGTGTGCCATCGGATGCAACGGTTGTCGGTGATGGTAGTGACTTTAATGTAATCACAGCAAATGCCAGTGATGTGACATTACCATATACCAGTGGCTTTGAAGTCAAGGATAATGGTAGCAATGTCACGATTGATAAAGATGGTGATGGCTCACCAGAGTTAAGCTTACCAAGTGGTGCAGCCATTGAATTAGATAGTAGTGATAACTGGATGTTAGATTCAGATGGTACATTGCCGTTAGATATGACTATTCCAGATAGTTTATTGGATAGTGTTACCAGTGATGGCACAATAGTCATTGCAACTACTGGCAATGGCGGTGAGATCAGAGCACCGGTTGATAGTAATCTTATCGTGACGCATGATGATGCAAATGACACCATGACAATTAATAGTGATGGTTTAGCTCATAATGACGTGACGATTCCAGATAGTGCTGATTTTAGCTTTGATTTAAATTCTGTCACAGTAAACACCAATCCAAACGATGATGATAGTGTTATCAGCACAGTTATCGTACCTCTTGATAGTAATTTCGATATTGATGACAATGGCACCAATCTCACCATTGATGCAGATGGTGATGGCATACCTGAGATCACCTTGCCAAGTGGTTCTCATGTAACATTTGATGGCACAGATTGGATGGTTGATTCAGATGGTGACGGCACATTGGATATGACAATACCAGCTAGTTTGCTGGATAATATGGTCAGCGATGGTACTTTTGTAAGTGCGACAACTGTTGATGGTGGATTAATCAATACGCCAGTTGATAGTAATATGATTGTGACACATGATGTGGCAACTAATGAAATGACCATTGATAGTGATGGCAATGGTACGCCTGATGCAACGCTGCCAACAACGGCAGATTTCACCAATAATCCGCCTGTTGTAGAAATTATCACCGATCCAAACGGTGATGGCAGTCTTATTAGTACAGTCACATTACCGTATGACCTTGATGCCGATGTGACGGATGATGGCGCTGAAGTCAGTGTCACAACGTCAGGTGCACCAAATCTTGATGTGACAGCGCCTTCTGGCTCAAGTATTAGTTATGATGATATCGCGCAAATCATTGAAACCATCACACCAACTGATGCTGTAGTGACAACGCCTGTTGGTGTTGATACCGATATTACCCATAACCCACTTGATAATACAATATCGATCGATACTGATGGTGATGGTGTGTTTGATGTCACAGCACCTGATGATGCCATTATTACCATTACTGATGATGGCGAGGTCATTGTTGATATTGAGGGTGATGGTATCCCAGATGTTACTTTTGCCGATGATAGTGATACCGTGGTTGCATTGGATGATGATGGTAATGTATTGGTTTACTTTGATGATAATCCAAGTAGCAATATTACCGTGAGCCCTAATAGCAACACCCATCTGACGAATAATCCTGTCAATGGCACAGTGGGTGTTGACTTTGGTGGTGATGGCATGGATACGGTTGTACCATATGGTGACACAGTGCTTTACAATGATGACAATACCATCACGGTTCAAACGGCAAATGGAGAGGTGGTATTATCTGAAAATAGTCATGTTGCGGTAAGCAATAATGCAGATGGTACGATTAGTCTTGATTTTGATAATGATAAAAATAGTGGTGGTGCTAATGATGTGGTGGTCGAGTCAGGTGCTAAGGTGATTGATAATGGCGATCAAACCTTAACCGTAACCACACCTGCAGGCAATGAAATTATCATTCCAAAAAATGAAAATGTCAGCGTTTTAGATCGCGAGAATGGTTTGGTTCAAATTAACTTTGGTAATGCTGGAGCATATGATGCATTGATCCCATCAGGATCTTCGGTGATTGTCGATCCAACAAATAGTAATTTCTTACTGATCACTATGCCAGATGGCGATATTGTCCGTGTTGAGAAAGATTCACAGTCTAATGTGACGATTCCAGCGGTAAATGTTTATCTTGATCGCTCAGTTCTTGCTGTGCGACCTAATGCGCAAGGGGAATATCTAATTGGTGGACCAATCCTTGATAATGCGCGGGTGATTCCTCGAGGCACAGCAGTTGATTTTGCCGCTGCCTATGCAGGCTTTGGTGAAAATGCGCTTGTTAATGTGAACACAGAAGCATTTAGTATTGGTGAAGGCTCTATTGAAACACCATTTACCGCGGAGATTCAAAGCGGTAAACGTGTTGAGATAATGCGCTTATTAAGCAGTGATAATATTGATGCGAAATTGATTGGCATTACGCCTGAGCAAGGGCAAGTAGAAATAGTGCGTTCAGGTAATGAATTGCAGATTAACTTTATTGCTAATCCTAATTTCTCTGGAGAGACGCAATTTAACTTGGAAGTTTATAAATCGGGTGTGTTAGATAGTAATCATCACTTTAATTTGAAAGTCATTCAAACGCCAGATGTATTAAATTCAGATAGCAATACCGCCAGTAACACTCGAACAATCAGTAATGTCAATACTGAAACTGAAGCTTTAGCAGTGGCTAAAGCCCCTAATACAGAAGTCTTGACAGCGAAGCCTGTTGAGATTGAACAAACAGCGGTTAAGGTGAACTTTAAAGAAGCACTTGATCAAGGCCAAAGAGTAGATGTCTTAAGAGAAATTGCCAGTAACTCTATTAAAGAGAGTCTATTGGATACAGCAAGCACGCAAAGTAACACACAAGATATGGTCAAACAAATCGTACGTGATGCGGTGGCCGCACAGCAAAATGAAGTCATCAAATTACACGATGTTGGTAAGATCGCAGCAGGGATGATCAATGGTGCACTTGATGTTGGTAGTAATACTCAATTTGTGGTTAAAGGTGTTGTCCAGCAAACCATTGAGTCAGGGTATAATGCCGCGGAAGTTGCTGAAGTCTTAACGCAAATGATACTAGAGACAGATGATAGTGAACGAATAGATGTGGTGCGTTCAATTGCCAATGAATCACAGTTAAATGAAGAGCATATTGTTCAAGTATTTAATTATCTGCAAGCAGAAAACCCAGAGCTAGCTGAAGCATTTGCACAAGAGGTGCAATCATCTCCTGTTAATCCACAAAATGCAAATAATGATACTAGCCCTGTTGAACAAGAGGTAAAACAAGGTCTGTTAGCTAGGCTTAAGGCTATCTTGTTGAAAGAAAAAGGTGATCATCAAGGCAGTGACGTGGCTCAATATGATGAAGGTCAGCACAAATATAACATCCAGCTGGCAAAGGCTCAATTATTGACTATGGCTAATAAGGAAGATGGAAAACAAAGTAAACAGAATAAAGAGAAACTATAAGAGTGACGTGTATTATACCGCCCGCAAAATGACTCACGAGCGGTATATAGAAAAACGATGATTTTATAAACACCCCGTCAGCCTGCGGCTGCGAGACCTCTTGAAGAGAGGAAATTGGGCGACGGTGATTTTAAATTCCTTCTTTGCAAGAGGGGCGGCTAGTTTACGAGGCGGGGTGTTGAAATAGCAAAAGTTCGTAAGTCCAGTAATCACTCAGGAGCAACAGCCGATTTGTCATGAGAATCTTTCCAGTAGAACTGATTCTCAACAATCGGTTGTTGGTTTTGTGGCATGGCATAGTTTTGATCATTTGGATTGTAATAACCTGGTGTTTTGGGTTGGCTATCAGCATTAGGCGAGTTAAAAGCACTAAATTGATTCTGTGTGCAGGCGCTTAATATAATTACAAATGATCCGATAAGTGTCGCATTGAGTAATTGTTTTTTGGTCATCGTGGGATAAATCCGTTTAGTCAAATGTCCTCAAAGTATGGTAGATAAGGTATGGATTTGCAAGTAAATGCTGGATCAAGGTAGTGGTTGTTATTCAAAAAAGATAGAATTATCAGCGTTAAGTTAAATACACACTATTTAGGAAGAATTTAATGAATAAAACAAAAAAAATCATCTTACTAAGTGCGGCATCACTGTTGTGTCTGAACGCTTATGCTGATAATAATACCCCTTCAGAATCAACGATTAGCTTTTCTAAAAGTAGCGAGGTCATCGTTAAATCAGACACTGCATTGGTAAATATCATCGTTAATGCAACTGCTTTGCAGGGCGATAATACGATTATTCAAAAAGCAGCGATTCAAAATCTATCGGGTGTTTTACCAAAGATTGACTGGAAAGTTGTTGATTATAAAGAAACACAAGCAGATAGCGGTGCACAAAACATTCGATTGGTTATTCAGGCGCGCTTAACCAGTGAAGAAATTAAAACCTTACAAAAAGAGTTAAAGAACAATAACTCAAATAATAGTCGTTTCAAAGTGGAAGTCGTTAACTTCGATCCAACCCCTGAGATGCTAGATCAAGCCAAAGACAATACGATGATCTCGATGTATCAGTCGATTGAGAAGTATGTGAATGACTTTAATAGCAAAACCAATAGCCATTATTTTATTCGCTCGGTAAGTTACAGCATTAATGAATCTGCTAATGAGCCGCGAGCGGTGATGTACACTAAAATGAATATGTTGGCAGATGCTGCACCAAAAGATAATGATAACTTGAGCGTTTCTAAAAAAATGGTAATGAATGCCTATGTGACCTTAGCGCAAAAGGATACGGATGACTCAACAACAAAGGATGTAAATATGAAAACAACACAAGTTTTACCACCTGCTTATTTGCAAGAACCAGATTTTAAGCAATGTCTACAAACGGTTGATAAAGGAACTTGGACTGCATGGTGTATGCCAAAGACGCAACCGCAAGGGTGTAGTGACAGTAGCTGGAAAGCATTAAGTGATTTGAAAGCACAAGGTAAACTAAACGGCATGGATGATTGTGCAAATTAAAGTGCCTCACCAAGACTAAACATCGGCACATACATACTGACAACCAAGAAGCCAACGATACAACCTAAGATAATCATAATAATAGGTTCTAAGGCGCTACTGAGGTTAGTGACCAGAACATCAACGTCTTCTTCATAAATCTTGGCGATATTGGCAAGCATCTCTTCGACTTGCCCTGATTCCTCACCCACTGAGATCATTTGCAGCATAAGCCCTGGGAAGACATGGGTTTCAGAGGCAGCGTGTAGCATCGTGCGCCCTTTGGATACTTCATCTCTGATAAATAATGTCGCTTTTTCATAGCGCGAGTTACCTGTCGCATTGGCAACTGTTGTTAGTGCATCAAGCAAGGGCATCCCCGCTGAAGAAGTTGTCTCAAGTGTGCGCGCAAATCGAGCAAGAGAGGATTTCTGAATGACTTTACCTAATACGGGTACTTTAAGTAAAGTGTAGTCGATCCACACTTGTACTTTAGGATAGCGTTTTTTAGCTACTTTAAAGAGCACGATGATTGCAACGACGAAAACGACGAAAATCCACCAGTACTTCTGACTAAACTCTGAAAGGTCAATCGTGATCTGGGTAATGGTTGGCAGCTTAGTGCCTGATGAGATAAAAATATCGGCAAATGCAGGTACGGCATAGTTTAGTAAAACCCAAGTCACAATAATGGCAACACAAATGACCATCACAGGATAGGTTAGTGCCTTTTTAACTTTCTTTTTAATGCTTTGTACTGATTCGCGATGCGAGGCAACCCGATCAAGCATGACATCAAGTGTTCCTGATTCTTCACCGGCGGCACATAAACTGCAAAAGAGTTTATCAAAGTATTTGGGATGCATCTTGAGTGTGTCACTAAAAGAGTTACCACTTTCAACATTTTGTTTGATTTGAATAAGAAGCTTCTTAAACGAGGTATTCTTGCTTGATTCCATAATCGTATCTAATGCGCGAATAATCGGCACTCCGGCATGTGCCATGGTCGCTAATTGTCGAGCAAGCAAAGTGATTTCAGCTTCTTTAATGCGCTGCGGGAATAGCTCAATCGGTTGCTTTTTGATTTTACTGATTTTAATACCATTGCGTTCAATCTGTGCTTTGGCAAGATCAATGTTAATTGCCTCAATAATACCGTTGGTCTTAATGCTACGACGATCATAGCCAGACCACAGAAATGTTTGCTTTTTGATGCTGGTTTTTTTTGCTGTTTTCATCTATTCACCTTTGTCAATACTACATTGAGGTAACGCGATGTACTTCTTCAATTGAAGTGACACCATGCACTACCTTGATTAAAGCAGACTGCTGTAGATTATCAATGCCTTCGCGCTGTGCCTGTTCAGCAAGTGTTAAGGTGCTGCGACCCTCAACAATCAAGCGACTCATCGCAAGACTCAACGGCATTACCTCATAAATAGCAACGCGTCCACGAAACCCTTTGAAACAGCGCGAACAACCCTGTGGATCATTGGTATATGCGGTAAACTCTTTTTCAACATATATCGGACGAATGCCCATGTCTAATAATAATTCACGGGTAATATCAGTAGCTGGCTTTTTGCAATGTGGGCAAAGCTTACGTGCCAAGCGCTGCGCGATAATCAGCGACACAGAGGAGATAATATTATAGTGTGGAATCCCCATGTCTAATAGGCGGTTTAATGTCTCTGGTGCGCTATTTGTATGTACAGTGGATAATACTAGATGCCCTGTTTGAGCCGCTTTAATGGCAATATCTGCTGTTTCAAAGTCACGAATCTCACCAATCATAATAATATCGGGATCTTGACGCAAAAAAGATTTCAAGGCGCGAGCAAAGGTTAATCCTTGCTTGTTGTTGATTTGTACTTGATTGATGCCATTGACGTTGATCTCAACAGGATCTTCAGCGGTTGAGATGTTTTTATCAACGGTATTAATGATGTGTAATCCAGTATAAAGTGTGACCGTTTTACCACTTCCTGTTGGGCCTGTTACCAAGATCATGCCTTGAGATTGTTTTAATGCCGCAAGATAAATCTCTTGTTGATGCGGCTCAAGTCCAAGTTTATCAATACTAAGATTGGTCTTTGCCTGGTCCAAAATCCTTAAAACAACTTTCTCACCAAATGCCGTTGGACAGGTGCTAACCCTGAAATCGATGACATGTGTTTTTGATATTTTTAACTTAAACCGTCCATCCTGAGGAATACGTTTCTCTGCAATATTTAGTTGCGACATGATTTTAATTCTAGCTGCAGTTCGCGCGGCGATTTTAAGCGGGGGGGTGGCAATCTCTTGCAAAAGTCCATCAATCCGATAACGAATTCTGAAGTTTGCGGCATATGGCTCAAAGTGGATATCAGAAGCGCCTTTATTAATCGCATCAACAATAATCTTATTGATGTATTTGATCACCGGCTCATCGTTATCACCAAAGTCATCATCATCTTCAAAGTCATCGGCCTCAACAATATCAAGATCAATTTCTTCAAGATCCATGCCTTCAAGCGTTTTCATCGCATTGTCAGTGGTATTCTCAGTCACTTCTTTGATAAAGCGTCTAAGATGTGTGTCATTAACAATGATTTGTTCAATATCGAGATTGCTGAAAAAGCGAAATTCACGTACGGCGTTTAGGTTTAATGGATCACTGGTTGCTAATAGTAATGTGTTGTCTTTTTTGTAGAGTGGTAAACAGATGTAGTCATTAATCAGGCGTTCATCCAAAAAAGTGCGCGGAAAAAAATCCAAATCATAAGCATTTAGATCAAAAAGAGGCAAGTTGAAAAACTGCGATGACTCAATGGCAAATGCATTGGCATCAAGGAGCTTCTTGTTGATCAAATGGGTGATCAATTGCTCATTGCTATTGTCTATTTCATCAATGGCTTGTTCAAGATCATCATTATTAATAAGGTTTTGGCTAAGTAGAAAGCTACTGATTCCGTGCTGAGTCATAAGCAACCAAATGGTTATCCATTACATGCTAGACAGTATAGGTGGAAAAAGTTGAATTATCTATGTGATGGTAAAAATTACTTGCTGATATAGATGGTTTCAGGCGGTGAGTAATCACCGCTTACTTGTGTAAGCTTGTTGTCTTTGAACGTCAAGATTAATTGCTTTTCTGAACGTGGGGCATCAAATGAGTTTTGAAAGCTGTAGATATAATTCCACTGATCTTGGGCAAAAGGATCAATGGCATCCGGTGTGCCTAGGATATATTTAATCTGCTCTTTGGTCATCCCAGGCTTGATCTGTTTCATGATGTCTTGTGAGATGATCTTGCCTTGCTGAATTGGTGGTGTGTAGGGTGTGAAAATGCTACAGCTCGAAAGCAATAGCGTGCCACAAGCAGCAAAAAAAATAAGTTGTTTTTTCATATTTATAACTTTTATCATTAATATTATGTATTGGGTTATACGCCAAATAGACCATGATCGATTGCTTCACAAAGACAATTTATGACTGTCAACTGCCCTTCGTGGATACAAGCAACTTGCTCAGAAGGGATGCAAATCTCAAGGTCACTCGGCCTGTACATGGCACGTATCTTACCACCATCTTTGCCGGTTAAGCTAATAATATGCATATTTTTTTCGTGTGCTACTTTGATGGCTTCTACGATACTTTCCGCATTTCCTGAGGTGCTCATGCATAACAGAACATCTTCAGATTGCCCTAAAGCACTAATTTGCTGTGAAAAGGCATAGCGAAAACTGTGATCATTGGCAATGGACGTTAATGCCGCACTATCGCTAGATAAAGAAATGGCGGGTAATGCCGGACGTTCCATCGAGAACTTATGTAATAGCTGGGTGCTAAAGTAATTAGAAAGTGCCGCAGATCCGCCACTACCACAGCTTAAAATCTTCTTGCCAGATAAAATGCTTGATACCAATACTTGACCGGCATGAGCGATAGCATCGGCTAAGCCATCGGCAATAAGGATGCTTGTTTGAATTGAGTTACTGAAATGATCTTTAACGCGATCTGAGAATTCCATATTTAAATTCCTGCCATCTAAGCATTGCTATAACTATAAGATTTGATTAATCTGCCACAATAACTTTTTTAGGTCAAATGGCTTTACGGAAATAATCAATGTTAAAAAATAAAGGTGCTATTGTTAACACCCTTAAAAACGCATGGCAGATGTATCGTGCGACACTAAAATCGTGTTTTTTATTGGCAATGATCAGTGCGGTGATTGCGGAGTATTTTAAACTATATGCGCTAAACTCAGGGGTTGGCGAAGCGATACAAAGCTATATGCACTCAGGGAAATTGCCAGATAGTTTACCAAATGCGCAGTTCTTGGCATTTTTAGGTTTGTTTTCGATGTTTGTAACCATGTGTGTTTATGGGCTTTTGGTCTGTGTTGGCGGTAATTACCTTAAAGAAGGTGTCGCACAAAAAGAGGTGATCAAAAAAGCGTTTGTCATTTTCAAAAAGCGCTTCCCTTTGCTCTTAATGGTCTGCATTTTAAATGGCTTTTTATGGTTTTTGGCAAGTTTCTTAAATATATTTGGTCTGTGGTTAGCGGCAAGTTTCACGTTGATCTTATTGCCGACAGTACTTCTTGGTAATGTCGGTGTGTGGATGAGCTTTCGCGAGAATTTTCGCTTATTAACAGGCAATCTTCTTTATGCCTTGCAATTAGGCTTCATTGTGATGTTAGTGCTTTTACTTAAATATGTTGTTTATGCGCTGTTTATGGCAATAGGTCATGCAGGTGACATGAACTTTGGTATTGAGCATGTTGTGATTGTCTTTGTTGATGCATTAACTTTGCCATTTATTATTATGATCATGGTTGCGGCATTTGATGAGCTTAATGTGCGTGATGATATGCCGATTCAGTCATAAGACGATCATAAGGCTATAATGTTTGTTTGTAACGTAACATTGCAATAATGCCAATAATCACCGTAAATAAAAGTAAAGCCCCGACTTCGGGCATTGCTGTGACAAAGTCATTACCCTTTAACATAATGCCACGAACGATTCTTAAGTAATGTGTCAAAGGCAAGCAATCACCAAGAATCTGTGCCCAGCGCGGCATCCCATAAAATGGAAACATAAAGCCTGAGAGTAAAATAGACGGCAGAAAGAAGAACATCGTCATTTGCAGTGCTTGCAGCTGGCTGCTTGAAAGGGTTGAGAACAAAATGCCAACAAAAAGATTGGCTAAGATAAATGGTAATGTATAAATCAGTAATGTGCCAAGACTGCCATTCATCGGTACATCAAAGAGAAAGAATGCCGCAAATAGAATAATAAACATCTGCACATAGCCCACGAACAGATAAGGAATAATCTTGCCAAGCATAACTTCCAATGGTCTTAATGGTGTTGCTAGTAATGTCTCAATCGTGCTGCTTTCCCATTCACGAATAATTGACAAACAAGTAACCATGACCATCGTCATTGTTAAAATAACGCCGATCAGTCCAGGCACTATGTTGAATTGTGTGTCATTTTCAGGGTTATATTTGGAGTGGACGACTAACTTAAAAGGTGGGTCTTGGGGTTTGAGATACTGCAAGCCGTTTTTACTTAAATCATGATTAAAAACGGTCTCAGCCAATCTGTTCAAGGCCAAAATGGCATTAACACCACCAGAAGGCTCTGCGGCATCATTAATTACCAGTAGCTCAGGTTTCTCGCCACGAATCAATTTTTGTGTAAAATCAGCCGGAATAACAAAGATAAACGAGAGCTTACCACGCGCAAGTGCCTCTTGCGCTTCATTAAAGCCCATTTTGTTGCTGGTAAATTCAAAGTATTTGGTATTTTGCAGTCCGCTAACTAATGTGCGTGTGAATTGGCTTGGATCATTGTTGATCACTACCGATGGTAGGTAATTGGGATTAAGATTAATGGCATAACCAAAAAGAACTAATTGTACAATAGGAATTCCAATAAGCATCATGATGGTGCTTTTATCGCGACGCATTTGCACAAATTCCTTGAATAAAATAGCGAGTAAGCGTCTTAAATTAATGGCGAAACTCATGAGAAATTATCCTTATTGTTTAGCATTAAATGGATAAATATATCTTCCAGTGTTGGTGTGATTTGGTGATACTGGTAATCGCTAGTAAGTGTTTGCGCTAAAATATCGTCAAGTGCGGTTGTTTTGTTGGAAGAAACATGTAGTGTTTGACCGAATAAAGAGACTTGCTCAATTTGTGAGATACCTTCAAGTTTTGATTTGAGTGATTGCAGTCTTGAACCAGTGATCTCAAACGTATTTAATTCAGACTGTTGAATGATTTCTTTCAAGGTGCCTTTAACAAGCAGTTTGCCATAAGCAATATAAGCAAGTTTGTGACAACGCTCAGCCTCATCCATATAATGTGTGCTGACTAAAGTGGTGACACCTTCTGATGACAGTCTGTGGATCTCATCCCAAAACTCGCGCCGCGCTTTGGGGTCAACCCCGGCAGTGGGTTCATCAAGGAGCAATAGCTTGGGATTGTGAATGGTGGCACAGGCTAAAGCTAGGCGTTGTTTCCAGCCGCCAGATAACTCAGCTGCTTTTTGTTTTTTGCGAGCATTACCAATCTTTAATTGATCAACAGCGCGCGCTACTGCTGTTCGTGGGTTTTTCAAACCAAAGATACGTGCAATAAACAATAGATTCTCTTCAACGGTCAAATCACCATAGAGTGAAAACTTTTGTGTCATATAGCCAACATTAAGTCGAATAAGATTTCCTTGGGTCTTAACATCAAACCCTAAACAAGTTCCCACGCCTGCATCAAGTGGCAAAAGACCGCTTAACATGCGTATTGTCGTTGTTTTGCCTGAGCCATTAGGACCCAGAAAGCCATAAATCTCGCCTTGGTTAATAGTCAAGTTGACATGATCAACCACTAATTTGCCCGCAAAAGATTTGCAGAGTCCGTCAACTTTGATAATAGGTTGTTCATCAAGCGCTTGATCAAAAGATGTTTGCATAGATATTCTCCAAGCCTAGTTTAAGAATATACGAACTGGCTGACCTGGATGAATGTCTGAGCCCACTTTATTAGGCGTCGCTTCGATACGGAAAACCAGATCATCCAAGGTGGTTTGACTATAAATAACCGGTGGGGTGTATTCAGCGCTTGGTGAGATATAAGAAATTGTGGCGTGTTGCTGGTTAGTGTCGTTGTTATCGATTGTGTAGCTGATAGACTGGCCTAGGTGCAGTGATTTTAAAATCTGTTCAGGCACGTAGAAGATAATACGCATTTTTGAAGGGATATAAAAAGAAACAACAGGGCGATAAGCCTGCACTCGTTCATCAGGCCAATAAAAGATATCATAGATGTAACCGTTATCAGGCGCTTTAATATTAAGTTGGGCTAATGTCCAGTCAGCAATTTCTTTTTCAGATTCGGCTTGTTTGACGTTTTCTTGTTGTGAACTAATTTGATAAGGACGTGCTGGTAGCTTTAATGAAGCCAGCTTGGATTGTAAAGAGCTTAAGGTTTCCCTGGTTTCTTTTTCGATACTCTTGCTTTGATCAAACTGTGATTGAGAAATGCTTTTATCTGCTAAGAGTTTCTTGTCTCGCTGAAATTGCTGTTCGGCATAGAGGTGTTTGGCTTTAGCCGCTTCAATCTGAAATTCCACCTCATTAATAAATTCTTCGCGCTTACCAGATTGTTGATCATGGTATAGTGCTTTTTGTGAATTGATTTTGGCAATATTACCAGTAAGCTCCGCATTGTAGGGCATGTCATCTAAGGTGGCGATAAGTGTGCCTTTTTTTACAAACTCACCTTTATGCACATAGAGCGTCTTTAGTGAAGATGAGTTCGGTGATGATAGATAGCGCAGATTAGCTTCCGTATATCCTTGATAAGAAGGCGTTGAGTTATTGCAGCCACTTATAAGTAAAACCGATGTGATAAAAAGTATAAAATATCCCGCGTGCATAAAGCATCCTTAGCAGTTGAGTCGTCATTTCCTGTGTTTACATTAAAGTTTAAAATAGGGGTTTGTCAAACTGAAACAGGAGGTTTAAGCAGTGAGGATTGCTCTTAGTGGTCGCAAATCAATCAGTTCGATGGATTTTCAGATCACGTTTTAGTCAAAACTTAATAAAAATCTGTAAAAGTTAAAAAAGATAAAAAAAGGGGTTGCGGGGTTGTAATTGGTGTGTATAATGGCACCTCGTTCTCAGCGAGAATGTTCGCAAGAATGCCTTGGTAGCAAGGTTTTGAAGATGTTTAAAGAGATATAAAATGTAGATACTTAAATACTTTGAGCAAAAATTTTTGCGGGTTGTTAGTTCTTGTTTTT
>NZ_JACYVZ010000037.1 GCF_014857925.1 Cysteiniphilum marinum | reverse complement strand
AACAGCCTTAGCGTAACTCTTAGCTAGCTTTTCTAAGTGCAAAGAGATTATGTCAAACTATTCATGGTGTTGTGAATTTATTTAGACTTAAATGTCATGATCATGCCAGCTTTAACCTTCAAACTTTTTATTCAAAAAATTATAACCCATATTAATATCACTACAAAATGTATTCAGGGCAATCGCATTTAAAAGTTGTAGAGAACATTCATGCTACAGTTTGAATATAAAGGTTTAAGCAACTTGCGGATCCTTGTGATGCAAAACAAACTGCGTTAAAACACTTTCAATCCTTAGCTTCTATCAACTAGGGTCATACCCAAGCTCATTGCCAAGCAGTTTAACTTCACGCGATAGCTCCGCTTCCAGCTCCTTTTCAGATGGCAAATAATCAAAATACTTTGAGGCAAACAATTGTTTCTTATCTGCTAAAACTGAGTATTTGGCAACTGCTTCACTTTTTTCATTGCACAAGAGCAGTCCTATTGTGGGATTATCACGCTCTCCTTTTTTATGCTGATCATAAATGCGCACGTAAGTATCCATTTGCCCAACATCCTGATGCGTTAGCTTGCCTATTTTTAAATCAATGAGCACAAAACAGCTAAGCTTAAAATTGTAAAACACAAGATCAATATAAAAGTCCTGATCCGCTGTTTTAATTCGCTGTTGCCGCTCAACAAACGCAAAGCCTTTTCCAAGCTCCAGTAGAAAGGCTTGCAAGTTCTGAATTAAAGCTCCTTCAAGCTCAGATTCAACGGATGGATAATTTGGTAAACTCATGAAATCAAGAATATAAGGGTCACGCAAGTAATTCTTTGGGTCGTCTTTTAATGCTCTTGTTTTTTCTACAGCCTCATTTTTTGCAGGTAGCTGTTCATGAGTCGATAGCAATCGCTCGTAATAAAGCTTATTAACCTGCCGATCTAAAGCTCTGACACTCCATTGCTGTTCAATTGTCTCAGTTGCATACCATTGCCTTGCTGCTTTATTTTTAATACGAATCAGGCGACAGTAATGGCTCCAGGTTAATTCGCCAGACAGCGTCTGGCTATTTGGATAGGTCAGATAAAATTGGCGCATGTTTTTAAGGTTTGATAACTCAAATCCCCTGCCGAATTCTGTTGTTAGTTGTTTCGCAAGATTTTGCAATAGTTGTTGACCATACTGAGCCGTTTTTTCACCGTTTTGCTCATCTTCTACAATTAATCGACCAATATGCCAATACGTTTGTGTCATAGCATTATTAACGGTGCGTTTAAGATTTGATCTTGCTTGATTTATCAATGATTTAACGGCATTAAGCAACTCATTGCTGGTGGTAACTGACAAGTAACACCCCTTTATATTTATACGCCTTATTTTATTTGTTCACAGTATAACGCAAGATGGTAATTCATAAAGCATTATGATTGATCGTGCGACATTTGCGACAGCAAGCATGGGAATAGCCCGCAAGACACTAGAACACAAGGGGTTATCTTTTATTTTGACATTGCGACATAGTGTGACATATATATTTTAATATTGACATACACCCTCTATTTAAGGCATTTCTGTGATTTTATATGTCACACAAAAACTCTGACTATTATTATATTATTTGCGACATTTATTTGTTAATGTCTACTATGCATTCTATTTTACCCAACTAGCCCGCCAAAATATTAGCACCTAAGATTTACATTCCGCTGTCAAAGTGAATTTAAGTATAGAGAAGGTTCATTCTCTTGACTAAATAGAATAAATGTAAGAAACCACATTTTGCTAAATTTTGAGCAGTTGACTGAAAATTAGACGCTCATAAATTGCGATAATAAGGATTTCTCAAGCATGGCAATGCACTTGCTTGCCAAAGCCATAAAATCAGCATAGTGAGCTTTAAAATGCGTAAATATTGAATTCAGCCAAAAACAGTTAAATTTAGCAATAGGAAAACGGAGGCTGTAGAAAAATCTGCTTTCTTGGCAATAAACTCATCAATTGATATGATTTAAAACTAAATAATATCTTGAAATATCGACACTGATATTTTATGATATTTATGACACAGCAAATAAGGAGTATGATGCGATGTGGTTTAAAAATATAGCACTATTTGAATTTATCGAGCCGTTTGATTTATCATTTGAAATGATTGAAAAAAGCCTGGAAGAGCATCAGTTTAGTCCATGCTCGCCATCTCAACCAATTTCAATGGGATGGATTTCACCCGTATCCAAAGATTCACCGATTGCCTATGAGGCGAATGGCTTTATTATGGTAGCTTTTCAAATTCAGGAAAAAATTGTACCTGCAACGGTGATTAAAGAGATCCTCGATGAAAAAGTCGAAGAAATTGAATTGCGTGAATCCCGAAGGGTTAAAAAGAAAGAACAGGACACTTTAAAGGAAGAAATATACCAAAGCCTGTTACCACGTGCCTTTACACGTGATACCGTAATACACGCTTATATTGACACTGCGAATGACTGGCTTGTTGTTAATGCTTCTTCAAGCAAAAAAGCAGAAATCTTAACCGTTAATTTACGTAAAACACTGGGCAGCTTAAAAATTAGAATGCCTGATTTAATACCCGTCTCTATGCTATTGACTCACTGGATAAAAACCAATGAATATCCGCAAGAGTTAACCATAGAAGATCAGTGTGTATTGCAGGATAACAACAATGATGGCGGTCTTATTCGTTGTCAGCGACAAAATTTATTTACCGATGATATTATCTCTTTGATTGACTCTGGCAGAGAAGTCACACAATTAGCGTTGTCATGGCAAGATGAACTATCTTTTGTGCTTAATGATGAGTTTATGATTAAGTCACTTAAATTTCTGGAGCTAGTCCAAGACAAGGCCAATGATATTGTCACTGAATCTGAGATAGAGCGGTTCGATGCTGATTTTGTCATAATGACAGAAACTCTACGCCATTTTATAGAATTCATGATGGGTGTGTTTAGCAAAAAAGCAGAAACAACAGAAGCAAAAGAAGCAAGAGAAACCGAAGAAGTCTTAACAATTAAAAGTTAGAGAAATAAAATGAGTAAGCAGGTAGCAAAGGCAGATAGCTTTGCAGCATCAAAACATAACGGACAGCTAAGAAAGTATACGGGAGAGCCTTATATTGTTCATCCTCGTGCTGTAAAAGCGCTTGTAAGTCAGGTTGATCATACCGAAGAAATGCTGATCGCTGCGTTGCTACATGACACTGTGGAAGATACTGATACAACGTTATCAGAAATAGAAGCTCTTTTTGGCAAAGAGGTTGCAGAGCTTGTTTATTGGCTGACAGATATTAGTCAGCCAGATGACGGCAATAGAGCGATCAGAAAAGCTTTAGACAGAGCGCATATCTCAAAAGCACCACCAGCTGCTAAAACAATCAAAATAGCGGATTTAATTGATAACTCTAAATCGATTTTTCAGTATGATAAACAATTTGGTAAAGTTTACTTTAAAGAAAAGATATTATTACTGGAAGTCTTAAAAGAAGGTGATCAAACCTTACTAGATATGGCGCATAAGATTATTGCTGATCA
The DNA here is from genome assembly GCF_014857925.1 of Cysteiniphilum marinum. Lineage (GTDB taxonomy): Bacteria > Pseudomonadota > Gammaproteobacteria > Francisellales > Francisellaceae > Caedibacter > Caedibacter marinus. The sequence goes on along the minus strand of NZ_JACYVZ010000037.1, from coordinate 22,927 downwards.
GCATTGGGACTGTTGAAAGATGAAGGATCAGATAAAAATAGGTGAGCCTAATACTGGCGCGATCATACATGCCTTAAAACAAATCTCTCATGGAATACAGTCTAATATTCAGGCAGAGCTAAAAAGTTACTACGCAAACCCTGACAAAGTAGCAATACAAGACTTGATTACAGAATTTGAATATACCTTATTTCACCTGGCTGAAATGAACGAATTAATTAACGCTATTACTTCAAATAACTGGGATGCTAAAACCTTTACAATAAAAAATGATCTCTACGAGTTTATTGAAAACTATCTTAATAATGCGCCTTTACATAATTTATCTGTGAAATTGCAAAATTGCTCTACCCATATTTGTATTTTTAGACCGCTAGAAATACAAATGCTTATTAATAACATTAGACATAATGCAATTAAAGCTGGCGCCACTGAGCTTTTAATACGATGTGAAGAAAACAAAATATCATTTATTGATAATGGACACGGGTTTGATTTCAATAAGCTAAGCAAGAATGACTATCTAAAAAAAGGTATTTCAACATCACACAGTACAGGTATAGGACTTGATCAATGTGTCCAAATAGCGCAAAAATTAAAAGCAAACTTTAGCATTGATAATAGGAATGATAATAGCAAAGGAGCTGCTGTTACACTGAGTTTTCAAGATAAATGAACGGGTACTGAAACATGCCAGATAAAATAGGAAAAAGAGGAAAAAGAGCAAAGCGTGATAATCTGAGTTTTGATGAAGTCGCTCAGGTATGCGAAAAATTAATGACTGATGGTGAAAAAGTCACCGTGCGCAATGTGCTTGCAGTGACAGGTGGCGGATTTGCAACCGTTTCTGATTTCATTAAACAGTGGCAGGAGCAACAGGTGGTCTCTGATGCTACAGACTTACCTAAAACACTAATTACCGCATTAAAGACGGCATATAAAAGTATGTTGAGCGAACAGGAAGCAAGCTATCAACAAAAGCTTAATCTCGAAGCACAACATACACAGGAAGCACTTGATCAGGTAACACTGCTTGAAAAAACGACCGCTGAACTGCAAAATGAACTGGAAAAATGCCAACATGCCACCACCTCAAAGATTATGGCACTTGAGAAAGAATTAAGTATTAGTGCTTTAAGACTGGAAGATAGCCATAAACGTGAACAGAAAATAGCTGATGAACTGAGTAAGATACGTCAGAAATTGCATGAAGTTGAAATTCAGATGGCAGTGTTGAAAACAAGAAGACAAAAAGATAAAAAAACTGAAAGCTAATACATATTATTGGACTTTCACAAAAGGATAAATGCCTTGATTTTTAATGAACCAAAAAATAAATCCGGCAAGCCAATGCTGGGTGTTCAAGTTAGCTATTTTGCTAACAACAGAGCGGCAAGCCGCTGGTTTTTAAATGGCGAGGGTGCGCCATTAACAAAAATCTCTAGCCTTCTAGGCTACACTAGCGTAAGTCAGTTTAAGCTGGCTATATCCCAACATGGATTAGCGCTACTGATGATGAAGGGTCTAGATAAATTGAGGTCGTCAAATAATGGCTAATCAATATTCCAATGATTCATTTAAGGCGGTTGTTGAGTCAAAATATAATTTACCCTTGAATGAGGTTCTGTATAATTTTCAAGTGCAAGGCAAGTCCTACAAAGAAGTTTGTCAAGAAACTGGTTTCAAGGAAACGACTGTTAGAAAATACACAAGAAGATATGGCTACACCTTAAACACCAAACTTGATCAAGAACCGTATAATGCACAAGCTGCAATGTCATCGATTTACAGTCAACTTAGAAGTCAAGAGCTTAATCGAATCAATGTGTTGTCTAGATCGTGGAGCCATAAGAGAAAGGTGCTGTAAGGATGTTAAAATTTAATTGGCGCAAATCAAAAGAAAATACAAGCAAGCTTAGATTGGGTGCTACGGTTAGAGTTAAATGTGGTACTGAAGATCCTGACTATAAAGGTTTGGATATCTCTGACTATACAGGGACAATCAAGCAAATAGATGATGAAAACCATTTGATTTTAATTGAGCTTGACTCAGTCACATTAAAAAGAATAGATAAGAACTTTATTCGCAAAATAACAGAAGATGGCTTTGATTATCAAGAAATATGGCTAGAAAAAGATGAGGTTATTAAAGTAAAAGGTATTAATGAGCATAACGATGAAAAATAATCGCATGAACAATGATAACTACCTGGGCATTCTTAAAAAAATCATGCGCCAAAGTGAATCAATGACTGAAGTTAAAAGGAAACAGATCATATGAGTTTATCAACATTACTTAAAAACGAAGCATTATATCGTTATATTTTAGATCACACGCTTAACATGCAACCAGTACAAGAGCAAATGTTAAATCAGGCTAAAAATGATGAACTATCTGAAATGATAACAGCACCAGATCAGCTTCAATTCTTGCAAATGCTAATGAAGATGATTAATGCAAAAAAAGTCATTGAAGTCGGTGTTTTCAGAGGCGTTGGCACTTTAGCGCTCGCTTTAGCATTACCTGACGATGGTCAAATATATGCGTGCGATGTAGATGACAGTAATTTAGACGAGTATAAAAAATATTGGCATGAAGCCAAGGTCAATCAGAAAATAAAATTAGAAATCGCACCTGCAATTAAAACCTTAACCAATCTAATAGAATCTGGTCACAGTGACAGTTTTGATTTTGTTTATATTGATGCTGATAAAAGCGAATATTATGAGTATTACAACTTAAGTTATAAACTCATAAGAAAAGGTGGTTTGATTGTTTTAGACAATATGCTTAGAGGTGGCAAAGTCATTGATGCAAGTATCAACACACCTAGCATAGAAGCAACCCGAGCAATAAATAAATTTATCAAGGCGGATAAAAGGGTTGAATCTATTTTAACACCCATAGGTGATGGTCTAACAATTGTTAGGAAAATTTAGCGGATGAACATTGAAGAACTTCTAAAAACAGAAGCTGGAGCTAGGGCATTAAAAGCCAAGCTCAAATCGCTGTCAGATCATGAAAAAGCAAAGCCTAATTATACAATCTTATGGAAAAAAGCCTGTGATGCAGTAACTGCTTTTAATTTAGCTAAGATGAAAAAAGAACTACGTGATGGCATTAAAACCAAAGACATAGATGAAAAGAATGATGAAAAATAACCGAATGAACAATGATAGTTACCTAGGCGTTCTCAAGAAAATAATGCGCCAAAAACTAGGCGAAATCAAGCAGGATCGAAACAACAAAACAAGTAAACATAATAGAAGAAAAAATGAATCTACACGCAAACACACAAAAACTAAAAAAAGCACAAGCACAGAATAAGTCAGTCTACTTACTCTATGATAATTATCAGGAAATTCGTGGCACCATAACAGAGATTGGCAATGTATTTGTTCATATTCTTTCAACAATGGATAATACCCAGTCTTTGATCCCACTTGAAATCGAGAAAATCCATCAGATCAGTTTAAGAGCTAAGTCAACTATGCCAAAAGGTGATGATCAACATGAAAACTGTCAGTCCCAATGAAGTATTTACAGCCAATCATCTGGCAATTTATACACGCTGTTACGACGAATATAAAAGAGTATTTGATCAATATTACCTGAATGCAAATGTACAATGCTACGTCAATAAAGATAATAAGCCTGTTTACTTCTGTATTGATATCTCTGGCGCAAATTTTGAAATGACACTGTTCGAGTCACTTTCTCTGGCTGAATTTTATGGAAAACTCAAGTTATTCATCGAATTTAGAGAATACTCAGGTGATGCAGTGGATGATATGACAGAACATCTTGATTGGCTTATCCAGAATAATATTCAATTTAACACCATTGAGCATGATATTGGTGAGATGTGGTGCTTTCTTTCAACGGGCGATTCACACTTTGCTAAAGCGGAGGTGCCCAACATGTACAGACATATTTACCGCATAGTCGATAACGGCATCCTTGATGATATAAAAAATGAGGATGTCTGCGCACATGGATAAGCTGCCCAACTTTACTCATACTCAGTTTGAAACAACCACCCAGGATGATCTTAAGCATGCTTATGAGAAAGGTTTAGAACTTGAGCATAAATCACGTGCCAGCAATACTATAAAGCGCTACCAATCGGCATTTAAAGTAGTTCAGAGTTATTGTGATGGCTTCAAGGTCACATCAATGCCACTTACCCCAGAAATTGCCTATGCCTTTTTCGTCTATCTGCATGACCAAAGTTATAGCTGGTCAACAATTGCAGTTATTAAAGCATCAATAGACTACCATCATAAAACACAGGGACACCTGTCACCTTTAGCACACCCCAGAATAGACACACTGCTTCAAGGTATTCAGCGCGACATCAGCAGAAATCAAAACGCATCTGATCCAGTCACCTATGATATGCTCATTAAAATTATTGACCGTATCAATGCTAATGATCTCTTAAGTGTACGTGACCGAGGACTTTTGCTTGTTGGCTTCTCTGGCGGATTTCGTGCCTCTGAGCTTCTGGCATTAAAAAATGAGGACGTAAATTTTAATGACGCTCACGGCATGATTGTCACCATAAGACAGTCTAAAACAGATCAACTGGCTAAGGGTCATGAGGTTGCAATACCATTTAATTCAAAATCGACCCGACATTGTCCAGTTAACGCATTGCAGCATTGGCTAGAGGCAATTGATCTGACAGATGAAGAATATATTTTTAAGTCACTGCACAAAGGTGGTTGCAAAGTCAGAAATGAGCAGCTCTCTTACGAAGGATTCTATCGACTATTTAAAAAGAGATGTCAGCAGGCAGGTCTCAATACAACTAACCTCTCACCGCATGGATTACGCTCTGGCTTCAACACCAGTGCAGCACTGGCCGGTGCTAATCTGGTCAAAATGCGTGAAATCACTAATCAGTCACTTAATACGCAACAACGATATATCAAAAAAGTTAACCTATTCGATCAAAATGCTAATTATAGTATCTATGAGCACTTTAAAGCTAACCAAAATAGAGTATTTAAGTAATGAGAGTAATCAAAATTTTTAATAAAAAATTAAATCTATGGCAATTACATATGAGTTTTAAAGAAAATATAGCTTTAACAATGGTTTTCCTTATTGGCCTATTATTCTATGGGTATGAATTTTTTCTAAGATTAATTAATGGTGCTTATGAAAAACAAATAGTGGAATATTTCCATCTATCTTCAAAATTTGACTACTCCTTTCTTGTGTCAAGCTATAGTCTGACTTATCTATTGATGCAGATTTCTTGTGGGATTATTTTAGATCGATTTGAAAATAAATATGTTTTCTCGTTTGCCATTTTGATATGTGGCCTTGGAAATATTATTTTCTTGTCGCCAGTATATAGCATTGCGGTTATAGGAAGGTTATTAATTGGTTTTGGGTCTGCATTTGCATTTATAGGCGTTTTGAAGATATCAAGAGAATATTTTAGCAGCACCTATTTTTCATTGCTTGCGAGTATAGCAATATCATTTGGTACACTTGCAGGAATATTCTCTCAACAAATAAGTGTCTTCTTATCAGATACAGGTATAGACTGGAAAATTATTTTTTTGATCTCAGGTTTAGTTTCTTTGCCATTAGCCTTGATATCATTTGTCGTATTATCACAAAAAAAGCGCAAGAGCATTAACTTTTTCAATGGCTATGGCATAGATACATATTTATCTTTGATAAAGAATAAACTTCTTTGGTTAAATTCAGCGTGGGGAGGATTTATATATATTCCAACTGTGATATTATCAGCACAATTTGGTGTATTATTTTTCTCTGACATTTATGGGTTTAATCAATACCATGCAGTCAAAGAAATATCATTTTTGCTAATGGGTTGGGTCGTTTTTTCACCAATAATGATTCTGCTAGCAAAGTTATTTGGTATGGCAAAGGTTATTATTTTATCTTCTGTTATCTCTGTAGTAATAATATTCTCGTTGACAATGAATGTGGATTTATTTGGGGTTAATATTAGTATTTTAGTCTTTTTATTAGGCTGTTTTTCAGCTGCTCAAGTCCTGGTCTGGCAATTATTTAATAAATTTTGTAAGCCTGAGTTTACTGCCTTAGGAATTGCTTTGACAAATATGATTATCACTGGAATTACTGAGTGCGGCCAATTATTTAGTGGCTTTATTATGGATAAAAATAATTTAATACATTGGCTTATCCACGAAGGAATTATTCATAAAGTGGTACAAGTTAATATTTTAATATTTATGCTCTCAATCATACTTGGTATTACTCTATTTGCTATCACTTATCATCTATGTTTCAAGAGCAGATACAAAATACTTCACCTCCCCCACAATGAATAAAGAACGGTAAAGCATTATGATAAAAGTATATTTTGATGGCAAATGCGGTTTGTGCACTAAAGAGATAAATTACTATAAAAAAATATCACCACCTAATTTGTTTCAGTGGTGTGACATCTTTGAACATCACAGCGACCTTGAAAGTATTGGTGTAACAACATTAGACACTTTAATGTTTCTGCATGCAATTGACGAGAATGGTGCTTTATATAAAGGCGTTGACGCTTTTACATTAATTTGGAGAAATCTTGATAAATGGAGAGTTTTAGCATTTATAGTATCTTTACCAGGCGTGAGAATGATGTTTAGCCTGATGTACAAGATATTTGCAAAATGGCGCTTTAAACGAATGGATTACTGTCATCTAAAACAATAATTATCAAGGCGCTATCTCTTGACCATCCCAAGCAAATATTTTGCCTGTGTTTGCAATAGTCAGCTTATTGATTTGATTTAATAGATATTGCGCAGATTGCCCAGGTGTGAAGATTTTATTATTATCAACACTTCTTTGAAAAGGATAAGACAAAGCGCTGTCAACAGTACCTGGATGCATTCCAACGACGATAGCTTTTTTGTTATATCTTAACGTTTCAATTGCCACATTTTTGATAACCATATTTAACGCGGCTTTAGAGGCGCGATAGCTATACCATCCCCCCAACCTATTATCTGAGATACTGCCAATACGTGCAGATAAAGCTGCAATAACGGATGTTTGGGTAGAATTTAATTTGGGTGTAAAGTGTTTAAAAATAAGCGAAGGTAAAACCGTATTAACCTGATATAGCTTAAGGAGTTTATCCGCTGATATTTCTTTGATTGATTTCTCAGGCATGATTTGATTATCATGTAACATACCTGTAGCTATAATAACAAGATCAATAGGCATAATTTTTGAAATATCGACAGCTAATGCCTGAATCATTGGTTCATCACAATAATTGATTTGATGATAAATAATGCCGGTTAATTTATTTTTGAAGTTACGGGATACAGCATGAATAGTTGCTTGATGGTAGTATACTTTGAGAAAATCGATTAATGATGATCCAATTGCGCCTGTTGCACCAAAGATAACAATATTTTTAAATTCATGCATTTTTCAATACCTTCTCAATGATTTTCATAGCTAGAATATGAATTGAATGGTTTATATTCTAACTTGTATATACTCTTTAGTACTTCTTGTTGCATTTAAGCCCATATGATCACTACTGGCCATCATTTCAGTATGTGGGCAATTTTGAGCCAGCTGATAGAAGTTAATATTAAGCTTTTTCAGAAAAGTATTTACTTGATCAAGGTTTGTAAATAGCACAGGCTTCTTAGTGAAAAAAGCAGTATATAGATGCTTTTTACCAGATTCACATTTAAACATAACCAAATAGTGTGACCTTCTAGGAAGTATGTTAACTTCAACCTTCTCTTTTTTAATAAGTGACTTTATTTGTAATTTATTCACAGTGCACTCCTTTGTATAATTACGTCAATTTAATACTTAAGTTTTTCACTCGTTTTTCCTCTAAAGATGTAATAAGCATAGCTGGTATAAATCAAGAGTAAAGGAATCATGAAAGCCGCTGGTATTAGAGTAAATGATAAAGTAGTATCTGATGCTTTTGCTTGTGTGTAAGTTAACTCATAAGGCACGATATAAGGAAAGATGTATATGAGCATACTGACATAAGTCAGTGCAAATATAATAACGCTGAGTAAGTAGGGTAAATAATGTTTAGCTGTTCTAATGCTAAAAAATAATATAATGAATGTAACTAAAGTTAAAGAAAGCATTAATGCCAAAAGAATTATCTTGCCAGATAGTAGGTTTATTTTGTGATGAACTATTGTTTCTATACCAACGATAAGCATCATTAATATTAATAACAACGCCAGTATAGTGGCAGATTTTTGCGCTTTAGTGAGTAAATTATTTTCTGTCTTTAGAATTAATCGACAAGCGCCTAGTAGCATGTAACCAATGGTTAAGGTAATGCCTGTTGTTAATTTGAATGCAACACCATCTAAATAGTGAGCTTCTGAATAACCAACGACAAGTTGTCCTACTAGATAGCCGTGGATAAAGGCAATAATCAATGATGACACAAAAAATAAGCGATCCCAATTTTTAATGCCTTTTTTTGATTTTAAGCGAAATTCAAAGCATATACCTCTAAACAAAAGCATCAGTGCCAATAAAATTGCGGGAAGATATATTTTGGGAAACAAAAAAGCAAATGCGATAGGAAACATGCCATAAAATGCGGCAAGTGAAAATACCAGCCAAGTTTGATTGCCATCCCATGTTGGTAGCAATATACTAATAGCGATATCTTTTTCATCGCTATTAAATATCGGTAGCAATACACCAATCCCTAGTGTAAACCCATCAAGTATGACGTACATTAAAAGGCCGAAACCAATAATCAAAAGCCAGCTTAAACCAAGGTAGTCCATGATTAATCTCCTTTTTTGGATATGTTTTCTTCAACGGATTGAAAGTAGGCATATGGCATTCTTTCTGTTCCAGGTTCTGATGGACCTTGCTTAATAATCCGACTGAAATAGCGAAAATAAAAGAAACCAAATATAACGAAGTAAACAATAATAATTAGTGACAATGATATAGCGACTTGAATAAAGCTTAGGTCACTAACCGCATACTCAGTTCTTAACATACCGTATACTACCCATGGCTGACGACCAAATTCTGCAGTAAACCAACCTGCTATGATTGCAATGAAGCCAATCGGTGAGCATAGGACGCATACTTTTAAAAATCGCGTTGCTTTTAAAATGCTACCTTTGGCTACTAAGATAGAACCAATGATGCCTATTAACACCATTAATAAACCAACCCCAACCATTATCCGAAAGCTATAAAATACAGGAGCAACCAATGGTCTGTCTTCTTTTTTAACGGTTTTCAAGCCAATCAACTGACCATCAAGCTTATGGGTATTAATCAAAGAAGCCAGTTTAGGTATTTCAATGGCAAACAAGTTTTTTTCTTGATTCTCATCAGGATAAGCAAACAGTACTAAAGGTGCACCTTTTTGTGTTTCCCACACACCTTCTATTGCTGCTGTCTTAAGTGGTTGATGTTTGTGTACTTCAAGACCCACATCATCACCAACAAACACTTGTCCTATACTTAAAAGCAGAATACTAATCAGCGAAAATTTAATACATATCTGTGAGAACTGCTTATTAATTCCCTTAATCATATAATATGCGCCAACACCAAGGATAACAAAAGCGGTACTAAGATATGCTGCCATGAGCATATGAATATAGCGTGGGATAACTGATGGATTAAAAATGACTTCATACCAACTGTGAATGATAAATCTGCCATCAATATAACTCACACCACTTGGGGTTTGCATCCATGAATTGGCTGATAAAATCCAAAAAGCTGATAATGTCACACCCAAAAATATAACAACATTAGACAGAAAATGGAGATATTTATTGACTCTTCCCCAGCCAAATATCATGATACCTAACGCACCTGCCTCTATAAAAAATGCGGTAAGCACTTCATAAGTAAAAAGTGCACCCAGAACAGGACCGACTTTTTCTGCAAAGCCTGACCAGTTGGTGCCAAACTGAAACTCCATAACAATGCCCGAGACAACACCCATACCGAAAGTCAAAGCAAATATTTTAGTCCAAAATTTAACAAGCGCTAAATATTTATCTTTTTTTGTTATCAACCATGTTGCTTCAAATATCATGAGAAAAGTTGACAGACCAATACTAAATGCGGGGAAAAGTATATGGAAACTAACGGTAAAGGCAAATTGAGCACGAGATAATATTTCCATCCAAGACATGTCAATCTCTCCAAATTTTAGCTATTTTGTATAGATATATTATTCTATCATTTTGAATTTAACAATTAAAACTATACAAATAATCTTTGTTTGACTAACATGTATAGCATGACAAGGAAAAGTAGTACTTCAATGAAACCTATTATTGCTATATCAAGTTGTTTGCTTGGGAATAATGTTAGATTTAACGGTTCCAACTCTAATAACAAGATGCTAGGTGAAACCTTTAGTGATATTTTTTCATATCGAATTATATGCCCTGAAGTTTTTGCAGGTCTCGGTATTCCAAGAAAACCTATTTACCTTCAACAGTATAATCAAAACATCCTTGTCTTAGAAAATGATACCTCTCGAGATTTGACATCTACTTTAGATGACGCTTGCCTCACATTAGTTCAGAAGATGAAAGACGTCGATGGTTTTATTCTAAAGAAAAATTCGCCTAGTTGCGGAAATAAATCTGTCAAAGTTTATAATCAAGAAAAAAATGTCATTTATAATAAAGCTAATGGTCGTTTTGTTGACACTATAGAAAGAGTGATACCTAACGCAGTGATTGAAGATGAAGGTAGGCTAAATGATCCTTATTTAAAAGAACATTTTATCAAGCGTGTTTTCTTAAATGCTGAAGTAAAATCTAATCATCTAAATATTATTACAATCAATGATTTGATGAACTTTCATCTCCGGCATAAGATGCTCATGCGTTTACATAATCCAGATAAGCAGAAGTTACTGGGACAATTAATAGCTCAATCTAATCATGTAGCTATTGAGATACTCAAAAAGAAATATTTTGAGATTTTTGTCACCATTTTTGAAAAAGTTGCCAGGAAAGGTCATCATGTCAACATTCTTCAAAGAATATTAAGAGAGATAAACAAAAATATAAATGCAGAGCAACGACAAGATCTACAAGTTAAAATAAAGCAATTTCATGATGAGGTTATTCCTTTAGCCGTTCCAGTAGAGATGATAAAACATTATCTGATACGCTATAGAATAGAATACTTGTTGAAGCAAAGTTATTTGAATCTTTATCCAGAAAATCTTGGTCTAATGAGTAAAATGTAAAGAGGTGAGGTATGAATATTTTGATTGCCGGTGGGTCAGGATTTATAGGAAAATCTTTAGCAAATATTCTTTCAGCTAATCATGACTTAACACTGCTGTCAAGAAGTTCTAACTTAGTAAATAGTGCTTATAAATCTGTTTTGATATGGGAAAATTTAAATGAAAATGTAATTAGTCAATTTGATATTATCATCAATCTTTGTGGCTATAATATCAGTGATTCAAGATGGTCAAACAGGATAAGAAAAAAGATTATTGATAGTAGAACCAAAACGACTCATAAGCTTGTTGAACTGATTGGATCAAAGAATATTTGGCTCATCAATGCAAGTGCTATAGGTTTTTACTCATTTTCTTCAAAAAAACAAGATGAAAGAAACTTTCTAAAAACGGAACCATCAAATTGGTCGTTTTGTCAGCATATAACAAACCAATGGGAATCAGTGGTTAGCTTATCCAATGTAAGAAAATGGACTATATTAAGGTTTGGTGTTGTTTTAGACAATGGTGGAATGCTTGCCAAACTAATACCAAGTGCAAAAATCGGCCTTGGAGCGGTTATCGGAGATGGTACTCAGTTAATATCATGGGTCAGTTTAAACGATCTTTGTCGTGCTATTTGTTTTATTATTGACAAAAGAATTCATTCTAAAGCCATTAACATTGTATCACCTCATCCCTCTACTCAAAGAGAGCTAATTGAAAGTTTATGTGTATCACTCAATAGACCAAGATTATTTAAAATTCCCAAGGGAATTGTACTGATGCTCTTTGGACAAATGGGAAAAGAGCTCTTACTAGGAAGTCATAATATATATCCAACGCTATTAAGTGACTATGGGTTTCAATTTAACGATACTTCTATCAACTCATGTATAGATAAAATAATTACTGGGGCAACGCAATGACAGAATCACTCTATCCAATTAGGTATATATCAGAGAAAACTGGTGTTAAGCCAATTACGCTGCGTGCGTGGGAGAAGCGATATAACCTTATCACACCACAACGCACTGAAAAAGGGCACCGTTTGTACTCGGATGATGATATTAAAACCATCCAAAAGACAATCACACTATTAAATTATGGTTATGCTATTAGAGAAGTTCCTGCTATTTTGAATGAACATGATGGTCATATTGTTGTTAGAGATAAAAAAAGTCATCACATGGTATCATTTGATAAGCTTAATAAGCTTGTTAAAGAGTATAGGATTGATGCATCAATTAAAGAAATTGAAGACTTAATGTCGCTCTACTCACCAGAGTCATATGCACAAATCATTCACCCAGCAATGATGAAATCTCTTAATAAAGATAGTTTTATACATATTGGTTATGCTGAAGTAATCAAAGAGAGAATTATTGATATGATTATACTTCGATTATATCGAAATATAATTGAAAAAACGAAAACCAAAAGACAAAAGGTTTATATTATTGGTTATCGTACTGCTATGGTTAAACCACTTGTTTTGCATGGATTAATGATTGCTAATATTTTATCAGCACATGGTTATGAAATATTTTTCTGTTCAGGCGTATCGTCTTCAGATTCCATTTTAGAGCTTCCAACATCAGCAATAAAAATAATCTATATGAGACATGATGATTTTTATCTAAATCAACTTGAAGCTAAATTACCAGCCAATGTTAACAATGTAGCGCTTAGCCTGTATAAAAAAGATAACTATTCAGGTGATATTGATCTACTGCCATCTAGCTATATTGAGCTTTTTGAAGCATTCAAACGAGTTTTTGCAATAGATGAGGTCTACTAAAATGTTAACATTCAAAAATAATGGCATGAGATTAGCCTCTAGAATAGAAGCCTACTCTCTAAAAGTTATTCTTATTGTTGTTTTAATTCATATTTTTCCATTTTTTGCTTTTACAACTTTATTTACATGGGTTGACATCTATCTTTTTATTGCTAGTTATAGTGTTCGTGTCTTTGCTTTGACCGCTGGTTATCATCGATACTTTTCTCACAAGTCATTTCAAACATCGAGAATTTTTCAGTTTTTACTTGCATATCTAGGTGCGCTTGCGTTACAAGGTGGACCATTATGGTGGGCTTCGCACCATCGCTATCATCATCGAAATTCAGACACTAATTTAGATGTTCACAGCCCCATAAAAAAGCATTTTATAGAAAGTCATTTATTATGGTTTATGAAACGATCCAACTTAAACGCTCATTACAATCTTATTCGTGATTTCAGCAAATATAGAGAACTTAGATTTATTGAGAGATATTGGTATATAACACCAATCCCTGTTTTATTTGCCTTATATTCTATTGGTGGATGGAACTATGTCCTATGGGGTTATTTGATTCCAACCGTGTTTGTGAATCATGTCACTTACTCAGTTAATTCTATCGTTCATATCTTTGGAAAAAGACCATTTGACACGAAAGATAATAGTCGAAACAATTGGTTTATAGCTATACTCACATTTGGCGAAGGCTGGCACAATAATCATCATCGATATGCAGGTTCAGCCAATCAAGGCTTTTCATTCTCTCAAATCGACATAACTTTTTACATATTAAAGCTATTATCATTTCTTGGCATTGTAAGGAATTTAAAAAAAGTGCCAGATAAAATCCTAAAAGAAGGTGGTTATTTAAAATAATGGACAAGCAAATCGAGAAAATTGCAATTATTGGTAGTGGAATATCAGGATTATCAGCGTCTTTTTTATTGAAAGATCACTTTGATATTACACTTTATGAAAAAAATGGATACTACGGAGGACATGCACGAACTGTTTTTACAAAAGCACGTTTACCGATTGATACCGGTTTTATTGTTTTTAATTACCAGACCTATCCACATTTGACTGCCTTGTTTGAATTACTGGGTGTGCCAGTCAAAAAAAGTAGCATGTCGTTTGGAGTATCTATTGATAATGGAGCGATTGAATATGGTAGTGAACGTCTTTCGAGTTTGTTTGCTCAGAAAAGACAACTGTTTAATCCTAAGTTTTTAATGATGCTGCGAGATATTGTTAAGTTTAACAATGCGGCTAAAAAATTTTTAGCAAATGATCACTTAAATCATGACCTCACATTAGCTGAGTTTCTGCAGCCAATTAATGTTGGTGAGTATTTTCGTCACTACTACCTCTTGCCAATGGGGGCATCAATCTGGAGCACTCCTTCAAGCCAAATGCATGACTTCCCAGCCATAACGTTCTTAAGGTTTTTTAACAATCATGGATTGTTAAATATTAACGCACCTGTTCAATGGTATACAATCGATGGCGGCAGTAAAGTCTATACGGATAAAATTATTGATAGACTTAACAATGCCAATGTTGCTTTTAGACCAGGCGTTGATTATGTCAAACGATCTAAAGAGCAGGTTGTTATTACAGATAAGCACGGGAGTACGCAAACTTTTGATAAAGTGATTTTTGCCACGCATTCGGATGAAGTGCTTAAGCTGTTAGAAAGCCCAACAACACAAGAGTATGAATATCTAGGCGCTATCAACTATCAAGATAATCATATGGTTTTGCATAGTGATCAAACATTGATGCCAAAAAGAAAAAAAGCGTGGTCCAGTTGGGTTTATTTATCTGATTCAGATCAATCTATCTCATTAAGTTATTGGATGAATAATTTGCAGTCACTAGCCTCAGAAAAAGATTATTTTGTGACAATTAATCCAGCAATATTCCCACAAGCGGACACAATTGTTGACCAACATGTCTTTCGCCATCCGGTGTTTGATCATGCAGCTATCATCGCGCAACAGAAACTCATGACTATTCAAGGACAAAATAATACGTATTATTGTGGAGCATATTTGAGATATGGCTTTCATGAAGATGGTATTTTCAGCGCAGTTGAAGTGGCTAGAATGCTTGGAGTTAATGCGCCATGGCACCGATGAAAACCGGCGTGCTTAATGCCAAAGTACATCATAAGCGCTTTAAGCCCAAAGTGAATAAGTTTAGCTATCGTTGTTATTATGTGGTCTTAGATATGGATGATCCCCATTGTGCAAGTAACTTTTTCTCGGTTAATAGACCTAATCTTTTAAGTTTTTATGATAAAGATCATGGGTATCGTGATGGCAGTTCATCCAAGCAGTGGGCAAAAGATATTTTTGCTCAATATGATGTCATAATTGATCATTTATACTTGATGACGATGCCACGTGTCTATGGCTATTTATTTAATCCTGTGAGCTTTTGGTTTGGATTTTATCAGGGGCAATTAGTGGGTATTATTGCCGAGGTAAATAATACATTCAAACAATCTCATTGCTATGTGTGTATTGCCAATGATAAAAGCAAAATAGACGATAACACTTGGTTCCATGCCAACAAGATGTTTCATGTATCGCCATTTTATGATCGTATGGGCAGTTATCGCTTTAATTTTCAAGTCACTGACTGTGGCAAGATTCGTATATTCATCTACTATTATCAGGAAAAAATGTTGCAGTTGTTAACATCTGTGACAGGAGAAATGCAAAGCTTGCAATCATCAACAATTATAAAATCAATGATGAAAGTACCGTTTCTGACAGCAAAAGTCATGTTTTTAATTCATTATCAGGCGTTGAAATTATGGATAAAAAAAGTGGGTTATCGTCAAGTGCCAGAACCTTATGAAAAAAAGGTTACCTTAGCTCAAGTAGAAAATAAAAACAAATATTCGTGAGGTTATAAATGTTTGAACGTATTTTAAGAAATAAACTCATTCAATCACTGCAATATATTGAAAAAGGTAGCTTGTCGATTACGCTACCAGAGGGTGAAACACATCATTTCAAAGGCTCAATATCAGGTAAAGTGGCTGATATTGCGATAAAAGATTGGCGGGTGCTCGCTAATTTAACGCGCAAAGGCGATATCGGGTTTGCCGAGGATTACCGAGATGCTTACTGGTCAACATCCAATTTGCAAGATTTGCTTATTTTTGCACTTGATAACGACAATATTCTTGATGGATATATTAAGGGAAGCTTTCTCTATCGCAAGCTATCTATCTTACTCTACTTGACTAAACGAAATACTGTAAAGCAAAGCAAGAAAAATATTCATGCACACTATGATTTGGGTAATGGCTTTTATCAACTATGGTTAGATGAATCAATGACTTATTCATCAGCTATTTTTAATCAACAAACACAGACATTAGTAGAGGCACAGCAAAATAAATATCAGCATATCTTGGATAAAATCCCCCAAAAAGGTAGTCTATTAGAAATTGGCTGTGGTTGGGGCGGTTTCGCAGAAAAAGCCCTCAATACCGGTAGCTATGACTACAAGGGAATTACTTTATCTAAAGAGCAACAGTATTATGCGCAAGACAGATTAAAGGATAAATCATTGATTGCATTGGAGGATTATCGTATTCAACAAGGGCAATATGATATTATTGTGTCAATTGAGATGATAGAAGCGGTAGGTAAAGCCTATTGGTCAACTTATTTTAGTAAATTGAAATCACTCTTGAAGCCCAATGGTAGAATTATGTTACAAAGTATATTAATTGCTGATGATCTATTTAAAGACTATGATAAAGGTGCTGATATGATTAGGACCTTTATTTTTCCAGGAGGAATGCTGCCAAGTATGAAAATTATTAAAAGCGAACTTCAAAAAGTCGGATTAAAAATCGTTAATGAGAAATTTTTTGGTCTAGATTATGCTAAGACACTTTCGCATTGGCTTAAGCGATTCAATGAAAAAAATAAAGAGTTATTGTCAATGGGCTTTGATGAGAGCTTTCAACGGATGTGGCAATTTTACTTGGCATCGTGTATTGCAACATTTACCAGTCAGCGCACTGATGTTGTGCAAATTGAGATAGCACATGCTTAAGTTATATCGGCAATTTTTGCTATTTGCATTAAGCCTTTTTATATTCTGTTGTGGCCATCTTTATGCCAATACTACTTCTTTTTCCAAGGTGGAAAAACAAAATCCGCAATTAGTCGGCAAGATTCTTTATACTTATTGGTTCTGGGATGTTTATTATGCAGCCCTTTATGCACCAACCAAAGATTTTAGTTGGCAACGCTCTTTTTTTCTTAAACTCACCTATTTAAGAGATTTCTCAGCTAAATCAATTATTGAAGAAACCATTGAGCAGATGGCATCGCAAACACCCAAAAACAACAATGATGATCTTAAAAAGTGGCAAAATCAGCTACAAAATATCTTCCCAGATATCAAGAAAAATCAAAGCCTAATTGGTTATTATGATGGCAAGCAAAGGACTTTGTTTTTTACAGGACAAGGCAGGTATTTAGGTCAGGTCGATTCATTAGCTTTCTCAAAGTCATTTTTTGCCATCTGGTTGAGTGATCAATCAGAAAACCTTGAATTATCACGACAATTACGAGGGCTAAAATGACTATAGAAATGGAAAAGTCACTGAAGATTAAATACAGCCTTATGGTTTTTCCTGTGGCTTTTGCTGGTATTCCTATTTATATCTTTTTGCCTGATTATTACCATAATTATTTTGGTTTATCATTAACAGTGTTAAGTATTACTCTTTTTGTACTACGGGTGTTAGATGCGCTCGTTGATCCCTTTATTGGTTGGTATTGTGATCGCTTTCCTCGGCAGCATAAGAAAAGTTTTATTGTGATTGTTGCTCTTTTTATTCTAGGGTTTTATATATTATGCAACCCTATGATAGGCAGTCGATTGATCAACCTGTTAATTGGTGTTTTGCTGTCAACATTAGCCTACAGCTATTTAACGATATTTATCAATACGCAAGGTGCACTTTGGAAAAAAGGGCAAAAAGAAAAAGCAGATATTATTAGTCTGCGTGAGATATTCAACATTATAGGTGTTTTAGTGGCATCAATTTTGCCTTTTATTTTGATGAGTATACTACCAGTGCAAACAAGTTATTTTGTTTATAGCTTGATTTTTAGTGTGATCATTATTTTTACCAGTATTAAATTCTTACAATGGTATCGTGCTGTCCATAAGCAGAATAATACGATAAAAAAAGACACATATGAAAAGAGTTACGGTTATAAGTACTATTTTGCGCAGATGAATCAACAGGGAAAATTTTTATTCTTAAGTTATAGTATCAGTGCTCTTGGTTCTGCGATCCCTGCGGTGATGCTCGCCTTTTATAGTCGCTATGTTTTGCAGATGCCACAATATACAGGGCTTTATCTTTTTTTATATTTTCTGGGCACGATTATTGCTATTCCTTTTGTGAGAAAGCTAGCATTGCGTTACGGTGAGGTGCATATTTGGATGTATGCCATCATCATTGCCATCATTATTTTTATGTGTGCCTTTTTTCTAAACAAAGGGGATATATTAGCATTCTCAATCATCAGCTTTACTTCGGGGTTATGCTTTTCTGCTGAGCTCATTCTGCCGAATCTATTACTGGCGCAGTGGATCGATACCAAAGAAAGAAATCCGTTAGGCAATGGTTACTATGCATTGTTATCATTTATTGGTAAATTTAGTTTCGCCTTGGCAACAATTGTGACTTTGCCGTGGCTTGATGTTCAGATAGCTATCAACACGGTTGATTTATCAAACGTTATTTTGATCAAGTTGTTGTACTGTTTACTGCCCTGTTTAATCAAAGCGGCAGCATTAATCAGTTTATTTATCTGGCAAGCCCGACGACAAGAAGGAGGTGTTAAGTGAATGCGTTATTTCGATTGTTACAACTAATGATACTAGGAGTGTATTTTATGGCAATAAGTTTATTATCAGGCTGCTCTAGCGGTATTGAGTATTATAAAAACGAGACCCCAAAGCTTGATTTAAAAAACTATCTTGACGGGAGAATAGAAGGTTCTGGTATTATTGAAGATTGGAAAGGTAATGTGGTCAAAAAATTTGACTTTATTGCTGATGCCAGTTGGAAAGATGATGTATGTACACTCGATGAGCATATGATCTATTATGATGGCAGCAAAGATCATCGTATTTGGACCATTAAGAAAATCAATAACCATTATTATGAAGGACAAACAAAGGATGTGATTGGTATTGCTAAAATCCATGTTCAAGGTAATGCAATGAACTGGCAATACACTATGGATGTCAAAGTTGGCAATAGCACCTACCGACTTAACTTTGATGATTGGATGTTTCTAATGCATAATGATGTTTTGATCAATAAAAACTACTTCAAAAAATTTGGCTTAACCGTTGGCTCATTGACTTTATTCATGCATAAAAAAGGACTACCCAAAGATGACAAGAACCAATCCGTATCACCATAAAACGATTTGGATTATTGGAGCTAGTGACGGTATTGGTAAGGCCGTGACTCGGTTACTTGATAAACAAGAGACAAAGCTAATTATCTCGTCAAGAAATCAAGACAAACTACAGACACTATCTCGCGAACTTAGCAATGAATTTCATATCGAAGCTTTTGATGTGGGAAATTATTTAAATTTTAATAAAAGTATACAAACAGTGCTAAACAAGCATAAACCAGACTATATTCTATATTTCCCAGGGTATTACGAACCTGCCAAGATAGGAAATATCTCAAATCAACTAGTGGATAGGACAATTGCTATTAATCTAAAATCTGTTTTTGTATTGATTGAGGGTGTTTTTGACTATTTAAAGCAAAACCCATCATGTGTGTTAGCAATTACGGCAAGTGTTGCAGGATATGCGGGACTGCCATATTCTCAGCCTTATGCTGCAACAAAGGCCGCGGTAATCAATCTAGTTCAAAGCTTTAAAGCAGAGCATAAAGATTTTAATATCAAGTTGATTAACCCAGGATTTGTTAAAACAAAATTAACTGATAAAAACAACTTTAAAATGCCTAGCTTAATGGAACCTAATGATGCAGCGGTCGCTATTTTAAATGGATTAACAACAAGGCGCTTTGAAATACATTTTCCGAAAAAATTTACTCGAATCATGAAAATTATATCTTACTTACCCTATAGACTTTATTTCAGGTTGCTTGCAGCTAAGAAAAATATTATTAAATAAGCCCAAATAATTCTAACAATCTTTTTATTAACGTACATTTTATGACCTCAACAAATGTATTTTAAATTTATTACACAGAGGTAGACTCAAGATCAGAAAAGAACAACTCACTTATGAAGGATTTTATCAACTATTTAAAAAGAGATGTCAGCAGGCTGGTCTTAATACAACTAACCTCTCACCACACGGATTACGCTCTGGCTTCAACACCAGTGCAGCACTGGCCGGTGCTGATCTGGTCAAAATGCGTGAAATCATCAATCAGTCGCTTAACACACAGCAACGCTACATTAAAAAAGTTAACCTCTTTGACAATAACGCTAATAATATTATTTATGCGTATTTCGATAATGATAAACCAACTATTTAATGCTTTGAATAACTGATAATATCGGGATCTTCATCCTCAAAATCAAACTGAAAGATATCATCTGGGTTATCTCTTAGATTGCTGACGATTTCTTTTTTGGCATTTGAAATATGATCATTATCCAGTAAGGCCATATAGGCGTCATAATCGTGATCAAAGGAATAGCAATAGAAATTATAACAAGCTTCTTTAAAATCATCGTCATTATCAATCGCAATACAGCTACGCGTACATATATCGATGATATCAATAAGATTAAAAGAAAATTCACTGAAAAAAATGAAGTCACTGAATAGCCCCATTGATGTACCCCCTCAATTTGGGACAATGAGTCCACCAGAATGAGGAGCACAAAATGGCAAAATCTCGCCACACGCAAGAGTTCAAAAATGAAGCAGTTAAATTAGCTTTAGAAAAAGATGCTAATCGCAAACAAATAGCGGATGATCTAGGCATAAACTACAAAACACTATGCAGCTGGATAGCACAGAGTATGTCTGACCAACCACCAGAAAAAATTGATTATAAAACCTGTTATCAGCAACTAATTGCTGAAAATGCCCAGTTAAAACGCAAATTAAAACAAGCGGAAACGGAGCGTGAAATTTTAAAAAAGGCAGCAGCGTACTTTGCGAATCACAACACGTAAAGTACGCGTTTATTGATCAGCATAGGTCGCAACTCCCCGTGACAACACTATGCAAAGTCACAGGTGTTAGCACATCAGCTTATTATCGCTGGTTAAAAACACCTATTAGCAAACGACAGCTCAACGATAATCAGTTAGATAAAGCCATTGTAACCATTTTTAATGAGAATAAGGCAAGGTATGGTGCAACACGTGTCTATCGTACTTTACAAGACCAAGGCTGGAAGGTTACGGAAGAAAGGGTATCTAGGCGCATGAAATGGATGGGTCTTGTTTCTAAGGCGGCACGACGATATAAGGTGACAACGGATTCTGATCATAATAAAAATGTTAATGATAACCTGCTGCAACAGGATTTTAATGCGAAAAAGCCTAATAAGACATGGGTAACGGATATTAGTTATATTCCAACAGATGAAGGTTGGATATATCTGTGTGTCGTAATAGACCTATATTCACGCGCAGTTATTGGTTGGTCAATGGATAAACGCATGAAGGCAAAGTTAGCATGTGATGCGTTAGAAATGGCTCTGTTTAGAAGGCATTTTCCTACAGGTACCATTGTTCATTCAGATAAGGGCAGCCAATATTGTTCATCCGATTTCCAAAACTTGCTAAGAAAGCACACTTTAGTTTCAAGCATGAGTGGTAAAGGCTGCTGCTATGACAATGCTGCTTGTGAAAGCTTTTTCGGCACATTAAAAGTTGAGTTAGTGCATGATGAGAGTTATAAAACAAGGGCTGAGGCAAAAACCTCAATCTTTTCGTATATTGAAGCTTACTATAACACCAAAAGGAAACATTCAACGATAAATTACATGACACCAAAACAGTTTGAAGATAGTATGGAATCCGAAAACCAAAAGTGTCCCAAATTGACGGGGTAGGTCAAAACCAAAAAACACAAAGCGTACAGTCATCTGGTCAACCTAAAACACTTAAAAGTGAGTTAGGCCACATCGAAAATCTGAAAAATACACAGCTATCAAAGTTGGTTATTAACAGTAACGGTGAGTACCACAAGCTTGAGTCCAATAAAAGAGCTATTGATGTAATGAAACACATTAACAGCACAATGAAGACTAAAGGCTATGGCGTATACGTTTTACACGATGCACTCTGGATTGTCCCTTTTGTACATCCAGAAGTTGTTGTTGCTGATTTTCAACGTGCCGTACATGTGTTGCCTAATAATAAAGCATCACTAGCGCATACACTGAAAATAGATACAACACCTGTTATCGAACCTACACAAAAACCAAAGCGAAATATTCCATGGTGGGCAGTTGCAATTGCAGCAGTCGCCATATGGTATTTTGTCTAAACATTTCAAACCCAAATGGGAGCTAAACTTTCTCCCACAAGGGATATTGTTTTCTCCCAGATAATAACCAAGGAGAAAACAATGAAAAAAATATTAACCACCATCGTAATTCTTGCTTCTGTTAATTGCGCCTTTGCCAATACACATGATGCAATAGCTCAAGCACTCAAGGCAAAAAATGTTCATATCGAATATACCAAAGTAACAGGTAAATGCGATAATGGTATTGAACGACAATTATCTTTGCCGGTTAACGACAACTACAATTGCCGCTTAAACCACCCTAATTTAGCATGGTTTTATCTTCAGTTACAATATTAATATTTTGCTTATTATCTGTTCTTGCTTTTT
>NZ_JACYVZ010000036.1 GCF_014857925.1 Cysteiniphilum marinum | reverse complement strand
TTTACAGGGTCAATACGCCCTAAATTAACGATCCAATCTATCATCTATCTGCTCCAACCAAGTTAATATTATACACTTGATTAGAATTAAACCGGTGAGCTGTAGATTTAATCATCTCATCTCCTTTGCTTTTATCTATCAATATCAACTATGGTGTAGTAGATAAGGTAATGTTGAATGTATTGGTATAATTACCTTCTGGCGCATCAGTCGCGGCAGCAAACTCAAACTCTGTCTTTCCTGGCGTTGCCAAAGTCGTTAACTTATTTGCTTCTGCTTGAGTTAATGTAAATGAACACTCATTGCCTGTACCACCTACTGTTGAGAAGTTAATTTTGCCTTCAGCATCGACCACATCACAGTTACCCGCACCATTAGTTAATGTAATCACAGTTTCACTAGAGTCTTTGAATGTTAATGACTGAACCGCACCTTGTGGATTGTTATAATCACCATTAGCATATAAAAGTGCACCTTTGATACCTTTTGCACCACTAATATCTGCAATAGAGCCACCGGCTAACTGGATACTAACATTGTAACCATTAACTGGGGCGGTGCCACCCGTGATGGACAAGCCATTTGCAATAACCGTTTCAGTTTCACCTTGAAGAAGTGATGAAGACACTGGCACATCTGATATAAGTAGTTGTGCAGCCGTTGTACTTACTTCCATCGTCACATCAACACTTGATGAAGCAGCATATGCCATAGAACCAGCCAAAGCAGAAGTAGCTGAGATTGCGATAATTAATTTTTTCATAGTATTTCTCCTATTGTATTGTTAAAAGGTTATGTTGACTTCGATAAAAATAAGTAACATCAAAATCAAGCTTCAAAATAAGGATGCCTTATTTGCGATCCATATTATCGGCACCAAGTCACATTGTCATTTAATATGCAATTTAAGAAAAATATATCGTCATTAATGTTTTAAATGCATCAACGAAAACCCTTTATCTATCAGGATCAAAAACAAATAAGTAACAATGAAAAAATTCTAAAAAACTCTTGATTATCATATTTTCAACCATTAAGAACATCTTGAAATATAAGGATAAATTATAACAAAATCACCTCAACTTATATGCCCTCTCAATAAAGTGTGCAAATCGCCAAACTACACTTTGATTTATCTCATAAAAAAAGTTACGCTCTTGCACATCTTAACAATAAACTATCTTTCACCATGACCGATAATTTTAAACGCCTTATCAAATGCACCATACTCTATGGCATCATTACATTTATTATATGTGCTGTAAGCTACATTTACCTTGATCGCTTCTTAGTTCTATCTATTAGTGAACAGCTTCAACACAACATCCTAATTAAATTCTCAAATATTTTATCTATCATTTTTGACCCTAATAATTGGTTTGTGCTTTTTGTCATTCTGGTAATTATCTGTATTTGGCAAAAGACACGCGCTAAATTGAATCCTCGTTTATTAGTATGGACGATGAGTTTATTTATCTCAATTGGCGCTGCAACGGTCATTAAAGTAACACTTGCACGCTATCGCCCTGAGCTGTTCTTACAAGAAGGCTTATATGGCTTTCACTGGTTATCACATAAACGTTTGTTTAATAGCTTCCCATCAGGGCACGCAACACTTGGATTTGCAGGACTCCTCGGTTTAGCCTATTTGATACAAAATAAGAAGTTTACGGTGTTATGCATTGTGATCGCGCTTATTATCACGATTAGTCGAATCTTAAGCTCACAACATTATCTAAGTGATGTCTTAGGTGGTGTTTATATTGGCGTCTTTAGTTATTTGTGGGCAAAAACCCTTGTGACACAATATATAGAAACAAAAAAGCCTAACTCAAAGGTTTCAAGATAGCGTAACGCTTTAGAATATTTTCATGAAAAACCTTGGGAATTCTCGCCCAATCCAATACTTGCACCAGAATAGGAATATTTGATATCTGTATTGCTTCCTTAAAAGCCTGTAGTTCAGAAGTATGTAATGGTTTCAAATCATGACTTCTAATCACAAGATCCAGATCACTTGCCTCATGCGCTGAACCATCTACACGACTACCATATACCCATATTTCACAAGGTGTTTTGATTGTGTTGTTTGCCAACACCACAAGCAACTTATGATCTTTATCTCTTAGTAGCATTGCTTTCCTTAATCACCTGAATTAATTTCGCCACATCCATTATAAACTCTGGGATAATTGGTAAAGTTTCCTCTGCCAGATCAAAGCCATAATACAACGCTCTAAAAACTGTACATCTAACATAAATAATTACTCTCGAAGACTTGCATCAGTATTCTCTTTTAGCGACTTAAGAATTTTAGCCATTGCATCATTCATCAGCTCATCCGTCAAGGTCTGCGTGTTATCTTGAAAAGTGAGATTCAAAGCAATACTCTTTTTATTCTCTGGCAGGTTTTCACCTTGATAAACGTCAAATAAATCAACTTGATTCAATAAATTCACATCTGCTTTATTCACTGCATCAATCAAGCTTTGCGCACTGATATTACAATCAACAATAACCGCAATATCGCGTGAAACCGATGGATACTTAGAAATTGCCATAAATTTAGCAACATCTTTGTTTGAGATCTTACTGGTTTGCAGCTCAAATACTACCGGTGATTTGCCTTTGATTTGCAACACTTTCATTACACTTGGATGCAAAACACCAATAACACCAACCTTTTCGCCATTTTGATAAATATAAGCGGATTGTCCTGGGTGCAGCCAATCGACATCTTCACAAGCAACATAATTGACTGCTTTTTTATTTAATTGCAACAGCGCTTCAACATCTGCCTTAACTGAATAAAAATCGCTTGCCGTTTTTTCCTGCCAGTTCAGAGGATTGATATCACCATAAACAAGGCCGGCGAAATGTGAGTATTCATGCGCTAATGTTTCAGCCATCTGAAAGCAAACACCTTCTTCAAAAATACGAATACGCGATTGCTGACGGTTTAAATTGGCTTTAAATGTTGATACAAGGCCTGGGATCAAGCCTTGACGCATCACAGACATATCTTGTGAGATCGGGTTTTGTAAGGCTAAACCTTTACTATCAAAAAACAGCTCATCTAATTTAGGATCAATAAAGCTATAATTGATCACTTCATGATAGCCGCGATTCATCAATGTATTTTTTAATGCACTTAAAGAAATAATATGTTCAGAAACTTGTTGCTGAGATAATGTTACCTCAGGTAAGGTCATCGGCAGATTTTGATAACCATATACACGTCCGACTTCTTCTATTAGATCCTCTTCAATTGCCATATCAAAGCGATAGCTTGGAGCAGTTGCCAACCACTTAATCTCATTACTGGCATCTTTAACTGGTGTAAGTGTAATATTAAGCGCTGTTAATACATCTTCAACAAATGCGGCACTAAAATCCATACCAAGAATTGAGTTTAACTTATTTAAGCGTAACGGAATTTCAGTCGTTGTTTCATTATAATGATCTGCTTTAACGACTTCACCGATTTGACCTCCGGCAATGTCAACGATCAACTGTGCGGCATACTCAATCGCATATTGGCATAGCTTTGGATCAACACCACGCTCAAAGCGATGCGATGAATCTGTGTGCAATCCATATTGACGCGCTTTACCTGCAATTGCCTTAGGCGCAAAATAAGCACTCTCTAGGAAGATATTCTGTGTATTATCAGTTACTGACGAATCCAGCCCACCCATCACACCAGCAATTGCTAACGCTTTATGTTCATCAGCAATCACTAGCGTGTTCGATTTAAGGGTGATCTCAGTTTCATCTAATAAGGTAATTTTTTCATTATCTTTTGCCATGCGCGCATAGACAGTGCTGCCAACTTTATCAGCATCAAAGGCATGCAGTGGCTGACCCAATTCAAGTAACACATAATTGGTAATATCAACAATTGCAGAGATTGATCTTAGTCCTGAACGGCGCAAACGTTCTTTCATCCAAAGAGGCGTTTGCGCTTTTGCATTAATGTTATAAATCATCCGTCCAAAATAACGAGGACATGCCTCAGGCGCATCTGAGATCACTTGCTTTTGTGTACCTTTAGCAATATCAAGTTTAATCTCATCAAGAGATTTAAGCTTAGCATCGGTTAAGGCAGCAACCTCTCTTGCCACCCCATAAACACTTAAACAATCCGCGCGATTTGGTGTCAAATCCACTTCAACAATATGATCATCCAATTGCAAATATTCACGAATATCGACACCAACAGGTGCATCCACTGGCAAATCCATCAAGCCTTCGCTTTCATCACTTAACCCGAGTTCTTTTTGCGAGCACATCATGCCATGCGATGGTTGACCGCGCAGTTTACTTTTCTTTATCTTAAAATCATCAGGCAAGCATGCACCAATCTTAGCGACAGGCGCTTTCATTCCTGCATAAACATTTGGCGCACCACAGACGATGGTCACTAGCTCATCATCGCCAACATCGACTTCACAAATATTTAATTTATCGGCATCGGGATGCTTATCAATTTTCTTAATTTGCCCAACAACAACCTGTGTAAATGGGGATGCAACAGGCTCAATTGAATCAACCTCTAAACCGGCAGCCGTAAGCTTTTCACTTAAGGCATTTACCTCAAGATTTTTATCTAAATAATTTTCTAACCAACGATGACTAAATTTCATTTTGTTATCCTGTCATTTTTATATTCAGGGCAATTAATTCATTAACATATTCATCACAAAGGAAATACGTTAAAGGGGCAATGCATCACAGGGGCAATACATCACAGGGCAATTCATGAATTACCCCTACAAATTGTATGTTACCCCCACCAATTGCAACGTAAGAATAATTCTCAAACCATCCTTACAAATCATTAATTGCCACAACCAACCGCAATGTCGGGGTAATTCACAAACCACCCCAACATATCGTACATTTTCGTAGGGGCAATTCATGAATTGCCCCTACATATTGTAAATTTCCGTAAGGGTATTCACGAATTACCCTTAAAAACACACCTTTTTAAAACTGTTTTAAAAACCGTAAATCATTTTCAAAAAATAAACGTAAATCATTAATACCATAACGCAACATAGTCAAACGCTCAACACCCATACCAAAAGCAAATCCGCGATATTTCTCACTATCAATGCCACCGGCTTTTAACACATTAGGATGCACCATGCCACAACCTAACACCTCAAGCCAACCCGTTTGCTTGCACACACGACAGCCTTGCCCCTCGCACATCACACATTCCATATCTGCTTCGGCTGAAGGTTCAGTAAATGGGAAGTATGAAGGACGAAAACGCATCTTTAGATCTTTCTCGAAAAAGGCATTTAAAAAGGCATTTAACAAGCCCTTTAGATCAGCAAATGATGCCTTTTCATCAATCCACAAACCTTCGACCTGATGAAACATTGGTGTATGTGTCATATCAGAATCACAACGATAAACACGCCCAGGTGCGATCATGCGAATCGGTGGCTGTTGTTTTTCCATTGTTCTGATTTGCACACCAGAAGTATGCGTTCTTAATACAGTATTAGGATTAAAGTAAAAAGTATCATGCATAGCACGTGCCGGATGATGATCAGGAATATTTAATGCTTCAAAGTTATGATAGTCATCCTCAACCTCTGGTCCATATTCAATCGAAAAGCCCACCTTACTAAAAAAGTCTTCTATGCGTTGCATACTGATTGAAACCGGATGCAATGTACCTTGCTCATGTCCAACACCTGAAAGGGTTACATCAATTTTCTCAGCCGCTAACTTTTGTGCTAACTCAATCGCATTTAATACATCCAAACGTTCTGTAATTGCCATTTGCAGTTTATTTTTGGCTTGATTAACTGCTTGACCAAGCTTGGGCTTTTCTTCATTTGGCAGACTACCTAATTGTTTCATAATCTCGGTAAGCTCACCTTTTTTGCCCAAATACTGAACGCGAATATGATCTAAATCTTGTTTGTTTTTTGTATTTTCGACGTCTGTTAATGCTTTCAAACAGATTTCATCTACGATTTGCATGCATGTTACCTTTACTCAAATAATGGCGAGTATTATATACCCATCACAAACCAGTTTACAGCATTTCTGCTATTGAATTTCTTGCACTTTTGAATGATTTGATCTTGCTAATAGTCCTAGCTATTACCTGCAGTCCAATCACCCAAAATCATCAAAAACTTCCTCAACATTAAACACTATAAAATGGTTTACGATGGGTATATACCCACCGCAGGCTATTTTACAGAACTTATTGCTTTAAGATTGTACGAATTACCTTGTCATGCCAGTGTTGTTTTATTAACATCCTTGACAACTTTATACAATAAGAACAAAGGACAACATTATGCGTCTAGCCCACATTATGATTCGTGTCAACAACCTTGAGGAATCAATTAATTTTTATCAAAACATTTTTGGTATGAACTTACTTAAAAAGATGGATAACGAAGCTTATCGCTATACATTAGCCTTTATGGGATATGGTAATGACATCAATGCCATTACTGCCATTGAACTGACTTATAACTGGGATACCAATAATTATGATCACGGCAATGCTTTTGGACATCTTTGCATTGAAGTAGAGGATGTTTATCAAAGCTGTGAAGAGATTAAAAAGCAAGGCGGCGTCGTTACCCGTGAAGCGGGACCTGTCAAAGGTGGCACCAGTGTCATTGCCTTTGTCAAAGACCCTAATGGTTATCAGATTGAGTTGATTAATAAGAAGATTCGCTAAACTTTACCATTTAATCGGCTATGACCATATTCCCGACCACTTTGATTGTGTAAGCGTTGGCTGAGCGTCAGTCGAAGCCTCTATAAAGTGCGATCTTTCCAAGCTTACACACTTCGACTAATGCTCAGTGCATCGCTTCGACCTGCGCTCAAGGCACGGTGAGCACTTTTGAGTAAATATTTAGTCTTAGCCATTTATCATAAAAGCAGTGTCTTTAATTCATCAAGCTTCTTAATGGCTTGCACTTGAATTCCAATATCCTTTTTTGGCATATTACCCTGTGGCACAATCGCTTGTTTAAAGCCATGTTTTTGTGCTTCACTTAAACGCTCCTGCCCATAGGGGATCGCGCGTATCTCACCTGAGAGCCCTACTTCACCTAAGATAATCCAGTCCTTGGCAATGGGGCGGTTGTATAAGCTTGAGAGAATGACAGCAATAATTGCCAAATCAATACTAGGTTCATTGACTTTAATGCCACCGACAATATTAATAAAGACATCATGATCACTTAATTGCACGCTTAAATGACGCTGCATAATTGCCAATAACATCGCTAAGCGATTAGGATCAAGCCCTAATGCTAAGCGCTTGGGTTGAGCATAGCCGTTTTCACTCACCAATGCCTGAACCTCAACAAGTATCGGACGCGTGCCCTCCCATACTGCGATAATAACACTGCCTGAGATATCATCTTCCGCACGATTAAGAAAGATTGCTGATGGGTTTTTAACCTCGCGCATACCCTTATCAGTCATTGCAAAAACACCCAGTTCATTCACCGCACCAAAGCGATTTTTCATCGCTCTAACCATGCGATAACGCCCATCGGTTTGTCCTTCAATAAAGATCACACTATCAACAATATGCTCAAGCACACGAGGACCTGCGACCTCACCGGATTTAGTCACATGTCCGACAAGAAAAACGGCACAATTTAAGCGCTTAGCCGTTTGTGTTAATAGGCTTGCTGATTCGCGCACTTGAGCAACACCTCCTGCGGCTGATTGCAAGGCTTCGATCTGCATCGTTTGAATCGAGTCAACAACAACTAATTGTGGTCGATGTGTCTCGATATACTGACAAATCGCTTCAACATTGGTTTCACTCATTAACAATAATTTATCATTAGGTAATTGCATGCGTTGCGCACGCAATGCAACTTGTTCTAGTGATTCCTCCCCTGTGATATAAAGTGCTGTGTGAGTTTGTGATAACACCGTCATAATCTGCAATAAAATCGATGATTTACCAATTCCTGGATCACCACCGATTAGCGTTACTGAGCCTGGCACAATACCACCACCCATCACCCGATCAAACTCTGCAAATGGACTATGAATGCGTGGATAATCTGCTAAAGCAACTTCATTGAGCTTTTGCACTTTTGCCTCAGCAGCAGCATACCCTATCTTGTTGGTTGTTGATTTAGTGACGCTTATTTGAGTTTCAACTAAGGTATTCCATTCTAAGCAATCAGGGCATTGTCCTTGCCACTTGGGTGATATTGCACCACATGATTGGCAGACATAATTTGATTTTGGTTTTGCCATGCACACACCTTTATTGATTTATCTTACTCGCCTTATTCGTCATGCTTTATCATGCCCACCAAATAATTTTCAAGTATTTGGTTGATTTCAAAGCCCTCGTCCCCTAAGAGTTGAAAGCCGTATTTCTTGTCATTTTGATAGTCATCAGAAGAAATCCAGATCACCTTTGATTGGCAATTTAGCTCCTGTTTTAGCTCAGGCAAACGCACCATAAGTTCAACCTCCTGACCAAAATTAAGTGCGTTACTATGATAAACGGTTAGCGCACCTTGTTTAACAAAAGGCAAATAGCTTTCCAATGCTGCTTGCTTTGATGCTAGGGTAATTTCAATTACTGCCATATTTATACTTCCATATCGAGGTTTAACTGCTTACTTTGCTTTTCTTGCTTCTTGCGTGCACGTCTTTTTCTTAACCTTACCAGTAAAAAGCTCACTGTAAATATAACCAAGAATAAAATGATAATTGAAATATGCCAATACTCTTTAACTAAATGAGTCAGTGACAGTTTATGCAATATAATCTCAAGTGCATTACCAAAATAATACCCGCCTAATAAAAAGACCAATACCCAAACAAGGGCACCAATGGCATCAAACACCATAAACTTGATATTGCTGATCTTACTCATGCCCAAAGCAAAAGGAATAATCGTTCTTAAACCATAAGCAAAGCGAAAGCCCAAAATTAGCCAAAAATTATATTTATCAATCATCAAGCTAATGCGATCCACCTTAGGTTGCCAATTGGGTTTACGCTTTAATATTTTAGGGCCAACATAACGCCCTAAATAAAAAAAGAAACAATCATGAATCAAGCAGCCAATAATTGACAAGATAATAATCCAACCTAAGTCAAGCATACCGGCAGCGGCAGCAACACCACCTAGTATTAAAAAGGTTTCACCTTCGATAATTGCCGCACCAAACATAAGCCAATAGCCCCATTGTTGAATTAGTGCAATATGTTCTGGTGACATGCAAACCTCATTTATTTTTATTTACTGGAGTGACTTACTCAATACGCCTAAATTCTAACGTATCAACGCCATATATGGCAAAGTAAAACAGCTAAATAACCAAATCAATTCATTACTTTGCTTATTACAGAATCACTGATTCCACAAACGAATAAATAAGCAACAAGGCAAAAATGGTTAAAATGAATGAGAAAACGATTTCAAGCTTTGCCATATGTTTAACAAAGACATTTCTAACGCGCTGTGAACCCATAACATAAGCAACAAAACTAAACCAAATCAAGGTACTTAAAAACATCACAACAAGAATACTTAAGTGATACCAAAGCGCTGAAGATTTCAAAACAAACAGTGGCAATAAACTAACAAAGAAAATAATCACTTTAGGGTTAGATAAATTGCACAAAAAACCCGTAAGCCATAGATGATGCTTTGATATTTTAACCACTTCACTTGCATTTGCATCTAACGAATGTTTACCTCTGGATGCCTTGAAACAATTATAAGCGATATACAATAAATAGCATCCACCAAACAAAGCAATCCAATGCACAATAATCAAAAAGTTATCACTTAGATAATCCAATAAAAGCACCACAAGGGTTGCATAAAATAGCACACCTGTAGCAATACCCAATGCGACAAGTACGGCAGGATTTCGCCCATAACGAATCGATGATCTTAACACCATAAAAAAATCAGGGCCAGGCAGCATCAACCCTAACAATTGCAAAAATAGCAAACTTAACAACGCAGCAATTAACATTTAACAACAACTCATCTTGATAGAAAATAGAACAAAAATTCTATCACATAGGCTTTAAAAGCAAACTAAAGAATTGATTTTTCATACGTTTGAATTGAATCTAATGAAACTTACGCAAAGTGATTTACGAGTGATAGAAAATATTGTTACTATATTTTTCTGATGCATTACTGCACTAAGAGTGGGAACAATAATATGATTGAGATTCAGAACCTCAAAAAAGAGTACCTATCAAAGCATGCTCGCCATATTGCCCTGAAGAACGTCAATCTTTCGATTAAAGATGGTGAGATCTTTGGCATTATCGGCAAGAGTGGTGCGGGCAAAAGTACACTTATTCGCTGCATTAATTTACTAGAGCAGCCAACCGAGGGGCATATTTTCATTAATGATGAGGATATTACCAAGCTTTCACAAGACAAGCTAAGAAAGGCGCGCCAGAAAATCGGTATGATTTTCCAGCACTTCAATTTACTCTCATCGCGTACAGTGTTTGATAACATTGCTTTCCCACTAGAGTTACAACATGCTAGCAAAGCTAAAATTCACACTAAAGTCAATGAGCTACTGAACCTTGTTGGATTAGAGCAAAAAGCACAAGCTTATCCTGATGAGTTAAGCGGCGGGCAAAAGCAGCGTGTCGCTATCGCGCGTGCTTTGGCGTGTGATCCTGTAGCACTACTGTGTGATGAGGCAACATCTGCCCTTGATCCTGAAACCACTGATCAGATATTACAGTTATTAAAAGAGCTTAATCATAAACTGAATCTAACGATTATTTTGATTACCCATGAGATGGATGTGATTCGCAAGATCTGTGATCAGGTGGCGATTATCGATGATGGCTTGATTCAGGAAACAGGTACCGTCACTGAACTATTCTTAAATCCAAAAACAGCCATTGCCAAAAGCTTTACTGAGAAAAGCATGCATTTAAATCTACCGGATGAAATAAAAGATAAATTGCACAAAGACCCATATGCCGCACCACACCTGAGCCCTGTTATCAAAATGACTTTTTTGGGGGACAGCATTACCACACCTGTCATTGCTGAGCTTAACAGCAGATTCAAAGTAACTTGCAATATTATCCAAGCTAACATTGAACGCATTCAGGCACAATCCGTTGGGGTCACCATTTGTCACATGCTTGGCGAGAAAGAACACTGGGAAAAAGCATTAAGCTTCTTACATCAACAACAAATCAAAATTGAGGTGATCGGTTATGCTGCAATCGATGCTTTCTAATCTAGCGCTTGCCACATGGCAAACAATTTACATGGTATTTATCGCAACAGTGATTGCGGTCATTGGTGGTTTGGTCTTAGGTGTATTACTACATCTATCGCATAACCAAAAGAACCCTGGCATAAGACTTTTTAATCAGGTTGTTGGCTTTATTGTCAATGTCACCCGATCTATTCCTTATATTATCTTGCTAATTTTACTTTACCCTCTAACCAAGATTCTTGTAGGAACAACCATTGGCACAACAGCATCCATTGTACCACTTGCCATTGCTGCTTTACCTTTTTATGCGCGTCTTGCGGAATCAGCGATCTCAGAAGTTGACAAAGGTCTAATTGAAGCAGCTAATGCTATGGGTGCTTCAAAGTGGCAGATTATCTTTAAGGTATTGCTACCTGAAGCCAAAACATTATTGGTGGATGCTGCAACCTTAACTACCATCGGGCTTATTGGCTATTCAGCAATGGCCGGTATCGTTGGCGGTGGTGGTCTTGGTGATCTGACTTACTTCCAAGGCTATAACAACGGCAACTACTTCCTACTTTACGGTGGTGTTGTATTGTTAATCATTTTGGTACAACTATGTCAATCATATGGCAAGTATCTAAGTGGCAGCAAAAAGATCACCAGCATTTGGGCACTGGTTGTTATTTTGGTAGCAGGATCCGCAGCTCAAGTAACATATAATGCCTACAAAGCAAGTCAAAATACCAATATGATTACCGTGGGATACACCCAATCGCCTGAACAGCAAAAAATCATGCAAATGGCAAAGGAAGTTGCCAAAGCGGAATATGGGCTTAACGTTAAGCTTGTTTCTTTTGGTGATTATAACCTGCCAAATCGCGCATTAAACAATGGTGATATCGATGCCAATGTTTTCCAACATATTCCATTTTTAGAAAGCCAAATCAAAGAATTTGGCTACAAAATCATGGAAATTGGTAAGACATTTATTTACCCGATGGGAGTTTTCTCAACGAAGATTAAGTCGCTTAAAGAAACACCTGTTGGCGCTAAAGTTGCCATTCCAAATGACCCTACCAATCGTGGGCGCGCTTTGATGATTTTAGCTGACGCGGGTTTAATAAAATTAAAGCCGGGTGTTACTTGGAAAGCAACATTAAACGATATCATTGATAATCCACTTAAATTACAAGTCATTCCACTACAAGCAGATCAGATTCCTAATAATCTGGATAGTGTCACCCTTGCGGTGATTAATAATGACTTCTTAGCTAAAGCACATCTAACCTTAAAACAAGCTTTGTTTGTTGAGCCAAAAGACTCACCGTTTGCCAATATTATTGTTGTTCGCGATAATGACAAAAACAATCCATTGTTACTGAAGTTTGTCAAAGCGTATCAGTCACCACAAGTAGCAAAACTTGCTAAAGAATTATACCCTGATGATGCAGCTATTCCTGCATGGTAAACACAAGTTCAATCACCTCTCACCCATACAGCTTATGCTCCACGAGCAATCCCACAAGGGGAGAAGTAAAACGTCGTGTAACTTATTTCTTCATCATAACTAAACGCCTATAACCCGCAGCCATAATCCCAACTACAAGTCTTAGCAAACTCATCATAATAGTTTGTGTTTTTTTCTATTGTTTTTAAATAGTCAACAAAGCTTTTATCAAACATTGTCTGTCCAATCTCATGCTCAAGATCAACCGTGCGCTTGATATCGTCTGTTGACAAAGTAACAACATCCCTTTTGGTTAAGTGTATACACGGCTGACATTCAAGTGATCGGTGATTTAGAGGTGTTTTAAAGGGTGTCTTTGCAATCAAATTATCACGCCTACTTTCATCGCAATCTGCTAATAAGTAACATATTTCTCGGTCATCGTAGCGTTCAGATTCTAAGATATTATCAGGTAAATCAGTTTGCGCCTTGCTCATCGCACGACGGTTTGCCAATAGCACAACGGCCTCAAGATCTTCATCATGCGCCTCAAGCCAGTTTAAAATTGCCATACCCTTTAGAAAGCCCGCACACCAATGAAACTGTTGTGATGGAAATTGCTTGCGTGCCTTAACCAATGCACTAAAGTCATGCTCAGGCTTTAAATGCACAGAGTCAAATCCAAGCTCATGAACCCATGACCTTGCCCTATCAACACGCGCCTGCCAAGCACTTGCCTGCCAACCTGTATCAACAGACAAGACAATCACCTCTTCCAAACCAAGCTCATAAGCGCGCTGAATAAGTGCGATACTATCATCACCAAAGTTTGCAATAATACAGTGCATCGTAAATTACATACCAATTTGTTGTTTAAGCTTATCCAATAACTGCTTTGCTTCAACGCGTGCCTTGCTAGCACCCTTTGCCAAGTATTCATCAATAATATGCTTATTCGCTAACAAGTAGTCATACTTCTCACGCATTGGCGTTAATGCTTCATCCATTTTTTCAAACAATGCTTGTTTGGCTTCACCCCAACCAATACCTTGCTGATAACGCTGGGCTAACACTGCCACCTCAGATTCATTGGCAAAGTGCTTATATAATGCAAACACCGTACACGCTGTTGTGTCTTTTGGCTCTTCAGGTAGTTGAGAATTGGTCACGATCTTCATCACCTGCTTTCTTAATTGCTTGCTTGGTGCAAATAGCTGAATCGTGTTGTTATAACTTTTGGACATCTTACGCCCATCTAAACCTGGAATTGTTTGCGTTTCTTTATCAACCATCGCTTCAGGCGCTTTAAGTAAATTGCACTTATAGATGTGGTTTAAACGATTAGCAATATCGCGCGCGATTTCAATATGTTGAATCTGGTCTTTGCCAACAGGCACCAAATCCGCATTAAACATAATAATATCTGCCGCCATCAACATAGGGTAATTAAAAAGCCCCATGGTGATACCTGCTTCCTCATCCTTTTCACCTTCAGCAATATTGGCATCCATTGCTGCCTTATAGGCATGCGCACGATTTAAAAGACCTTTAGCAGTCACTGAAGTGAGAATCCAATTTAGCTCCATAATCTCAGGGATATCTGATTGGCGATAAAACATGACATGCTCGGGATCAAGTCCCAAAGCCAGCCAAGTGGCTGCGATTTCATAGATATATTGCTGTCTTAGTTTACTATCCCATAATTTAATCAGTGAATGATAATCGGCAATAAAAAAGTAGGCATCAAACTCAGGATTTTTTGCCATCTCAAGCGCGGGTTTAATCGCACCAATATAATTACCGATGTGCGGTGTACCTGATGGCGTAATACCTGTTAAAACGATCTTTTTTGATTGATTATTTGCTTTATTCATATTTTCTATAACTACATACTAAAATGAGGCACTAGTGTAACAGAAAACCGCTCTCAAACTAAATAAACACTGGTAAATTCACATGACTGTAGTATAAAATAATGCGTTATGTGTAAGCACCAAGGTAATAAACCACACCATGAGTTGGCTAACGAAGATTATTCCACAATTACGCTCAGATTCACAAAAGAAAGAGCTCCCTGAAGGCGTATGGCACAAGTGCCCTTCTTGTAATGCCGTTTTGTATTTACCCGATTTGATTGAAAATATGCTAGTTTGCTCTAACTGCGAACATCATATGCGTTTAAATGCGCGTCAACGTGCGAGTTATTTCTTTGATAAAGATACGGCTGTTGAATATTTCAATGATGTTAAACCCAAAGATGTTTTAAAATTCAAAGACACCAAATCTTATAAAGACCGCTTATCTGCAGCACAGAAGAAGACCAAAGAAAATGATGCCCTTTTAGTGTTTGAAGGTTTAGTTCAAGGTAAAGCTGCGGTTGCTGCTATCTTTGACTTTAGCTTCTTAGGTGGTTCAATGGGCTCGGTTGTTGGCGAGAAATTTGTACGTGCTGTTGATCTTGCCATTGAAAAGAAAGAACCCCTTATTTGCTTTACCGCCAGTGGTGGTGCGCGCATGCAAGAGTCACTTTTTTCATTAATGCAAATGGCAAAGACCAGTGCAGCTCTTGCCAAATTAGCAGCACATAAGCTGCCATATATCGTGGTCTTAACAGATCCGACCACCGGTGGTGTCTCAGCATCTTTGGCAATGCTTGGTGATATCCATATTGCTGAGCCTAATGCATTGATCGGTTTTGCCGGCCCCAGAGTTATTGAACAAACTGTGCGTGAAAAACTACCTGAAGGCTTTCAGCGCAGTGAGTTCTTGCTTGAAAAAGGCATGGTTGATCGCATTGTTCACCGTCATCACCTGCCACAAGACATTAGTCACCTATTGGATAAATTGCTGCCAACGCAGCATAAAGATGCAGGTTAACCGTGCATAACGGCATTGTAGATACTCCATTTTC
This sequence comes from Cysteiniphilum marinum, assembly GCF_014857925.1. Taxonomy (GTDB): domain Bacteria; phylum Pseudomonadota; class Gammaproteobacteria; order Francisellales; family Francisellaceae; genus Caedibacter; species Caedibacter marinus. The sequence goes on along the minus strand of NZ_JACYVZ010000036.1, from coordinate 12,802 downwards.
TCAGCGTATTGAACAAACTATTGATCAAATTACTTCTTTAGACTTTCCACAGGCAACACTCAATGATTTAAAGCTTTTTCTTAAGCACTTAAATATCAGCCATGTGCCGCATATTATTACTGTAACAGGCACCAATGGCAAAGGTTCAACCGTTTCCATCTTGTCACATATTTTGCAGCATAATGCTATTGATCATATTTGTCATACCTCGCCACATATTCGTTTTTTTAATGAGCGCATTAGTCATAACCAACACCCCATTAATGATCACGACCTATTAGGCTACTTGCAACAGATTTACACCTTGTGTTTAGCACTTGAGATCAAACTGCATTATCACTTTATTAGCTTTGTGAGTACATGGCTTTATATTCAAGTACAAAAACCCAAGTACGCAATTCTTGAGGTTGGTGTTGGCGGCAGACTGGATCCAGCTAACTTATTTGATGCGGATATTGCCATCATTACAACTGTTGCATTAGATCATTGTGAAATGCTTGGCAACACAATTGAGGAAATTGCACTTGAGAAAGCACATATTGCCAGAGCGAAGAAACCCGTTATTATTGGTGATAATTTTCCTAAAAGTGCGCTTGATTATTTACATCAAATTAATGCCAAAGTTATCTACGCCAAGCATGACAACAATATAAATAATGCGTTTATTCATCCTAACAGCATGAACTGTGCATTAACTGCTATTGAGCACTTTGACAATACCCTCTCACTGCCAAATGACTTAGAGGCTTATCGCATTGCTGGACGCTTTCAGATAATCCAAGATAAGCCCTTAATGATTGCCGATGTTGCCCATAACCCACAGGCTGTGGCACACTTTTTCACTCAGATTAAATCCTTATTAAGGCATACACCTAAAACACGTGTTATTGCTATTTTTAGCGCCAATCAGCATAAAGATATTACAAATATTCTTGAATGCGGGAATGAATTTATTGATCAATGGCTTATTCCTGATTTAAGCACAATTGATCCGCGTTTTTCGCCATTAACTAATCAGCATAAAAATAAGCTTTTTCCACATAACAGCATGTTCTTTGACAGCTCTTTTGCTGCATTTGATTACATCACAGCAAATGCCCATGCTGATGATCTTGTTATTGTTTTTGGATCATTTATATTAATTGGCGAACTCAATAAATATATAGATAAAATCACTGTCTCTCAATAACTGAAGTATGGCTATGATCATATTCCCGCCCACTTTGATTGCGTAAGCGTTGGCTGAGCGTAAGTCGAAGCCTTTGTAAAGTGTAATTTTCCTAAGTTTACCCTTCGACCTATGCTCAGGGTATGGTGAGCACTGATGGGTGAATATTTAGCATTAGATCAAACTATGAGCAATTAACGCTTCTTATAAAGCCAAAACTCGTCTTGTTGCACTAAATTGATCTCCAAACTTTTGCACGCCATCTTCACGCATAGCTTGTGCATGGTTTTTCAAATAGTCATTTAAATGCTCTAGCGTTTCAAGTTCATAACAGGCAACGAATACCTTGTTATTATCTTCACACTCAAGTTGCTGATATAATTTTGCACTGATAAACCCGTTATATTTCAACATCTCGACAGCATGCTGCTTTAACCATTGAAAAAATACAGTATCAATTTCCTTACTCACATAAAGCGTTACTTCATATTTGATCACTCTGAGTCCTTAAATTACCAACAAATGATAGGCAAATATTACCACTTTCATCTTAATGTTTAAAATAACTCAGTGCGTTTATTGCAGCTTTTAAGTAGCTGGCGCATAATGCCATATGCCCATTGTAAATCATTTTGCGATATTTAATGTTTAAGAAGTTTTTGATGCTTTTGAGTGATTGGATTGCAGGTAATAGCTAGGACTATTAGCAAGAGCCTATCACCCAAAAGCACTAGAAATTCAATAGCAGAAATACTGCAAACTGGTTTATGATGGGTATATAATTGATAGTCACCATAACCGAGCCATTTACACACTATGACGATAGAGCAAAATAAAGCCAAGCAGCATGTTATTGAAAATGAACTTGAAATGCTTACGTTTGGCAAACAAATGAGTCAAGACTTAAACAAGGGTGACGTAATCTATCTTCATGGTGATCTAGGTGCGGGTAAAACAACCTTAACCAAAGGTATTTTACAAGGTTTAGGTTTCACTGGAAGTGTCAAAAGTCCCACTTATACACTCGTTGAAACCTATCCCATTAACGGCATTACTATCCAGCACTTTGACCTATATCGTTTGAGCGACCCTGAAGAGCTTGAATGGATTGGTATTCGTGATTACTTCACTAATGACACGATATCACTGATCGAATGGCCTCAAAAAGGAGGTGATTTTTTACCGCGCCCAACGAAAGAAATTCACATCCAATATGCAAATACTGGACGTGCTATCACCATTTCAAATTAACATTCTACGGCAACATTTTGAGCTGCTGACGCACTTTCTAAAGAAAACAAATTGCTTAAATGCTTTTTGTAACGCATAACATCATTATTAACTTGTGGATCTTTAATGACATCATTACTCATAAACGTTGGCAATGCCTGCATACCCAAAAATTGATTTGCCTTATGCACTGGCAAATACACACCATCAACTCCAGCGCCTTGAAAGAACTGTTTAGGATCCTCAAAAGCTTCCGTTGGCGCATTCCAAGTCACAGATAGCATATATTTTTTATCATGCAGCAATCCACCTGAGCCATATTTTTTAGATACGTCATCACGACTACGACCATCATTAACATAAAGCCTGCCATGCCCATGTGTGAATACTTCATCCATATATTTCTTCACCGTCCACGGTGGTCCCATCCACCAAGCCGGCATTTGATAAATAACAACATCTGCCCACAGAATATGGTTGATTTCATCTTCAATATTATAGCCATCCTCAATTGTCGTCACACGAATGTCATGCCCTAAAGCGCTAAGATGTGACTGCGCAACATCGGTCATATATTGATTTAATGATCCTTTAGAGTGTCCAAACTGCTTCTTGGCATTAATAATTAAGATTTTTTTCATTGATTTTCCCAGTGAGAAATAGTTTGCATAGTATACAGCAATTTCCTGCGTGTATTAAATAGCCAAAATAGCAAAATTTAGTAAACAGCTTGATCCGCCATCACTTCAGCACAATCAATGCTATTTTATAACATCCGCTAAAGTATGTTTGTTTAACTCATTAAAAAATGCTTGAAGCGCATTACCTAAAACGCCTTTTAACTTACAGTCAGGTAATAAAACACAGTTTTTAAGTGACTGATTGAAGCACTCCGCCATATAAAAATTTGGTTCCAATTTAGCAATTAATTCACCGATATTAATCTCTTTAGGTGCTTGTGCTAAAGCAATGCCCCCACCTTTACCCTTTGATGAGTTAATAACACCCAGTTTTGCTAGATTATGCACGATCTTAACCATATGGTTTTGTGAGATCTGGTAAAACTCAGCGACTTCTTTTGCTGTACACAGTCGTTGTTGATGCATGGCTAAATAAACCAAAGTACGTAATGAATAATCCGTAAAGCTCGTTAGTTGCATATTATTGATCTTTCTCAACTTTTATTAAACTTTTGCTAATATGCTTTTGACATGCATATTTGTAAATATGTATATTAATTGCATATTTAAATTCACACGTCAAAAAAGGAGCATACATGCTATCTCAACAAACTATTAACATCGTTAAATCAACCGCGCCAATCTTAGCTGAGAAAGGTCTTGAGATCACTCAAACCATGTATAAAGATCTCTTTGCCAATGAGCCTGAGATCAAAATACTCTTTAATCAGTCACATCAACGCTCGGGTGCACAACCTAAAGCATTAGCTAATGCTGTTTATGCCTATGCGCAAAACATTGATAATCTTGCTGCTTTATCACAAGCCGTTGACATGATGGTTGCCAAGCATGTTGCCAACCATGTTAAAGCAGAACACTATCCAATCATTGCAAAATACCTTATTGCAGCAATCACTGAAGTTTTAAACCTAGGGGATGACGTGCTAAATGCATGGGCTGAAGCCTATGGTTTTTTAGCTGATTTATTGATTCAAAAAGAAAGTGAGTTATATGCCAAGCAAGCAAATCAAACAGGCACATGGCAAGGATTTAAGTCTTTTATTATTGATCGAAAAGTCGCTGAAAATAGTGATGTAATTTCTTTTTATCTTAAGCCTCAAGATGGCAAACAGCTAGCACCCTCCTTGGCTGGGCAATATATCACAGTGAAAATCAATCATCCTCAAAATGGTCAGATGATGCGTCAATACAGCTTATCTGCTGCCGATGAAAACACTTATCGGATAACCGTGAAAAAAGAACAACGTGATGCCACACACCCTGGGATTGTGTCAAACTTCCTACATCAAAATATCAATGAACAGGATGAAATCGCTATCAGTGCGCCAACGGGCAGCTTTCTACTAAAGCCACAAGAAACAGCTAAACCTATTGTGTTAATATCAGCAGGTGTTGGTATCACGCCTATGCTTAATATGCTTAATTTTCTACACCAATCTGGTACAACACAGCCGGTGTATTTTATCCACGCAACACAAAATAGTCAGTCGCAAATTTTAGCCCATGAAATTGACGATATTGCCAAGAAAATGCCTAATTTAGCAGTTTTTTACTGCTATAGCTTACCGCAAAATGAAGATATTCAAAATATGCGCGCGCATCGCCATGGCTATGTAACACAAGATTGGTTAGATGAGATATTACCAACCAAAGAGTGCGATTATTACTTCTGTGGACCACATGGCTTTATGCAGCATACCTATCAGATTCTAAAAAACTGGAAAATAAAATCTGAGCATATTAATTATGAGTTCTTTGGACCTGAAGAGATGTTAGAAAACATCTAAAATAAAGCTTGTAATATCTCATCTTGAAAATGATATGCTTGTTTTTTCTGTGATTCCAATAAATTAGTGATCAATATTGAAAATATATACTGCTGATCATTCTGCACTTTGATATAACCAGATAATGCCAAAGACGTTGTTCCTGAGCCAGTTTTAGCAAAAACCTTGCCTATTAAAGTTTTATCACTACGCCATTTTAAGGTGCCTGATTGACCATAGACTGGAAGTGACTCTTTGAAAATATTAAAGCTTTTTTGTGATTGCATTTTATAAAGCAAATCGACAATAAAATCAGCATTTAACAAATCATTTTCTGACATGCCTGCACCATCTTCCAGTTGAATATTATCCGTATCAAGTGCCAGTTCTTTATGTAAAATATCAAGCATGGCATTTTTACCACTGACAAGGCTCCCTACTTGATATGTTTTATACCCCAATGTTCGTAACAAACTTTGCGCATAAAGATTATCAGAAAGCTCAAGCATATGTTTAAGCAAAGCAGATAAATCAGGCGAGTTATGCTGACTTATTAGTTTAAGCTTAGCAGACTTACCATTAACCTCTTCAATGTTCCCTTTAAAGCGAATATCTAGTGCCTTAAGTTGCTGTCGCAATACTTCTTCAAATAAGTTTCTAGGGTTAGCAATGGCAAATTTAAAGGTAAAATCCCCTTTTGGTAAGCAACCGGCTAATATCAGCTTGTTTTGTTCACTCATACTTGCATTAAACTGACACGTTTTCAGCATATTATCACTAGCTGCTAACAGCTTATTATCATAATCTATTTTCTCACCACCTATCTCATGCACCTTGAAGTAATTCTCTTTTGCTTCAAGTTTTAAAACTACTTTATTCTCATTCAAAGTATATGCTGAGCTTTGCGCGCCGAAGCCAAATACACTGTCACTTTGACTTTGATTAATCGGATAATTACGTCCTTGAAACTGTTGATTAATAAGATAAATATTCCCCGTAATGGATTTAATACTATGCTGCGGGAGGCTCTGAAGCAATATTTTCAATGCTTCAGATGTCAAACTCGGATCACCTGATAAATCAATATATAAATTATCAATGCCCTTTTGATCTTTGCGATCATAATAAAGCTTTGTTTTATATTGATAGTTCTGCCCCAAACTCAGCAATGTTGCTGCTGCTGTCAAAAGCTTGGTATTACTTGCAGGCATCATATTTTTTTGACTATTAAATGCTAATAATGTTTTACCATCTTTTGCATTGACCACTTTTACCGCAATCAGCGCACTATCTAAATGATTAGTATCAATGGCTGACGTTAGTGCTTTTTCAAGTCGTACATTAGCAAAACTTAAATTTATTACTGCAATGGCTAAAATCGTTGTTAATATGACACGCATATGCATGCTCCTTATGCTTTTATAATTTACGCCTATGAATCTGACTTCAACCAAACATTTAGGCGCTCGTAAATTGACTCAGCAGAGATTGCCACCTCACATGGTGCAAAAACATCTTTAGTAATAGGGCAAACTTTCTTTAAACAAGGTGAACAGGTTAATTTAGATGATACATGGGTTACTTGTTTACCAATAGCACCCGTTAGCTTGGCGGATGTTGAACCATACATGCCAATTACAGGCGCATTACAAGCTGCTGCTAAATGAGATAATCCCGTATCAACAGAGACAATGGCATCACTACAACTAAAAAGCTCCGCCAATTGTGTCAAGCTCATTTTATCCAGAACAACAGCATTTTTATGATTCTGTGCGATATCATGCGCTTGATGCTTTTCATGATCATTGCCCCATGGTAAGAGCACTTTGACATCATCATCTGCTAACAACTTCATCAACTGCTGCCAATGCTCAAGCGACCAGTGTTTACTCGACCATGTTGTGGCATGTAAGAAAACCACTTGCTTATGTGTTTTTTGCGTATTTTGTTTATGCCACTGATAAGAAATACCATAGTCAATTTCATCTGAAACCGTATAGTTAAATACCTTGGAAAACAGTGCTTTAACTCGCAAAATCGCGTGGCTCCCTTTGGCTACCGCAATTTTATGCTGATAAAAAAAGCTTGCGGCAGGTTCGCGCGCTGAGTGCTTATCTAAACCATACTTGGCACCTTTAGCCCCTTTGGTAATCCACGCACTTTTCAACAGTCCTTGTGCATCAATAATATAGTCATATCGCTTTGACTTAAGTTTCTTTTTAAACGCACGAATGTCAGCAAAATGCTTAAATATATTCTTACGCCATTTACGCACCTCGACTTCTAGCACCTCATTCACAGCTGGATGCCACTTAGGGATCTCGGAAAAAGCCTTTTCAACCACCCAATCAAACTCAATCTCGGGCATTTGCTTTTTGGCTTCTGTTAACGCTGGTAGCGTATGCAGCACATCACCTAACGATGATGTTTTCACAATTAAACATCTTTTCATTAACTTTTATAAATCATCATCTGTTTATTATTGACGCCCACATTCTAATGATTTTTAAACGACAATGCTATGGGCACAAGTTAAAACGTTTTGTTAAAATAGCCATTAAAAGTCTCTCGCCAATCATGTACAATATTCGACATTTATACTTCCAGATATATAAACCATGTCAACTGAAAGCACGCACACACCGATGATGCAACAATATTTAACGATCAAATCTCAATATCCTGAGACACTTTTGTTTTATCGCATGGGTGATTTTTATGAGTTATTTTATGATGATGCGCACAAAGCCGCTAAGCTTCTAGATATCAGTCTTACAACACGCGGAAAATCAAATGGTGAACCCATTGCAATGGCAGGTGTGCCCTATCATGCGGCTGAGAATTATCTATCACGCTTAGTCAAACAAGGCTTAAGTGTTGCTATTTGCGAGCAAGTGGGTAACGTTACCAACAAAGGTCCCGTCGCGCGCGAGGTTGTACGCATTATTACTCCGGCAACTGTCGCTGAAGAAAGCTTTACCGATAGTCACGATAGCAATATTCTAATGGCAGTTTTTGAGAATAAAACACGTATCGGCATTGCCTATTTGGAGTTTACTCAAGGTGAGCTAAAAGTGCTTGAAGTTAAACGTGAGGATAATACACTTCACGATCAAGTGCATCGCTTAAAGGCCAAAGAGTTACTGACCTGTGAGTCAAGTTCCGATGACACTCAATCTAATCTGAGAAATGAACAAATCTCCATTCAGAGGCGTCCCGAGTGGGAATTTCAATTAATGGGTGCCAAAAAATTAATTCAACAGTACTTTGGTCAAAATGCCTTAACTGATGAGCTCAATAAAAAGCCTTTAGCAATATCAGCCGCTGGCGCTTTACTCAATTATCTTGAGAATACGCAAAAGGCAACACCGAAACATCTACATAGTATCGCCATCGAATCTGATGAGCGTTTATTAAATATTGATGCCGCAAGTCGACGTAATCTTGAGCTTGAGACGAGCCTATCAGGCAAAGGTAATCACACACTTTTTGCCATTATCAACAAATGCCAAACAGCGCTTGGCAATCGCTTATTAAAACAATGGTTTAAATCGCCAACGAAAGATCATCATATTCTGAACAATCGCCAAGATGCAATACAAGATCTCATTCAGCAAGCCGCCATCGATGACATTCAGCATTTGCTTAAGCAAACGCAAGATATTGAGCGCATTGCCTCACGTATTGCTTTAAATAGCGCCAAGCCAAAAGACTTAATTGCCCTCAGACATACCCTAAGTATTTTACCTGATCTAAAAGCAACAATTGCAAACAACCAGCATGATCCATTGCTTATCACACATGCCAAGCATTTAACGTTATTACCACAAATTCTGGCACTTTTAAATGCATCTTTAGTTGATGAACCACCGATCACCATTCGCGATGGCGGCGTGATTAAAGATGGCTTTGATGCACACCTTGATGAATTGCGAAACATCAGTCAACATGCAGGTGATTATTTAATTCAGCTTGAGCAACAAGAGCGTGAACGCACAGGAATAAACACGTTAAAGGTTAGCTTTAATAAGGTGCATGGTTACTATATTGAAATATCAAAAGCGCATAAAGTCGAGTTGCCTGTTGATTACACACGTCGGCAAACACTCAAAAATGCTGAGCGTTACATTACACCTGAGCTTAAATCCTTTGAAGATAAAATTCTAAGCAGTGCTGAAAAAGCACTCGCCTATGAGAAAAGCCTATATCAGGATATTTTAGAAGAGATTCTTGTGCTGTATCAGGATCTGCAACAAACGGCAAAAGCAATTGCTGAGATTGATGTTTTAACGAATTTGGCAGAGCGCGCCATCACCTTAAAATTAAATCGTCCGCAATTATCAAAAGATAAAGTTTTGGACATCCAAGATGGGCGACATTTAGTCATTGAAGCTTTATCTAAATCGCCCTTTATTGCTAATAGCAATCGCTTAGACGAACAAAAGCACTTACAAATTATTACCGGACCCAACATGGGCGGAAAATCAACCTATATGCGTCAGATTGCACATATTGTATTTCTTGCGCATTTAGGCGCCTTTGTTCCAGCACAAAATGCATTAATTGGTGATATTGATGCCATTTATACGCGTATTGGCGCATCTGATGATATTAGCTCAGGTCGCTCAACTTTTATGGTAGAGATGACAGAATGCGCGCATATCTTGCGTCATGCAACAGATAAGAGTCTTGTGCTAATGGATGAAATTGGACGTGGCACCAGTACGTTTGATGGCTTAGCACTGGCCATGGCATGTGCTGAGAAACTATTAAAAACCGAAGCTTATACACTCTTTGCTACACATTATTTTGAATTGACTCACTTGGCTGCACAATACCCTACTTTGGAGAATATCCATTTTGAAGCAACGGAATATAAAGATAACATTATTTTTTTGCATCAAGCTAAACCAGGTGCCGCACTTAAAAGCTATGGTATTCAAGTAGCAAAGCTTGCGGGTGTGCCACATGATGTATTAAAGAATGCCAAAAAGATTCTATCGCGATTGGAGATGCGTGACAGTGATCCTTATGCGCCTATTCAGCAAAGCTTGGATTTCAATTTCACATCTCATCATGATGACAAACATGATCATAATGTAACGCATGATTATGACTTGGTGATTGACAAGCTTAAAGCACTCGATCCAAACAAACTCACCCCAATTGAGGCAATGACAACACTATTTGATCTTAAATCAGCACTTGAAGCAACAGAAAAACAACTGGTTTAAATTCATTATTAACTGCAATCTCATCTTTAATATTTCAACAATAATTCATTAATAACAATGGGAACATTTCATTTTTTAAATTTGATGTGACAACGAAGTTATAAGTTTGGCTCTCCCGCAATAAATGTGGGGGTTGAAAATAAGCGCCTAAGTCAGTAGAATCAAAGCATCCAATATTTTTATGCGCTTACCAAAATGCATCAATTTTTGAATGATTTGCTCAACCAGCCTGATACAAAAGTTACTACTTATAAAATAGTTGGTAATACCGCTTATATTGATGTTGAAAGTACAATTGATGAGGTGACAATCAGAAAAGGATACAATGATTACTTAACTATTATTACCTCGAGACTTAATGATAAAGCACCAGTAATAGTGGATCGATTTCATGTTGCTGGAAATATAGATAATGCCTTATTGATATACGCAAATCAAATGGCACCAAAACCGACTTTTGGATTGGCGTCATAGAGAAAGTAGAATGATTAGACAGAAGAGAGAATAAAATGAAATATATTAAATTAGGAAAAACTGATTTATCAGTAAGTAGAATATGTTTAGGTACAATGACTTGGGGTGTTCAAAACAATCAAGAAGAAGCATTTAAACAGATGGATTATGCATTATCAAAAGGCGTTAATTTTTGGGATACAGCAGAAGCCTATGCAATCCCGCCCTCACCAGATACTTATGGTACAACAGAGACAATAATCGGGAATTGGCTCAGTTCAAGAAAGAAAAGGCAAGACGTTGTTCTAGCAACAAAAATCTCGCCCCTTCCTTGGGCAAGAGGTGAAAGTAATCCTATTATAAACCATGAGAATATTATTAAAGCGGCAAATGAAAGTTTAAAGCGATTGCAAACTGATTATATTGACTTATACCAATTACATTGGGTGGTTAACAGACCTAATTATCATTTTGCCAATTGGTGGGATTTTGAACCTGCACAAGGTTTTTCTGATAAAGAAATAATATGCGAAAATATATTAGAGACTTTAAGAGCACTAGATCAATTAGTAAAAGAGGGGAAAATTAAGCACATAGGATTATCAGATGACTCAGCATGGGGTATTAAGCAATTTTGTGACTTATCTGATCAGTACAATCTGCCAAGAATTGTAAGCATTCAAAATGAATATAATCTTTTAAGAAGGCGAGATGAAACGGATGTCATGGAAACTTGTGCTTTGGAAGATGTTTCGTATTTATCATGGTCACCATTAGAAATGGGTGTTCTTAGTGGGAAGTATTTAAATGGTAATAGACCTGATGGTAGTCGATTTTCAGATAAAATCATGGGAGACCAAGCCGAAAGATTTATGACTAGGCTGTCATCGATGAATGATTTAGCTGTGCAAGAATACATTGATATTGCTCATAAATATAATATCGATGTATGTCAAATGGCAATTGCCTTTACGTTAAGAAAAAACTATATGAGTTGTTCTATCATAGGAGCAACAACTATGGATCAACTTAAAAATAATATTTCAGCAATTGACTTGATGCTAACAGATGAAATGTTATCGGATATAGAAAAGGTTAGAAGAAAATACCCTGTACCATTTTAGGAGCAATATTAATGCTGAATTAGACTGTTCACTGAGACTGCTCACTTACTGTTTTAACAACATGTTCACCGTTATCGTTATCAGCTAAAGGAAAGTTATAACTACTATGATAATCAAACTGGGATAAGCTCTCTTTGTTTTTATCATTATCATAATAAGTCACAACCTTACCTTGAATATTATTAAGGTTTAAGCGGCAATATCGATTATTATCTGAGGTTGTCACTTTAACCAAACTTCCTGTTGCATTTTCCCCTAATAATTGTTGCTTTTGCTTGGCATTATCAATAACACTAAGGTGGCATTGGGTCATTACAGCTCGAGTCTCATAAGGGACATTACTCAGATAGTCACTTAAATTCTCATCTGTAAGATTATGGGCAGGCAACTGAATATAAAAACTGTCATGAAAAGCCTTTGCCATTAAGTGTAACTGTGTCTTTCTCTCATCATTGCGTTTGATTAATGCGCGATAAGGTAGCATACCAATAAAATTATTACTGTTTAGATGTCTTTTATAATTCGCATCAATCTGACGTAAGTCAACACCATTTGACAAAAATCTCCCACCCTTAACCTCAACTGTTTGCGTGCTAAAACTTCTTTCAATCGACCATCCGCTGTAATCTGCTTTTGTCGAAAATGACTTTTTATTTTCTAATGCTCTCACTGATAAATTACATTCAGAAAGACCAATAGACTCACCACAAGTTCCAGAGCTTATCTGTATATTTGAATGACTATTTAGCATTGTTTTAAGCTGATTGATTAATGTAGATGTCTTGATTTTCACCTCATGACCAACTTTAAATGGTGATTTAATTACTGCCGCAATATCACCTGATTCGCCTGGCGCCAACTCAATATTTGATCTGACTTCTAAAGTGTAATTATCTGACACTGAATCACTACCTATAATACTCCCCATATTTTGGACCACAGTTAGAGACACAAAAAGCGTCTCAAAAATGTTAAACTGTGTGCCAAGTTAGGAGGTAAAAATGCCAGCTAAGAAGAATAAAAGCTATACAGCAGAATTTAAAGCCAAGGTTGCTTTGGACGCGATAAAAGGCGATTTAACGATTAATGAGATTTCCTCAAAGTATGGTGTGCATTCAACGCAGAT
>NZ_JACYVZ010000035.1 GCF_014857925.1 Cysteiniphilum marinum | reverse complement strand
AGCACATTAAAAAGAAATGGACGATGCCAGTGGCAAACTGGGCAACAACCGTTTCGCAGCTCAACATCTTTTTTCCTGAACGGTTAAAACTTGAGCTTTAGGGTGACACAGTTGAGTGAACAGTCTCAAAATAAAAGAATTTAGGTATTTTGAAACCGGCAATGATCGCTTTAAGATGAATGGTTAGTTCTTCTGCACTCACTTGATGATTTTCTTTCAAAGAGATAATTGCCACCGGCACTTCACCCCAAAGATCATCACGCTTTGCAACAACAGCACATTCAAGTACTGCATGATGTGACAGTATTGCCTGTTCAACTTCAATAGAACTGATATTTTCACCACCTGAAATAATAATATCTTTCTTACGATCCTTTATTTCTATTGAGCCAGAGGCATGCCAAATGGCAATATCACCGGTATGAAACCATCCCCCTTCAAATGCTTTAGTCGTTTCCTTATCATTTTTGTAGTAGCCTTTCATAACAACATTGCCTCTGACGATAATCTCACCTAGTGTCTTGGCATCTTTATCAACATCATTCATATTTTGATCAACGACTCTTAATTCACCCGCACATACATTGGGATAACCTTGCTGAGCAAGTTTGTGACATGCTTCAATTGTTATATCATCATGATCTAACTCAACAACTTGATGGGTAAATGGACCATAAATTTCAGTTAAACCATACACATGATCTAAAATAAAACCCAAAGCACTAACCTCTTTAATTAGTGTTGGTGAGGGAGAAGCCCCTGCCGTAAATATACGTATCGCGTGCGCTAAATTAATCGCATGCTTAGAATGTGTGAGCATGGTTAAAACAGTGGGAGCTGCACAAAAGTGAGAGATATCATTCTTCACAAGTTGTTGCCAAATTTCCTTATCATTTATCGCTTGCAGGCAAATGCTCGTAGCACCACTTGCTGCCATTGCCCAAGGAAATGTCCACCCGTTACAATGAAACATGGGTAAAGTCCATAAATAGCGACTATTTTCATCAAGCTTATGACCTATCATCATTGCTAAAGCATTTAAATAAGCCCCTCTATGTGAGTACATAACACCTTTAGGAAGACCTGTCGTTCCTGAGGTATAATTAATGGAAATAATATCATCTTCACTATCAATATTAATCGTATGTGTTTCAAACTCAATGGCCTCTAACATTAATGGCCATTGTGTTTTAAGATTGTATGCAATGATCTTAAATTTCTCATCAACCAACTCACTTAAATCTGAAGAATAAAAGACAAGCTGACTGTCTGAATGTTCTAATATGTAGCTGACTTCCGCTTTTGACAGTCGTGTATTAATACTCACTAAAATTGCGCCAATTAATGGTACCGCGTAATGTGCGATTAAGAAGCTTTCACAGTTAAATGCTAAAAAAGCAACTTTATCTTGTTTTTTAATGCCCATTTTTTTAAGAACAGAGGCAAATTGGTGCACCTTTTTATTAAACGTCTGCCAATCATACTTAATATCACCATCTTCAATTGCAAGCTTATTTTTATATACTATATTCGCACGATTAAGAAAATTCAGTGGTGAAAGCTCTTGCCTATTTGGAAGTTGATCCATATTAACGCTCCTTTGTTGTATTCCTTTTAGCTATATATACCTATCGTAAATCATTAAAATAACTTCAATTTTGTCGATTTAATTATAGACAACTATTCTCTCGATATGAGGATGGATTAGCAAGGCTTGGCAGAAAGTGTGTTTATATACCGCTCGTAAATCATTTTGCGGCGTTCGATGGCAAAGAAGTTTTTGATAATATTAAGTGATTGTATTGCAGGTAATAGCTGCCCTTGACAGAGTCTTTGGGCGCTCATTTGCTATTGGAATCAAAATCAGTCATTAACAAATTTTAGGTTTTAACGCTGATTCATCAAATATTTTTTTATCGACTTTAAGGTAGGCAGCCCCCTCTTCTAAACAGACCATTGCCTCTTCAACACCTGGCAACTTCAGAATACTTTGTTGTAGTGTCTTAGCATCCATATGCTGAGCTTTATTGATACTATATAGTTTAGAGCTTAATTGTTTTGGTTTTTGCATTGTTGCTGCGATCACAATCCATAACACACCTAACAGACCATTGAAAATAAAGATACCCTGTATACCAAAGTGATGCATGATCACTCCACCTAATACACCACCAAAAAATATCCCAAAGAACTGCGCACTGGAGTAAACCCCCATTGCCGTGCCTTTGCTGCTAATTGGGGCCATTTTTGAGATCAGTGATGGCAAAGCTGCTTCAAGTAAGGTAAAGCTTGCAAAATATAGCACTAATAAAAGACTCATCACAATGACATGATGATCAAATTCATACAGTAAAAACTGCATTGCCGTGAGGATAATGATTGCACCAACAAAAACAGGTTTCATCAAATTTTTAGTCTCAGCAATAATGATAAATGGCACCATAAGGAAAAATGAAATAAACAGTACAGGCAGATAAATAATCCACTGTTTATCGACACTCACGCCAATATAGTCAATTAAAATAACCGGAATAGCGAGAAACAATGCTGTTAGCATCGCATGCAAGCTAAAGATACCATAGTTTAAACGCAATAACTCAGGCTTTTTCAATACACTCTTGATTTGACTAGGTGTCGTTTCAGATCCTTTATGAAAAATAACTTTTGTCGGCGTTGGCACACCATAAATTAAGATAACAACACCAATAGCACCTAAGATGGCCGTCAACCAAAAGATACCTGACAAACCAATCCATGTATTTAAAATGGGACCTAGCACCATTGCGCCAATAAACGATAAACCGATTGTCATGCCAATCACTGACATTGCTTTCATACGATTTTCTTCTTTGGTTGTATCAGCGACTAAAGCGGTCAGTGTACTACCTATGGCACCTGCCCCTTGCAAAGCGCGACCAATGATAATGCCATAGATCGTATGTGACATCGCAGCAACAATGCTACCAATGATAAATACGATCAAACCAAATAATATAACGGGCTTTCGTCCATACTTATCGGATAACACACCCAAAACGATCTGTAATAGTGCTTGCGTTAAGCCATAGATGCCCAATGCTACACCAATTAGTGTCGGTGTTGCATCAATGATCTTATCGGCATACAGGCTAAAAATAGGTAAAATAATAAAAAGCCCCAGCATTCTAAAAGCATAAATACTGGCAATACTTAATGTCGATTTCTTTTCTGATTTTAACAACATAGTTAAACCTCAATATGACTAAATATTAACGGATATCCCCAAGTCTCCAAAAAGTGCAAAGAGTAATTTATAAGCAATAAAGCTCATAATGATGCAGCATGGTAAGGTTAAAAGCCAAGCAGTCGCCATTGTTCTTACCACACGCCAATTAACACCACCACTTTCAGGATAACCTGCTCCCATAATTGAACCTGAAGCAGCTTGTGTGGTACTTACTGGCAAACCTAGATGTGAAGCGCCTAGGATCAGCAAACCTGAGCTCATCTCAGCGGCAAAACCGTTCGCTGGACCAATTTTGGCAACACGTGTTGTCAATGTCTTAATAATACGCATACCACCGGATAATGTGCCAAGTGCCATAGTTAAAGCACACAAGCAAATCACCCATACAGGAATATGTGCAACCGTTGATACCATACCAAAGCTAAATAATGCCAAGGTAATAATCGACATCGTTTTTTGCGCATCGTTTGAACCATGACTTAATGCCAATAAACTACTAGAGATCACTTGCATCTCACGAATACGTGCATTTGATTTGCGTGGTGTTTTACGCTTGCTTAAGATCCTAAATATAATCACGACTAAGATAAGGGCTAAGAAAAATGCCAAGATTGGTGATAGCACCATTGGCACGATAATTTTACCAACCAAAATACCATAATGAATCGTATGGATATTACTTGCGGCAATAGCAGCCCCTACCAAAGAGCCAATCAGTGCATGCGATGAACTTGATGGAATACCGAAATACCACGTAAACAGATTCCAGCTAATCGCAGCGAACAATGCAGCAATTAATACTAAATGCGTAATAACATTAGCATCAACCAAACCTTTACTGATCGTTGTCGCTACTGCTGTACCGATAAACGCACCGACGAAATTGAAAATCGCAGCAATAATAATCGCTTGATATGGAGATAATGACTTTGATGCAATCGGTGTTGCCACAACATTGGCAACATCATGAAACCCATTAATAAATTCAAAAAAAAGTGCAATGATGATAATACTGACAAGAACTATCATCATAATTAGATTTCCTTGACGTAAATACGCATCACAGAATCACATAAAGTGGCACTGGTATCAACCGCTGACTCCACAGCCTTGAACACTTCCTTTAGTTTAATCGTTGTCAATGTGTCGTAGTCAGCCTTTTTGATCAGATCAATCGCATCACCCAAATCTTCAACCACATTCTCATCAAGCTCAGTTGCGCGTTGTGACGCAAGTTTAATTTTATCGCCATCTTTATTTTTAAATGCAATGAGTAAATCACATAGTGACTTGGTAATTTCTTGTAACGTGACAACACTGCGAATCAAGCAATCATCGACTTTGCTATCGATCGCATAAATTTGCATTTTTTTGTTGATCTTAATAATGCGTTTAGTCAGCTTAAGCATAATTCCCGATAAATGAAAAATATCACCGCGATCAATTGGCGTAATGAACTGCTCATTCAACTCAACAATGATTTTTTTATTGATATCTACGGCATTTTGACGTTGCTGACGCAATTTAGCCATTAACTCAGTTGCTTTATAAGCATTTTCTTCATTAACAATATCAACCAAAAGAGATGCTGAGAAATGCACATTTTGCGCTGACTCAACAAATAGATCAAAAAAAACTTCCCCGCGTGACGGAATCAACGACTTGATAATTTTTCGCAACATAAGCGCATTTTTCTTAAAACCTTTCAGGTATCGCCATAATAATCGTATTGACGTAAAACACAACCTTAAACTTTATTTTTTACCATAGCTTATATAGTTAAAACATGAGGTAATAGGCAAAAAGAAAGCCATTTATAATCTCATCACAAATATTGGCTAAGACTAAATGCTCACCCACAAGTGCTCCCCGTACCCTGAGCATAAGTCGAAGGGTAGCTTGGGAAAATCATACTTCATAAAGGCTTCGACTTACGCTCAGCCAACGCTTACACAATCAAAGTGGGCAGGAATATAGTCACAGCCCAAATATTACGCCAACAAATCCATCAATGCCGTTTCAATATATGGATATTCAAACATAAACCCTTTTTCTTGTAAGTATTTCGCTGAGATATTATGTGATGAAAGCAGTAGTTCCTTACCCATTTGTCCAAACATTAATCTTACCAACCATTGCGATAAAACTAAGTAGCAAGGTTTGTTAAGCACTTTTGCCAATGCCTTAATAAACACTTTCTGACTACAAGCATTACCCGAGGTAATATTGATATTAGTATTTATGCACTTTTGTTCAAGGATAAAAACCATCGCCTGACACAGGTCATCAATATGTACCCATGACATCATTTGCCGACCATTGCCAATTATTGCACCTAATCCTTTTTTAGCAGTTGGCAGCAGTTTATCAAGCATCCCTCCTTCGCCAAGCACGACACCAAAGCGCACAATGGTTTTACGGTGTAACCGTGCCCGGTTAACTACCGCCTCCCACTGATTCACAACATATTGACAAAAGCCACTATTTGCTTTCGTTCTTTGAATAATATGAGTTTCATCCTGTTCTTTGACAGAGAAGGGATAAAAGCCAATCGCACTGGCATTAATCAACCACACATCATGATCAGCAATCAGTTTAATCAAGCGCTCAGTTGGTTCAATCCGACTGTTTATTATCTTGTCTTTTATTGATTTGCGCCAACGCTGCTCCCCAATACCAAACCCACATAAATTAATCACTATGTCAAATTGTGTCATTTTTGCTGTCGTGATATCCTGCCACGTAATACATTCATCAAAGCCATTGATTATTTGCGTTTGACGACTTAATAATGACACCCAATAACCTTGCTTTTTAAAATGGCGGACAAGGTTTTGACCAATAAACCCTGATCCTCCCGCTATTAATATCTTAACCATAATACACTCCTTGTTGATCGTTTATTTTTTACTCTCTTTATGTTTTTTATATTTCTGTATACAACAAAATGGCTAAGACTAAATATTCACCCATAAGTGCTCATCATATCCTGAGCATAAGTCGAAGGGTAAGCTTGGGAAAATCACACTTCATAGAGGCTTCGACTTACGCTCAGCCAACGCTTACAAAATCAAAGTAGGAAGGAATATATTCATAGCCAACAAAACCTTACATAAACATAAAGTTACACATTCGTGATTAAACGGCATTTATATCCGGCAAATTTGCGCATATTCATTACCCCTGTATCTAAGATAATATATTGCCCTTTGATACCCAATAATGTGCCTTCAACTAATGGATTCTTATCCAAATTATGTGAACTGACTTTCTGCGGATATGAAAGCACAGGATAATGGATATCAATCACTTCATTATTCATCAGCTCAATTGACTGTGTACCATATTGTGTTTTGAGTGATTCAATAAAATCCTGCTCTTTTAGGAGCACTTCATTTTTTATTGATAACAAATCAATCGCATCAGGCTGACCTTTTAGCATTGCCTGCCAATTGGTTTTGTCTGCTAAGTGTTTTGCAAGCTTAGTTTCAATCAATCCTGATAACAAGCGCTCACTCACCTTAATAATCGGCAAAGCTTGTACCGCACCTTGATCAATCCAACGTGCTGGCGTGTTTTTCTCACGTGTAATGCCGACCTTTGCTTTGGCAGTGTTTGCCAGATAGATAAAGTGCGGCTTAATACAGTGCTCACTTCCCCAATTGCTATCTCGACATGTACCCTCATGAAAGTGACATAATTCAGGCTTGATAATACAAGTATCGCACTCAGGCAAGCTACGCATACAAGGAAAACAATAGCCCTGACTAAAGCTTTTTTTGGTTAATCGCCCACAGGCAACGCAATTGATTTCATTTAAGAACTCAAGCTTAATCACTTTACCCAATAAATCATTCATATTGATATCATTCAACTGATAGCAGGCATTATTGTCATGGTCTAGTGAGGTTTTCATTTTTTGCAGATGCAAAGTATATTCAATCATTCAATACTCTTTTTGTTTTTTACATTTCATTCAAGCAACTTATCCATCACTTGCACTACCCAATCGTTGGCTGAACATCGTCAAAGCCACTTCAACGTTGGCTGAGCGTTAGTCGAAGCCATTGCAAACCATAAAGGACATACCCACTTCGACTGACACTCAGTGCATCGCTTCGACTTTGCTTAAGTAATAAATAAAGTATAAATTAAACCTCTTGCTTTTTAAATTCCGTAAGCGTTTTTTGGGCATGTTCTTTGACGGTTTGCCAAGTCACAGGACCTAACTCATCAGCATAAACGGCAGGATCCTGAAGCCCTAGATTCAAAAACGCTTCAATGCGCCCAATCGATGAAGCCGATTGATAATCACTGTAAATGGTATTGTCATGTTCAACCGGAATATAGGAGGTAAACGTCATCTCATACACTTCCTCATACTTTAATCCCAATGACTCACAAGCGCGCATGCCATCGCGTAACACATCAGTCTTTGTACTATTAATATAAGGCAAGTAATACGTGACTTTCTCAGCATCCCAGTTCCCTGCGATAAAGGCATCATAATCTTTATCACGGAATAATTGTCGGCAATCAGGATAGGTTGCATGATCGCCGCCATGAACGCCCATCGCAATAATCACGTCAGTGTTTTGCCCCTCGGCAATCGATAATGCTGCGGCTTGGATGATTGAGCTAAATATCTTATTGCGATTTGGCACAACCGTGAGACGCATATTACTCTCGTGATAATGTCCTGTTGGTACATCCTCGCCACCACTGATCAATGTCGAGTGTAATAATTGTGATAGACCATCAATACTGATGATATGATGTTTGACCTTAAGACCTTGCTGTTTTAAGTAATCGGTAAGACTTAATGCTTTCTCCAGCTCTACTTTATGCTTTTG
The DNA here is from genome assembly GCF_014857925.1 of Cysteiniphilum marinum. Lineage (GTDB taxonomy): Bacteria > Pseudomonadota > Gammaproteobacteria > Francisellales > Francisellaceae > Caedibacter > Caedibacter marinus. The sequence goes on along the minus strand of NZ_JACYVZ010000035.1, from coordinate 21,672 downwards.
ACCATAGTCAAATGAAATCGCTGTCACCTCATAGTCATCAGCGAGTAAACGTAACATCAATGAAGATGAATCCATACCGCCTGAAAGTGACAATACTGCATATTTATTTTTTGCATTAGTTTTTGTATTACTTTTTATTTCATTACTCATTCTGTTCTCCAAATCATTCCCTAATTTAATCACCAAAGTTTATAAAATCATCTGCAAATGGTATAGTGCTCAAAAATTCAAAGTATCATACCATAATGATTTATCGAGTTGAAAAATATCTTGATGGCTTTTCCACTTGCTTTCGCCAATGGAATGCCGAACATTCACACTGCCGCTTTTTGCATGGTTATGCCATTTCTTTTCGTTTACATTTTGCTGCTAAATCACTCGATCAGCATAACTGGGTCTGGGATTTTGGCTGGCTAAAAGACAAAAATCACACCATTGATGGCATGACGGCTAAAGAGTGGTTTCACTATATGTTTGATCACACCGTTGTCCTGTCACAAAAAGATCCAGCACTTGAGACATTTAAAGCATTGGAGCAACAAGGATTATTACAATTACGCACCTTGCCGTACTTCAGCTGTGAGGGTATTGCTGAGTTTGTATTAAACACCTTAAATCCTTTAGTACAGCAGCATAGTGGTAATCGCGTCACCTTATTTCGTGTTGATGTGATGGAGAATAACAAAAACCTTGGCGCCGTTGAGATAGATTATGCGCATTAGTGATTACCATAAAACACTACCTGTTATTGAGCTTTATCCTTGTTTACAAGGTGAGGGATCACGCCGTGGACATCCTTCATTTGCAATTCGCACCACGGGTTGTACGCATCGCTGCCACTTTGGTGAGGATGGTGGTTGGTGTGATACATGGTACTCAAGCATTCACGCGGATAAAGGTAAGTTTTGTTTTAATGACATTATTGACATGATCAAAACATATCCTGACATCAAAGAAATCATGCTCACAGGAGGTGCACCAACCATGCATCCGGCACTAATTAATGAGATCATGCATTTAGCACATGAGCATAAGCTATTTGTGACATTAGAGACTGAAAGCTCGCACTTTATAAAAACTGATTACCCGATTGATCTGTTAAGTTTGTCTCCTAAGTTTACTAACAGCATTCCAAAGCTAGATATAAACACACCTAAAGGCACTGTTGTTGATCAAAAACTGATTGATCAACATAATAAATATCGCTTAAACCTTACTGCCATGCGTCAGATGATTGATTACCATCATGATTACCAATTAAAGCCAGTGTGCGATGGCAGTGATAAGAATCTAACAGAAATAAAGTCTTTGATTAATGAACTTAATATTCCAAAGCATAAAGTGTACTTAATGCCCGCAGGCAGCACTCGCCAAGAAATGATTAAAGCATATCCCAAAATTATTGATCTAGCCCTTATGCACGGTTTTAACTTCACCGGTCGCGATCACATTATTGCCTTTGATGACAAAATTGGTGTTTAGAATAACTTTATTCAATGAATCAAGAATAAGTGGATTCTTAATTCCCCCTCACCCGTTGAGCTTAGGCTCAACCACCTCTCCCGCAAGGGGCGAGGTGCTAGCGACGTGGGTCACCGCTAAGTAGCTAGAAAATATATATCAGGTATTTCTCTGGATTCTCGGATCAAGTCTGAGAATGACTTTAAGTCGCCATGTTCGATCTTGAGCTGAATATCCATGATTACCAATAAACCATTGCTTAGGTACTTATAAATGGTCAAGCATTTGTTGATGACGTTGGTATATCTCATCACTTGGTGCTTTACTTAGTATGCTCCCTACATAGATAGCGATACAGGCAAAGATAAAGCCAGGAAGCAATTCATACAATTCAAAAATTCCACCTAATGTCTTTAAATAAGGCCAAATAATAACAGTTAATGCACCAACGACGATACCACAAAAAGCACCTGTTAAATTCATGCGCCTCCAGAAAAGTGACAACACAATAATCGGACCAAATGATGCACCCAGTCCCGCCCAAGCATAACCAACAAGATTTAAAATCGAGCTCTTAGGATCAAGTGCCAATAGCACCGCAATAATAGCAATCACGGTTACAATAATGCGACTGATAATAAGCATTTCATTGGCTTTAGCATTTGGACGAATAAATTTGTGATAAAAATCCTCAACCACCGCGCTCGAAGACGCTAGAAGCTGAGCTGAAGCCGTACTCATCGTTGCGGATAAAACTGCCGCTAATAGCACACCTGCTACCCAAGGATTAAATAGTGTTTCTGCTAACACAATAAAAACCGTTTCAGGATTTTCAAGCGTATGTGGCGCGTAATATGCAATACCAAAAAGCCCAGTAAAGACTGCACCAATAAGTGCCACACACATCCACGTCATACAGATAAACTGCGCTTGCGGGATGGTTTTGGCACTCTTAGTTGCCATAAAACGCACCAAAATATGCGGTTGACCAAAGTAACCTAACCCCCAAGCAAAGAGTGATAATACCCCAATAATGCTTGTGCCTTTAAAGGCGTTTAAATACACCGGTGATTGCTTGGAAACTGTATGTAATGCTTCAGATAAACTGCCAATATGCACCCATACGGCAACAGGCACAATAATCAAAGCAACAAACATCAAAGCACCTTGGAAAAAATCAATCCATGAGATTGCTAAAAAGCCACCGACACAGGTATAGACCAAAATAATCAATGCAGTAATGTATAACCCTGTGGTGTAATCAATTTTAAAAGTTGAACCAAATAACAAGCCGCCAGCCACAAATGCTGATGCCGTATAGAACGTGAAAAAGATCAAAATCACTAGCGCGCTGAGCAGGCGCAGCATACCACTTTTTTCCATGAAGCGGTTTTCAAAATACGATGGGATCGTAATTGAGTCATTAGCAACTTCAGTGTAAACACGCAAGCGCTTAGCGACAAACTGCCAGTTTAAATAAGCGCCTAATGATAAGCCAAGCGGCAACCAAATTTGATTTAAACCATTAAGCATCACAGCACCTGGTAACGCCAATAAAAGCCATGAGCTCATATCAGAAGCACCAGCTCCTAGAGCGGCAATGGGACCACTTAATGAACGTCCACCGAGCATATAATCATGTAGATTTTTTGTATAAAAATATGAGCAGATACCTAGCCCTAAAATAATGCTGATATACAGCACAAACACAATAACTAAAATTGTCATCCCCTACCCCTTTTATTTAACTAACTAAACAATCTAAAAGTAATCCCTTCCTTACTTTTAGTATCTTTTTAGTACTCAACGATAAGTCTAAGGTCTATTTTTAATATAATTTGCCAATGACAAACCAATAATTATAACCAACGGCACAAACATAACTGCCCACGAACCAAAAGATCCCATAAATTCCTCCAAAACATTAAAGTCTTTCCTGCTATACCCATCACAAACTATATTTATGATTAAATACCATAAAATGATTCACAATGGATATATCACCCGTATTTTTAACCTATTTATTTGTATTTATGACATTTATTTACATAAACCAGACGAGGATACTCAAAAGTTTTATGAATTGCAAATAGCAAAACAAGCTTATCCCAATAAAATCAATGACAGTATGTTTTCATATATCTCTTATGCTTTAGATGTTTAGTTTCTATATCTACTTGAATATGCGTCTCTTTTGAGGCATTATCATTCATCTTCTCGTCCTGATAGTTCAACGGATAGAATAAGCCCCTCCTAAGGGCTAGATGTAGGTTCGATTCCTACTCGGGACACCACACACTTATTGAACGCTGATTTAATCACAGAAATTACAGCCAACTTGCGTTTTTTTTGTTAGAATTGCCGTCGTTTTAACACATGGAGCAAATCAATGATTATTGTTACAGGTGGCGCCGGATTCATTGGCGCAAATATTATTAAGCAGCTTAACTTGCGCGGGCATGAAGATATTCTCGTTGTTGACGACCTAAGAGATGGGCATAAATTTGTCAATTTAGTCGATTATGAAATTGCAGATTATTGTGATCAAACACCTTTTTTGGAGGCAATTGAGTCTGATTTAGCTTACTATACACCAAACGCAGGCTTGAAACTTAACCCTAACGATATTACTGCCATCATCCATCAAGGGGCTTGCTCAGCAACCACTGAGTGGGATGGTCAATATGTGATGGAGAACAACTACGAATACAGCAAGATCCTTTTGCATTTTGCGGTGCGCCACAAGATTCCATTTATTTATGCCTCAAGTGCTGCTACATATGGTAATAACACAACCTTTATTGAAGAGCGTCAATATGAGAAACCGGTGAATGTTTATGGTTACTCTAAGTTCTTATTTGATCAATACGTTCGCAAGTTTTTGCCACATGCGCAAAGCCAAATTGTTGGTTTAAAGTACTTCAATGTCTATGGACCACACGAAACACACAAAGGCTCGATGGCAAGTGTTGCCTTTCATCATTACAATCAGTTTAAAGCACATAAAAAAGTTAAACTATTTGATGCCTATGATGGTTTTGCAGCAGGCCAGCAAATGCGTGATTTTATTTATGTTGAAGATGCTGCCAAGGTTAATCTATGGTTTTTGGATCACCCGCAAGTCTCTGGTATCTTTAACTGTGGTACAGGCAAAGCTGAACCTTTTAACAACATCGCCCATGCTGTCATTGATTTTTACAAAGAAGGTAACATCGAATATATCGAGTTTCCAGAGCATCTTAAAGGACATTATCAAAGTTACACTGAAGCCAACTTAGACAAATTGCGTGAAGCAGGTTGCGATGTTAATTTCAGAGATGTCAAAACAGGTGTTACTGATTACTTACAATGGCTTGAAAAGCATAGTAAATGAAATAAATAAAACAAAAGTAAGATATGATCTACACTCTCATTCGCCTAGTTTACAGCCTATTGTTTTGTCTAGGCTTACCCTTTATCAGTATCAAAAAATTAATTCGTAGTCGCAAAAACAAAGGCTATCGCCAAAGAGTGCGTGAGCGATTTGGTTTTACCCCCTTTAAGACAGATGAAAGTATTTGGATCCACTCAGTCTCGATGGGTGAGAGTATTGCTATCGCGCCTTTGGTAAAAAAGTTTGCCCTAAGCTACCCACATAAAACCTTTGTGGTCACGACCATGACGCCAACCGGAAGTGCGCAGGTGCAAAAGCTTTATAAAGACTTTGGCAATATCAAACACAGCTATATCCCCTATGATATCCCTTGCTTGTTAAAGCGCTTTATCAAACGCACCAATCCTAAACTCTGTATTATCATGGAAACAGAGATTTGGCCAAACTTACTTACACAATGCGACAAATGCCGTATTCCAAGCATTTTGATCAATGCACGTTTATCACAAAAATCAACCGCAGGTTACGCCAAGATTAGCTTTATTATGCGCCACATGCTTAAACAAATCAGTCATATCAGCGCACAATCTAATGATGATGCAATGCGTTTTATAGCACTTGGGATGCCCAAAGATAAAATAAGCGTTGATGGCAATATCAAATATGACTTTCCAATTGCGGATGATCTTATTGAAAATGCCCAAAATTTACGTCAGCGTTTTGCAAAACAGCATATCTGGATTGCCGCAAGTACACATCAAGGTGAAGATGAAATTATTCTTGAAACGCATCGAAAATTATTACAAACAACACCTGATGCATTATTGATTTTAGTGCCGAGACACCCTGAACGCTTTAATCAAGTCGCTGAATTGATTAAAGCACGCAAGTTTAACTACAGTCGTAGAAGTCTAGATCAACATCACCATAACGATGATGTCTATCTAGGGGATACCATGGGTGAGATGATGCTGTTATATGCCGCAAGTGATATTGCTTTTGTTGGTGGCAGTTTTGTTAATAATGGTGGGCATAATATGCTCGAACCTGCAGCACTCGCTAAGGCTGTTTTATCAGGCCCATCGGTGTTTAATTTTGCTTTAGTTGCCGAGAAACTAAAATCTGAACATGCTTTAACCTTAGTCAATAATGGTGATGAATTAGTTAAGCAATTACAGACACTTTTTAACAACCCGCAATTGAGCCAATCCCAAGGCAATGCCGCATTAACGGTTTTTCAGCAAAACAAAGGCGCACTTGATAAACAGTTCTCAATCATTAAAGGATTTTTATGCTAAGCGAATTCACACAAATAAAGGATGATTTTGAAGACTTTGCCAAGGACTATTTTTTAGCGCAACCCATTCAAAGCCCACGTTTGAAAGAAGCCATGGCATATAGCTTTCTTAATGGTGGCAAGCGTATTCGTGCCATATTGAGCTTTTTAAGTGGTGCCTGTTTTAACTGTGATCCGCACAACATCAAGCATATTGCTTTGGCACTAGAGGCAATTCACGCCTACTCATTGATTCATGATGATCTACCTGCAATGGATGATGATGATTTGCGTCGTGGTAAACCAACATGCCATATTCAATTTGATGAAGCCACTGCCATTTTAGCAGGTGATGCGTTACAAACACTCGCATTTCAGGCTTTGAGTGAATTAAAAGCCATTGATATTAAACAACTGCAAAAAGCACTTTATCTGTTGGCAACACACGCAGGCAGCCAAGGCATGGTCGATGGTCAGCAATTAGATATTGATGCTGAGGGTCAAACTCAGGATATCACGAGCATTGAAACAATACATCGCTTAAAAACAGGGAAGCTCTTAACCGCTGCCGTTGTTTTACCTTTTATCACCTCGCCTTATTACACGGATCAAACCGTTGAAAAAAAGCTTATTGCATTTAGTCAATGTATTGGCTTAGCTTTTCAAGTCAAAGACGATTTGCTTGAAGTGACTTCTGACACAGCGACTTTAGGCAAAAATAATATGAGTGATCTTAAGCTCAACAAATCAACCTACCCTTCTTTGTTAGGTATTGAGAAAACACAAATATTACTGGATGAGTTATTTGCGCAATCCATGGCGCATCTGCAACAAATCAAAGGGCATGACACGACATCATTAGCGCAACTAGCTGAATATATTATTAGGCGTACGCATTAGTTACCTATGAAATAATCGGCTATGACCATACTCCTGCCCACTTTAATTTTGTAAGCGTTGGCTGAGCGTTAGTCGAAGCCACCTCATCGTTGGCTGAGCACCGTCGAAGCCATTACAAAACACAAAAGGCATACCTCCTATTACCTCGCCCCTTGAGGGATTGCTCGTGCAGCTTAAGCTGCGCGGGTGAGGGGGAGTTATAAACGCAATCTATTCCTCATTAATTGTTATACCACGACTTCGACTTACGCTCAGTCAACGTCCTTTACTCTATATAGCTGGTAATAATCCGCGCCAGACTAATTAGTTGATTCTTACTCTGACAATTCAGTTTCTCACAAAGATTAGCAATACTACCCTGCACTGAGCGATAGGAACGCCCCGCATGCATCGCAATCTCTTTCGCCGTGGCACCCGTGGCAATAAAGCGCAAATACTCGACATTTAGATCTGTCAATTTCAGACGTTGCTGTAAATTTTGAGGTAAGCGCACGATATCAGGCATTACGGAGTCATCACTAAAGTCCTTAATCTCAATTAAGGTATGAAATCGCACCACACTCATCAATAGATCAATACAGTCTGTCAAACACTGATAAAGCTTAGTTTTATCCTCAAATGTTAGCTTATTAAAATAGTCCGCATTGATATCAAAAGAGAAATGATCCGTATAATGGTGATAACACCTCACAATATATAGCACCATATTATGCGCATCTTGAGTGATCAGCTTATGTTTCATCTGATCACAGATTAATTCATCATAGGTAAATACTTTAAACACATTAGTTTGCTTAGGGATAATTGAAGGATCATAACGCCATAAGCCAAGCTCAAGATAGGGCTTAATCAGTGCTTTAGTAAAGCTTGTAATCATCGCATATTGATTTGCCTCAAAACGCCGCACCCACGTTAAGGTGCTAATCGTATCCTCACAAATAATATCTAAAATTTGCCTGACAATTGCCGCATTAGTGGCACTATCATAAAGCATAGCCTCAAGATCTTTATCTTGTATTTTCAGCAACGAAGTGATGACATGTTTTTTCATAAACTGAAATTTATTTTCAGTGTCCGTGCGAACCAGTATAGCTTACTGTGTGTTAATGTCAGCTTGCTTTTACACGACTTTGGCGCTTTAACAAACCCAATATTGGTTCAACAGCAATAGATAATAAAATCAACAAGCAAGCAAATACCATGTTGATGCTAATATGATCGCCCATAATGATGACACCAAGTAAACTGCCAAACAATGGCACAAGATAGTTAGATAATGAGCAAAACCCAGCGCCTGCACGTTTAATTAAGCTGACATACAGCACATAAACCAACCCTGAGCAAAACACACCTAAGATAATTGACGCAATAGTAGGGTATAAGGCAAAGTGCATACCTTGTAAGGAGTCATTGCCAAGGTTTATGCCAAGCATAATAATCGTGCCAATGATAAACGCATCACGTGATAGCAAAAACGCATCTTCATTGGGCAGACTTCTGATAATGATTAACGCACTGGCAAACGATAACGCACCAAGCATAATTGCCAATTGTGGTAATAGCGCGCTTGATAACCCTGTTGCTATTAAATCAGGCGCAAATAAAACCAGTAGGCCAATAAAACCAATAAACATACCCATAAATTTGGCTGCTGTCGCACGCTCAACACGTGTCAATAACACTAAGATGATGGTAAAAAATGGAATCGTACCCATCAAAATCGATGCCATACTACCTGAAACGGACTGTTGCCCCCACATCACCAAAGTGAATGGAATCACCACTTCAAGCACACCAATTGCTGCGACTTTAGACCATGTTTTAAAATCTCTTTTATAACGTTTTCTTTTGGCAACCAAACAAAAGACAATCAAAAAAACTGCAGCATAAAATGTTCTTAATAAAGCAAGTTGCTCAGGCGTGTAACTGCCTAACGAGAAGTCGATTAAGACAAACTGCCCACCCCAGATAATGCCAATAAATAACAGTAAGATATAATTCATTGCTAACGATCACACCTTATCGATATTCAACCGTCACAATCTCATAATCAACCACACCTGAAGGGGTTGCGATATTGGCTTCGTCGCCCTCTTCTTTGCCGATAAGCCCACGTGCTAATGGCGAGCTTAATGAGATCTTATTGCACTTGATATCTGCTTCATCTTCGCCAACGATTTGATAAGTTATCTCTTCATCACTGTCAATATTTACCAAGGTAACTGTCGCACCAAAGATCACCTTGCCACTATTGGTCATATTGGCAATATCAATCACTTGCGCATTTCCAAGCTTGCCTTCAAGCTCCTGAATGCGCCCTTCGATAAAGCTTTGCTGCTCACGTGCGGCATGATACTCGGCATTTTCTTTTAAATCACCGTGCTCACGTGCTTCAGAGATTGCCGCAATCACCTTAGGTCGCTGCACACTTTTTAAATCTTGTAATTCTGCTTTCAACGCCGCTTCACCGGCAACAGTCATTGGAATTCGCACTGCCATTTTTTATCCTTAATCTTTTAGTCTTTACTTTAAATCTAAATAACTGAGGTTACGCACTTTTTCTATTTCAACACCCCGCCTCGCAAGCTTGGCACCCCTCTTGAAAAGAGGGGAATTAAAATCACCATCGCCCAATTCCCCTCTTTTCAAGAGGGGTGGCAGCCGTAGGCTGACGGGGTGTTTATAAAGTCATAGTTTTTTCTAAAGTGCGTAACACCAATAAATAATAAAAAACGCCCAGCATGTAACATGCTAGGCATTATCAAAAATTTTTCACTAAAATGCATTATACCGAAGCGTGCTTTGTTTGCAATTTCAGATTTCTATTGTAATCGAAGTTTCGCCGTATTTATGTTTAAAAGACTTTTAAGATCAGTATAATGACTGCATTGAAATGTCATTATAAATTCAAACGTCAACATAACGGGTAATAACATGTTTACTATTAAAAAAATCTCTTTGATTGCAGCATCCTCTATCGCATTGCTAACCGCACAACTGTCATTTGCTCAAGATGCAGTAAAAGCACAAACAGCAGAAAAAACACAATCAACACAAGTAGCGCAACCTGCGGCACAAAATGAACCTAATACTTATGGCGCAACATCTGTTAATTATATGGGAGTTCCTCTTAATGCGTATGGCGCTGTTTCATCAAGTGCCAATGTTCCACTTGAAGTGCAAGTGCCACCTGCACCCGCGAATTTAGTATTACCAAAAATCACACCGGCAACTGAAATCTGGCGCAATCAAGTTGTTACACCTCCTATGCTTAATGTCAAAAGTTATCTACTGATTGATGCTAAGACAGGTAATGTACTAGCTGAGAAAAATGCCAACATGCGCATTGCACCAGCATCACTGACCAAGATGATGCTCCTTTATATCGTGGAGCAGAAGCTTGCTGCAGGTAGCATTAAGCTTGATCAAAAAGTAAAAGTCCCTGCTATTGCTTGGCATACCGCAGGATCAAGCATGCATTTAAAATCAGGGCAAGAAGTTACGATTCAAGACTTACTAGAAGGGACCATTGTCGCCTCAGGTAATGATGCTGCAGTCACCTTAGCGGTAACACTGGCCGGTACGCAAGAAGGTTTCGTTAATATCATGAACTTCACCGCAAAGAAACTAGGCATGACCAACACGCATTTTAGTGATGTCATGGGTTTACCAGCCCCTAACTTATACACTACAGCACGTGACTTGTCTGTTCTTGCACAACACATTATTTACGACTATCCGCAGAACTATCACTATTACAAAATGCCTAGTGTTAGTATGAATGGCTTTGTTACCCGTAACTACAACAAATTATTAGATATTTATCCTTATGCTGATGGCATCAAAACAGGCTCAACGGACTCTGCTGGTTACTCACTTGTGTCTTCAGCGGTTAAGCCGGATCATGATCGTTTAATCTCAATTGTTATTGGCTCAACCAGTCTTTTGCAAAGCGCACGTGATAGCCAGACATTACTAGAATATGGTTTTTCCAACTTCCAGACGAAAACTTTCTATCCAGCGAACTACGCCTTAGGCAATATCCGCATTTACAAAGGTGAAAGTGACACCGTCGATATCGGTGTACAAAAACCCGTAGCAATTAGCTTCCCAAGTTATATTGATGCCAAAGATATCCAGTTTGTGCTACACAAGAATCCTAAAGGCCTTGTTGCACCGGTTAAAGCAGGAACTAATGCTGGAAGTGTAGATATGGTTTACAAAGGCAAAACCATTGAGACATTCCCAGTCGTTGCATTAAAAGATGATGCAACCGGCTCATTATGGCAACGCATTAAGGGCACTGTGTCTTTGTGGTTTGCTTAGGAAATATCATAATGAAAACAGTTTGATTGTTTTCAGTGGTTTCGACACTAATATCACCATGATGCGACTCAATAATTTTCTTGGTAATTGCAAGCCCTAATCCATGACCTTGCACTCCTTTATTACGTGACTCAGATAAGCGCTCAAAAGGCTCGAAAATTTTATCTTTATCCTTATCAGAGATGCCTGCGCCATTATCTGCAATTGCAATGATAATTTCGCCCTTTTGCTCTTCAAGTGATACAGTGATTTGCTTACCACCGTATTGATACGCATTATTTAGTAAATTATCTAGCGCGCGATTAAAACTCGCTTGATCAATTTCATAAGTAATCTCCGTCAGGCTATTTTTAAACGTCCAGTCTTTATCTGGATATTTATGCGCAAACCATTTAACCTTTTCTTGCAGTAGTTGATTTAGGCTTACCTCTGCTGTTTTTAGCACAACACCTTTGCGATCAAACTTTGCATGCAATAAAATTTCATTGACCAGATCATCTAAAATGGCAATATTATCATCAAGATCATTAATATATTTTTGATCAATGGTTTTATACTTTTGCTTTAGCACACTTAAAGTGAATCGAACCCTTGCTAATGGTGTTTTAATCTCATGAGCTACGGCATTGGTCAATTCTTTATGTGAGGCAACAAGTGTTTGTATCTGATCTGCCATCTTATGCAGTCCTTTGTTTAATGGGTTTAATGCCAATGTTTTAGAAACCTTAAGCTTGGTATCAAATTTACCATTCCCATAATCAACGGCCTGCTTTTGCAGCTTATTAAGAGATCGATAGAATGGGTAGCTCCAGACAAAGGTAATAAGCATGAGCAAAATAAGCACTCCTAATAACAAAAACCAGTATGGGTATCGTGCATAAACACTATCTTTGAGCGCACCGATTGTAACTAGATACTGGCTGTTTGCAACAGGAACACTAATGGTTGCAACATGATCATCATCAATTGAATAAGCATATATCCCCCACTTTTTGATACTTTCTTTTTCAGAAGCTGTCAGTGTTGATATATCCCTTAGCGTTACCTTGGCACCAAACAATTGCTCTGCTTCTTTGATAATTTTTTGCTTGTTTTCTTTGGAAACAGATTGGAATATTTGCTGAGCCACCAATCTAATCCATTCTGTATTTCTTTGAATCATTACTATTGTCGGCGAGGATGCTTGTATTGCCAGATATTTATCTGTTTTAGCAATTTGTTGATATACCCAAAACGCATTGTATGCTGAGCTATCTGGCGAAAATATACTTGTTGTGTCAATGCCCACTATAGCGCCAGATTTGAGCTTTTTGCTATCACGCACCCTCTTAGGCAGATTATTAACATTAACAATACTTATCTTTTGGTATTTATTGTTTTTTTGCAGTTGATTCAATAAATCTTGCCATTTGGATTCAGGTGCTTTTTGAAATTGTTCTTGCAAATACTCAAACGGCGCTTGAGCCAACATATTCGCTGACTTAATATACCCTTGCTGATTAAGAAACAATATATAAAAATACAGCATAATAACAACCGTGGTCATCACTAAGGCAAATAGAATATAATTTCTAGAAAACAGCTTTATCATTAAATATCGCCTAATTTATATGGTTTTGGATAACTTATAATTGTTGGATCCATTGCTCAAGAGACTTATTATCTCCCAAGTAATTATAGTAATAAAATTGCTTATTAGGTACAAACGGCTTATTTAAATCTTGTGTAGGAGAGCTAATAACTGCCATTGGCACTTGTGCACCAAATTTAACTCCTTTCGCACTTATTATCAATGTACTGGGAAAACCTGTAGCATCAAAAACTCTAGTTGTTTGACCAATTTGAATGGTATTAGGGACCTCAAGCGCTGCTTGAATAAACCATAGTGCACCACTAGCATTTGTGCTATCAGTTAATACATAAACTTTTGCCTTTACAGGGTTTTTATTGTTTGGCTTTACCGTACTTGGCAGAATGTTAAACCTATAATTTAGATAGCTTTGCTGGTTCTTTAAAGCTAAAGACATTTCTGATATTAACCTTGGCTCATTTAGCCCCATCTGTTTAAGCGCATTAAAGTTATTTTGAGTCACTTTAAATTGCATAGAAAAATTATCATTCCATATAAATTTACGCCCTAAGGACTTTAAATATTGAGGTGTCCAAAGGCTCAAAACAACCTGATTTACATATTGTGGAAAGCCGCCATCATTACCTCTTAAATCAAAGATGATTTTCTTCATATTTCTTATTTTAGGGAGCTGAGAGACAAGTCTTTCATAAGACTTAAGCTCTACTTTATTGCTTATTTGAAAAGTTGGTAAGGACACCAAAGCAGTATCATTTGCCAAGTATTGAATAGCAAAATCATCAGGTGACATGCCATTGGCTGATTGATTCGCTAGAGATATCAATTTATTTAACTCTGTAACACTGGGTGTATGCCAATGGATATTATAACTTTTAATCATCTGCCCCACACGAAACCGACACATGGTGATTTTCTTAAAGCCATAAACGATCTGATTACCTTTTTGAGCTAAAAACAAGTATGGTACGACATTATTCCAAGTGATGTTCTTCACTTTACTGGTGTAATAAAAAGGTAGCACATTTGACTTAATCAGGCTGTCTACAGGAAAACCATTACAACTAAGCAACTCCGAGCCAACTGACGGTAATTTGTTACTACTAGAAGTACTTGAGTTAACTACTTTATAAACCAGCTGATGATGATTGTTATAGCGCAAGTTCACTATAAATCCTGCGTAACGATAATCTGTCATCTCAGGAATACTACCAAAGGCAGTATGAAAGTCAGTAAAGCCATTAATGTAGTAATTCAAAGTGCTGTAAAACTGCTGTTGATTGTTAACTAACTGACTCATTAAACCTGCTTTCAATAGCCCCTTATTCACCCATTTTTGATAATTTGTCATTTTAGCAATAGCATCTAAAGGCGCATTTTCTTCAATATATTTTTTAAACAAGACCAAATCATCAAAGGTCTCTGCTGGAGAATAGCCTCTCTTTTGTATTTTGTTATTTAAGGAACTCTCACCAAAGCTGCTGTTTGGCGGGTTTATTTGAAAACTTCCGGCATATACATTTGTTAACATAGATAGTGTTGTGATTGCTAATAAAAATTTGTACATTTAACCTCAATTCCATAGTTAATTAACTTAAGCATCTATCGTATGATAAACGCCCAAACCCTTCTTTATGAAAACTGTCTGAATATGTCTAAAAAGTGTCTAAGAAAAAATCACCATGCAGTTGAGATAAAAATATACCCTTTCCCCCAAATGGTTTTGATCTTAAATGGCGTTTGTGGATCATCACCTAACTTGCGCCTGATATGTGATATTTTAGTATCAATCGATCGATCTATCCCATCATAAGGGATACCTTTAATTTCTTGATATATTTGATCCCTTGTCAGCAATTGATCGGCATGTTCAGCTAATAGAATCAACAGTGAAATATCTGATTGTGGCATCTCAAGCTTTTCATTATTTAAATAAACCTCTAGAGTGGTCTTATTAATCACTAATGAGCCAAAAACAAGCTCATTTTCTGATGTCATAACTGCAATATTCTCACGTAAAAGCTTCTTAATGCGTAACAGCAGTATCTCTGGTTTTACTGGCTTTCTAAGGTAATCATTGACACCTAATTTTAATCCCTCTATCTCCGATTCATCGTCATCACGCGCTGTTAACATAATGACGACTCCTCGATAGCTATGACGAATTGCTTGATACACCTGCATGCCTGAAATATTTGGCAACATCAAATCAAGCAAGATAACGTCAGGATCAAGTGTAAGGCTCAGGTTAATCCCTTCATCGCCTGTAAATGCTTGTGCGACCTTAAACCCCTCATCAGACAAAAACTCCTTCATAATGTGATTAAGCTTTTGATCATCTTCAATAATCAAAATAGAGGGTTGGTCATTTTCCTTAAGTGCGTACACTGCCATTACTCACTACTTGATATTTAAACGTGGTTAATTGTTTAATGCCGACAGGTCCTCGAGCGTGAAGTTTACCTGTTGAGATTCCAATCTCAGCGCCCATGCCAAATTCTCCACCATCTGAAAATTGTGTAGAGGTATTGTGCATCACGACAGCACTATCAACATTCTGCATGAAAAACTGCGCAGCTGTTTGATCTTCGGTTAAAATCGCATCGGTATGATGTGAGCCATAATGATTAATATGCATCACCGCTGCAGCAACATCATCGACATACTTGATTGAAACGATACTGTCCAAATACTCGGTTGACCAATCCGCTTCTGTTGCTTTTTCATATTGTGAAAATTGCTGCCATAAATCCTGATCAAGGCGCAGCGCACACCCTGCTTTATCCAATGAAGTTAATAATGCTTCAATATCCTCTATTGGCAACTGTCGATCCAATAAAATCGTCTCCGTTGCACCACAAATGCCAGGACGGCGCATCTTAGCATTAACACATACGTTAAGCACTTTACTTACATCTACTGTATGATGGACATACGTGTGGCATATCCCATCTAAGTGCTTAAATAAAGGCACTTTACTATGCTTTGTCAGATATTCAATTAATGCACGTCCACCACGTGGCACAACCACATCAAGGTATTGATCTTGAGCTACCAGATACTCGATTGCAGCTCGCTCCTGAGTTGGCAGCATTTGTACGGCATCACAGGCAATCTCTGACTTTACCAATCCCATTTGTATTGCGCGCATAATCGCTTGATTTGAATTAAAGCTCTCGCTACCACCTCTTAAAATTGCGGCATTACCCGATTTTAAACACAGTCCAGTTGCATCAACGGTAACATTCGGACGTGACTCATAAATAACGGCAATGACACCTAGTGGCACACTGACTGCTTTGATATCAAGTCCTGTTGGTCTTTGTACATGTGATAGCACACAATGAAGTGGATCGGGTTGTTTTGCAATCTCACGCAAGCCATTACTCATCGCCACAACTCGCTCATGCGTTAACAATAAACGATCAAGCATGGCTTTACTTAAGCCTTTTGCCTTTGCATTTTCAATATCCTTGGCATTACTTTTTAGAATATTATCGGCATTGCGCACAATCTCATCGGCAATTAATAACAATGCCTGATTACGCATATCGTTCGTGCTTGACGCCAAATGGTATGTTGCTTGTTTGGCTTGTTTACACAGTGTTTCTATTGCCTGATATTCATTCATTACTTATCTTAACTCCTAAAACTGAATTCTCTCTCAAACCAATACCATATTATTGCGATGAACAATCACTTTTGTCTCTGGCGTATAACTTTTAGCTAATAGCACCTGCTTTAATACCTCAGCATGCAACATTGCCACACCAACTGCCACCGTATTGCCTTGTTCATCCTTTATCGTAAGCACATCATCTGCTTTAAAATTACCTATACACTCTATCACACCCACACTGAGTAAACTCTTACCAAGGCGCAGTGCGCGCAGCGCCCCCTCATTAATAGAAAGAGCACCACTATGTTTGACATGATGTGCAAGCCAGCGTTTTTTAGCACTTTGATCAATTTTTTGCGCCTTAAACAACGTAAAGCGTCCCGCATTTTGCAAGCTTGTTAATGGCTTAAGTGCCTTGCCATTACAAATCAGCATATTACAACCATTATTAACTGCAATCTCAGCTGCTAAAATCTTAGTGATCATGCCACCTGAGCTAATCTTAGTATGACTCTCTCCTGCCATTGATTTGATCTCATCACTAATCACATCAACGCTTTTAATAAACTTGGCTTGTTTATCAATATTTGGGTTAGCGGTATATAGCCCATCGATATCTGAAAATAAAATCAATAAATCAGCATTGATCGTTTGCGCAACACGCGCAGCTAAGCGATCATTATCACCATAACTAATCTCAGTTGTGGCTACCGTATCATTCTCATTGATGATTGGAATCACACGAAATTTAAGTAGTGTTTCCAAGGTATTTTGCGCATTAACATAGCGTTGACGCGTTTCAATATCATCGATATTCAACAGCACTTGCGCGCTATTAATGTCAAAAGTTGCAAATTGTGATTGATAGACTTGTGATAATTTAATTTGCCCAATCGCTGAAGCGGCTTGCTTTTCCGCTAAGGTGCATCTACGCCCCATACAATTAAGCACTTTGCGCCCCAATGCCACAGCACCTGATGAGACAATAATCATTTCAATGCCTTGTTTGTACAGCTGATCAATATCAGCAATTAAACTTTCAAGCCACTTTGTTTTGATCTCGTACTTATCATCAACCAACAGCGATGAGCCGATTTTAATCACAATGCGTTTGTAGTCACTTAAATTCATAGATAATAAGCTCTTATACTCTCAAGTTGCTAAATTATGGTTGTTTATGCAACATTTATATTATTTGCTGGAGCTACGCACTTTTGCTATTTCAACACCCCACCTCGCAAGCTTGGCACCCCTCTTGCAAAGAGGGGAATTAAATCACCGTTGCCCAATTCCCCTCTTTGCAAGAGGGGTGGCAGCCATGGGCTGACGGGGTGTTTATAAAATCATAGTTTTTTCTAAAGTGCGTAATGCCAGTTATTTATGTTAAAAGAATGCTTATTATTCTGCCACGAGTTACAGATTTTGCCTAAACCAATTTGCCGTATCTTTCATCCCTGCTAATAACTGATTAGGATCTGAGAATTCATGCCCTTGATCACGATATATTTTTAGTGACACCTTTTTATGTGCTTGTTTTAAAGCATAATATAATTCTAACGATTGACTAAGCGGCACCTCATTATCTCTATCCCCCCCTTGAATCAATATGCTACCGTGAGCTGAACCCACATGTAAAACCGGTGATATATTTACCCAAGATTTAGCATCTTGCCAAAAAGGCACCCCCATAAGATACGTGAGTGTATGATAATCCGAAGTACCCTCAAGACTCACCAAATCATTGACTCCAGCGCCATCGACTGCCGTCTTGAAAAGGCTTTCACGCTCCATTGCTACTGCCGCAAGAAAGCCGCCATAACTCCAACCCCAAATGCCAATACGCTTAGGATCAACAACCCTCTTGGCGATTAAATGCTTAACACCAAGGGTAATATCCTCCAAGTCAATTTGTCCAATTTTCTGATAGTTAGATGCCATAAATGGCACGCCATAACCCGTACTACCATGTACATTCGGTCGAAAGATCACATAACCTTCTGCCGCCATACAGCCCACACAAAAAGGTGTATCTAGCGTATGAGGGGAGCCAATAAAGCTGCCCCACCAATGGTTAGCTGGTCCGCCATGCACCGCAACAATCAGTGGATATTTTTGCCCTTTTTTATAATTTGGTGGATACGTTACAAAGCCTTCGATACTTTCTTTATTGCTACTAAGCCAATGGATTATTTCTGTTTGCCCTAATGCATAGGGCAGTTTTCTTTGCGGATTGATCACTTCTGGTGAAAACTCATCTAAACGACTAACGACTGCTTCAGGCGCTTTATTGCTACTCATTTGCATATAGCCGATCGCTGTTGCTTGGTTGTTAATAACAAGGCTAACAACTGATGAGTCACGATTCAATGGCAAAATGTCCGATGTCTTGATATTAACTTTGACAAGGCGCTTCGCTAAATGATCATCTTGCACCATCAACAGATTCTCATCTTTTTGATCCCATGAAAGTAACTGAGTACCGCCCTCAAACAAAGGCTTAAAACATCGCTGTTTATGGTCGTTTAAATTCATAATACACAGCTGATTGCTGTATCTTAGAAGGTAATCCGCATATTGATAGCCTCTTGGCAGTTGATTATAAAAATAGGCGAGTTTTTTACCATCATGTGACAAAATAGGTTGATCATAATAAGCCTCACTTTTTGTTAAGCTCATCACATGCCCTGCTAAATCAACACGTTTAATCGCGCGCTTTCTTGAGCGCTCTGGCGCCAATGAATGTGCACTAACAAAGATAATACCACTACTATCTTTTAACCACGTCAAACGATCATTCATCACATAATCACCTGACTGGCTTAACGCTTTAATACTTTGAATATGCGTTTGATCTTTTGACAGCATTAACACATAAAGTTTATTACCTGCATACATTGTCGCTGGATCAAGTACCGACAGATTATCACGTTTATCCTCATGAACACTCACAGCGATCATTTGCCCATTGGGTGAAATTTGATAGCTTGCTAACGCTTGCTCAGGCATTTGTAATGGATATAACTTATTAAGCTTGATATCGTAAACACACAAGTCTAATTGATCATGCTGTTCTTTAACAAGCAATAACTTACGTGCATCTGGGAACCAAGAGACACTCAACACATTAAAATCAAAGAGCTTTTGCGCGTCTGTCATAGCGTTAGCATCAAGATGCTTGACGTAAAAAAGCTGATAACGCCACTGCCACTTACCCGTTTTTTTGTCTTTCTGACCTTTCTTCTGTATATAAACTGCCTCATGAGCATCATCTGAAGGTGACACAAATCCAAACCAAGGTTGTGATAATGATGTCTCGACCGTTAATGGCTGCATTGACTTTTTAGTTATATTAACATCAGCCATTTGTGCATATATCGGCACGATGCCAACGATGCTCAAATAAGCACTCAGTGCAATTTTTCTCAGCATGAATCACTCCAATAAAATTTACGCTGTAGATTACAATATCTTGCGCAAAACCGGAAGTTGACGAATGAAATGTGACACAAAGAAAGTGCTGACAATCATGAGACACATCCCCCTTTTATTAGATTAAAAACGGAATACCCACCTGAAAAACCGCCCCGCCCACATTATAAGTAAATGCATAACGGCGTACACTTTGTAAGCTATGAAAATTTAGTTCAGCCACAGTAAACATCCCTCCTTCCACTGCTGTAACCCCTGAGGACATTAAGATATTTTTAACAGACATTTCATTTCTCCCTGACACTGCTGACATTACCCCTTCTCTTGCTGTCTCCATTGTTGCACCCCGTGCCGCAAATATGACAGCAGAGCCAAGAAACTTCGTTCCTGCGCATAAATTACGCTTTAAAAAAGGCTCCCACATATTCTTAACAAAAAAACCTCCCATCCATCCGCTTACTCCCCCTGATCCAAATCCACCAGCTATTCCTGCAAGCATTGATGAACCACCAACAGTCTCAGCAGATAATGCCGTTGCCACTCCCTCAAGTCCATTATCTAATAAACCAAAAGATTTAGCCCAACTAGGGTTTATCATACCTAAGGTACCAAAAGCACCACCAATATCCTCAAGCCCCATTTCTAGATATGCAGTTGGCGTCATTGTCTTTCTCTGAATAAGTGCTTGTATTCCATTGCCGACAAAGGCAACAGGGTAAAACTTTAGTCCATAACGCATTGATTGCGCTTTAAATAAATTTTCTGAGCTATCACTGACACTATTATTCGCTAAAGCAATCGAATCATCTTCATTGGCAGTGACAAAGCTATCTGCAGCTGCAGTTACAAAACTATCTGTAGTTTCTACTGATGCAACTGTGGCTTCTGCCGCTGGTGCAAAAGCGCCTAATAGCCATGGAGTAGCAATACCCGCCAATATTAGTGTTATCCCTAGTATGGTATTGACTGCTTCTTTGCTTAGATGTCCACTTGGATCAATATTCATAATCGGGTTGCTATCAGCGAAACTATACTTATTCCAGACATTGGCATTATCTTGCATGATAAATCGTTGTGTTCTGGCATCATAATCACGCGCTCTTAAATAGACCAAATCAGAACTAGGGTCTTGATATTCGCCATTGTAGCTAAAGTTTGTTGCTACATTGGTGTTGAGCGTATCAGAGTGCACGCCATAGGCTTGATAGTGAGTCGTGCCTTTTATAGTAGCTGCTGCATTGCTATGAGTTGGCTTATCCAAAGTTAAACTATTGCTTTTGCCATTATTCACATAATACAAGTTAACTGCATTATTATTGTTAACCCAAATCTCTTTAGAAAAAGAGGTTTCAGCACTAGCAACAATTCCCAAAATAATAAGATATGGCAACCAAGCTGACAAAGCGCCACTAATCATCGATTTCTTTGTTATAAACTCAATTCTAAATTGCATAACCTACCTTAATTTAATTTAAGACATTTTTAATTTGCTTCACATACGTAGCTTTGCAAATATTATCAGGTGTTTTTTGGATTCTCGGATCAAGTCCGAGAATGACGACAAACTGTCATATGATCTACCCCGTCAATTTGGGACACTTTTGATTTTCGGATTTCATACTATCTTCAAACTGTTTTGGTGTCATGTAATTTATCGTTGAATGTTTCCTTTTGGTGTTATAGTAAGCTTCAATATACGA
>NZ_JACYVZ010000034.1 GCF_014857925.1 Cysteiniphilum marinum | reverse complement strand
TCACAACCATCAAGGACTACTCGCAACACGTTGCTGCGTTCCTCCTTGACAGTTGCTCTGTTTATTCTAGCAATAACACATTACATCAATATTAAATTTAAATTGACACAGTTTTATGAACACTCCCATATAAAATAATCATGTGACGAAAATTAGCCTTGCCCCCATTACTTCTGTGCCCCCATCATCTGTAACCCTATTATTGACCCCATTATGTTTTTAGTTATGTTTTTAGTGTCAGAATTAATTTATTTGTTTAACTCTACTTTAAATTCGTTAGAACTCATATAGTCAGTTATGTATCTAGACTCTTTTTTATGATCTTCATTATTCGAATTTTTCATATATTTTGAAAACTTACCATGATTCCTATCTATGTTTGAGCTAAACAATTTATTTGATGAATTGTCACTAGATTTTGAATCATTCAATTTATTATTTTTGCCAAGATAATTATCTTCTGACATTTTCAAATCTTCTTTGATATTTTTACCACTGACTTTTTGTTTGTTATAATTGTTAGCATAGTTTTCAAATTTACTTTGTAAGAACTGTAAATGTTCAGCTATTGGATCGTTACTTTCTAGCAGTGTCATTGACTTCAAACTTAAGTCGCTAATTTTAGTTAAGAGTGTCTTAACTTTCTTCGTATGTTCAAAATTGCCTTTTTTACCTAAATCTGCAACAATTTGACGATTGTAATTGATAACCTCATCAGATAAGTTTATACAACTTTCATAAAAATTATTTTTCTCATCCTCATTAAGCTTATATTTTGCGTTGCCAAGTTCATTATTATGCTTAATTTCTAAATCTTGTATTTCATTAATTTTTTTCTTAATATCTTCATCACCATCATTCTCTAACTTCTGTAACTCTTGATACTTTTGATCTAGATTAGCTTTATTGTCATTCTCTAACTTCTGTAACTCTTGACGCTTTTGATCTAGATTAGCTTTATTGTCATTCTCTAACTTCTGTAACTCTTGACGCTTTTGATCTAGATTAGCTTTATTGTCATTCTCTAACTTCTGCAACTCTTGACGCTTTTGATCTAGATTAGCTTTATTGTCATTCTCTAACTTCTGCAACTCTTGACGCTTTTGATCTAGATTATCTTTATTGTCATTCTCTAACTTCTGTAACTCTTGACGCTTTTGATCTAGATTATCTTTATTATCATTCTCTAACTTCTGCAACTCTTGACGCTTTTGATCTAGATTATCTTTATTGTCATTCTCTAACTTCTGTAACTCTTGACGCTTTTGATTTAAATAGCTCTCTCTGTCTTTTTCTAATTGAACAACTCGATAATTTTCATATAACAAACGTAAATCTGCTGAAGACTGCTTTCCAATCTGATCTTGATCTATTGCTAAATC
Organism: Cysteiniphilum marinum; assembly: GCF_014857925.1. Classification (GTDB taxonomy): domain Bacteria; phylum Pseudomonadota; class Gammaproteobacteria; order Francisellales; family Francisellaceae; genus Caedibacter; species Caedibacter marinus. Next base: position 28,759 of record NZ_JACYVZ010000034.1, on the reverse strand, counting down.
TTGATCCTTAACTTGTGTAATAATATATTGATTCAATTTAGCAAGTTGATTTTGAAAAATCTTGTTTTCACTACATTCAAAAGAATCGTCTTTAGTATCTTCTGTATAAAGGGCTTGCAAAAATTGCTTATACTCCGTTGTGAGCATATTATCTTGATCATAAAAAGCAGATACGACTATCGTATTTATATTTGCTCGAGTTAGGTTATTTAGTGCGTCAATATAGTTCATATTTATATTCTCCTGTTGTATATTACTGTTGTCATATATTTGATTGTTTATCACAGTTGGGAAGTCATCATTCTTCGTTGTCCAAGTCGTATATTTGTCATTACCCATTAGAAATGAGCTATTAAATTTTGAGTTGGTATCATAGAAAATTTCAGTTTCCACTGTATCGAATTCAATTGTTAACCTTGGCTGATTCAAACTATCTGATGACTGAATGCTATGACGACTAACATATGGCATTACAGCGCTATCCTGATAATAATAGTTATAATTAGCTACACCATCGATTCTATTTTGCATTAATTCATTGTTTTTTACTAAGTCATAAATATCTTTATCTAATGCTACGCTAAGTTTGCCAACTGCTGACAAAAAGTCCTGTTTGAATAATGGTAGAATTTGAGACTTACTGTTTAGGTTTTCAATCGATTTTTCTAAAAAAGTGATTAATTCAAAATCGCTCTCTTCTAAACTAAGTTCTTTATTTTTATAATACAAGTAATTATTTTCAACTTCCTGAACCTCTGCAGATAAGTGCTTATAACACTCTTCATAGGCATTGTAAGCCTCAACAAACTCAACTTTTAAGTCATCATTTTCTGAATATCCACTAATGCTATTAGCATCAGATATTGAAAGATTATCATCATGCCAGTTATATGCGATGTTATATTCATATAAACTTCGCTTATCATCTATTCTTTTCAATTCATTGTTTTTAATTGAGTGATGCTCTTTTTTATTAATCAACTGATCGATACTTTCAAAATATTCTTTTAAATCAGAATGATCATTTAGCTGATCTTTAACGTTTTCAAGCTTTCGATTAACTTGAGATAAGCTAACACGAAAATCACTAAGTTGTTGCAGTGAATTCAAATACTCCTGATAAAAAGCATCCCATTGACTCTCCAAACTTTCTATATCGTTATCACTATCCTTAAAACACTCCTTATATTCAGCAAACCCTTCTGAAAGAATATCGTTTTCGCCACTTAAATCTTTATTTAATTTGTCAGCTATAATTGCATCCATATATTTACTTAAGGTGTTGAAAGCATCACTCTTTGAGTTGTTCGTAAAATTAAAGATAGACATACGAATTTCGCTTAGACTGGATTTGTTAAAGTGATTACAGTATTACGAATCAACGCCCATTTAGCAAAGCCTCAAATATGTCACCTAAAGCCCATAAAATAAAGGATAGCTAGATGCACAAAGAAAATATTATATGTCAAAATTGAGATATTTTTATTCAAAAAAACACACTTTGATACATAAAACTAAGTATTGGTCTGCCTCAAACAGAAACAGCGTGATGTATACCCCATTGGATTGATCCTTCAAAAACAGGATAACCTGAGCTCAATGAAATTTTAGCAACGGCTGATAACGTATGCAACTTTCTACCAACAATCAACAACCCTCCATTGATGGTTAAGTTACTGTGTAAATTCGAAGGCGCTGAAACATTCATTTTCACCCCCATATCCTTAAACTCAAGAAAAAATGGGGAATACAACGTCAACTTACTTTTGGGGTTAGGGACCTCTGTTATTCGCCAATGCCAGCCATCCTCTCCTTGAGAGTACTGAGTTGTCCATTGTCCCTTTACCTCATAGGTTAATACAATCGAATTATCTTCTGTATTATGATAGATGTGTAATTGGCAGTTATAACTATGTGTTGATGTTTGATCTTTTTGCTCAATAATTTCATACGCGCATACTGAATCTTTTTTGGGAACAAAAAATGAGATTTGATTGACCTTAAGCACACTCCCTTGAGCCATTAGTCGATCATTTGGATAACCTAAACTAATCGAGCATAGATCAATGACTAACCCACCAAAAACGCCACAAAGTTTTAAACTCACTTTCACTATTAGCCTTAGACTCTCGCACATCCATTGTCATCTTACGATATTAACATCAATCGAAAATAAAATATTTGCACAAAATGTATCAAAAATACTTATTACTGGCGTATTATTTTCGATCAAAAATTTTGTAGACCTCATCATCGTTTCTTTTTCCAACTACAGTTATATAAAGTATTCCACTATCTGTCTTATAGATTATTCGGTACTCACCTATATCTTTACGAAAAAAATCATTCGACCCTTTTAGTTTTATAATGTCATTTTGTTCAGGATTTTTAGCTAATCTAAATAGTTCTTTTACAATTTGTTTAAATTGTTTTGGTGGTAATTTATCAAGAAATTTATCGGCTTGCTTACTTAGATTGATCAAGAGCATTTTTTAGCTTATCCATACTTTGTTCAACACCGATATACCCATCTCTTTCAGCTTGCAATGCTTTACTAAGCCAATATGAATCCTCAATAGCTTGCAATCTCTCATATTCCTTTCTACTAATAAGCACGGCTTCATTTGATCGACGTTTCACAAAAACAGCTTTGTGCATTGCTTCTGTTAAATACTCACCTAAATGTGTTTTAAACTCTGTACTGCTTATCATGATTAAATAAACCTATTTGATTAATTTGATCAAAGTATAGAGTAAACCACTTAGTAGATCAAGATGTAAAAAGCCACCATTTTAGCCATGTGCTATAGGCGCATTAATTTAAGATAAGCAGACTTTCTTACCATTTTCTAGATAGCAAATATCGCCACTTTGCAGATGATTATTTGTCTTTGGTGCGTTGATGGTTTGATACATATTTGTACTTGTCGGTGCTTGATAGATAATTTTGACATCATCCGGTAATAATTGCTCAGGCGAAACAATGATATAGCCAATGTAGTTACGATGCTTTGCTACTGCATCAAGGACGGCTTGTGCCGAATTTAACACTAATGGCGCATTGAACCCTAAGGGTGCCGAAAATTGCGCTTGAGCACGTGTGCGATTGATGTAAGCATCATTAACACCCAGTGCATTATAAAATACTGAATTAATATCGATGTTGCTTTGCTCAACTGTTGTCACATTGATGTCATTAAGATGATTATTGTATGTGTATAATGCAAGCAGCGAGTGTGATGTTAATTGATTAACTGGAAAGGCTTTATTAGCAATCACCAATAACTGAGCAAAACAGCTATTAAATAGAGCGGCTACCAAAAACATTATGATTAATACAAAACGACTGCACTGCAGTGCTAAATATTTACCGTACTTTAACACGGCTTGCCAGTTTTCACCTTGATTAAAATGAATTCCATTAACTCTATTTCGCATAAACTGATCATTAACTCTTTGCTAAGTTGCACAATCATATCTCAATCATCATTAAATAAATGTAAATTAAAATGCTGTTTTGACATAAAACTTAGCTGATAGCTGACTGCGCCAAGGTCGAAATAACACATTATCACAACTGAGTTTTTCACTACGAATCGCACTTAAGATATCGATAGAGTAATGCTGTGAAGGCTCATAATCACTGTATAGTTGTACATCAAAATAACGACACCATTTACGTACTGTTGTTTCTTTGTAGCCAGTTAACTCAGCAACATCACGATAAGTCATATTGCGATACGAAAAAATAGCCAATACTTGCTCTACTGGCTTATTATACTTTCTTGATATATAGTCCCTAAAACTATCCGCATATTGATTTGCCATATTAGTGCTCCTGCTAATCTAAGATTACATAAATAACATAACTTGCATTTTCAACGAAACTTTGATTATTACAACCTTTGGCACTAGTCGTTTTGATATAATACATTCATTTTTTGCCTCTATTGTGCATTGATAAAATCAAAAATCTCCGTTAAAGCAAGTAAATTTATTAAGTTTACGTCATTTAATATTTCGTGCTAAAACATTTAAAAACAATGCTATTTACTTAAATAAATACGACAAAATGTATCATTTGATTATTTGATCTTCTTAGATTGAAATCGTTTTGTTGATATCTTGGCGCCTGTTATTCAAAACAAGCAATCAAAGGTCATCAAATGAATTACAAAAAAACAAAAATATCACTGCTACTGGCTGTCAGCACAATCACCATAGCACCTGTTTATGCTCATACATTTAACCTAGGACAAGTGGGTGTTGATATTAGTGGTTTTGCCTCGGCAGGGATGGCAGTAAGCTCTAGCACAACGCCTTATGCAATTCCAGGGCACGGTACAATTGACAATCACCCAAACTTTGCAACACCATCATTATTAGGTCTGCAGCTATCTGCTGATTTAGGCAGTGGCTTTAGCGCCGTTGGTCAAGTCGTTGCCAATGGTGACAGCACGAATGGACATAATGCCTTTAATTTAACAACACCTTGGTTGTATTTATCCTATAAAGTTAACCCTAATCTACGTGTTAGTGCTGGACGTATGCAACTACCATCTTATCTTTATTCACAACAAATCGATGTTGGCTATAGTTATCCTTACGCATTCTTACCCAATGAGGTCTATCGTATTATTCCTTTTTATTCATTCAACGGTATCAAAGCGGATTATATCTTTGATTTAAATCAAAATTGGCAGCTAACCTTATCGCCTTTTTACGGTCAAAACGATTTTAAATATGATGCGATGATGCGACTTGCCCCAACCTTGCAAGATAAGATCATCTTAGATGCTAAAGCCTATAATCTGATTGGGTCAAGCGTCGACTTAAATGATGGTCGTTTTAGTCTTCATGGTGCTTATATGTTTAGTAAAGTTGATGTCGGTGCCACGGTACAAAACCAAACAACCAATAAAAAAGGTATTAATGCACAATTCTTAAGTTTAGGTGCAAATTGGAATATTAATAACTTGATGTTAAGTGCTGAAATGGCCTATCGTAAGGCTGATCCAATGGCATCTTTACTTGGTGAGTATATCAGCGTTGGTTATAACACGCATAATTGGTTACCATATATAAGCATTGCTAATTTACACACTACCAATAGTGACACACTCAACAACCCACAGAATTGGCCGACTGAAATCCCAGAGAATCAAACGACATTATCCATTGGTCTGAATCGCTATATCGCACAGAATATCGTCCTAAAAGGTGAATATAGCTACATCATGCCACACAACGGACAATCTGGATTATTCTATGGGATTCCCAACAAAAATGTCAGTATGCTAACACTTTCTGCTAGTGTGGTATTCTAAGGTTTTCTCTGAATATCTATTGTAATTAAAAACGATGATAAGTTTACTTCTGCTCAAGCACTTCAAAGCCATTAATGGTGCGCTTATTGTGATCAAATGAAATGCCTACTTGATAAATGGGCAATTCTAGATGGGTAAATTTGGCTGCATAATTTTTGCTAACAATTTGCTGTACTGCCTTGGCTGCTAAGTTCTCGCCATGACTGACCTTAAACTCAAAAATAATCACCTTCTTGTAAGGGATGACAATTGACATATCAATACGACCTTCAGAGGTGTTATCTTCAAGCTTGACGTCATAGCCAAGTGCAGCGAAATAACTATAAATAATCGCGCAATAATAACCCTCATAGCGATTTAATGGTGTATTGACATAATAATCATAGGGAATACTACTGTAAAAACTCGCTATTGCTTTTTCAAACTGTTGCCAGTTATCTGTCAAAAGCGCATTGTTAATCGCAAGTTGATTCATAGTTGCATCTTCTTGAGTAATGCCAATCTTAGTCAGCTGTCTATTCAAAGCCGTTTTAACTTCAAAATTAGGATAGCCTAAGCGATACCAAAGATCTTGACCAAAATAAAATTGTTCCTTAACCGTCAAATAACCACTTTGCAGCATCAATGCAGCAATCGGCGTATTATTGACATCTATACTATTTAATGAGTCTGGTGTTGCTTTATAGTTCTCCAAATCAGGGATAATGTCACGACGCTGACTAATTAGCTTAACTAGAAAGCTCGGTGTGCCCGTTTCAAACCAATAGCTTTGATAGCGTGCACCATTGCTAAAGAACAATAAAATATCAAACGGATTATAAACTTTTTGTGCTTCAGTCCCATCAAAATTATAACCGTTGTACCATGTTTTGAGTTTAACAAGGTCAACATCCTTTAAATATTCTGCAAATGTGCTCTCTAGCTCATCTTGGGTATAACCACATAAGTCAGCAAACGGTGCACGAAAAGAAATATCTTCCAAGTTATTTAAACCACTAAATAAACTCACCTTGGAAAACTTAGATACGCCAGTTAAAAACACAAAGCGCAAACATGCATCATTGTCTTTGATGACACTATAAAGCCCTTTTAAAATCTCACGATTACGCAAGGCTTCCTCTGACTGAGTGATCACATCTAAAATTGGCTTGTCATATTCATCAACCAAGAGTACGACGCGCTTTTTTGTTTTTTGGAATAACGATTTAATTAATTGATCAAACTGCAGATCATAATGCTTACTGGTGTCCAACTCAAGCCCATAGTATTTGGCAGTATCTGATAACTCACGCAAAATCCATTGCAGCAACGACTCCTCTGAAAACACCGATTTAGAGCGCCCAAAGCTAAAGTGAATCACAGGGAAAGTCTTATCAAAATCCCATTTATCTTCGATGTACAAGCCTTTAAAAAGTGCCTTTTCACCCAAGAATAGTTGCTTTAACGTATCAATAGTTAAGCTTTTGCCAAAACGCCGTGGACGTGATAAAAAATAATACTTCCCCTTTGATGCAATCTCATAGATATGACGGGTTTTATCAACATAAAAAGTATTGCCATTTATCATCTCGGAAAGGCTCGAATAACCAATTGGCAAGTTTTTCATATGCATTACAACACTGAGTCTAAGTATCACTGCCACGAAGTCTAGCAAATATGTCTGTTGATAGAAATAGCGAAGTTACTGTAAGGCAGTATTTTGTCTAAACTTTGCTTTTTGCTGCTCTACGTTTTGAGATCATGTAACTTATTATTGTATTCTTTATAGGTAGTGATTTTCACCCGGGCCTTTCTTTTTGCAAATAGAAAGGTTCCCATAGTTCTCATCTCCGTAATTTACATCACCTGAGTCTAAACTTGTATCTAAAATATTATATTTTTTATTAGTATCATTTATACCCTGATTACTTTGGATATTACTCTTCTTTACAGGCTCTTCAGCACGATATTCATAAGTACTATTTTTATCTAGTCTAAAAGTCACACGTTTTAAATCCTTTGCCTCGTGATTTGCTTGGTTAACATCTCGATTACTCAATACTTTGTTATCTGAGTCACTCAATAATTCTTCATCATAAACAGTCACGACTTTGCGATCTTCAGAGCCTATAAGTTTTGTAAAGCTTGAATATACTTTACTGCTACCAATATATAATGAAGCAATATCAGCTATTAAAGATACTCCAGCTAACAGCGATGATACAATCATTGACGTCTTTGTGCTCGAAGTAATCTGCGAAACTACCGCTCCAGTCACCCCAAAAGTAATACCCAATATAGCAGTCCCGCAAGCGGATCCCATGCCAAGAGTTAGAAACTCTGCAATACCACCAACCACAGCTAGCACAACATTAGCAGCAAAGTTAAATACCCCCCAAGCACTATGCCCACTTGGGTCAAAATTCATCACTGGATTGTTATTGGCAAAAACATAGCCATTAATTCCACCCTTGCCAAAGGGGGAATAGCGAATATCATCCATCTGCATAAAGCGATGAAGTATTGGGTTATAGGCACGATAACCATTGCCTAAGAATTGATAGCCTGTTGCCTGATCCGTTCGTTGACCATCAAATCCTTGGGCATTTTTCACTTTAGCTGTTGATTGATCTAAGTCGTTATCAATACCATAAGGACTGTAAACATACTCATGACTTAACTGACTATTGGATGCTAAAGCCACTACTGAGCCTGCCTGGTCAGTGATATATAGATCAGCTTCATTACTATTGTTAAGGCTCCCTATCTTTTCCTCAGCAAATAAATAGCTTAACTGATTACCGCCACTGTCGGATTCAGCGAGCATCTGTGCTTGATCACCGGTTGAATAATAAAATTGTTGACTGGCTGTAACTTTACCTTGGTTATTAAATATCGTTTCAAGAGACTGATGATCTTCCACATCATATTGATACTGAACCTTTTGCTGGGTTTGCTGATGATCAAATTCAATCATCTCACCCAAGGCATCATAGCTTAATTGATTAGCATGGTCATCGCTTACAATTTCATTCTGAGCATTGTACTGAAGGGCTACCAATGACTCATTATAAGCACCCACCGAATTGCTATAGCCGGTTAACTTCAATGGTGTGTCATCCGCGTAGTTGTAGGTAACAATGTTTGTAGTGGGCTTTATTATTAACTGCTTAGCAGTTGTTGGCATATTGACTTTGGGTACACTTGCGCCAAAGCCAACCATTAACATTGAACACCAGCTAATGCTAATAATCGATCTTTTAAGCATATTAATCCTCTAAAACTTTAAAATTTACGACGGCATAAACTGAGACTTCTCTTGCTTGATATTATTAAATGGGTCAAACGTATAGCTTTGACTCTTAATGATATTGCCATATTGATCACGTGGACATAGGTTGACATTACCGCCAATACTTGCCGCATCATTCTGACAACTATAACTTTGAAGATTATTCATTGCATCATAAACATAGTTCTCCACACTCTTGCCGACGTTACCATTGATATGATCTTCACGTGTTTTTTGCTTTAAATTTCCATCATTGTAATAACTGAAGCTAAACTGATTTACCAAGCCACCTTTAAAATAATTATTGATTTGTGTTAACAATCCAAGATCATTAAAAGTGCTCGTTTGTTTAATATTACCACTATCACGTTCAATTAACTGACCCCAGTTATTATATTTAAAGTCAACTTCGGTGGTATTTCCCGCTTTAGTAAACTTCTCACTGACAATCTTCTTACCCATTGCGTCATAACTTAAGGCTGTCACCATACCAAATGGATCGGTTATCGTTTTGACTGAGCCATTATCATTGTATACATAGCTTAATGTCTTACCATCTGGATAGGTTTTCGTTTTTAAACTACCATCTTTATAGTAGCTATAGCTTATCGTCGTCGGATCATGCTTGATCTTAGCTGCGGCACCATATGACTTCGTTGCCGACATTAGCTCTTGGGTTGTTGAATCATATTGCCACGTTAAGGTTTGCTCAAGATTAGCCGGATCCTTACTATCGCAGCTTGCTGTGTTAACATAAACATCAGATTCAATCAGGTTATTAACATCATCATAACTATTACAAATGACTGCATGCTCACTGCTGCCAGCCGCACCATAAGGCAATACTTTTTCTATGACATTACCATTATCGTCATACTTACGACTAATCGTTATACCATTACCTGATTCTTGAATGAGGTTGTCATTAACATCATACTGACGTGCACCAAGCTCATATGGCGTACTATCATCATAAGATAACGATTTTGCTGTCGTATTATCAAACATATCATAGGCATAGCTCATCGTATACTTAGATACTGACTGCAATGTTTTGTCATTCACAACATCACTTGGATAACTTGAATGACTAGCAATCATATGTCCATAATGCGTTGTTTTTTGACCATTATCATCTTCGGTTGTATAGATAATATCATCATAATCATACGTGGTTACCACACCGTTATTATCCGTCGATTGCGTCAGGTTGCCAAAATTGTCATAAACACTACTATCTGTCGTCAACAAATGTGCTTTGGATGCAATCGCTGCTAACACATCCTCATTGACTAAACTCATATCACCATAATCACTAGCAACATATGAACCTGAATCTAGCTTATCTTTGGCTTTATCAAAAATCTCATTACTAAAGCTATAGCTAGCAATCTGTTGCGATTTGCTATTTGTTTGTGTGACGTTGACATTACTAATGTCATAGGCATCTTGACTATCTTGCGCATTTTTCGCATTTTCTGCATTTCTCGCCATGCTAAACTCAATTTTCAAACCACCATTGCCATCACCATAGTATGCTGTAATCGACTTAGTCCCATCGGGATTATCAACCTCCACCTGTCTGTTAGCACTATCGTATACATAGCTTGTGACATTGTTATTTATGTCAATGGATTTGAGCTTTTGTCCTTGCAGATTGCTATATGTCACACTGGTGATTCGCACTAAATCAGCAAAAGGATTATCTTTGTTTTGCGTGAGTGTGTCATTCTGCGGATTGTAGTTATCTCCTTCTTTGCTCACCTGTTGACCATTAAGCATGTAGCTTATTTTAAAGTGCTCCAAACCATTTGCTTCTCGCTTGATTTGTGCATTAATATCACTAGCACCTGGATCGATAAATGATGCAGGCAATTGATTGGGCTGTTGTGCCACCTGATAGAAATAGCTGATGGTACCATGATCAGGTACGTTCTCGGTCAATACACGCCCCAAAGCATCATAGGTATAAATTGTCTTATGACCTTGTGCATCTGTTTCCTGCATCACATTGCCATTACGAATATCCACCACTTTGGTTACCGTACCATCATCATTTTTAGTTTCTTTAATGGTGATCTCATTACCACTTGGCATATAATCCGTTGTCACGACACTTTGGTTACTTTGACCAGTCCCATTTACTGCTAACAATGACATCATAGCAGTGGGACTACTCTGACTCAGCGTTTGTTTCGTTATGCGTCCTTTATCATCTTGTGTGGTTGTTGTTATACGACTCATGTTATTATCGGCATTGGTTGCCGCTAAAGTTACGTCACTCTTACCATTGCTACCTGTTAAAACTGAAGTTTGGATATATTTTCCATCTGCACTTAAGGTATTTTGTGTACTAAAAGTCTGCCCTAAAGCATCACAATCATCATCAGTACAGGCAGCTAATACTTGTGATTGTGTCAAGCCATAATGCCCACTAAACGCCTTGTCATCAGCTAAGTCATACTGTGTGGTTTCTTTTGTTTGGTCTTGCCACTGTCCATTGATCATGACTGCACTGGTCACCGAGGTTGGTTGCGTGCTGTAATTATTACTATTTTGTGTGTAGCTTAATGCTTGCATTGACAATAATGCATTTTCTGAATTGACAGGATCTGCTTGATCAAGCTTACAACTGCTATTTGCCGGATCACAACTGGCAGAGATTTTCTTACTTGGCAGTTGATAATCAACCGGAAGCTGACGTACGAGCTCAGTACCTGCGTCCTTATAATTATCACTATCTTCACTAACAGCTAACCAACCACTTGTTGATGCGGCTGGAATGAGTTTTGTCTGCGTAGTCTGCAGATGCAAACTGTTATAGGTGTTAACTGTCTTTGATATTGGTTGACTCACCCCATCTTTAACACTCGATTGCACGACTTGCGTGGTATATGTAAAGCTTGCTAATGCACGTGAGCCACCGACGTCACAGCTTAACAATATATCACCACTAGGGTTTTGTAGACAACTTAATGGTGCACTTTGGATTTGTGGATAACCACTGAAATTATTCGTATCATCATTATTACCATGATAAATATACTGACTCTCAATATAGCTATCTTGATCAACACTGGCATAATCACGCACACTATCAACAGCAGAAATCATGTTCTGTCCAATCATATAAGGAATTTTGGTATAGAAAATTTCCTTAGCCGAACCATCTGGATAGCTAATCATTACTTTACTTTTATCACTGTCGTTATACGTCGTATTAATATCCGTGTGCAGAACACTTTTATCTGCTAACGCGGGATAACTTAGACGCGTCAGCGTATTACCAATATTAAGAACATAACTTCGATCAGCTGGCGCTGCGATAGTAATCGTTTGCTGTTGTCCATTTTGATATGTTAATTTTACTGCTGAATAGGCATTCTCAACGCCTACTAATCGCGCCTTATAAGGGGTGCCACCCTGTGAACAATCATAACTATAGGCAATAGAGTTACCATACCTATCCTGTTGCGCTAATAATAATCCCAATCTTGAGAAATATTTTACCGTGCCATCCAAAGCTTGGAAAATCCAACTATAACTGATCGTTGGCTTATCTTTCAAATCATTGAGAACAACGCTGCCCATCGACGCCCTTAAGCGCGCATCATTAAGCTGATAGTAACGCATGCCTGATAGATAATTGTGATCATTATCATATTGATATTGACCACCTTGTGCTAAGTGCAATTGGGTATTGCCCGCGGCATCCGTGTGCAGATAGTCAAGATTCCACTGCCAATCATCATTGAGATTAAAATAGGTATTATTATCCTGATCACTTTTATTAATTGCCAAGCTAATCCCCGTACTCTGAGAAACTCCTGGTAATTGCAAGATATTGATATTCAAAGATGCTTGTCCGGTGCGCTCATTGACATTAACGCCAATGTTTTTACTGAAGTTCACAGCATTGGATGCAACCTGAGTATCGCCATCAGCCACTGTGGTTAATGCCACATCTTGGGACTTCTTAGCTGGCTTTGCCGCCGCCTTGGTGGATGTATAATCAATACTGATCTGTGGTTTTGTAGTTGCCGCTTTGATCAGTTTATTGGCATGATTCAGCGATTGATAACCAACCGCTGTTTTCTCAACAAACTGCTTAGACGATGTTGCTACCGCTTGCTGTTGCTGCGCATAAACGCCACTGATCAATATATTGCTTACAACGATAAATAATATTTTTTTGTTCATTTTGGGTTCCTGTTGGTTTATTAAGACTTACATTATTTGTTTTTATATCTTTCTTGATTTTGTAGATGCCAAATTTTTACCATTTTGTACTGTTTGCTCTGATGAGTTATTACTGATAACCCATTGAAGGGTCTGAAGCACAAAAATATGAGCTAACCACCACTGGCACGCCTACAGTTGATAAAGTCATAAAAAAAACAAAAGAATTCTTACTTCCCAAATTTTTTAGAACTAATGAAGTAGAAGGAATATATCGCCACTGCTCTGTCGTAGTAGGTAAAACACCTTCAGGAAGGGGGTCATTTTTTCTATACACTTTATATTGTTTCCCAACGCCTTCTTCGTAGGGATTATGCACAATATAACTATCTACCACATAACCATCCCCCCTATATGGAGAAGTCACACCTGTTACCCGCTCTCTTGTTACATATTGGGCTGTTAAAGCCAATTTTTCTTCTTTACTTTTGTCATAAATGGCTAATTTCCCTAACACAATGCTTCCAGCATCGTCTACGGACTCATAAACACCTATACCTAACGAGAAAATACCAGATATTAAAAACGTTATATTAACCATATCTCCAAGTAGGCTTTCTGAATGATGATGAATATTTAATCCCAGAGTTCTAGCCAAGCCAGGTGCAGACATCGCCATCCCTCCGATGTCCAAGGTCAATAGCGATAATCCTGCCAAAATAACATTAAATGTATCCCAAACACTCCAATGCCCACTCGGATCAAAATTCATAATAGGATTATTATTAGCAAAGACATAGCCATTAATCCCACCCTTGCCAAAGGGTGAATAGCGAATATCATCCATCTGCATAAAGCGATGAAGTATTGGATTATACGCACGATAGCCATTGCCTAAGAATTGATAGCCTGTAGCATTGTCAGTTCGTTGTCCATCAAATCCCAATGCATTTTTTGCTTTAGCTGCTGATTGATCCAAATCACTATTAATACCATAAGGACTATAAACATATTCATGACTTAGCTGACTGTTGGATGCTAAAGCCACCACTGAGCCTGCTTGATCAGTGATATAAAGATCAGCTTCATCATTATTGTTAATGCTACCAATCTTCTCCTCAGCAAGTAAATAACTTAGATTATTACCATCACTATCAGACTCCGCAAGCATCTGTGCTTGATCACCCGTTGAGTAATAAAATTGTTGACTAGCTGTAACTTTATCTTGGTTATTAAATATCGTTTCAAGAGACTGGTGATCTTCAACATCATATTGATACTGAACCTCTTGATGGGTTTGCTGATTATTAAATTTAATCATCTCACCCAAGGCATCATAGCTTAACTTATTAGCATGATCATCCGTAACAATTTCATTTTGAGCATTGTACTGAAGTACTACCAATGACTCATTATAAGCACCCACCGAGTTGCTATAGCCTGTTAACTTCAATGGTGTGTCACCCGCGTAGTTGTAGGTAATCGTATTTTGCTGTGGGTTAACATCATCTACTCTAGCACTAGCATTTGCCGCAGAACCTACCTGATAAACCTCATTTAGTTCATTTAGTTTAGGTAAACTTGCGGCAAAGCTGCCCCCTAGCATGGAGCACAACCCTGTAAAAACAACAACTTTCTTATAAGACCCCATATTTATTCCTTATAGTATCGTATCGTTTAAATTCACGTGTTCCTCTGTGTAAATTATCCATGATCTTATTTTTTTGTCATTTTAAAAAATGTTGTGAAATTGTAACAAATCCAATCAGGCGATATATTTCCCTATCATCGCTATGTTGAGGGATTGATTAATAGCGCCTGCCAAAGATGTTAAATATTTGTAAAAAACAGCTCATATAAACACTGAAATTTAAACATTTTAGCCAAAGTTTTCTATCAAAGCTCTTATTGCAATAAGGCTAGCTTATTTAGTTATACGCTAATTAAGCAAATCCATATGAGATCTATCGGAATAGTTACCCTTGATAGCAGCAACCATGGGTTAAACATCAATCATAAAAGATAAAAACATGAAAAACAAAAACGGAGTTTACTATGATAAAAACATCTTTGAAATCACTTGTCGTATGTCTTGGTATATCTAGCACATTATTATTAAGTGCTTGTGGAGGAAGTGATGGTGGATCAAGCTCTCGGGTCAATCCTGCACCAACGCCAACGCCAACGCCAACACCTACGCCTACGCCAACACCGCCAACCCTTGAAGTAGCTGAGGCACAAACACTAGGTGATAGCGTATTACCTTATAATAGTAGCTATGACGCATCTTATTGGGTTTATCTTGCGCCTAATCAACATAACCTACAGGCTATTGGCAATGAACCAATCAAATACCAAGTAACGGTTACATCTGATAACGATGTCATTAGCGCCGAACACATGACATGTGATGATAGTCCAGCTGATACGATGACTGCCGGACAACGTTGCAAAATTGATATGACACTCTCAACACCTGTTGCAGCTATCAATGACGCGCAAGCCTTTAAAAAGCTTGAAACAAACAACCTCACATTTTCTTTGTCACAAACCGATCAAAAAGTGAGTCAATCGCTTAGCTATCTGGTCTCTGAAGTAACGCAACCTGCTGTTCTTTTTGTGTATAAATATAACTACGCATCCATCTTCAATACCACAGCAAGTAATGATCCATTATCCTCAAACAGTGACCTTACTTTTGATTATCTCCCTGAGGATATGAAGTATGCGCGATTAAAAAACAATAATGACATCATTGGCTTTGATAGCACAATGGATAAATTTACACTATCGCAACTTACCACAAAGCGCACAGAGAATACCAATGCTGAAATTATGGTTAGCAAACCACAACCTTTAGAAAGTGTTGGATTTCCAAATGACAATGTCTTTACAATATACAAAGCATCACAAGCCGCTATTGTCGATATGCATACCAAAGATAATGAAATCGCCTTCTTAGCATATTCACCAGACAACAATAAACAACTGTCTATTTATATTGCTAAAGTTGATGATCAAGCAAAGACATTAACCTTTGAGCGTAGTATACAAAATGCATTAAGTTCGCAAGGTAATGACAATATTGGGTTGTCATTTTTAGATGATGGTTATTTTGTTTTAAGCTATCGCTCAGCGATAGATAGCAAAACAGATAATGGATCATTATTAGCAACTGAGATTGCAGCAAGTGCCACCGATGGTAGTGCTGCAAAAACAATCACGCTGTTGAAAAAAGGTGACAAGATCCCAGGAACGGATCAAATAAGCTATGCTATTAGTGATTTTGATTATGTTAAGAGCAATAATAACAGCATTGTTTATGCCTATGTTGAGGATCAATCAACAAGCTCAGAAAGTCATACTTATGTCACTAATCTTTTAAGCTACTCCTTTGATAGTGCAGAACCAAAATATGCCTTTATCAAAATCGCTGATAATAAATCAACCCCACCAACACCTACGATCACTAAGCTTGCTGATGGCAATCGCTTCTTAGTAAGCTATGAGATGGCATCTGCCACCTATGCCAGTAAGCTTGCGCAGTACGCTAAGTATATTGATCTTTCAAACACAGCCACACCAATGTTTGATGCAATAACCGACAAGGAGGTTGGCATGGATGCGCAAGGCGCCAATATCAATGTTGAGCTATTAGCTCTTTAATGTAAACTACGCCAATCAAAATTTGGCGTATATTGACTAGCATAAGCACCTCCTGTGTACACTTCAGCACTGTTGTAAGTATCATCTACATCTTGTGCTGAATTGTAGTTTGTATTTGTTAACCCCTCCCCCCATACGCTCCATATAACCCAAGGGCTTGTTGACAATTGGTCACGACTATTTGCAGCAATGGGGACATGATAGGTTTCAGCCATCATTCGTGGCTTATTATATGTCTCAAGCTTTTTATAGAAGTGTTGTGGCGATGGCCATGTAACATAATCATCCACCGCAACAATATCAACATATTGGCTTCCTGGATAGTAATCACTAGGATTTTTAGTATAGCTATTAACCCATGCTAATGGTGCCCAAACAAAGATCAGATTATGCAAGCCACGCTGATTAACAAGATATTGATAAGTTAAACGCCATAACTTTTTATAGTCTTCAGGATTGCCTGCCCACCAAAATGGATTAGAGCTTATCTTGTTCATCTCATGATAAGGGCGAAATAATACTGGGACATTAAAGCGATTTAGGTAACTTAGTTGATCAGCCAAATAACTCAAATCACGTTGCCACGCGCGATACTCTGGCGTGTTGTCATGATCATCAACAACTTTAGCAAGAAAATCATTATCTTTAGCATTATGGCTATAGTTTGCCGGTAAGTTTTTTAGCAGTGTATTTTCAAAGCTTTTTTGTGGTGCGCCAGGATAAGGTTCGTGAAAAGAAAAACCAACCAATCCTGCGGCAGAGCCACCATTTGCTGGGTAATCAAACTGAGGCTCTGCACAACTGCTTGATTTACAATAAAATTTTGGATCAGCCTGCTGATTATAGTTATAGGAATAATCACTTGCTCGTGGATAGCCTTTCCATATATTCATTGCTAAATCAAGTGCATAATCGACATATTTCCAATTGTATATCCCTGATTGCCACGTTTGGTCATAGCTTCGTGGCTGAAACGCCCCCCAATCTGATTGATACCAACCAGGCCCCATATCCAACTCTAAAAATGCAGGCAGTTTTTTGCTTAGGCAATATGATTTATTGTAATAATATCCTGGATTATAAGATGTATTGTTAGCCTTCATCAATGCTGCTTGATCACCATAATTTGCGGCATTATATACTTCTTGCTGCAATTCCTCATGCTCACCAATCAATGTTTTATGATTACAACGAGGATCTCGTGCACAGTTTTCAAGCTGCACCAAAAAGTTATAAACTGTCTGCGTATTAGCTAATGCATTGTGATCTGCTAATATATTGGGAACTGTACCAGCAGCCATCGTAAAGCCATTGGCAAAAACCGCAGCAAGAGATAGGCTTATTAACGTTTTTTTAAGCATATGGGTTATACCTTTGTATTTTGACAAAAATCAACTTACTGAAAAGAAACTCTATTGTTATAACCATAGCTATCTACCAGAAAGCCCGCATGCATTAAAGGGAATGCCTTTTTACTAATATCCACATACTCATCATACTGCGCTACCGTTGGCTTATATGCGTCATTGGAATGATGTACAATATCGTAATTCCCACTCCATAATTGATCTTTTGTTACTTCAGTATCACCTGTATTAACATTGATAAACAATGGTTCATCATGATGATGGAAAATATTAGGATTATAGTTAACACCATCACTAAAGAGTGTGTTCGTTGATGACTCATCTTTATTATATTGCGTATCGATAATTGCTGACATAATGCCATTATTATAGGTATAAGGAGGGGTATTTGGAATAGCCATATTTGACGATACTCCAACTGTTTGATCAACCTGCACAGCAACACAGTCATAAAAATTATCACACTTAAATGGATTTGATACGGTGTTTACACTCATTTGAATATTTTTAGGGGTGACTAGAGCGGCTGTTTGCGTACAAATGGGTTTATTCGCACCGGAAATATAACAGGCTTCTATATTTGCTGTTGTTAATTGGCTCTGCTGATCATAAGCATATAGATAGAATTTCTTATAGTCATCACCGGGCTTTATATTAGTGGGATCATAATATATCGGCAACGATAGATTTTTTTGTAATTCTACCGCTATTTTATTAATTGGGTCACTGTTGTCGCCTTTGTTATAACTATATGAGATTCGACTTGCCATATCGTCATCGGTAATGACTGCCAGATTAAGCTGATCATTATTCTTAGACAAATCGTTATCAATTAAACCGCTTGGCTTGTCATTTTCAAGATGATAATAAAATACAATATGCTTATAGACATTATCTGTGGTTGAGATCTTATTCCCATCAAAATCCGTAAGCTGAACGCCTATTGGCGTCGCCTCAACGCCATTAGCATAAACACTATCAAGCTTACCAACTAATGATATACCTCCGACCTGAGTACCTGATGTATCTTCAGCAGTGTCTGGCTGCAGTCCAATATCTGTTTTAACTTCTTGATCTTTATCCATCTTGCTACGGTCATAGCCTTGAGCATCTAAATCTGATAAATAGGTATCTGCGTCAAAGTTATGATTATGCAAGCCAATAGTTACATGATCTTCTGAACTTTTAATAGAAATTACCCAAGAAAACGTATTTGGTGTGTAAAAGGTTTTGGCAAAACCATCAGAATCCCCCATATTGTAGCTAATCCCCTGCATACCCACATTCAATTGATTGGTTAATGGCGCATTACCCGCCCAGCGATAACTACTATAGCCATTATTTGGATAGACATGGTGCATTACATCATCAATCGAATAGGTAAAATCAGTATCTGCATAAGGGCCCATCCAATAGGATCCACCCAAAAATGTAATACGATATAAGTTATTTGCAGAATTTGTTGGATCAGCACCGATATACTCAGCTTTGTACTGTGGCAGATCACCTTTTGAATCATTATTAAAGGCGCAGGAATAATTACTATTCCATGCACCATTTTTGTCTAATTGATTGTACTGCTCATCATCAGGATTATTTAAGCCTGTCACTGACGGGCAATTTGGCCAGTTGTAATAACCTTGCTTATCACTAGCGCGAGTTGGAGTATTGCGGATATATATTTTAAAATCTTGATTTTCATTTTTAGAATTTAAATACCCACTGCTCCAACCGTCTGACGCAACTCGTTGATTACCAACATAGATTAATGAGTGAGATTTTTTCTTGCTTTGTATGCTAGCTGAGTAACTTGCCTGATTAACCTTTTCAGCTATCTCTCCTTGCTCTAAATGCAAAATGATGCTCTCACTCAACTCATTGGAGTTAATACTAAAACCTGCAGCTCTTTCTCCAACAGGTTGTTGTGATGATTTGTCATCATACGGAACATAAAATCTAATTGAAGAAGATGCAAAGGGGTATATAGTAACTTGATTATAATTAGAAAATCCACTGATTCCATTAGACTTAGAATCATCCGCCTGAACTGTTATTGGCTGATCCGTATAGTTATAAAAATACACTTTATGGGTATATGCACTGGCAATACTTGCCGCACCCAAAAGCATTATACAACTTATTAATAATTGATGTAACTTCATTTCAAACCTCATATATTTGATTTAAACATATTCAACAAACGAAGATATAATAAACCAGTGTTGTGAGCGTTTTTACTGATAAAATGTTGTGAAATTGTAACAACTAGCGCTAAGTATTTTTATCCGTATAAATCGTCAGGGTATCGCCTGCTTTAATTTCAATACCATGATCATTCAAGAGAATATGGTTTCTATCACTTACATTAAGGGAAAAAGACTTCTTACTCACTTTCAAATGGCTATCGCCAACAGCAAGCTGAAGCTCATTTGCTTTGATGATTAAATTACTTAGCTCCAGCACGCTTTTGCCATTGTGATCCACACTAAATGAGTATGTGTGTTGACCACTCAAGATACCATGCATAGGATCCGTATGTTTAGGTTTATCCATCTGACATTTTTTTCCCCAGACACATGCCGTCGATCAATTTTATTTGCTTCACCTATACGCTTTTGAAACAATTCAATCATCATATTATCAGCATCACTGCTAGCTTGATTTGCTTTCACTCATAACCACCAACATCTAAAAAGCATTAAAAGATTAGAAGATTTCAGTTTAAATGAGAAACTAAGCAATTACAGCTTCTTTTTGTAAAAACTCAATCAACAATTAGAACACTCAAATCATTTCACTCAAGCACTCAAACTCTTAAAATGACCATGTTTTCATCAACTTGATAAATATTCTCTTTTTTTAAATAAAAGCTATTGACTAGCAAACGTATCGCCTATAGAATCCCCTCTCGTTAAGGCATTCCCCGATAGCTCAGTCGGTAGAGCAAGTGACTGTTAATCACTGGGTCGGCGGTTCAAGTCCGTCTCGGGGAGCCATCTAGAATAAATTCCCATATTTTGAAAATACACGAAGCATCGAATCGCTTTATTCCTTTCTTCCCTTAATAAAAATCAGCATACGTTTATCTGTCAATTAAAGTTTTATAAAATTACATTCTTGATTTAAATTAAGTTAAAAGATTAAAAGGCACCTAGAAGTGGCCAATAGAGTGCCATTGCTAATGTAATAACAATAATACCAGCTAATTTAAGCCCAACACCCCATGCCATTGCCTGATGAATTTTGACATGATCTGACTGTACAACAAGCGCCATTGCTGGCGTGCTCACAGGTAACATAAAGGTTAATCCAGCACTTGTCGCAATCGCAATAGTTACCACACGTGGATCGATGCCATACTCGACCGCTAAAGCTAAGCCAATCGGTAATAGGACAGCTACTGAAGCCGCATTACTCATAATCTCTGTTAATATCGCTGCCAATACCACAAGCAAGATGAGAATAACTAAAGGTGATTCAATGCCTAAGCGCATCATCATTTGCACCATTTCTGCAGCAGCTCCTGTGTTACGTAAGGCAACACTTAAAGCAATCGCACTACCATACATCAAGACAATGCCCCATTGCACATCTTTTTCAACTTCTTTCCAATTAGTAATACGCAAACTAAATGCAATAATCACACCCAAAAAGGCAATCCAATCTAAACCCCAAGCCGTGCCATAACACACCCATAATAGAACCGTAAATAATACGACAATCAGCGTTAAAATCTCGCGCCTTGTGATTTTGCCAATTTGCTTTTTATGTGCCATTAATGTCTCACGCGCTAATTGAATATTAGCACCTGTGTTATGTGCTGCAATCAAGACACAAACACTTGCTAATGCCAACATAATAAGCACAATCGGGATCACCCAAATACTCCATTGAATAAAGCCAATATGGCTGGCATGCGCGAATTGCGCGTTATTGGCAAAGGTATCTTGCAATATTCCTAGTGCTAATGGCGCACGCGCACCTCCCAATAAGGTAGCGGTTCCGCCAATCATCGCACCCCACGCCATTGCCATATAAGCAGCAAAGGCAAAGCGGCTTTTCTTTCTTACATTTGCAGCCGTTACAATTTCAAGCACAATAGGTAATAGCATTGCCGCGACCGCATGTTCACTAATAAAAAATGCCATAATACTTGCTAGCACAAAGATCGACATACACAATCTTTTTGAGCCTGTACCAAACTTAGCAATGATCGTAATTGCAAAGCGTTTGCTTAGTCCTGAGCGCATTACTGGACTTGCTAAAATAAAAGCACCTAAGACAAAAAAAATCGCTGAGTTTCCAAAGTAACTATAAACATCTTGTGAAAATATATCGCCTGACATTGGCAGCAAAAACAATACAATAATGCCTGTGACTGCCAACGGGAAAATATTGCTAATCCATAAAAAAGCAGCCACACAAAACACCGCAAATGCATGTTTGCCAGCTTCACTAAAATGTCCAACTGGCAGATAAAGTGCCACAAAATAGATCACAACAGCAGCTAAAACACACAAGAAAATGCTTGGGATAGTGGGTAATTCCATTTCTTTTTGATGCATAGCCTGATACTCATAAACCACTGTCTATAAACAGTAGTTGAGCAAGGGATTTTTTTCCAGCGCTTTTCATGAATTTCTAATTAACGTCATCGTAGGGGCGTATCGCACACGCCCCTTTACAATGTCTATATATCAAAAGATAAACTTCATCATTAAACCAGCATCCACCGTATTATTCTCTGGTTCATACCATCCTTTCCGCGTAGCACCATCGGCTGTTTCAGAAGTTTGAATTTTCCAATATTTAATATATGGCCCAATAAGCCATGCCCAACTTCCTTGATCACGACCCAAAAGCAAATAACCATTAGCACCCCAGCCCTCTCGCTGCTGATTGGTAACTCCGCCATCAATCCCAGAGTATTGTATCCCATGGATCAATCCATCAAACTCAAGACGTGATTGCATAATGAGTTTATTCTTATGCCATGAGATATCAGCACCTATTGGGATATAAAAATAATTTGAAATACGCAGATATCCCGCTGAGTTATTACTTGAATCATTATTCAGATAACGATAGCCCAAACCAATATAAGGGGTAAGCTTTAACCCTGATTTTTGCCATGAAAAAACATAACCCACCTTTGGTGAAATACCTAAGATATAGCTATTATCATTGTCCATCTGGAAGGGCTGACCATCAAGAAGACGCCCATCATATTTGCCATTGATAAAACCCAACTGTCCATCAACAATCAAGGTCACTTTATTGCGATCAATATACTGATAACTGCCATCCAAACCAAAACTTGGCCCTTTGATGCTCATGAGCCCCGGTTCACGATAGCTATAGTATCCAGCCATTGGTGAGATTGAAAACAAAGAGCAACCTGCTTTATCAATACCACACGTTGCATTTGCATTTATCGTTGTTAATAAAATCGCTGAAAAACCCACTATCCTTTTTATCATCGGCATTCTCCCTAGTTAATGAACTTATACACCCATCACAAACCACTTTACAATCAAACACCGCAAAATGATTTACGATGGTTATAAACTGTAGTCTAAATGAGATTTTAACTTTTGCACACGAAAACATGCCCACAAATCCGCTAAGGCTTCATTAAAGTTATCATTAATGATGACATAGTCATATTCATTAGCATGTGACGCCTCGTTTTGTGCATCTTGCATGCGCCTTCCAATAACCTCTTGTGAATCCTGCCCTCGTTTGACTAAGCGTTCGTGCAAAGCGTTCAAGTTTGGCGGCAATATAAAAATACTAACACAATTATTTTTAAAGATTTCTCTGGCTTGCCTTGCGCCTTGCCAATCAATCTCTAAGATTACATCTAAACCTTTCTGTGTTAGTGCATCAACAGATGCTTTGGATGTTCCATAATAATGATCAAACACCTTAGCATATTCGATAAAGTTATCTTGAGTGACCATTTTTTCAAATACTTCATGACTGACAAAGTGATAATGCTGCCCATTGACTTCTTGTGGTCGTGGCGTGCGTGTTGTATGTGACACACTAACCGCAACATCATTATTCTTCTCGATAAAAGCTCTTAAGAGTGATGTTTTACCTGCTCCTGAAGGGGCAGAAACAATATAAACCGTACCTAGCTTATTCATTATATTAATTGTCCAATAGTTCATTCACAGCGTTTGCACTAAGCATCAACTGCACATGTTCCATAAACTTTTTACCCAACAACTTATCGCGAGTTGCTAACTCAAAGTTGGCAATCAAGAATCCAAGCTTATCACCACAATCATAACGCGTGCCTTCAAAATTATGTGCAACAAGTCGCTGTCTCTCAATCAATTTGGCAATCGCATCAGTTAGTTGGATCTCGCCACCGGCACCTTTAGGGATTGTTTCAAGGTAATCAAAAATCTCCCCTGGCAATATATATCGACCAACGACGGCATTAGTTGACGGCGCTTTCTCAGGTAAGGGCTTTTCAACAATCGCTTCAATACTCTGATCTGCTCGCGTTTTAACGATCCCATAAGAGCCTGTATCTTTCTTTGGTACATTTTGTACCGCGATTACACCGCATTTTTGATAATAATATTGATTCATCATTTGTGATAAAGCACCTTTGCCATCAACATTATCAATTAAGTCATCAGCTAATAAGACAGCAAAGGGCTCATTGCCAATTAAGGGTTTCGCACATAAAACCGCATGTCCTAACCCCAGTGCTTCTTTTTGTCTGACATAGGCACAGTTAACACCCGCAGGTAAAATATTACGCACTGTTTCCAATAGTTCAAGTTTGCCTTTTTGCTCAAGATTATATTCAAGCTCAAAGTTCTTATCAAAATGATCCTCTATCGCGCGCTTATGTGTGCTTGTCACAAAGATAAGTTCTTTAATTCCTGCTTCAATCGCTTCTTCAACTGCATATTGAATCAAGGGTTTATCAACCACGGTTAACATTTCTTTTGGTGATGCTTTCGTTGCTGGTAAAAAACGCGTGCCTAATCCGGCAACTGGAAATACCGCTTTTGTAATCTTCATTTGTTTACTCCTATGTTTAACCACCAATTGCTTTAACTTTATCGTTAATCCATTGATAGCAGTATTCATTTAGCTCATCAACACCCAAATCACTCGGTGAAACAGCTTGCCCAAAAGACAGCGTCACGATACCTGGCTTGATCAAACCTGCCTTATTCGGCCAGAACTTACCTGAATTATGCGCCACGGGCACAACCATCGCTCCACTGGATTTGGCTAATGTAATTGCCGTTTTATGGAACTTAGGATATTGCCCAACAGGTACACGTGTCCCTTCTGGAAAAATCACGATACTTAAACCTGATCTTAAGCGCTCTTTACCCATCTGTAATACTTTCTTAAAGGACTTTAGGCTTTGCTTGCGATCAATAGGAATGCTATCAACAGCTTTTAAACCTTGTCCAAACACAGGGATCCTTAGAAGCTCTTCTTTTAACACAAAACACACATTGTTTAGCAAGCCATGAAATACCACAGTTTCCCATGAAGATTGGTGTTTACATACATAAACACAAGGCTCTTTTAAAAGGTTCTCACGACCTTCCGTTCTAACGCGTAACCATAAAAAAATGATCAAACCCCAGCGTGCTAATATTGACCACACTTTTGCGGGAATTAAACGTACTCCAATCGGCAACTTTAATACACCAAGAATCACTGTCAATGTCGCTAGAATAATTGTTAATATTGCAATATAAACAACAAAGACAACTTGTCTTATCCATAACACACCATACCACAAACCTTTTATCAGATTCATATCACAGCCTCCACAAACTGCTGTAAATTATCAAACACCATTACATCCTCTAGTTCACTTTGATGCTTTGCTAACGTTCTTAAGCCCTTACCAGTTTTAACCAAAATTGGTGTGCAATTCGCTTTTCTTGCCGCTTGAATATCTTTAAAACTATCACCGACAAAAAAAACCATAGGACTCAATATAATATTAAGTTTCACACTGATCTCTTCAAGCATCCCTGTTTGCGGCTTGCGACAGACACAATCCATATCCGGCGTATGCGGACAATAGGCAATATGCTTAATGGCATCTTTATCTTCAGCTAACAGGTTATATAACTTATCATGCATACTCATCAGTGCTTTAAGATCGAAAAGTCCACGAGCAATACCTGATTGATTGGTTGCTATTGCCACAGGGATATTTTTTGCTTTAAGCTCAATAATCGCCTCAATACTTCCAGAAATAGGCTGCCACTCATCCGCTGATTTTATATAATCATCCGAATCTTCATTAATGACACCATCTCGATCAAGAATCACAAGTTTTGGTGCTATCGTTTTTATCTGTTTTGTCATACAAAGTATCAATTATTTAATAAGATACTGACGTTTGCCTTTCACATCACGCCATTGATCTGCATCCTCAGGTGGATCACACTTCTCTGTGATATTATCCCACTCCTGTGACAACTCACGATTAAGCTCAACAAATTCTAACTGATCTTCTGGCAGCTCATCCTCTGAATAAATCGCATTGACAGGACATTCTGGTTCACACAACGCGCAATCAATACACTCATCAGGGTTAATTACCAACATATTTTCACCTTCGTAAAAACAATCTACTGGACAAACCTCAACACAGTCACCAAGTTTACATTTAATACAACTTTCTGTTACCACAAATGGCATATACCCACACCTTTTTTAGCTTCTTAAAAACGTCAATATTTTAACACTTACCCAAGGTTTTAAAAGATTTAATTAACATTCACCCCTGCAACTTCTGTAAGACATCAGCAAGCTCTTTTGAAATGACAAATTTATTACGCACCAATAAATTAATCGTCTCTGCTTCAAATTGACTTAGAAACCAAAACTTAGTGCCAAATTCATACACGGCATTTGCATGCAAATATCTACCATGCATACCTTTTTGAAACTCCCATTTTAATTGATGATTTGGCGGCATTTTCACAACAATCCTTTGTTTTTGTACATCATATACCGCACAGAGCTCAGCATTTAATAATTTCATCTGTATCTGGTAATCTCTTACTTGTGCTGGTTTTTGCTGTTGGACTTCCTCAGTAACACGATGATTTTTTACTACTTGTGCTTTTTGCAATTGTTGTTGCAACATATAGTTTTGTTCTTTTAGCAATGTTTGCTCTTGCATCAACTGCTCAAACCTTGTTTTATAACCATAATAACTAACCTCAAGATGATCATTCTTTTGACGTAATTTTCTTATTTCATGCTCATATTTGTGTACTTTAGATCTAATCTCTTGATCGATATAATCTTGCAACTTTTCCTTAAGGTTAATGGCAACCTCTTTATGCTCATGTAAGGCACAAGATAATAACACCTTATCAATTACAGAGCCTAAACCTAGCACCGTTTTTTCAGGAGATTGTACAGATTCTTCCTTTGCAGCTTTTTCCGCTTTTGTTGCATCTTCTTTATATAAAAGCACTTTATCTGCCACATCAAAAAAAGAATAATGCTTATCAAGCAACTTACGCACTTTAGCAATCGTGATTTCTTGACCATCACGCTTTAGCATGTAACAAGCTTCATTGACTTGATATTGACTTAGCATACATTACCCTAGATCATTTCATCATGACGTTTTGTTAATATTTCAACACCATTTTCAGTCACTGCTAGCGTATGCTCCCATTGCGCCGATAAGCTTTTATCTTTAGTTACAGCCGTCCAACCATCACGCAATACCGTTACTTGTTTTTTGCCTGCATTAATCATTGGCTCAATCGTAAATGTCATGCCTGGTTGTAAAACAGTTTGCAAAGACTTATGCTCATGTGTTTGTTTTGAAACATAATGCAATACTTGAGGCTCCTCATGAAAACCTTGGCCAATACCATGCCCGCAAAACATTTCGACCACAGAGAAGTTGTGTGACTTAGCGTGCTTCTCAATCGCTTGTGCAATGTCATGTAAGCGATTACCTGGTTTAACCTGCTCAATTCCTTTAACAAGACACTCATAAGTCACATCTGTTAAGCGCTGAGCAAGTATTGATGCTTTTTCGCGTCCACCAACAAAAAACATCTTACTAGTATCACCATGAAAGCCATCTTTAATAACCGTCACATCAATATTAACAATATCACCGGCTTTAAGCTTCTTTTCTGAAGGAATGCCATGACACACGACATGATTAATTGATATACATACTGATTTTGGAAATCCTCGGTAATTCAAACAAGCTGGAATAGCTTCTTGCTTATCAATGATATAGCCATGGCATATTTTATCAAGTTCTGCCGTTGTCACACCGGGCACAACATATGGCTCAATCATTTCTAGCACTTCAGCCGCCAAACGACCTGCTACACGCATTTTCTCAATTTGTTCAGGTGTTTTTAAAATTATATTAGTCATGAATTAAGTTACATTATCTTTAACGTAATGTCATATTGTACATGCATTGGTTGTTGCATTTCAATCTAAAGCCAAAAACTAGCATTAATTTTATTGTCTTTAGCGAAATGGAGGATTGAAAGCACTGCTTTTAACGACTTTGAAGCCAGCGGATACTTTCTCCCGAGCGTTGATTCAAAGTCCGGAATGATCACCATGGAAGGTTTTACTATAAATCGTATACCACAAAGCAAAAAGGCACCGAATAGGTGCCTTTCTAAATAAAAAACCTGATGATGTTCTACTTTCACATGGCGAATGCCACACTATCATCGACGCTAACTGTTTTCACTTCTGAGTTCGGAATGGAATCAGGTGGTTCACAGTCGCTATTTTCATCAGGTAACTGTCAAGCTGAAAGCTCTAACAATCTATCATAGAGTAATAACCAAGTCTCTCGGGCAATTAGTACTGGTTAGCTTCATACATTACTGCACTTCTACAGCCAGCCTATCAACGTCGTAGTCTTCAACAACCCTTCTAGGGGA
>NZ_JACYVZ010000033.1 GCF_014857925.1 Cysteiniphilum marinum | reverse complement strand
GAAACTATTATTAGGTTTAAAACCAAATGAAAACATTTGCTTGAAGCCTATAATTAATGAATTGAATTTACAGTAGAAAATATCCCATTTTTATTGCAAAGTGGTCTAGACAATGGGGAGTACTTTACTCCAAAAAGTGGGCAATAAGTTGTTAAGCATATTCTGGCTAAAATTGTCCACAAGCAATTTGGAAAATTGTATTAAGTTAAATTTTTCGGGCAAAGAAAAATAGATAGCTGCAATTAATGCATATAATAAAACATAAATAATCCATTTCTCTTTGTTAAAGAAAGTTAATGCTGTACCAAAAGACTTCTTCAAACGAGCCCCGGAGAAGTCAACGCTATATAATTCATCCAATAATAGATGAATTATATAGCCATAAAACAAAAAAATACCAACCAGCCATGATATATATAGGTCTTTTGTAATCAGATGCATAATAAAATATAGAGCAATTGCCATTAATATTGCCATGGGTACTGAGTGAATTACGCCACGATGATAGGATATTTTTGATAATAATGATTTGATGGGAAAGTACATTAGTAGATAAATGACAATTGAGTTAATGATAGAAAAAATCAATCCGAACTGAGGTAAACTAGTAAAAAGCCATAATAAGGCAAGCGCGAGAGAACTAAGTTTAAAAACAATAGATTTTGATGTGCTGTTTTCCGAGTCAATATCAGGTAGTATTCCACCAATACTGCCAATAAAGGTCAGTAACAAGGTTTGAGAAACAGAAATTCCAGACAGATATAACCCTACACTTGGAACAAAGCTGGCAAATGCAGCAACGGTGATATGGGTTTTAAAATTAGCCATAGTAGGCTACTCTCATCGCAAAAAATAGGTTAAAAGGTATGATATAAAGTATTTTTTCATGGTAGGGCCCATCATTGAGTTCCTCCTGTTTTTTGAACGGAGACGGTGGCACATTTAATTTCTATCCGTATGAATTAGACATTAAGATGATTGTATAATTCTAATTCTGCTCTATTTTGCTTACGGTATTTCAGTAAGTAAAGAAGGAGGTTGTAACTGCTATTTACATATTATTTTCCATCAATTTATCTGAATGAATTATAGTGATTATTTATTCACTAAATTAATGGGGGTGCTTATGACAAAGCGTGGTTTAATTAATCGATCGTTATCAGCAATTGAAGTGGTAGGTAATAAACTACCACCACCAGCGATGCTGTTTTTCTGGTTAACGATATTTTTAATTGTATTAAGTGCATTATTTGCTTGGCTTGGTATCAAAGTATTGGATCCGCGTGTGCAGGATGCAAAAGCCTATATTGATGTATTTAATTTGCTTAGTGCGGAAGGTGTGCGCTATATTTTTAGCAGTGTTGTTGATAACTTTGTTGGATTTGCACCATTAGGTACGGTTTTGGTTGCATTTATTGGGGTAAGTCTTGCTGAGCATTCTGGCTTTATTAGTGCGTCTATTAGGGCGATTATTGGTAAGAGTAATCGAGTAACTGTTACTGCAATTATTGTCTTTGCAGGCGCTATGTCAAATACTGCAGGTGAGTTAGGGTATTTAGTCATTATTCCTTTGGCGGGGGTGATTTTTCATTCGATGGGGCGTCATCCGATTGCTGGTATGGCTGCGGCATTTGCGGGTGTTTCTGGTGGTTATAGTGCGAATTTATTATTGGGAACGGTTGATCCATTATTAAGTGGATTAACGCAAGAAGCCGCACATTTACTGAATCCAGAATATCGAGTAGGTGCCGAGGCAAATTGGTACTTTATGATAGGGAGCACTTTTTTAGTAACTGCCGTTGTGACACTATTGTCACAAAAAGTAGTTGAGCCACGTTTAGGCAAATACCAATCAGGTACCGAGCTCGATGATGAGGAAAAAGCATTGGAATCACAGATCCATCTGACTAAGCTTGAGAAAAAAGGCCTAGTCTGGGCACTTGTGTCGATTGCCATCTTGTCACTTGTGATTGTTTACTTGGTTGTGCCAGAAGGTGCGATCCTACGTAATCAGCAAACCGGCTTAATTGCTAATTCACCCTTTTTAAACAGTATCGTGTTTTTGATATTATTATTCTTCGCAGTGGCAGGTATTGTTTACGGTTATGTGACCAAAAGTTTCAAAAATACAAAAGATGTCGTCAATGCCATGGATAAGACGTTTAATACTTTGGGTACTTATATTGTTTTGGTGTTTTTTGCAGCACAGTTTGTCGCATACTTCAAAGTGACAAATTTAGGTACGATCATTGCAGTTGCTGGTGCGACAGCGCTAGAGAGTATTAACTTCACTGGCGCTCCATTGATTATAAGCTTTGTAATTTTAGCAGCTTTTATCAATCTGTTTATGGGGAGTGCCTCAGCAAAATGGTCGATGTTAGCACCTGTATTTGTGCCGATGTTTATGCTATTAGGTTATTCGCCTGAATTAGTGCAAGTGGCATATCGTGTTGGTGATTCAGCAACAAATATTATCTCACCATTGATGAGCTATTTTGCTTTGATTGTCGCATTTTTCCAAAAGTATGATAAAAACTCAGGCATTGGCACAATTGTCGCCACGATGTTGCCTTACTCGATTGTATTATTAATCACGTGGAGTATTTTCCTCTATCTTTGGGTGTTTTTATTTAATTTACCCGTTGGACCTGGTGTTGATTCATTTTATCAAATAAAATAGTCTAGTCTGAGTAGACACTCGCTACAAGCCATTTTATAGAAGCTCTTGCTTTAATTGGCTTCGACTTACGCTCAGTCAATGCCAACAGTGTTGTTATGCTAGATAATTAAGTGCACGCTTGATAATATATTCAGGTACATTTTGATATTCAGAAAAGTAAACTTGGTTCACTTCAGTTGCGTTGTGCTGATACACATAGACACTCGGTGAGTGAGTCACAGCTGCGGATTTTGCTAAAGCATTGTTAGCTTTAATTTCTTGATCAACCATCTCTTTAAGATATGGTGTTTCATTAATGTTTAAACTGATCATTAAATCAGACAAGGTGTTTTGATCAACAACCTTACCTGATTTAATCAAACTATGGAGCTCGTGCAAAAATTCTTGCATGAGCTCCACCCCGCCCACGTGATAAGTAAATGCTAAATACTGCGATGCATTAGGGCTTTGTGTTGCGTTAATGGGGTAAATGTTTATTTTGATATTTTTATCATTTTTAAGTGTTAATAATGTATTTATATTCTCTAAACAAGCAAGTTTTGAGTAGTCACAGAATTGCGTGATGACTTTGCTTGCCTGTGGATTGCCAAGGGTAATCTTAGGTGATTTGTCAAAGTTTAAATTGCCATGAATAAATACATTGGCTTGATAGCGTGAAAAAGCGTGCATATCACAAGCTTCTTCGCCAGCTTTATGCCCAGCATTGGCAAGGCTTGCGCATAAAATCGTATTCAATAGTAAAAATAGCTTTTTCATGTATTTACCCAGATTGTTTTGATAGCTCAAGAGTGTATTAAATGATCTGAATAATGACAAATTTAAATGTTTTATGGGAATATTAGACTTTTAAATGATCGGCTCAAATAAGTTCAATAAGTCATTTTCACTGAGTTTGAAATCGGCTTGCCCGTCTTTATTATATAACCCACTGGCAAGATCCGCTTTTTTCTGCTGAAGTTTTAGGATTTTTTCTTCAACACTATCTTTGGCAATGAGTTTATATACTGTGACGGGTTTATCTTGACCGATGCGATAAGCGCGATCCGTGGCTTGGGCTTCAACGGCTGGATTCCACCATGGATCAAAGTGAATAACCGTATCAGCTGCAACAAGATTTAAACCAGTGCCGCCAGCTTTTAAGCTGATCAAGAAAACCGTGATATCAGGGTTGTCACTAAAGTCATCAATCAGTTTTTGGCGATGTTTAGTTTGTCCGGTTAACTGCACATATTGAACTTTATGTTTGCCAAGCTCAAGTGCAATTAAATCAAGCATCTCGACAAACTGTGAGAACACCAATACTTTACGCTTTTCTGCGGTAAGTTCAGTCAGCATTTCTAATAAATAATCAAGTTTAGCTGATTCATGGACTTTTTTAGCACTGTCTAGTTTGACTAATTGTGGATGGCAGCATGATTGACGCAGCTTTAATAGTGCATCAAGAATATGAATATGACTCTTAGCAAGTCCTTGCTTTTTCAAGAGTTCACGCACTTTTTTTTCCATCGTCATACGTACACTTTCATATAATTGTTTTTGTGTATTAGGTAGCTCAATAATCTCAATTGATTCAGTTTTTTTAGGCAGATCTTTAGCAACTAATGCCTTAGTGCGTCGAAGCATAAAAGGAGAAATACGACTTTTTAAGACATTTAAACGATCGCTGTCTTGATGTTTTTCAATTGGGTTTTTGAAGTGCTTACGAAACTGGCTATCATTACCCAAGAAGCCTGGCATTAAGAAGTTAAATTGCGACCATAACTCACCTAGATGATTCTCAAGTGGTGTGCCAGTTAAACAAAAGCGATGTTTAGCTGAAAGGGTGAAAATACTTTGCGCTTGCTTGGTTTTAGCATTTTTAATCGTTTGCGCTTCATCTAAAATCAGTGCGCTATAGGTGTTTTGGCGATGAATTTCTTCGTCTTTTAAAATAAGTGGATAGCTAGTGACCACGATGTTGTAGTTAAGTAATGACTCATAATGCTCAGAACGTTCTGAACCATGCAATAGTAAAATTGTGAGCTTAGGTGTGAATTTCTCAGCTTCTCTGATCCAATTACCGACAACTGAGGTGGGGGCGACGATTAAGCTTGTGCCGAAATCTTCATCAGTATCATGTTGTAATTGTATCCAAGTAAGCGTTTGCAGCGTTTTGCCAAGTCCCATATCATCAGCTAACAAGCCGCCCATTTCATGTTTGGATAAGAAATCCATCCAGCTTACGCCATAGCGCTGATAGTCACGCAAGGTCGCTTGCACTTCTTTTGGTGTATCTAAAAGTGGTAACTTTGTTGTGTCTTTCAGTGAGTCAACAAAATTTTTTAAAGCGTTGGCTCTGCTGTAATCAATCGCACCACTTTTGCCCAATTGCTCCTCAAGACTCATCAGTGCACCGATTTGGTATTTTGAGAGTTTTAGTGTGCCGCCACGTTCATCGTTTAGCTCAAACAATGAGTTAATAACCGGTTCAATGATGCTGTAATCAATTTTTAAACGGTGGTTCTTATCCACAATGGCAACAAGATCATGCGCTTCTTTGTTAAGTCCTTTTTGTAGATATTGCATAATGAGTGGTTGCAGATCGATGGTGTTACCACTGTGATTAACACTTAGATGCACATTAAACCAATCATTTTGCGCCCCTTCTTCAATGCCAATATCAATGTCATTAGCAATAACATAGTGATAAGCAAAGTCTTCATCAAACTCAACCTGCCAACCTAATAGTTTGAAGTCCTCAAGGTCCTCAACATAGAAGTCTTCCCATTGTTCTTCTGGTTCAAGATAAGGATTGCTATTTAAGATATAACTTTCACCAAATGGCTTGTGTGCTTGATTGCCATAGCCAAAGTAAGCACGTCTGGATTTTACAAACCCAAATCCTCCTAAAGTTTCAAGTTTATCTTTTTCAAATTTCACATCTTTTTCAATCAAGCGACCATTGTGCTCGATAATGTGTGTTCCGCTTTCGTGTGGCTCAAATCGTGTGCCGTCATATTCAAAGCTAACCTCAGCAAAGAAGCCATAATGTGGCCAGTTTACTGATGATCCTTTACTAAAATGAGCTATCGCTTTCGGCGTGATTTTTTCGGTTTTAAGCTTTTTGACTTTGCTTGGAAATTTGATTTGCTTGCCAAGTGTTGATTTCTCAATGGTGTGACGAACAAATGACATGTCATCTTTAGAGATATCTTTAAGTGTATTAAGGAGCAGCAATTGATTGCCAGGAATGTCACTAACGATCTGACCCATTTTATTGCCATCAATATAAAAAGCAGGTGTTGTTGGTATGATTTTGGCATTTGTTTTGCCATTGATTTGCGCATTAAAGCGAAATGTGCCATTGACTTCATTCCAATCAATATTAAGCTTGACATCAGGTGCCAAGGTGCAATGTTTATCCATGACAATATCGCCAACGAAAAAGCGCTCAGTTGCGATAAGCAGCTTTAAAAATTGAGCACCATACTCTCCTGTTAAGCTCGGTAAATGTATTGCATAACGATTGATTTGTGCTTGTAGGTATTTAAAGATCTCAAGGTCTTTGATGTCAGCGCAATCTGGGTATTTAGTGTAACCTGCAACGATATTGGCAAGATTGGCACTTTGTGGTTTACCATAGCCATTGCCACTTTTTAGAATACGCACATAGCTAGCCTCGATCCTATAAGATAATTGTTCACCCTCTTTAAACGCGATAAGTTGATAAGCAATTACTAAATTGGAAGGTGCTTTACCTTGGGATAGTAATGTACTTTTCTCAAGGCGTATATTGTCATTAAATTGACGCTCAAAGGCAGCTTTGTCGAAATAAGATGCGGGGGTTTGAGCTTTTTTTGTCGGTTGTGGATTAACAGATGTTGTTGCTGCGGCAGAAGTAAATGCACTGGGTTCTTTTAACCGATCAGCTAATGATTTATTAAACATAAATAACACGGCATAAATATGCTTACAAAAATAGCCTACAGGGCATGAGCACTCAGCATCAAGTACGCTTGAGAGTGTTTTTTCTCGTGAGTTCACATCGACAAAAATGCTTTGGGAGTAGGCATTTTTGCCAGAGCCAAAAACTTCACTTTTAATGACAAAATTAATGCCATCATCGGATGTTGCCTGCAATGATTTGATTGAGTATTGATTGCAATAGGCATGCGCACGTGAAATGGTTGCCCTAGTAAAGTCTTCGGTAATGCTTTTAGGTAAGATGCTTGAAGATAAGCTCATAAATTTTTGTCAAAAGAAAATAAATTGCATCAGTATACCTGAGGCAAAAGCTGTAAGACAAACAAGTTTCTGGCAATAACCATACTTTGTTGTGCTAAATCATATATCTCCTTTGGCTATGTTCAGGAGATAATGCGCTTTTGGTTAAATGATTGTATCAAAGTGAATTGCAAGCCAAATAGTGGCAGGCGAGCTCGATGTATAGGTTACCCAATGTGGTGTATTGCTAGGGATCAATAGACTATCACCTGTAGCAAGTGAGTGGCTCATATCATTTACCAAAAGGGTTGCTTGCCCCTGTAAGACAAACACCAACTCATCTTGTGTTTGGATATAAGGTTTATCTTTAGGTGTTGTTTGTCCATAGGACACAATGCGTTCAATCTTTATATTTTGTGCATTTTTGATTGTATGAATAATATCAAACAATTCATGTTCAGCATGTTTGGGAATATCGTATAAATTCATTTTTTGATAAACCCGCGTTTAGTCAATAGTTGATCCAAAGCATTGGCAAAGGCGTTGATATTGCTATTTGAGAACGCCTTGGTTTTTGTTTCAACTAACCCAGCATCTCGCAGCTCAGTGAAGAAATTACGCATGGCATAAGTTTGTGAAATATTTGCTTTGGTATATTGCTTGCCATGAGGTGTGATGACCATGGCATTGCGATCAGTAACCTCTTTTGCCAGCGGAATATCGGCGGTAATCACTAAGTCAGACATTTCAACCTTATTGGCGATATAGTTATCTGCAACATCAAAGCCTTTATCAACACAGCGCATTTTGATAAAAGGTGATGGCGGGTGTGTCAGTGGTTGATTGGCAACAAAAATACACGTGACTTTGCGTTGGTGCGCTGCTTTATACAGCACTTCTTTGACTGCTTTAGGGCAAGCGTCAGCATCGATATAAATAATCATATTAAGCGTAATGACTTTGAATGTACGAAGCTAATTCAGCTTGTGGTATGATCACTTGTTCTTTGTCTTCACGTAAGAACTTGATCACACAAGTGCTATTGTTAATCTCATCTTCAGCGATCACCAATGCCAATGTAGCACCTGATTTATCGGCCTTTTTAAATTGTGATTTAAAACTACCTAAGGAGGTGTTTTGCTCAATGGTTAAGTGAGGCAAGGACTTACGTAGTGTTTCAATCATTGGCATGGTCTTGAAGATCGATGACTCATCAGAGATCACATAGATATCTGCTGTTTGTGTTGTTTCAGGGATAAGTACAAGTGTTTCAAGGAGTAAGATGATTCGTTCAATCCCCATGGCAAAGCCAACGGCAGGTGTTTCAGGGCCTTGCAAGTCGCTCACGAGTGAATCATAACGACCACCGGCGCAAATGGTGCCTTGAGCACCGAGTTTATCGGTAACCCATTCAAACACGGTGTTGCAGTAGTAATCAATCCCGCGCACGAGACGTGAATTTACTCTATACGGAATATTTAACGCGCTTAGATACTTAGTAAGTGCTTCAAAGTCTTGTTTAATATCTTGATCAAGAAAATCATGCAGGTTAGGTGCATTATCCAAAAGTCGTTGGGTGTTTTCATTTTTACTATCAAGAATGCGCAGTGGGTTTTTACCTAGTCTACGCTGTGAATCCTCATCTAACTGATCTTTAAGTGGTGTTAGATAATCAACCAATGCATTGACATAATCAGCACGATTTTGTGCACTGCCTAGGTTGTTAAGCTCAAGGGTGACGTGTGTGTCAAGTCCTAAGGCTTGCCATAATTGCCATGACAAGCTTAACACTTCAGCGTCTTGGGCAATGTGACTATTACCGTATACTTCAACACCCAGTTGATAAAACTGGCGATAACGTCCTTTTTGCGGACGCTCATAGCGAAACATAGCCCCCGTATACCATACCTTTTGGATTTGATTGCGTAAAAGCCCATGTTCAATCATCGCACGCACGCAACCTGCGGTACCTTCAGGTCTTAAAGTCAATGCGTCATCATTGCGATCACTAAAGTTATAGGTTTCTTTTTCAACAATATCTGTGCCTGCACCAACGCCACGATGAAATAACTCGCTTTTTTCAACGACAGGTAAACGAATTTCCTGATAAGCATAGTTGTGTAAGGTTTGTTTTACGGCGTTTTCAAAAAAGTGCCACTTATAAATATCGCTCGGTAAAATATCATTCATGCCGCGCACGGCTTGGATTTTAGACATTAGATGATTCCGTATTGATTAACTTAGAAAAGTGCGCTTATTGTATGCAAATTATCTTTAGATGGAAAGGACTTGTATTCTATACCGCTCATAAATCATTTTGCGGTGTTTGATGTCGAAGAAGTGTTTGATGCTTTTGAGTAATTGGATTGCAGATAATAGCTGGGATTATTGGCAAAATTCAATTACTCAAAAGCGCAAGAAATTCAATGACAGAAATACTGTAAGATGGTTTGTGGGCGGTATAAATCACTAAACGTGAATTGTGGTAGCTGTAGGTTCTTTGAATTTCATCAGCAGCATTATGGCAATGATATAAAAGACAGCAATCATTGCACCTAGGAGAATCAAGTTAGCGCGCATTAAATTAGCAAATATAAGTGATAACGCAACAATAAGGTCAATCATGAGTCCATAGATTGACGAGGCAACAGCACTGTGACTTTTATCAATCAGCAAAAATGCCATCGTTGAGGTGTTTACACTCACAAGTGCTGAGGAAAAACCAAATAAAATCGCACTGAGACCGATCAAGTAAATGGCGTAATGTGCCGGTAGAAAGTAAGCACTGACAAATAATATGCCACTCAACACAGCAACAAAAGAAAAGCTATAAGCGCTTTGCTCATAGCTCATCAAGCCATTAAGCCAGCGAATGTTAATCCAACGTGCTAAGGCGCCAAAGAAGATCAATAAAAAGGATAACCAACCATAAACAATCGTATTAAACCCAAGGGTTGTGATCACAATGTAAGGCGTGCAGATATAGAAAATGGACATCCCCGCCCACGCCGCTGACGTGATATAGCAGTAGCTTAAGAATTGTGTGTTGCTAGCAATGCTAAAGAATTTCTTGCGACTTGAAGTTTTGACTTCAGTGGCTGCGGTTGGTATCTCTTTAAAATAAATAGCAATCAAGATAAGGGCGAGCAGTGCTACTAAA
The DNA here is from genome assembly GCF_014857925.1 of Cysteiniphilum marinum. GTDB lineage: Bacteria > Pseudomonadota > Gammaproteobacteria > Francisellales > Francisellaceae > Caedibacter > Caedibacter marinus. Next base: position 22,036 of record NZ_JACYVZ010000033.1, on the reverse strand, counting down.
ACAACACCATTAAAAACCCATTCCCAACCACCGTAATAGACAATATAACCACCGATAAAGCCAGCCAAAGAAGGAGCCAAATAAAACAAAAGTGTTAAGCTCTGCCAGGTTTTAACATAAGTATTACCTGTTAGCATATCCTTGGGTAAAGCGACAGCAAGAATATATAAACCAGAAGCACCAATGCCTTGTAATATTCGCCCGATATAAAAGGCAAGGATGCTTTGTGATAACAAGCACACAATGCTACCAATAATGACGATTACACAATAAAGGATCAGTGTTTTTTTGCGTCCAAAGTGGTCGCTAATAAGGCCGGCAGGTATTGCAAATATCGCACCTGCAATAACAAATAAGGTCAGTGTTAACTGGCTTTGTCCAACATTCACCGCAAAATCATTTTGTAGTAATGGCAGCGCTGAGATATACATATCATAAGCGCAGACATAAACACCCACAAGGAAAATGGCGAAAAAGTAAACGTAAGTTTGAGGTTTCATATTTATTTTTCGATTCAATGATTCGTTTGTTTTTGTTTTTCGCAAATTAATGATAATTAAACGACTCTCTAAATGCCATCAAAAGTTACATTCATGTGTATACTGGGCTTGAATCATATCATTTTATATAAAATTTCACTTAAAATAAATTGAGTTAAATTTTTATTTTATATTTTTTTATTAAACTTTGTTTTGTGAGTTACTACCTGAAGTAGTAAACCTTTCGTTACCATTTACTGGGATATTAAAGTTTAAACAAAATAATGGGAAAATTTTATGATGAAAAAAATTATTTTAACTACTTTAGCAATTTCTAGTTTGGCTTTTGTATCAACTTCATTTGCTGATCAGTCAAATTTAGATATCAATAATCAAAATTGTATGGGTGTTATAGCGGGTAAAATATTTACCATGAAGTCGAAAAACCATTTTAATGTAACACTGTATGGTTCAGATCCCGCCTATGTTTCATTGAGCGCAGAAAATATTACCCTACAAAATGTTTATAGTGAACCATATTATAAAAAGAAATTTTTTACTATAACAACTGGGGCGGCAACTAGTAATTTGCCACAAATAACCAGCTGCTCTATTACTTCATACCCAGGGAACCCAGATAGAATGTTAGTTAAATACATTGTTCGAGGCGCAGACTTATATTACCAAACTACAAATGGTTCTTCATATTCTTACGGACATTTAGAAGAGGGTAGTGTGTTATTTGATCCAGTTGAGCGCAAAATAGTATCTTTTGGAATGCCGGCAGAAATAGGCAATCCAACAAAAGTTTATCAAATTGGTACTGGTTTAGATATTAATAATCAAAATTGTATGCGTGTTATAGCGGGTAAACTATTTACCATGAAGTCGAAAAATCACCTTAATATAACATTGTATGGTTCAGTTCCTGCCTATGTTTTATTGAGCGCAGAAAATATCACCCTACAAACTGTTCATAGTGAACCATATTATAAAAAGGAATTTTTTACTATAACAACTGGGGGTTCAACTAGTAATTTGCCACAAATAACCAGCTGCTCTATTATTTCATACCTAGATAGAATGTTAATTAAATACATTGTTCGAGGCGCAGACTTATATTACCAAACTACAAATAGTTCTTCATATTCTTACGGACATTTAGAAGAGGGCGGTGTGCTATTTGATCCAGTTGAGAACAAAATAGTATCTTTTGGAATGCCGGCAGAAATGGGCAGTCCAACAAAAGTTTATCAAGTTGGGGCTGGAGAAATACCTTTCACCTAAAAACTAACTCATTGCAAGTGTTCATTTTTCTTAATATCTTTAAAGTAAAGGCTTGCTACTATGCCGCTCAGTCCATTCAGATGATGCTTTCAATACTAAAAGTGACCAAAAGCAAGAAATATAAAGAGATCCCAATGCTTAAAGCAGTTATGTATTGGAATAATTCTGGGTAAGGACAGTTTTCACTAAAAGTTCTTACTACGGCTCAGTATTGTCAGCGGCAGTTAAAGTCAGGGAAGGAGGTTGTTTTTCAATCGAATGAATATGATGCTTGGAAGTAAGTTATTTTTGGGGTGTCATTGCTAGATATTTATATTTCTGTGTTGTGGTGAGTATGTTATAATTCGCTCCAGTTTTTAGAATATTTGAAGCGTTTATATCCTTATGACCACACAATTTGCCAATGAAGTTTTTCCGGTTAATATCGAGCAAGAATTAAAGCAATCATACCTTGATTACGCGATGAGCGTCATTGTTGGACGTGCGCTTCCTGATGTGCGTGATGGCTTAAAGCCTGTGCATCGACGCGTTCTTTTTGCGATGAAAGAGCTAGGCAATGACTTTAATAAGCCTTATAAAAAATCAGCACGTGTTGTGGGGGACGTGATTGGTAAATATCACCCGCATGGTGATACGGCAGTTTATGACACGATTGTGCGTATGGCGCAGCCGTTTTCATTACGTTATATGCTGGTTGATGGTCAAGGTAACTTTGGTTCAGTTGATGGTGACTCGCCGGCAGCAATGCGTTATACCGAAGTGCGCATGTCAAAGATGGCGCATTCATTGCTAATCGATATCGATAAAGAAACGGTTAACTTCTCGCCAAACTATGATGAAACCGAGATGATTCCGGATGTATTGCCAACGCGCATACCTAACCTGCTGGTTAATGGTTCATCGGGTATTGCGGTGGGGATGGCAACAAATATTCCGCCACATAATTTAAATGAAGTCATTGATGGTGTGATTGCACTCATTGAAAACCCTGATTTAAGCATTGACGAATTGATGGAATATATTCCAGGACCTGATTTCCCAACGGGTGCCTATATCAATGGTCGCGCTGGGATTGTTGATGCATATAAGACGGGCAGAGGACGCGTTATTATGCGTGCTAAAGCGTCAATTGAAACTGATAAGAAAACTGATCGTGAGCAGATTATAGTTACTGAAATCCCGTATCAGGTAAATAAAGCACGTTTGATTGAGAAAATTGCCGAGCTGGTTAAAGACAAAAAAATCGAAGGTATTTCTGAATTGCGTGACGAATCTGACAAAGACGGTATGCGTATCGTTATCGATGTTAAACGTGGCGAAGTGCCTGAAGTGCTATTAAATAATCTATATGCACAAACACAAATGCAGTTAAGCTTTGGTGTTAATATGGTTGCTTTGGTTGATAGTCAGCCGAAGTTACTAAATTTAAAAGAAGTGATTGAAGCGTTTATTCGTCATCGTAAAGAAGTGGTAACACGACGCACGATTTTTGAACTGCGTAAAGCGCGCGAGCGTGCGCATCTTTTGGAAGGTTTAGCGATTGCTTTATCAAATATTGATGAAATGATTGCATTGATTAAAGCGTCTAAAACACCGGCTGAAGCCAAAGAAGCGCTGTTATCCCGTTCATGGTCTGGTAAGCTCGTCGGACAAATGCTTGAAGGGGTTGATCAAGCGCTTTATCGCATTGATGGCTTGGCATCGCATTACGGTTTACACAATGATGAATATTTCCTATCACAAGCGCAGGTTGATGCGATTTTAGAGCTTCGTTTACACCGTTTGACAGGTTTAGAGCAAGATAAGATTCTTGATGAATTCAAAGCGTTGCTTCTACGCATCGAAGCGTTGATTGCAATTTTAAAAGATATTAAACGCTTGCTTGAAGTGATTTGTGAAGAACTGCAAGAAGTGAAAGCACAGTTTGGTGATGCTCGTCGCTCGGAGATTATTGCTTCTCAGCTTGATTTAGGTTACGAAGATTTAATTACTGAAGAATCGATGGTGGTGACACTTTCATATGATGGTTATGTCAAAGCGCAGCCATTGAAAGATTATAATGCACAAAAACGTGGCGGGCGCGGTAAGTCCTCAACACAAATGAAATCAGAGGACTTTGTTTATAAACTGCAAATTGCATCAACACATGACACTATGCTGTGCTTCTCAAGTGCGGGCAAAATTTACTGGAGCAAAGTCTATGAATTCCCGCAAGCAGGGCGTGCCGCGAAAGGTAAACCTATCAATAATGTCTTGCCACTTGAGCAAGGTGAGCGTATTACGGCAATGCTTGCGATCTCTGAGTACACAGAAGGTTGGAACGTCTTTATGGCGACTAAGCAAGCAACCGTTAAAAAGGTCGATTTAACCGCCTTCTCACGTCCACGTAAGGGCGGTATTTATGCCTTAACCCTTGATGAGGGTGATGAGTTGTTACATGTGCATTTAACTAATGGTCAACAAGAGATTATGATGTTCTCAGATGCCGGTAAAGCAATTCGTTTTAATGAAGAAGATGTGCGCGCAATGGGTAGAACAGCACGTGGTGTTAGAGGCATGCGTATTCAGGAGGATCAACACATTGTTGGCGTGATTGTTACTGATCCAGATCAGGGTGTTGTGTTAACAGCGACTGAGAATGGCTATGGTAAACGCACACCAGTTGCTGAATATCGTAAAACAGCACGTGGTTCTCAGGGGGTCATTTCAATCTCGACATCAGATCGTAATGGTCGTGTCGTTGCAGCCGGACTTGTTGAGGAAACAGATGATATTATGCTTATGACCGATCAAGGTGTGCTTATTAGAACGCGTGTATCTGAGGTGCGTGAAACAGGTCGTTCAGCGCAAGGTGTTAAGTTGATTAATTTAAAAATAGATGAAAAATTGGTATCAGTGCAAGTCGTGGGCGAGGATGAGTCTGAAGAAGATCTTGATGGTGAAATGCTAGAAAATGAAGCAGAAGACGCATCAATAGCAGATGATGACTCAGTGCAAGGTGAACAGGATAACGAAGATGGCAGCGAAGTGGAGTAATCCGTGAAAGTCATCACAATTTTGGGGGCGACAGGATCAATTGGTGTTAATACGCTAGAGATTATTCGCGATAACCCTGCTGATTTTAAAATTTATGCATTGACTGCACATCGTAATATCGAGCTGTTATATCAGCAATGTCTTGAATTTACGCCACATTATGCCGTGGTTGCAGATGAAAGCTTAGCAAATAAGCTGAGCAATGATCTTAAAGCTTCAGGTTGTCAGACGATAGTGCTGTATGGTAAAGAGGCGCTTGTTTCTGTCGCAAGTGCTGATGAAGTTGATATGGTTATGGCTGCTATTGTTGGTATTGCAGGATTGGCACCAACGTTTGCAGCTGTTAATAAAGGCAAAACCATTTTATTGGCTAATAAAGAAGCATTGGTCACTGCAGGTGAGATTTTCATGCGTGCAGCAAAACAATCTGGTGCAATGATCTTACCTGTCGATAGTGAGCACAACGCAATTTTTCAATGTTTGCCTGATCAAGATAAGCATTATGATCAACAGGCAATCTCTAGAATTATCCTAACGGCCTCAGGCGGTCCTTTTCGCGAAAAGTCATTGGATGAGCTTAAAGGTATTACGCCCGATGAGGCGTGCGCACATCCTAATTGGCAGATGGGGCGCAAGATATCCGTTGATTCGTCGACGATGATGAATAAAGCGTTAGAGATTATTGAGGCTTATTGGTTATTTCAAGTGCCTATTGAAAAAATTGAAGTGCTGATTCACCCACAAAGCATTGTGCATTCTATGGTGGAGTATCACGATGGGAGTTTTATCGCGCAGATGGGAACACCGGATATGAAAACGCCGATTGGTTATGCGATGTATTATCCACAAAGGCACAAAATCAATGTGCCAAAGCTTGATTTTACTGCTAAACCATTAAGTTTTAATGCATTGGATGGGCAGCGTTTCGCACTCATTCCATTGGTGTGTGATATGATAAAGCGTCAAGATTATGCTGCAACAATTGTGTTAAATGCTACCAATGAAGTGCTTGTTGAGGCTTTTTTGGCGGAAAAAATACAATATTTGGAAATAATCGAGTATATTGAACGGGTTTTGCAGACGATAAAATTGAATAAACCGGAAACCATTGATGATGTTGTCGCTATTGATTTGCAGGCGCGTAAACATGTTTCGGTGCTTTTAAATACAAAGAAAGATTGAATAAAATAATTTAAATGAAGGAAGATTAGCTTGAGCTTGTCATTGAAAAAAACATTGTTACTTACGCTTTTAGGCGTGGCACCTTTTACTGGTGCCTACGCACAAAATAGCTTTATTGCTAAAAGTATAAAAGTTGAAGGTTTGGAGCGTATCTCAAAAGAAACTGTACTGAATGATTTAGGTATTCATACAGGTGAAAAGGTAGACGCAGCAGAAACTAATGAGGCAATCAAGTCGCTTTATAGTAGTGGTTTTTTCAAAAATGTACAGCTATATCAAGATGGTAACAGCCTGATTGTGAAGGTGTCAGAGCGCCCAGCCATCAGTGCGGTTGATTTTGATGGTAATGATAAGATCAAAAACGATGACATGAAAAAAGTCTTGCGTGAAGCAGGGCTTGATGTTGGTAATATTGCTAATCCTGAGATACTATTTCAGGTCAAGCAGTCGTTGTTGATGCAATATGCGTTGATGGGTTATTACTCAACAACAGTTGATATACAAGAGATTAAAGAAGCGCGTAATCGTGTGGCAATCAAGATTAATATTGCTGAAGGCAAAACCGCAACCGTGCGTCGCATTAATGTGATTGGTAATAAAGCATTCTCGCAAAGTGAGCTTCTTGATAATATCACCTTTAAAACGCCGTCAATTTGGAATTTATGGGGGTTGTTTACCTCAAAGGCGGATTACTCGCCAACCAATATGCAGTCCTCAACTGAGGATCTGAATAATTACTATATGAATAATGGTTACTTGGATTTTAAAGTGACATCACACCAAGCCTCGCTATCACCAAATAAAGAAAATGCATTTATCGCCTTTGATGTCAGTGAAGGTGAAGTGTACAAAGTCTCTAAAGTATCATTAGAAGGTAAATTTGTTATTGCGAAAGCCGATCTTGAGAAGCTTATTAGTTTTAAAGCAGGAGACACATTCTCACGCCAAAAAGTACTAGATAGTGCTAAGGCAATTACGCAAGCGCTGGGGAACAAAGGTTATGCCTTTGCCAATGTTAATCCAGTACCTAATGTTGATAAAGATAATAAGACAGTAGCATTAACTTTCTATATCGATCCTGGTAAAAAAGTCTATATTAATCAGATTAATTTCCTAGGGAATAATGTCACTAATGACTACGTCTATCGTCGACAGATGCAATATTTTGAATCAGGTGTTTATAATCAATCGATGATTGATCAATCGAAGATTAAGTTACAAAGAATGCCATTTGTCCAAGATGTAACGGTTAAAAAAGTCCCAGTCCCTGGCTCGGATGATTTGGTTAACATGGATTATGACATTAAAGAAAGAAGTGCCAATACAGTCAGTGCAAGTATTGGTTATTCACAACTATATAACTTTATGATTGGTGGTAACCTATCACTACCAAATATTCAAGGTACGGGGAATCAGTTTTCTATTGGCGCGAATTTATCAAGTGTTTATCAAAGCTTGAATATGTCGTATACCGATCCGTATTTTACCCAATCAGGCATAAGTCAAACGATTAGTACCTATTTGTCACGTACGGATTATGATGATACCTCAATTGCGAGCTATCGCTTGAATCAATATGGTGCGAATTTAGGTTATAGTATTCCAACATCAGCATTTGACTCGATTAGTGTCGGCGGTGGCGTTGATCACACACAAGTATTGCAACCAAGTGGTGGTACATCGAGTATTTTAGAGTGGTTTGTTAATCAAAATGGCGGTCAAACCTCGTTTAATACATTTACTGTTAATTTGGGTTGGAATCATAATTCAACGAATCGCGCGTTCTTCCCGACAGAAGGGACAACTTTAGGTTTAAATGGTACTGTATCAGTGCCAGGAATTAGTGATCTGCAGTGGTATAAAGTCACAGGATCTGCCGGATTCTTCCATCCGATTGTTGGCGATGTCACACTTTCTGTTAAAGGTGGACTTGGTTATGGTAATGGCTATGGAAGCACCGAGTACTTACCATTCTTCCAGAATTTCTATGGCGGAGGCTGGGGCTCGGTTCGTGGTTTCTCTCAAGGGGGTATGGGGCCTTCTGATACCTATACACCAAACGGTACGCCACCGCAGCCAGAGCAAGGTAATGCTATTGGTGGTAATTTAAATGTGTATACGAATATGGATATTTTGTTCCCAATCCCAGGCTTAAAAGATAGTCGCAATATGCGTCTGGGTGTGTTCTTTGATGCGGGTAATGTTTATAACACTTACAATATTCCAACGTATAATTCAGGTACAAATAGCGGTGTCATTTGGCCAGGAACGGCCGGTGATAAGTCGCCAACATTCTCAAACCTACGTTATTCAGTGGGTGTTGAGTTCCAATGGTTGTCGCCTTTAGGTGCAATGGCATTTAGCTTGGCAAAACCATTAAATGCTAAACCAGGAGATTCAACGCAAGTATTCCAGTTCACACTGGGGCAAACGTTCTAACCCGTTAAGTTGAAAAGTATGATCAAGATTTCAAATTTAGTTAAATCTAAGGAGTAAATATGAAAAAATTAGCAATGATTGGTTTGGCGTCAATGGCTGTGACGAGTGCTGCCTTTGCTGCAGATGCAAGCAGCTTAAAAATTGGCTTAGTTAATCCGGTTGAGATTTATCAATCCGTGCCACAAGGTGAACAGAGTATTCAGGCATTACAAACGAAGTTAAAGCCAAAAGCGGATGAGTTGCAAAAACAGCAACAGAGTTTGGTAGAAAAAATGCAAACTTTGCAAACGAATGCACCAACGTTAACGAAATCTGATTTGGATAAGCAGCAAAAAGCATTAACTGATGAGCAGGATAAATTCAAACAACAAGCCATGGCATTTAAGCAAAGCGAGATGCAGCAAGAGCAAAAAATTGCTCAAGATTTCCAAGCAAGCTTTAATACTGCGGTTGAAGCTGTTGCTAAAGAAGGTAAGTATAGCCTAATCCTAAGCTCGCAAGCAGTAGCATACGCGGCACCTGATTTGAAAGTGGATGTAACTAGTCAAGTCGTAGCACAGATGAAAAAAGATAAAAAATAGAGAAATTCTTTGCCTTTCAAAGGAAAAGTTTGTAGACTTAGCGCGCATTTAATTTTAGATGTCTTTAAAGTATTCAACAAAATGAATCAGAAGCGTGTAAACTTAGATAATCGACTTTAAAAAAATTTTAGATGGCATTTAAGCGAGGTGAGATGTATGCCAGCAGTACGTGTAAGAGAAACAGAACCATTTGATGTTGCATTGCGCCGTTTCAAGCGTAGCTGTGAAAAAGCGGGAATCGTTTCTGAACTTCGTCGTAGAGAATTTTATGAGAAGCCAACATGGGAGCGCAAACGCAAAAAAGCAGCTGCAGTTAAGCGTTCAATGAAGCAGTCTATGCGTTCAACGCCAGCAGCAGCTCGCCGCTAGGAAGTAGAAGAAGTAAAAGATTGCAATAAACAGTTGGCCAGCTATGCTTTAACGGTGTAGTTGGCTTCTGTGTTTATGGCAATCAAAAAAACTATACATATACTTAGTTTAATAAATAAAACTGTTAGGATTTAGCAAATGTCTGAAATACGCGCACGTCTTGTTGAAGATATGAAAACCTCAATGAAAAATAAAGATAAAAATCGTTTATCAACGATCCGTATGGCGTTGGCGGCATTTAAGCAAAAAGAGGTTGATGAGCGTGTTGAGGTAACTGAGGATGATGTGATTAGTATCCTGACAAAAATGATCAAGCAACGCAAAGACTCTGCAGAGCAGTTTAAGCGCGCAGGCAGAGAAGAGCTTGCACAAAAAGAGCTTGATGAAATTGAAATTTTACAAGTTTACTTACCAAAACCATTATCAGAAGATGAGATTATTGAAATTATCCAACGTGCTATTTTAGAAGTTGGTGCTTCTTCAGTGAAAGATATGGGTAAGATTATGAGTGCGATAAAAGCAGAACTTAATGGTCGTGCTGATATGGGTAAAGTCGGTTCAATGATCAAATCACAATTATCGTAAACACTCGCCATGAAGGGGAATATTCCCGCTGATTTTATCCGTCAAGTCGTCGCATCGACTGATATTGTTGATGTTATTTCAAAATATGTCACGCTCAAAAAAACGGGCAAAAATTTCATGGCGTGCTGCCCATTTCATAATGAAAAAACGCCATCATTTTCAGTCAGTCCAGATAAGCAACTTTATCACTGCTTTGGCTGCCATGCCTCTGGTGATGTCATTGATTTTATTGCAGATTACAATAGCTTAAGTTTTATTGAGGCGGTTGAAGAGCTTGCGTTGATGCAAAATCTTGAGGTGCCTTATGATCAAAGTGGTAAAGATCAATCCAAAGATAAATTAACACAATCAATTTATGATGCCTTACAAGCGGCAAATAAATATTTTCAATGGTGTTTGCGCTTTGATGCCAATAAAGATGAAGTTATCGAGTATATTAAATCGCGAGAACTCTCAGCAAAAACAGCGAAGTATTTTCAAATGGGTTATGCGCCTAATCAATGGCAAGCATTGTATGATGTGTTGAAAAAGCAATTTTCATTGGATGTTTTGGATCAGGCAGGCTTAGTGATCCGTAAAGATAAGGGTGGAGCATATGATCGTTTTCGCGAGCGCTTGATGTTTCCGATACGTAATCGTAAAGGTTCAGTTGTGGGGTTTGGTGGGCGCGTGTTGCCTAATAAAGATGCCAATCCTAAATATCTTAACTCACCTGAAACGCCTGTGTTTTTTAAAAGTCATGAGCTATATGGCTTGTATGAGCTTAAAACTCAGCATAAAAATCCTGAGCATATCATGGTGGTTGAAGGCTATATGGATGTCATTGGCTTGCATCAACATGGTTATACCACAGCAGTTGCAACATTAGGAACTGCTTTATCAGCGTCGCACTTAAAGACATTGTTTCGTCACACCTCAGAGATTATTTTGTGCTTTGATGGCGATACCGCTGGGCAAAATGCTGCTTTAAGAGCATTTGAGATGGTGTTGCCTGTGCTGGATGAGCATAAAAAAGCACGATTTTTGCTATTGCCGAAAGAGCATGACCCAGATTCATATATCAAAGAGATGAGGCTAGAAGGTTTTAATAATGCCTTAAAAGAGGCCTTAAGTGCAGCCGATTTCTTTATCCAAAATCTATTAGGTAAATATGATTTAAACAGCGCAGATAGTCTGGCGCAATTGATTGAAGAGGCAAAGCGAGTATTAAAAGCCATTCCTGAAAGTGCCTATACGCTGATGATTGTTGAGCAATTGGCGAAAGCAACTCATGTGTCTTCGTTGCAGTTGCAACGGATGATCAAACAAAAAGCGCATGATACAAAACAAAATGATAGCAACATGCAGCTAAAACGTTGGCAGTTAAACGTTAATAAGCTGAGCTTGGTTGAAAAAGCATTAGCATATTTGTTAAGTATGCCAACAGAGGTGCATGATGCGCTGAATGCGCAACCGGCAATAGAATTTGAATGTGTAACAGAACAGCACTTTATTTTGCTTGATGCTTTGAAAGTAATCAGGCAAAATAGCGGGCTGTCTTCTGCTGTGCTTGTGCAAATGCTTGTTGAAAAATATCCGCAATTTAAGGCGTATTTCTATCAGCTATTGCAAGCACAAAGCGAGCTTGATGCAGTGCAGCTTATTGATGAATTAATGGCGATGTTAGATAAGATAATGAAGCAGGCATGTCAAAACGAATTAGAACACCTGATATTAAAAGCAAAAACATCTATCTTAACAGCGACAGAAAAACAAAGAATGCAAGCAATTTTATACAAAGTAGAAAAAATATAGCTACACTTGATTTATGTTGCTAAATCGCCAAAGGGGTAAGCGTATTGGATGTGATCATCGATGTGATTTGGACGTTGATAGGTCGCTTTTCATGCGCGCGCTTAGCGATGTAAATAACTGAAGTTACGCATTTTAGAAAAAGCTATGACTTTAAAAACACTCCGTCAGCCTGCGGCTGCCACCCTCCTGTGAAGGAGGGGAATTGGGCAAAGGTTGATTTTACATCCCCCTTCTTGTGAAGAGGGGTGCCTAGCTTGCGAGGCGGGGTGTTGAAAGAGAGAAAGTGCATAATTTCAGTAAATAAGTAGTTAAGAAACTTAAGAAGTGAGATTTTAATGTCAGATCAAACAAAAGAACAACAACTCTCAAGAATCAAAGAGTTACTAGCGTTAGGACGCGAGCAAGGCTATTTGACCTATGCTGATGTTAATGATTATTTGCCAGATGAAATTACCGATCCTGAGCGTATTGAAGAAGTAATTCAGATGATCAATGATGTCGGTGTCAAGGTATTTGAATCAGCGCCTGATGCGGAAGATTTGTTATTGCTTGAAGCTGAGTCAGAGAACACATCAGATGATGACGCGGTGCAAGCTTTATCTTCTGATGGTGATTTTGGGCGCACTACCGACCCTGTTAGAATGTATATGCGTGAGATGGGTGCGGTTGATCTGTTAACACGCTCAGGTGAAATCGAAATTGCTAAACGGATTGAACATGGTACTAAAGAGGTGCTTAATGCATTATCCGAATATCCTTATGTCATTAAGTCGTTATTAGGGCGCTATCAGGATTTAACAGATGCAGCACGTGAAGAGCATATGCAACTTGAGGATGAGGAAAGAGAAGAAACACCATTATATAAGTTTATTAAATTCTCTGATTTAATCTCTGGTTTTAATGAGGGTGATGAAATTGATGCCTCAGGTACAGATGTTGGATCAATGCTTGATAATCCAGAAGAAACGTTAGAAGAAAATCAAACAGAAGAAAGTAGTTCTGATGATGACGAGGAATCAAGTGGTGGGACGGTAGACACTGCGGAAGATACAGGACCTGACCCTGAGGTGGCAGCGCAAAAATTTGCCGAGATTGAAGCTAAATTTAATTACTTACTAGATCAAGAGGTAGGTAGCAAGGCATATATTAATGCGGCTAGCGAAGTGTCTGCATTGTTCTTAAGCATGCGTTATACCAGTGCACAGCTGAACCGCATGATTAACTCAATTCGAGGTTTGGTAACTGAAATTCGCGGGCATGATCGCAAAATTATGCGTTTATGTATCGAAAAAGGCAAAATGCCGAAGCAGTATTTTGTATCGCGTTTTCAAGGACGTGAAACGGATACCAATTGGCTAGATAGTTGTATTGATAAGCATCCAGATCTTGTCAATGTGCTTGAAGATGCTAAAGCAATTCAGGTGAAACTAGGATTAATTGAAGATCGCGCGGATATGTCAATTTATGATTTGCGTGAAGCGAGCAAACGCATTTCAGTAGGTGAAGCAAAAGCCCGACGTGCAAAGAAAGAGATGATTGAGGCAAACTTGCGCTTGGTGATTTCGATTGCTAAGAAATACACCAACAGAGGACTACAGTTCTTGGATCTAATTCAAGAGGGTAATATTGGTTTGATGAAAGCGGTTGATAAATTTGAATATCGTCGTGGTTATAAGTTTTCAACCTATGCAACGTGGTGGATTCGCCAAGCAATTACCCGTTCAATCGCCGATCAGGCGCGCACGATTCGTATTCCTGTGCATATGATTGAGACAATTAATAAGCTGAATCGTATCTCGCGTCAGATCTTACAAGAAACAGGTAAAGAGGCCACACCTGAGGAATTAAGCCAACATATTGATATGTCGGAAGATAAGATTCGTAGAATTATGAAGATTGCCAAAGAGCCGATCTCGATGGAAACGCCAATTGGTGATGATGAGGATTCTAACTTAGGTGACTTTATTGAGGATTCAGTATCTGATTCACCAGTGGATAGTGCGACAAGTGAGAGTTTGCGTGAAGTAACTAAAGATATTCTAAGCACACTAACTGAACGTGAAGCAAAAGTATTACGTATGCGCTTTGGCATTGATATGAACACTGATCACACTTTAGAGGAAGTTGGTAAGCAATTTGATGTGACACGTGAGCGTATTCGTCAGATTGAAGCAAAGGCACTGCGTAAGTTAAGACACCCATCGCGATCAGAAACGTTAAAGAGTTTCTTATCTGAATCATCATAAGTTTTGCTTTTGATTTTTGGCTAATGCTATTTATTTGCGTATCAAAGGAGTTATAAAAATGGATATGATTAAGCTTAAATATGCAAGTATTGCCACTTTGTTAGCGTTAGGGTTAACAGGGTGTGCTAGTCGTTGTATTACAATTCCTGCCAATGCAACATCTGCAGAGAGTTTTGGTTCTGGCTTTGGTCAGCTAAAAGCCATGCAACCAGTAGTACGAACATCAGCAGGTGATACGATTCAAGGGCAAGTGTTGGTGCAAAACAAAAAATCAGCAACTCAAAACTTCCAGTATCAAGTGCAATGGCTAGATAAAAGCGGCTTTAATGTTGGTCAGCCACAACCGTGGACGCCAGTAGAGGTTTATGGTGATTTGCAAAAGATGATTACCTTTAGCGCACCAACGCCAGATGCCACAAGCTATAATGTTTCTTTTTGTCGAGTGTAGAGTATTACCCCTTTTGTTCATTCCACATAAATGTTACATTAATTCCCGTGTTTTAAATCTTACATATTTATCTATTCGAGGAAGTTTATGAGCAATAAAGAACAAGCATTAAATTCAGCGTTATCACAAATTGAAAGACAATTTGGTAAAGGCTCCATTATGCGTATGGGTGATACTGATTTGGCTAAAGATATCGAAGTAATTTCCACAGGGTCCATTGGTTTAGATATCGCTTTAGGGGTTGGCGGTTTACCAAAAGGTCGTGTTGTTGAAATCTATGGCGCGGAATCTTCAGGTAAAACAACGTTAACATTACAAGCGATTGCACAGTGTCAAAAAAATGGCGGAACAGCTGCTTTTATTGATGCTGAGCATGCGCTTGATCCAGTTTATGCCGAAGCTTTGGGCGTTGACCTTAAAAGCCTAATCGTGTCACAGCCCGATACAGGTGAGCAAGCGCTTGAGATTACCGATATGTTGGTACGTTCAGGTGGTGTTGATATTGTTGTTGTTGACTCAGTTGCTGCCTTGACGCCAAAAGCTGAGATTGAAGGTGAAATGGGTGATTCACATATGGGCTTACAAGCGCGCTTAATGTCACAAGCCTTACGTAAATTAACAGCCAATATCAAGCGCTCTAATACATTGGTGGTATTTATTAACCAGATTCGTATGAAGATTGGTGTAATGTTTGGCAATCCTGAGACAACCACAGGTGGTAATGCACTGAAGTTTTACTCGTCAGTGCGTTTAGAGATTCGTCGTGGTAGCCCGATTAAGAAGGGGGATGAAATCTTAGGTAATGAGACTAAGGTTAAAGTCGTTAAAAATAAAGTCTCACCACCATTTAAGCAGGCAGAGTTTGATATCCTCTATGGTGAAGGGACATCTCTTGAAGGAGAGTTGATTGATCTAGGGGTGAAGTATAACCTCGTCGATAAAGCCGGTGCTTGGTATAGCTACAACGGTGATCGAATCGGGCAAGGCAAGGATAATGTGCGTGTATACTTGAAAGAAAACCCACAGGTTAAAGAGAATTTGCATGAAGCATTAATGACCGCGTTATTACCGAATGCGGCAAAGGATAAATCAGTATCAAGCGATGCCGAAGAATAATAACGAACGCGATTACCTTTTCTATTTGTTATCCAAACAAGAGTATTCCTATGCACAACTAAAGCAAAAATTAGTTCAACGTAACCATATTTCATTGACTGAGATTGAAAGCTTATTACAAGAATTCGTCGATAATAATTGGCAGTCAGATGAGCGTTGTGCCGAGCTTATGATTAAAAGTGCTTTATACAAGCATTATGGATTATTGAGGATTAAACAAAAGATTATTTATGAAAAAGGTATAGATGTTTCTATTTTTGAAAAGGTACTTAACGCGTTGGATATTGATTGGTTTGAACAAGCACAATTATGTTATGAAAAAAAATATCACGATAAAGCGCAAGATCTAAAAGAGAAACAAAAACGCTTGCAATATCTGCAACGCCAAGGTCATAGCTTAAGCATGGCGTTGGAGATTGTTTCAAGTTGATGAACAGAGTCGTTGGCTGTAGATAGCAATGCATCTCAAGAATGAGTTGAGTTTTAATTATATCCCTCACCCGTGCAGATCATTTACACATCATTGCATAGTGGTTCATGACAAGACAAAAACTCAAGCATTTTATTTGTCAAGTTTATCAAAAATCTTTAACATGCTACTGTAATTAGCAAAGTGAGGAATTTCAGTGAACCATAACATTGTTATCTTAGGTAGCCAGTGGGGTGATGAAGGTAAGGGTAAAGTCGTGGACTTTTTGACAGATAAAGCCGATGCCGTGGTACGGTTTCAAGGTGGTCATAATGCCGGGCATACCTTGGTCATTAATGGTGAGGTAACTAAGCTGCGCCTTATTCCATCTGGCATCTTGCATGATGGCGTTAAAAGTTTTATTGGCAATGGTGTCGTGGTGTCATTAGAAGCTTTACATGCTGAAATGGATGAGCTATTGGCACGTAATGTGCCAGTGTTTGATCGCTTGCGTATTAGTGAAGCATGCCCTTTAGTATTGCCTGTGCACGTTGCCTTAGATGAAGCGCGTGAAGCGGCATTAGGAGAGCACAAGATTGGTACAACAAAGCGTGGCATAGGTCCCGCGTATGAAGATAAAATTGCGCGTCGTGCGATTCGTATAGGGGATCTAGCGCACCCTGAGAAATTAAAGGCAAAACTTACTAATCTATTAGATCTACATAATTTCACTTTACAAAATTATTACAAAGTAGATATTCATTTTGATTTAGAAGAAACTTATGCATCATTATTAGATTATGCAAAAACAATTTTGCCAATGATCACTGATGTATCAGCAGAGTTAAATGCCATTCGTCTCAACAAAGGTAAAATTATCTTTGAAGGCGCGCAAGGGACATTGCTTGATATCGATCATGGTACTTATCCATTTGTCACCTCATCAAATACAATCTCGGGTACGGTAGCTTCAGGAGCAGGCTTTGGTCCATGCTATATTGATGCGGTTGTCGGGATCACCAAAGCCTATACTACGCGTGTTGGTAGTGGCGCTTATCCCACTGAGTTGTTTGATGAAATTGGTGAGCACTTAGGTGTTAAAGGCTGTGAGTTTGGTACAGTCACAGGTCGTAAGCGTCGCACAGGATGGCTTGATTTGGTTGCATTGCGTCGTGCGATTGAGATTAATAGTATCACATCAATTTGTTTAACAAAGCTTGATGTTTTGGATGGTTTAAGAGAGGTAAAGGTTTGCGTGGCATATGAATTAGATGGTAAAGAGGTCTCCTATCCGCCGTATGATAATGCCGACTATGTGCGTTGCAAGCCAATTTACAAAACATTAAAAGGCTGGTCTGAAGAGACGTTTAAGCAAACAGACTATGATAAACTGCCTCAAGCAGCACGTGACTATGTCTCCTTTATCGAAAAAACGCTTAATGTACCGATTGATATTATTTCAACTGGTCCTGAGCGTAATCAGAATGTGATTGTGAAGAATATTTTCTAAAGTCTTCGCGATATTGCTATTTGCTGTTGTGCCCTGAGTGTAAGTCGAAGGGTGAATATGCAGTCAATAAACTTATGAAGGCTTTGACTTGTGCTCAGCTAATGTTAACTGCACCCTGAGCTTAAGCCAAAGGGCAGTTTCTAACTTGGTACACAGTTTAACATTTTTTATGACTCTAACTATGGTCCGAAATATGTGAAGTGTTATACCGATACGTAGTAAGCTCATAAAACGCTATTGCAACTTTGTTAAATTAGTATGCTATGAAATTCACTCTGTTAAAGCAATCTATATGCTTTAGCAACAATAAAAATTGTTGCTTATACTTTTATGTAATGGAAGTATTGAAAGTTAGAATCTTGGTAACTGTTCATTTTAATTCGATATACATATAAATATATAATATTTTTTATTAAAAATTTAATAAATACATTTTTAAATTAAATGTTTTTATTACCATGCATGCTCCTGAAATTGAACAGGCTAACAGAAATACAATCAAAGGAATTAATGGAGTTATTATGATGAAAAAAACAGCTGTTTTTATGGGGTTAACTAGTTTATTGTTTGGTATAACTTATGCTACCACCACAACTTATGGTAAGGGCAGCATCGATCTTTCTGGGACTATAAATAATCTGAATTGTAGCATTCAAGTTGGTGGTGGAAGTGTTATTAATGGTCTAATTAATTTTGGTACTAGCTACACATCGAGCTCCAAAGTTACAGCAGGAACTTCATTATCTTCAACAAAAATGTTTGATATCAATTTATTAGGCTGTAGTACGACCGTTGCAAGCGGAGTGCAGACAAAATTTACTTTTGCAGAGTATGGTAGCCATTCGACTTGGATTGCAAACACGCAATCAGGTGGCAACGATACAATCGGTTTTCAAATTATTGGTGCTGGTTCTAACGCAGTAGGGAGTGGTACTCCAGCAGACCCACTATCTATAATTAATCCAAATAAAGGACAAACGGTCGCAGAATCATTGCGTTATGGAGCACAATTAATTGCAGTTGTTGATGCCGGTGCAGGAGGACTTGGTACTGGTACAGCGAAGGCCCAAGTTAACTTTACTGTTACTTCATCTTAAGAGGAACGCCGATAACATCTATGTGATCAAAGCAGGATGCCACGGATTTACCTAGGTGTCTATTTATCCATCCATTACAGCTTAGTGTGAAAGATAATCTAACATTGAATGATGTTTTATGCGTTTTGAGGCGGCGCTAGTAAAAAGATCTTTATGGGGAGAATTTTAGTGAAGATTGGGTTCAATGGTAAATTATTGTGTTTACTTAGTATCTGTGCATTATTGCATTTTAGCTATGTCAATGGTGCAACTAAAAATCAGCTGAAAATCAATACCTCCTTTTTTAAAGATTTTTCTAGCACTGACGCACAATTTTTAGGTGACCTTTCCGTAGGGCAATATTTTTTAGATTTATTGGTTAATGGTAAGTATATCGGTAGCTATTATATAGTTAGTTCATTGTCAAAAAACAAAACAGTCCAAATCAAACTTCCATTAGAATTTATTAACCAAATTCATGCGAAACCTAAGTTTCTGAAGTTGTTAAAAAAATTAAATTACACCATTACAAAAGACAGTTTGCCCTATGTGAGTTATCATTATGATCAATTTAAACAAAATCTAAACTTAACAGTAGCTGATGGATATTTATATGATTCAGAAGCATCAGCTTATGCTGATCCTAAACAGTGGGAATTTGGTATTAGTGGCGGCGATATTACCTATGGTATAAGCTTAGCTTCACAAAAAACGCATGACATAAAAAATTATAGTTTTTTTAATTCAACCATTGCTAAATATAATTGGGGTAAATGGCAGTTTTATAGCCAGTTTAACAATGGTTTTTCTAAAAGCATTGGCAATGGATTCAACAAAAGCCAAAATACGCATAATATATCCTACCTCTATGCTAATACGATTCTGCCTAAACTCAAAAGTGAATTTATACTTGGTTATAATCAATTGCCTAGTCAGATTTTTGGTGGACTTTCATTTTACGGAGCAACTTTACAGAATGATATTAATATGCTGCCAACCTATCAACATACTTTCAAGCCAGAAATTACTGGAGTAGCTAACGGACCAATCACCTTAGAATTATATCAAAGAGGTCAGTTGATATACAAAAAAAAATTAAATCCAGGCCCGTATGCTATTCATGATTATAATACGATTGGAGCAGAGAGTATTACTCAAGTTATTACAGATGACAATGGTGTTAAAACAAGCACAAGTATACCTTATCAAATTGTTTCTAATGCACTGTATCCTGGTGTGTATCATTACACAATGAGTTTGGGATCAATCAAAGACCATCAAAAATTAACGCCTATATTTGCAGAAAGTGAGCTTGATTATGGACTAAATAACTACTTTACCCCTTACGGTGGCATTTTTTTAAATCAAGACTATCTGTCTCAATCTTTAGGCACAACAGTTAATTTGGGAAATATTGGTGGAATCTCATTACAAGAAATTCATGCGACCTTTAAATCAGCGTTAAATAATCATACCTACAATGGGTTTAGCTCACATATTACTTATTACAAGTCATTTAATGAAATCGGGTCATCCCTTAATATCGTTGGTTACATTTATGAATCTAAGCAATATATCTCATTACAAAATGCTATACAAGAGACAACCGATAGTTTACAACACACTAAAAATCAGTTGGAATTGAGTGTAAAACAATCTTTGTTCAATCGATTTAATTTAGATATTTCTACTACCTTTTCTAACAATTGGGATGGTTCTTCGCAAGCAACTGGAAGTTTACTACTCACTGGATCTATTGGACAAAATTTTAACTGGTCTTTGAACTATAACCAAAGTAAAATAATCTCAGGAATTGACTCAGGTTTGATAAATAAAAGTCTATCTTTGACATTCTCATGGCGCCTAAATGATCAGCACATGCTATCTAATACGACTACCTATGATAACAGTCAGGTAACATTTAACCCATCTTATAGTTATAGTAGTGAGACAGGCAAGTTCTCTGGAAATATTGGTGCTAGCATCTCTAAAGAAAAAGGCCAATCTGCCAACAATGAGCAAAATAAATCACTCAATGCTGGAGTTAGCTTTAATACGAATGTAACCTTTATCAACTTCAACGGTAGTCTTAGAAATGAAGATGAATACTCATTAGATGGTTCATTATCTGGAACGGTAGTTTATACACAACCAACAGGATTTATATTCACACAATCTCTAGGAAAAACATTTGCAATAGTCAATACTCAGAAGGTTTCTGGTGTTCACGTTGATTACAATAACTACACTAATGCAGAAGGTTACGGGATTTATGATGGTTTGCAACCCTATGAACATAATAGAATTCAGTTACATGAGGGGAAACACCAAAATGGTCGGCTTAAACGTTATCAAGCTAATGGTTCACCGGTGGAAGGTGCCATTTTATACCGCACATTTAAAAGTCAATTAGGTAACTCTTTATTTATTGATGTTAGTCAATATCCGAATGTTGATCATATTTATGATCAAAACGAGCATCTATCAGCAGAGTTTGTTTATAAAAGCCTTTATTATCTACCAATAGCTAAAAAAGGAGATACGATCGATCTCTATGATGAACATAATAAATTACTTGATGAAGTAAAACTGCAACCTTTCAAAGCAGACCAACAAATTACCTTAGTTAGAGAAAGCAAAAGAACCTAGCATAATGAAGTTAATATAACACAGTTTTTAGGAGGAGATAAATAATGAAATTAATTCAGGCAATAAAAGCAATCAGCTACTTTGGATTTATACTGTCAAGCAGCCTTGCTATATCGCATGTGACCCCTACTTTTACTCGATTGATATATCATGCGGAAGATAACTTTGCCAATGTCTATGTAAATAACAGTGACAAAAAACAAAGCTATGGTTTGGAAGCATGGACAGTATCAAGTAATCCATTAAAACCAGCTGAAATTGAAAAAGATTCGATGAATCATTTTTTTATTGTATCACCTAAATTCTCCATCGTGCCGCCAAAAAGTGATGAATTACCTCTTCGCGTGATTATATTGCCTAAAACTAGAGCGAAACTGCCAAAAGATCGAGAGACTTTATTTTATCTAGAATTTCAAGATGCTCCTCCTGAAACCATTCCAGGTCCATATAAAGCAAAGAAAAAACCAAACATAAGTGGGGGGATGCAAATTGCCATTCATTCACAAATTAAAATGATGTATCGACCTGAAGGTATCACACAGATATCTAACAATGAATTAAGTGGAAAAATAGTTGGTAAAATCAACGGAAAAGTAATGTTGATTGATAATCAGTCACATTATGTGGTTAATTCTTTAAAATTATTAAACAAAAAACCAGATATTCTTCCCAACTTCTTAAAAACAAAAAATATCCAAAAAAATATTGAACGACAATTATCTTTGCCGGTCGGCGACATTTATCTTTGCCGGTTTTGAGTAAATGAAATATGGTAACCAGCATAGTTAAATATCATTCACAAGATAACAAAAATTATGTCAGGCAAACAT